>DATNEA010000051.1:0-21604 GCA_035606845.1 Candidatus Angelobacter sp. | reverse complement strand
GTTCAACCACGACCACCGAATTCCCGCGCGCTTGCAATTTTTCCAGGGTCGCCAGCAGTTGCTCATTATCGCGCGCATGCAAACCAATCGTCGGCTCATCCAGCACGTAAAGCACACCGCTCAAATTCGACCCAAGCTGCGCCGCGAGCCGAATCCGCTGCGCCTCGCCGCCGCTCAGCGTCGGCACTCCGCGTCCAAGCTGCAAATATCCCAACCCCACTTCGCACAAAAATTTCAACCGCTCGCGAATCTCCGGCAGAATATCCCGCGCAATCTCCGCTTCGCGCCCGCGAAATTTCATTTTGCGGAAAACCATCTCCGCCGCCTCCACCGACATTTGCGAAAGGGCATCAATCGTCGAACCGCCGTCCTGCTTGTCGCGCCGAATCCCGCCAAGGCGGGGCAAGGCGGATCCCGCGTTCAACCGCACGGCCCGCGCCACCGGATTCAATCGCGCCCCGTTGCACTCCGGACAAATTTCCCGCTGGCCCTCCTGCCATTCGTACCACGATTCCGCAATCGCATCCTCGCGCGCGCCGCGGTCCACGTCTTCTGGCATGTAAAACAATTCGCCAAATCCGCGGCACCGAGGGCACCAGCCTTGCGGCGAGTTGTAACTGAAATTTTTCGGATCGAGCAGCTCAAAGGATCGGCCGCAACCCGGGCACGAACGTTCCGTCGAATGAATGCTGACTTTCCCGTGATTATCCAGCGCCAGCAACATGCCGTGACCGAGCTTCAACGTCTCGTCGACGAGTTCCTGTAGCGGCGCCTCGGCAGAGCGCCGCCGATTTTTGGCCTCCGCTACGCCGACCACAATTTCCACATCATGCTCGCGAAATCGGTCCAACCGGAATGGTTCGCTGGTGGAATACATTTTCCCATCCGCGCGAATTTCCGCGTAGCCGTGTTTCGCCGCCCATTCCGCCACGTCGGAATGAAATCCCTTGCGATTCTTCACCACTGGCGCCAGCAACAGCAAATCGCCGCGCGCCTTCAACTCGCTTTGCAATCGCCGCCCCAGTTCATCACGAGTCTGCGCTTCGACCGGCAACTGGCAGTCCGGGCAATATTGCGTGCCGAGCCGCGCGAACAGCAGCCGCACGAAATGATACATCTCCGTGACCGTCGCCACGGTGCTCTTGCCGCCGCCGCGCGAGTTGCGCTGCTCGATGCTGACGGTCGGAGGAATGCCCGTGATGAGGTCCACGTCCGGCCGAGACATTTGCTCGACGAACTGCCGCGCATAGACGTTCATCGAATCCAAAAACCGCCGCTGCCCTTCGGCAAAAATTAAATCAAACGCCAGCGTGCTCTTGCCCGAGCCGCTCACGCCGGTGATGACCACGAACTTATCGCGCGGAATCGTCAGCGACAGGTTTTTCAAATTGTGCTCGCGCGCGCCGTGAATGGCGATCGCGTCCGCGGAATTCATTTCGTCTGAGGAACGCAACATATCAATAACGACTTGCGATTAAAATTTCTGCCGCATTATCAGCCCGCAACAGGTGGGGCGCGCCACTCCGTGCGCGCCGAGAGTTGCCGCACACCGCAGGCGTAATACCAAGCGGCGCGCGCGGAGCGACGCGCCCTACCTTTGGCTTTCGGGAATTGTTTGGTTCCATGGTATTTCAGCGTGCGATTAATTTGGGATACCGGCTTGGCCGGCGATTTCCATTGGCGGAATGATCCGATTTCGTGGAATCCATATTCAACAACTCACGCAAAAATTTGCCCGTAAAACTCGCTTCGCAGGCTGCCACGTCCTCCGGCGTGCCCTGCGCCACGATTTTTCCGCCTTCATCGCCCGCGCCCGGTCCGAGATCAATCACCCAATCCACCGATTTGATGACATCCAGATTGTGTTCAATCACCACAACTGAATGCCCGGCATTCACCAGCCGCTGAAACACTTTCAGCAACACGCGCACATCCTCGAAATGCAGCCCCGTCGTCGGTTCATCGAACAAAAACAACCCCCGCTGTAGCGGCGGTCTATGACTGTCGCTAACTTCCCTGTGCCCCCCGCCAATTTGCTCCTCCGCCAAATGCCTGACCAACTTCAGCCGCTGGCTCTCACCGCCGGACAGCGTGTTGATTGGCTGGCCCAATCGCAGATAACCCAGCCCGACTTCCTGCAACAATTTCAAGCTCGCCGCAGCGCGGACGGCCGCGCGCAATTCAGGAAATCCGCACAAAAATTCAAACGCCTCATCCACCGTCGCATCGAGCACATCCGCAATGCTCCATTCGTGATCCGTTCCACTCACTTTCACTTCCAAAATGTGCGGACGATACCGGCGCCCGTCGCATTCGGGACAGCGAATAAACACATCGCTCAGAAATTGCATCTCGATCTTTTCAAAACCCGCGCCGCGGCAGCGTTCACATTGACCCTGCGCCGAATTGAAACTGAATGCGCTCGCATTCAACCCGCGTTGCTTCGCCACGTCCGATTGCGCGAACACCTCGCGAATATCGTCAAATGCGCCGATGTAAACGGCAGGATTCGAACGCGGCGTTTTGCCGAGGATGGATTGATCCACAAGCACGACGCGGCTCAAATGCTCAAAGCCTTCCAGGGTTGTTCCATGTTCCGTGTTCCGTGACTCCGAGGTTTCGCCCTCGTCCTCCTTCTCGTTCTCATCCTCGATGCGCTCTGAAGCTTTCGCCGCGAATTTCAATTCCGCCGCTCGCGTCCTGAGCTTTGCTTCCAGCGCCGGCAACAACACTTCGCGCACGAGCGTCGTTTTCCCTGAACCGCTCACGCCCGTGATGCAAACGAACCGGCCCAACGGAATTTCCAGCGACACATCCTTCAAATTGTGGCGCGTCGCATGGCTTAATTTCAACGCGGGACATCCATCCTGTCTGTCTCCGACCGTTTGCGCGCGCTCGTTTAAGGCAAATCCATGCTGCTCCAGCTCGCTTTTGCTGGAAGACAGAGACACGTCCCTGCGTTCCGGAATTTCAATTTCCTTTCTCCCGGTCAAATACTGGCCGGTCAGCGACTCTTTCGATTTCAATATATCCCGATACATTCCCTGAAAAACCACGTCGCCGCCCGTCGCGCCATGGCCCGGCCCCAAATCAATGATTTGGTCCGCCGCGCGCATCACGCTCGCCTCGTGCTCCACGACCACGACCGTGTTTCCCGCGTTTCGCAATTGCTCCAGGATGCGCACCAGCTTTTCCGTATCGCGCGGATGCAATCCCACGCTTGGCTCGTCGAGCACGAACAGCGTGTTCACCAAACGCGTGCCCAGGCACGTGGTCAAGTTCACGCGCTCGGTTTCGCCGCCCGAAAGCGAGCGCGTCGCCCGGTCGAGAGTCAGGTAACCAAGTCCTACCTTGTTCAAAAATCCGAGCCGCGATCGCACCTCCGCGAAAATCAATCCTATCGGATCGTGTGCGGGCAATTTTTTCGCGTCAGCAAATTGCTCAACGAACGCCAGCGCGTCGCGAATCGGCAATTGATAAAAATCTGAGAGCGTTAGGTTTTTGTAGAAGCCGACGTGAGGAGGCTCTGATTGTTTTGAATTTAAAGTGAGACTCCTCACGTCGTCTCCTACCGATGCAAGATACAACAACGTTTCCGGCTGGAAGCGCGCGCCCTGACACTTCGGGCAGGTCGTATAGGCGCGATACCGCGACAGCAACACCCGCACGTGCATCTTGTAGGCTTTGGATTCCAGCCAGCGAAAATATCCTTTCACGCCGTACCACGCGCGCGGCCATTCGTGCTCCTCATCCGTGCCATATTCGGGATCGCCATTGATGACAAAGTCCTGCCATTTTTTCGGCATTTTTTCGAACGGCACATCGGTCGGAATCTCCAAGGCCCGGCACGCGCGCATCAAATCGCTCTGCGATTCCAGCCCGTGCCCGGTTTGCCATGGCCGCACCACGCCTTCCGCCAGAGTCCGCGAGCGATCCGGTATCACCAAATCATAATCAATCGAAATGACGCGCCCAAAACCCTTGCACGCCGGACAGGCGCCGACCGGGTGATTGAAGCTGAACAGCGCCGGCGTCGGTTCGTGATACTCGATGTCGCATTCGGCGCAGTGGAAACGGTTCGAGAAAAGTTTCGTGTTCCACGTTTCGTGTTCCGTGTTCAGGAACCGGACGGCGAGCTTTCCCTTTCCGAAATGGTACGCCTGCTCGCAGGCTTCGACGAAACGCGTACGATTGGCCGGCGCGAGTTTCACGCGGTCCTGGATCACGGTCAAAAACCTCATGCCCCCTTTGAAAGCACGAATCCGTTCAATCGCGTCTTCCAACCGCACAATATCCTTTCCCACCAGCAGCCGCTGATAGCCCTGTTTGGAAACCAGTGCCAGCGATTCCTCCAGCGAAATTTTTTCCGCCAGCGGCAAATCAAATGTGATCAGAACCTCCGGCGCCTGCACTCCTTCTGCCTTCTGCCTTCTGCCTTCTGCATTCACTGCCTCCCAAACCTGCTGCGGCGAATCCTTTCTTACGAGCCGTGCGCATTGCCGGCAGTGCAGCCGCGCGACGTGCGGCCAGAGCAACTTCATGTAGTCCGTGATTTCCGTCATCGTGCCCACGGTCGAGCGCGTCGTCTTCACCGCGTTGCGCTGCTCGATGGCGATGGCCGGCGGAATGCCTTCGATGCTGTCGACCTGCGGCTTGTCCATGCGATCGAAGAACTGCCGCGCGTACGGAGAAAAGGTCTCGATGTAGCGCCGTTGCCCCTCGGCAAACAGCGTATCGAAAGCCAACGAACTCTTTCCCGAACCGCTCAGACCCGTGACGACAATCAATTGATTGAGCGGCAAATCGAGGTCGAAATTCTTCAGATTATTGTGGCGGACGCCCCTAAGACGGATCGCGGACCGCGCGGACGATTTTGACATGTCGGGTGCAAACTAAGGTCGACTTACGCTGGTTGCAAGAGCAGCCGGAAGATTTCGTAGTCGCAGCGCTGAATTGCGACCCTTTGGACAAAAGCTCCAAGCGTCCAAGCACGGAAGCTCCAGAGAAACTCCAAAATTCAAGCTCCAATCCGCCGTCCGGGGCTGCCGTTTGCGTTGTTGACGTTTGGTGCTTCTCTGGACGCTTGGGTGTTGGACGCTTGGAGCTTTTTGTCGACTAGGCCGAGCGGTTTCTTTCAGCCTTTTTTGCTGGCCAGAAAGCGCTTCTACTTTTATTGTAAATGCGCAGTTAAAACCACGCTCTCGTTATGGACATCATTTTCAATTGCCCCCACTGCGATCAGGAACTTGAGGTCGATGCTGCCGGCGCCGGCACCGAGATTGAATGCCCTTCCTGCGAACAAAACATCATCATTCCCCAACCTGGGGCGAAAGGCACCCGCACCAACGGGACCGATAGTCCCCATGGCCTGCCGACCTTTGGAGGGACGCCGGCGGATACGCTGAATCCGGCGAATCCCATCGCCTCCTCGGCCGCCGCCAAAGTGAGTTTGCACCTCAAAGTGCCCGTCCGCAAAACATCAGAAAGCCTCATCGCCAAGCCGCTCGTGCCCTTGGAGGCCGCCGCCAAGACCAGCGACAAGAAAATGCGGGTGAAAACCATCCGCCACACGGACTGCATCGAAGTCGGCCATGATAAATTTGACGAGTTCGTCACCAATTTCCTCCAAAAAACCGGCGAACAGAACATCGTCAGCATCACGCCCTTGACCTACACCCATATCGACATTGGCTCGCAAAAAATTCTGACCGATTACGCGGTCATGGTGGTTTTTAAAGGCTAACCGAGAAAAGTACCAAGCGTCCAGAGAAACATCAAGGACCAAGCACCAACAACTCAGGGCGAACGCATCTAAAATCCGAGTAAACGGAGTAAATAGGCATGGTCCCAGCTTGCGTTGAGTTGTTTTCCGCGGATGCCGCGCTTTTTGGTTTTTTCGGTTTTTAATAAATTCAGGGCAAAGCGGCGCAAGGTGGCGAGATTTTCAGCGGCGTAGCCTGTGCGTGCGCGACTTTGATCTTCACCAAACTGCACGTCCAATATCCAATGAACTTTGTTCTCCACGCCCCAATGCCGCGCACGGCGGGCGAAGCGCTCGACGTCCAGCGGTAAACTGGAAAGGTAATAGCGGCGTTCTTTGCTGATTTTCCCCTTCACCTCGCGCGTGGCTTCCACCATGCCAATGCTGCGCAAACCCTCCCATTTGGCCAGATCCGCAAACCAATTCAGATTCGCACTTTGATAATACTCGCGCGTTTCCAAGCGGCCGTGATCCTTCTCCACCACTTTCTTGCTCGCCAACTCGGCGGCGGCAGGACCGGTTTGAACCCCGGGCGCCTTCCAGGTTTTGCTTTCGGCAACCACTTCGTCCAGGAACTCCTTGACTTCCCGGTGCACGGTCTCCTGGTTGCCCTTCAGAGCCAGCACATATTCGGCGTCGGCTTCTTTGATCTCTTTGGCAATTTCCTTTTGGCAGCCCATCGCATCCAGCGTCACGATGCAGCCGGCCAGTTCCAGCACGCGCAACAACTGGGGCACCGCCGTGATCTCGTTGGTCTTTTCACCCACCTTCAATTGCCCGAGCACCAACCCGTTGTCTTCGGCCCAGGCGCTCACGATATACTTCGGACTTTGATCGGCATCCAGCGCGCGACGCAGCGCCTTGCCATCCATGGCGACGATCTCGTCGGGCACGGCTCGCCGAAGACTTTGCGTCCAAAGCAAGAAGGCTTCGAGAAACTCTTGGGGATCCAGCGCGCTAAAAACGCGATTGAAGGTATCGTGTGAGGGTATGCCGTTGGGCAACTCCAGAAATGTCTTAAACCACTCCAGCTTCGCGTTGCCGAAGTCCTCCATATCATTAAACGTCTCCCCGCTACAAAGCAGCGTGCAAACACCGATGATTAAAACATCCACCAGACGATGCTCCTTGGTCCGGTTAACACGCGGATCACTGATGGTCGCGAAGTATTCGACAAGACTCTTCTTGGGCGGCACAGGCATCTCCCTCTATTCATACATAAGCCCTTAAGGTACAAGATAAAATTGCTCACTCCCCGCTCTCATTTGGCTCTAGAATTTTAGATGCGTTTGCCCTGACCAACAACTCAAAAAAATCGCCCGGGCGTGCGGCTTGGAGCTTGAATTTTGGAATTTCCCTGGAGCTTGGATGTTGGACGCTTGGAGCTTTTTAGGCGGTGTCCTAATTTGAAATCCAAATTAGGACACTGCCCTTTTTTAAGTTCAGTTGACTTGATAAACTGGCGTCGCTAACGTGCGCACATGAATCGTCGGTTCGTTTTTTTGCTCCTCGCCTTCGCTTGCGCGATGCTTCTGCCCTACCGTTCTCCCGCGCCGCTCATTTACACACCGGGCGAAGGCTGGACTTACGAACCGGTCGGCGGCGGAGGCAATTGGCAGCGCACCCGCGCCAAGGATCAATTGATCGTCGCCCAGGACGCTCTCGATAAAAAGGATTACAGCACCGCCCTCAAAGCCGCCCGGCGCACGGTCAAGATTTGGCCCCTTTCGGACTACGCGCCGCAGGCCCAATACATCGTCGGCCAATGCTACGAAGCGCACGGCCTGGACGAACGCGCGTTCAAGGAATACGAAAAGCTCCTGGAAAAATATCCCCGCTTCGTCGACACCGACAAAGTTCTCGATCGCCAGTATGAAATCGCCAATCGTTTCCTCGCCGGCGAATGGTTCCGGCTTTGGACCTACATTCCATTCTTTCCGTCCATGGAAAAGACCGCCGACATGTATGCAAAAATCGTGAAGGACGGCCCGTTTAGCGATGTCGCACCCGAGGCGCAGATGAAAATCGGCACCGCGCGCGAAAAACAAAAGAATTTCCCGCTCGCCGCGAAAGCTTACGAAACGGCGGCGGACCGCTACCATGACCGCGCGCAGGTCGCCGCCGATGCGATGTTCCACGAGGGTCTCGCCTACCAGAAACAGGCACAAACCGCCGAATACGACCAAAGCACCGCCGGGCAAGCCATCGCGACCTTCACGGATTTCATGACGCTTTACCCTGATGACCCGCGCGTGCCCGAAGCGCAAAAAATCATCGACTCGCTCAAAACCGAACAGGCCCGCGGCAACTTCGTCATCGGCCAATATTACGAAAAAGAGGGAAAATTGGCTTCGGCTAAAATCTATTACAATGAAGTGGTGTATCTCCTTCTCGGCGAACCGAATTCAAAATACGCCACCCAGGCACGTGAGCGAATCGAAGCTCTCGACAAGCGCGCCCAGGCGCAGCCACCGCAGTCCGAGAAGCCCAAATAATCCTATGCGCGGGGAGACCCAATTGGATGAATGGATAAATGGATTGATGGATAAATTCCGTCCATCTATCCATTCATCCATTTATCCATTCATCCTGCTCAGCGCCTGCCTCACACTTCTGGCCGGCTGCGGCTACACCCTCGGCCCTACCAACGGCCTGGCCGCCGGCGAAAAGAAAATTCAGATCACGCCCTTCCGGAATCACACTCTGGAACCGCGCCTCGGCGACGCCGTCACCACCGCATTGCGCGAGGACATCCAGCGCGATGGAACTTATCGCCTCGCCACACGCGGCGGCGCCGACATCATTGTGACCGGCGAGGTCACCAAATACGAACGGCACGAATTGAACTTTGTACCGCACGATGTCCTCACCGTGCAGGACTACCGGGTCACGGCGTTTGCGCGGATCACCGCGCGGAACCTCGCCACCGGCACTTCAACCAATTGGACCGCCAGCGCCTACACGCTCGTGCGCGTCGGTTCCGACCTGACCAGTTCCGAACGCCAGGCCATGCCGATTCTCGCGGATGCGCTCGCCAAGAATGTTACCGATTCGCTCGTGAACGGAAGCTGGTGATTTCTGGATAGTGGCACGGGCGTCCCGCCCGTGAGTTCGCGTTGGATTGCCTGATTCGCTCGGGCGAGACGCCCGTGCCACAAAATTGACTTGCGTCATAGGTCGAATTTGGTAGCACTAGCCTCGTAACACCTCGGGATTAAGAACAATCTAACAACCACATGAAAAATTCCTTGCTCAAACTCGGCCTTCTGGGATTGCTGGCAGTGGCCATTGCCGCGCCCGTCTCGCTCCGCGCGCAGACGATCAACAAGCCGCCAGCCACTGCGAAAAAAGCCTCCAAACGCACCAGCCTTCCCTTCCATGGCAAACTGAAAGCCGTGGACAACACCGAAAAAACGATTTCCGTCGGCAACGAAACCTTTCAAGTCACCTCGCAAACCACCATCACCAAGGATGGCAAACCCGGCACCCTGGAGGATGGTGTCGTTGGTCAAAACACGTCGGGCTCCTACAAGAAAGATGCGGATGGCAAACTGGACGCCGTGACGATTCATTTCGGAACCAAAGCCGCTGCGAGATCCAGCAGCAAGAAGAAGATGACGACTCCTTAACCGCACACCCTAAACGAATAAAGGCAGGTCTCACGCCTGCCTTTTTTGTTTTTGGAAATCGCCAAATATCCTCATCGCCGGATTGAGTCATCGATTCGCGTACTCCCGAAAGGTTCCAAAGGTTCCCCCTCTCCCATCGGATGGGAGAGGGCCGGGGTGAGGGCAACATCGATCTAACCAACCTCCCAAACTCTTTAACTTATCTCCGCCACCAACTCGTCTTTTTCGGCGAGGGCTTCGGGGCGTCGCCCTGGTACATATGAACCAATAGCTGGCTGCGCGCGGCTTCGAGCGCCATGCGGAACTCGTCATAGCTCAGGTACCGGTCCTGCGGTTTCTTCGCCAGGACCTTCACCAACGCATCACTCGTAGGCTGCGAAATCTCCGGCACCACATCATTCGGCGGCGTCAATTGCGTGTGCACGTGCGCGGCCACCACTGCCTCGACGGTCGGCGCATCGAACGGCACATGGCCCGTGATCGCATGATACAACGTGCAGCCGAGGCTGTACATGTCCGAAAGGAAAGTCTCCTTCTCGCGCTGAATTTTTTCGGGTGCCACGTAATAAGGCGTTCCATGCGTCTCCGTCAAGGATTCCGGCTCAAAATCAACGCCGCGCGCCAATCCGAAATCAATCAGCTTCGGTTCGTGGTCCGCGTCGAAAAGAATATTCCCCGGTTTGATGTCGCGATGCAGGAAATTATGTTTCAGCGCCATATCCAGCGCCGAACACATCTTGTAGCCGATGTCCAGCACGTCGAGTTCGCCCACGCGCCCCTGTTTCTCAATCCGCGTGTCCAGGCTGCCGCGGTCCGCCAGTTCCATCACCAGATATTTTTGCCCTTCCCACTCATCGAAGGTGTAAATATGGATGATGTTCGTGTGGTTGAGCGAGGCGCATGCGCGCGCTTCGCGATAAAAATTATCCAGAGCCTCGGCGTCGTTCAACAGTTCCTTCTTCATCAGCTTCACCGCCACCAATCGTTCCAGCACCGTATCAAAAGCCTTGTACACCGTGCCCATGCCGCCCGAAGCGATCACATTGCGCAACTCAAACTGACGCAGCAACAACGGCATCATGATCGGATGACCACATTTGCTGCAAGGAACGGTTCCGAGGGGAGGAAGATCTCCGGGGATGAACACCTTGGTATCGCAATAACTGCAGGTGACCATCTTCAATGAAGCTTTGTCGCTCATCTGTGGTTCAGTGTAGCATAATTGCTCGCCTGCCGACAAGCCTGTTGCGGACTCACCGGATGCAATGCCGGACGATGGGAAATTCAAAGGATTCATGCCTGCGGGTCTTCCGAAAAACTGACTGCTAAATGAATCATGCGGACGCCTTAAATACACATCTGCTCGAGGAAAGAAAACTGAAATTTTATGCCGTTCATCGGATTGCGCCGCCGCCTAGAACGTTGTCTAAACCGTGGGTCCCGGCGGTGTCCGGCCGCCGGAACCCACGCACACACCCCCGCACCGCAATACCTTGGCGTTCTCAACGCGTGATCAGTCCCAACTACCGGTCACGCATTCAAAAAACAGGCCATCGCGATGAACTATAAACGGATGACGTGTTCCGGCGTTTCGTTAGCAACATTTGAGGGGCGTCAATTGAACGCGTGTTGCCGAAAGATCGTGGGCCGCAGCAACGTTCCATTTTCGCGTGATTGAATTATTAGCATGTTTCGGTTTTCCACACCTTGCTGCGGGTCGCAGACCCGCGCTCCCATCTGATCTCCAATCCGCACAATTTTTTTGACAAAGGCCCCAAAATAGTGTCTTCTAGGGCTGTTAGAAAATGACAAACACGTTTACAACGCAGTGTTCCCGGCTGTCCAAAGGACGCATGTCCATTTGGCATGGCTGCGCCTCGCCGCTTGGCATCGTGGGTGGAATTTTCTAAAGCGTAACCAAAGATTTCCGAAAAACCCGCGATTGTTAAGCCAATCGCGGGTTTTTTATTTGGAAAAACAATCCGGCTCGCCGGACAAAACGAAAGAAAAAACATGAATGCAAATGATAGATATAGGCGGGTCCCGACCAGGTTCGGGCCTGAAACACGCTTCGAAGTGAAGCCCGTCCCGCCCGCGCCCTTCCGGGTCACGGAGGAGACGGAGCTCGAACGGCTTAAAAACCGGTTGCTCGCGACGCTCCTGGCTGAACTGGATGTCCCCGAAGCCGGCGTTTACATCCGCCGCGCCGCCAATGAAGCCGCCGCCCTCGCGTGGGTGACGCGTTACCCGCTGCTCACCTTCCCTGAGTTGTTCGAGGAAAAGGTCACCGACGCCCTGCTCTACGCCGAGCGCCAAATCAGCGTTCGCGAGCGCAGCCCGGAACTGGTCATTGTCGTATGAAAACCGGTGATCAAATCATAGCCAGCCGCCTCGGGCGCGGAGCCGTTCGGATTTGCGATTCCTGGATTCGCGATGGCCGCGACTGTTGTCAGTGCGCGTCCCTCGCCCACTCCGAATCGCAAATCCAAACGGCTTCCCGGTCCTGATCCTGTAGCGGTGCTCTGTGAGCGCCGGACGAAAACCAGCGACGAAGGGTCACAGGATTTACGGGACGGCAAGGCCGCGGGAGCCAATCGCTCTTTCAACTGCTCTGGTGGCTTTGCCTCCCGACGTTTTCAGATGCCGCCACCATCGTAGAAACTATACGACCACTCCTCGGGAGGCGTCGCCAGACGCAGCATTGAAACCATAAGCTCCATCGAAATAACGGCGGCTGATGATTTTGAAGGCCGTTATACGTGGACCTGACATGGAGTGCGCCATGTCACAACCCGAGCCGCGCGCAACTCGAATTACCTCCTCAATATCATAATACCTTTTCGTTCCAAAGTGCCTCGCCAGCGCTTGGGGTAATTTCCAAACATAATCGTCGATCGCCGAACGCTGCGCCCCCCCACTTCGGCCAACGGCACGCGCCAATCAGACCCGCCCC
Organism: Candidatus Angelobacter sp.; assembly: GCA_035606845.1. Lineage (GTDB taxonomy): Bacteria > Verrucomicrobiota > Verrucomicrobiia > Limisphaerales > DASXHY01 > DASXHY01. Next base: position 9,261 of record DATNEA010000051.1, on the reverse strand, counting down.
GATAAGGATCTCAATGAAGCCGCAAATCCGATTCTGTCGCTTAGTCATCGGATCCAGAAAATTCCCGTCTTCCGTATCTTGATGAAAAACCAGCGCAGCCTGTGGACGGACAACGAAGAAAATCCCCGCAGCGATCATGAGAGCACCCAAAAGAATCCCGGCGATTTTCCGGCTTTTTTTCATGTATTGGTCTCCACATCACGGCAATGCCCGGTTTTTATTCAAACACATTGACCGCTTTCCATCAAGCACTTACATCTGCAAGTTTACCGAACATCCGATGTCCATTCGTCATTTGTCATTCGTCATTTGCAAATCGAGCTCGGTCTTCCGCGTATGGGTAGTTTTTCCAGCCATACCCGGGTGCGGGACCCGTCTGTTTAAAATTCCCATTTTGCCGCTTCATAATGTCAATGATCGAACCAGCTTTAGAGCGCCCGCGATACGCCAATCCGCCCATCGCCATCCTCGGCGTTCCGTTCGACAATGTCACGACCTCCGAGACCATTGATGCCATCCAACGCATGGTCGAATCCGGCAAGCCGCATTACCTCGTCACGGCCAACGTGGATTTCCTCGTCCAGGCCCAAGAAGATGTCGAACTGCGCCGCATCCTTTTCGATGCCCACCTCGTCCTGTGCGATGGCACCCCGCTCCTGTGGGCATCGCAACTCCTGGGCAATCCGCTTCTGGAACGCGTGGCCGGCGCGGATCTTGTGCCGCTATTGCTGCGCGTCGCCGCCGAAAAGGGTTACCGCGTTTTTTTCCTCGGCGCCACACCCGAATCCTGCGCTCAAGCCGTCGAGAACCTGAAGAAGAAGCATCCCGCGCTCATCATCGCCGATTATTACTCGCCGCCGTTCAACAAGTTGCTGGAGATGGACCACGAGGAAATCAAGGCGCGCATTCTCGCTGCCAAACCGGATTTGCTCTTCGTCTCACTCGGCTGTCCGAAGCAGGAAAAATGGATCGCCATGCACTACCGTTCGCTCGGCGTGCCGGTCTCGGCGGGTGTCGGCGCGACCATTGATTTTCTTGCCGGCACCGTCAAACGCGCGCCTGTGTGGATGCAGCGCATCGGCACCGAATGGATTTACCGGCTCGCCCAGGAACCGCGCCGCCTTTTCAAGCGATACTTCAAAGACCTTTGGGTCTTCGGCTGGAAACTGCTCATCCAACTGTGGCAATTGCAGCTTCGCTCGCGTAAACGAACCCGGACATCGTTCGTTGCGCATCCGAACGGAGCGCGGAGCATCGCTCCGCGTAATGGTTCGGGTGCAACCAGCGGAGCAATGCTCCGCGCTCCGATTCGGGGAGAACAGGCGAAGATATTTTCCCCGGAACCAGACAGAGCCTCCTCACGCCGGCTCCTACAAGACGACTGGCAATGGCTTTCCCTCCCCGACCGTCTCGACCTCGCCGCCGTTCGCCATGACGGCCTGCTCGCGGATCACATTCTCATCGATGGCCGCCATTGTCTGCTCGAAATGGACAAAGTCCGGTTCATCGACAGCACCGGCATGGGTCTCCTGATTCGTTTGCAGAAAAAAATTCACGCCGGCGGCGGCGAAATGGTTCTGCTCGCGCCGAGTGCCGCCGTGCGGCGCGCGCTTGCGCTGATGCAATTGCAGAATTTTTTTGCCATTGCGCCAGACCTGGCCGCCGCGCGCGAACTCCTCGCCGCCCGCGCCCGCGAGCAATCCAGCGCCGTCAAACTGCGCGGCACCACCTCGCAGGATGCCCTGCTCTGGCATGGCGAAATCACCGCCGCCAACGCGCAGGAGGTTTGGAACACGACCGAACCGCACCTGACCTCCAATCCGCAGCGCGACCTGGTGATTGACCTTTCCGGGCTGCGCTTCATCGACAGCACCGGCCTGGGCCTGATGGTGCGCGCCAAAAAATTGGCGCAGCGCGAGCGCGTGAAACTCGAATTCGTGCGTCCTCAACCCGCTGTCCAAAACGTGATCCACCTCGCCCGCCTCGAGGAACTTCTGGTCGGCAAAAAAGAAACGGCCGTCCATGCGTAGTCGACAAAACCCCAACCCACTTTCACTCCCGTGAGCGGCGATCCCAACCAATTTCGCATCGGCATTTCCACTTCCGTCATCCAGCGCGGCAAGACCGGCGTCGCGCAGTATCTTTTCGCCCTGCTACGCGCCTTTCTGCCTTACGCCGCTGAAAATCATTTTGTGCTGTTCGTCTTGCGCGAGGATTTGCCGCTGTTCGATTTCGTGCGTGGCAAAATGCAAATCTTTCCCGTTTCCGAACGGCATCGTTCGCCCATCAAAAACATCGTGTGGCACCAAACGCATCTGCCGCAACTCGCGCGCGATTTGCAATTGGACGTGCTCCATGTGCCGAGCTATCGCCGGATGCTTTGGTCCCATCCCTGCCCAGTCGTCGCGACCATCCATGATCTCGCGCCGTTTCGCGTGCCTAAAAAATACAGCGCGGCCCGCATGTTTTACGGCCGCGTGGTCGCGCGCTGCCTGGCCCATCGCCAAAACGCCATCATCGCCATCAGCGAAAATACCGCGCGCGACGTCTCCGAATTTTTCAAAATCCCGGACGAGCGCATCCGGGTGATTCATAACGGCCTCGAGCACAATCGTTTTTTTCCCGGTGATCACGAACAGGCCCGGAAGGAAGCCGCTGAACGCCACAATCTTCGCGCGCCTTTTTTCCTTTATGTCGCCCGGCTGGAGCATCCCGGCAAAAACCACGTCCGCCTGATTTCCGCCTTCAACAAATTCAAGTCCGCCAGCCGTTCGAATTGGCAACTCGTTTTCGGCGGCAGCGATTGGCACGGTGCCGAAGCCATCCACGCGGCTGCCCGGCAATCACCGTTCGCGTCGGACATCCGGCTGCTCGGTTTCGTGCCGGATTATGACCTTCCGAATTTGTATCGAGCCGCGGATGCGTTTGTTTATCCGTCGCTCTATGAAGGTTTCGGCATGCCGCCCGTGGAAGCCATGGCCTGCGGCTGCCCGGTCATTTGCTCCAACCGCGGTTCGCTGGCCGAAGTCGTGGGCAACGCCGCGGCCATCGTTGACCCGGAAGACATCTGTTGCATCGCCCGGCAGCTCACCGCCGTTGCCAATGACGCGGAGCTGCGCGCGCATTTGCAGGCCACGGGGTTCATCCAGGCGGGCAAATTCGACTGGAACCGGACCGCAGCCGAGACCCTTTCGCTCTATAATGCGGTCGCGCAAACGGCTGAAAATTTTTCACCGCTTCGGCAACGGCCTTCTTTGACATGAATCCGTTTGATAATTAGGAAACGGGTTCGCAGAAATTTTTCTTTTCCCCGCTTGACTGCGTTGGACTCGCTTCACATATTGCCATTCCAGATTTGGTGCGTTGGAAGCAAAAATAAATTTAGATAGTATGTCGAAGCAGAAGGCCCGAACGCCGGCGTTGAAAACCGGAACGCCCAGACACAAAGAAACCGCCAGGAATTCCCACGACACGCCCGAAGGACATGTGCTTGCCGCAGAATCCTCCGCCGAGGGCAATGGGCATGTCTCGGTCGCGAAGCTGATGGCGGGGATCCATTCCGCGGACCGCGCCACCGAGATCGCGGAAAAAATCAAGGAACTCGTCCGGCTCGCGCAGGAACAGGGTTACCTCACTTACAACGACATCAACGAAGTCCTGCCCGAGTCGCTCATCAGCGGCGAGGAGCTCGATGAGGTATACGTCAAACTGCGCAACCTCGAAGTCGAAATCGTCGACCAGGCCGAGGTGGACCGCGTCAAGCAGCCCGAACCGGAAGAGGAAGAGGACAAAACCCGGCTCGATATCCTCGATGATCCCGTCCGCATGTATCTCAAGCAAATGGGCCAGGTGCCGTTGCTGACGCGCGAACAGGAAGTGGAGATTTCCAAACGCATCGAAGACGCCGAAAACGAAGTCAAAGGCATCATTTACAGCCTCGGCTTCGCCGGCAAGGAACACATCGCGCTCGCGGAAAAACTTGTTTCCGAGCCGCCTAAGGAACGCTTTGACCGCGTCATCCTGGACAAAAAAATCGACAGCCGCGACGCCCATTTGCGAGAATTGCGCAAGCTGATCGGCCACGTCCGCCAGCTCGATCAGCAGGTGGATGAAAAATATGGCGAATGGCAGAATTGCGAGAACCAGGCGTCCGCCGGCAGGCTGAAGACCGCCTTCCAAAAAGCCGACCAGAAACTCCAGAAAAGCTTCGACAAGTTTTTTTACAAACAGAAAGTCATCGAGGAAATGGCGCTCGTGGCCGAGAACATCCACGACAAAATCAATTTAAGCGTCCGCGCCATCCAGGAACTCGAAAGCCAGCACAAATCCCCGCAGGCGGTCGCCATCATCGATTCCGAACAGCGCAAGATTCGGGCGCTTGAGGAATTCGTGCGCATGCCCTGCCACGATTACCTCAAGACTTACGAGTCACTGAAACTTTTCTCGGGCAAGGCACTGCTCGCCAAGACGGAAATGGTCGAAGCCAACCTGCGCCTCGTCATTTCCATTGCCAAAAAATATACCAACCGCGGCCTGTCCTTTCTCGATCTCATTCAGGAAGGCAACATGGGTTTGATGAAGGCCGTGGAAAAATTCGAATACCGCCGTGGTTACAAATTTTCCACTTACGCCACCTGGTGGATTCGCCAGGCCATCACGCGCTCCATCGCGGACCAGGCGCGCACGATTCGCATTCCGGTGCACATGATCGAGACGATCAACAAGCTGATGCGCACGCAAAAGCGTTTGCTCCAGGATTTTGGCCGCGAGCCGACGCCGGAAGAAATCGCCGATGAAATGCAACTGCCCGTCGATCGCGTGCGCGCCGTCGTGAAGATGGCCCAGCAGCCGATTTCGCTGCAATCTCCCGTCGGCGACAGCGAGGACACCAATTTCGGCGATTTCATCGAGGACAAATCCACGGAAAATCCCTCCGAGATGACCAGCTTCAGCCTGCTGAAGGACAAGCTGAGCGACGTTTTGAGCAGCCTTAATGAGCGCGAGCGCAAAGTTCTCGAGCAGCGTTTTGGGCTCGTGGATGGATACGCGCGCACGCTCGAAGAAGTGGGCAAGCAATTTAAAGTTACCCGCGAACGCATCCGCCAGATCGAAGCCAAAGCGCTCCGCAAAATGCGCCATCCGACGCGCATCCGCCAATTGCACGGCTTCCTGGAAATCGAAGAGGTGGAATAGGATTCCGCCGTTCGTCATTGCTGCAACACAGCGTCGAAAATCTGAAGCCCGAAATTCGAAAGAATCCCGAAATCCGCGATTGCTTTCGTCCCCATCCAACGTCGCATCTGAGGCCATTCTGCCACAACGTCGCGGTTTCGTTACAGCCTTAATCGGGTTTCGAATTTCGGATTTCCTTCGGATTTGTAACGCTGTCCCCTCCTACGGTTTTGCCACGTAGGAATTCACCGCTTCCAGAAGATTTTCCAGCGGTTCGGTTTTCCGCAGAAACCCGTTGGCCCCGCGAAACATCGCCCTCTCAACCGCGTCCTCATCACCCACGCCCGTATAAATGATGATGGGCAGATCGGGATAGTTTGATTTGAAAAAGCGCAGAAGCTCCAGGCCGCTTTCACCCGCGAGATTGATGTCGAAAATGCCGAGATCGAACCGTTCGCGATCCGCCAGCCCCATGGCCTCTGCCGCGACGCCGGTTGTGGTCACGTCGTAACCCTTCTTTTCGAAAAAGATCGAAAGAACCCGTCGTATGGTCTCCTCATCATCGAGCACCAGGAGGCGCGGACGCATGGGCCAAGGGTTTAGCGATTTTTTCCGCCAATTGCAAGCGCGGGAACTACGGGGATTTATTTCGAAATTCGAAATCTTCGCGGAAAGGTAATCGTGCAATCGTCGCGCGAAAATCATTTGGGGTCGCCAGACCTATTACAATCCGGCAACCCGTGGTTTTGCTCAATTGCGAAAAAAACGCGACCGCTTTCGTGCCCTCACTGCACTACCTGAATATCCAGGAAGGCGCGCGGCACTGTCGGCACGACCGGATTCGTGTAATCGAATGTGCCGCCGGTAAACTGATTCGTATAGATCGGCGTCCACTGGCTCAAGGGCAGCGACAGGTTGGTCGACATGAGCACAACGTAATGGCCCGTGTTCGGAACGTTGTTGTTGGTTCCGTGCAGAACAATATTCGTTCCCGACAACGTCACGCTCTGGATGGTCGCATTCGTGGTCAGCCCGGTGACGGTGCCGGTCGCCACGCTGAGCACGCCAGTCGAGAGCCCGGTGGTATCCCAGGCCAATCCCGGCCCGGGTATCGCCGGAGTCACGTTCGTGAAGGCGCCGCCATAGCTCAACGCCTTGAACAATGTGAAGCTGGCGCCATTCGTCAGCGCGCTGCTGATGCTCACCAGGTTCAACGCGCCGCCGTAGGTGATGCTGGAATTGACTCTCAATACGTCATTCGTGTTGTTGTCCTGGTCCAATTCCATCGTGGTCGTGCCGCCGAGAATCACCGCATTGCTGATGGTCAACATGCCGACGCCGCTGATACCCGGCGCAACCGTCGAGCCCGCGAGCGTTGTCAATTGCCCGTTGATAATGCCATTGCCGCTCAGCGTCTGGTTGGTGCCGAGAGTGAAGGTCACATCCACGCGCCCGGTCGCCGTCAACGTTGCGCCCGACGCAATCACGATATTCGAGCTTACGTCAATCGACCCAATGCCCGAGAGTCTCAAAGCGCCCGAGTTGATAATCGTGTCGCCGGTGTAAGTGTTATCGCCCGAAAGAACCATCGGCGAAGAGCCATTCTTCGTCAGGCCGCCATCGCCGACGATTTGGCCTGAAACCGTCAGCAACGTGCCGGCGGAATTGAAGATGACCGTGCCATGGATTTCTGTCGTGCCCGCCAGTTCGGTGTTGGCTGCCGTGATGCTGTTCACGGTGGTACTGGTGCCGTCGCCGGTCAGCCGGAAGTTTTTGTTCCAAACCACCGAGTCGCTGGCGAATTGGAGCGTCGCGCCGGCATCGACGATGTTGGTATAATTCGGATCACCCATGCCCGGCGTGAGGCCATTGAACTCCAGCGTGCCTTGGGCCACTTCGATATCGCCCAGTGCCGGGTCCACACTCGAAAGATTCTGGAGGCCGATAAGCCCTGTGCCGACCTTCGTGAGTTTGTAAGGCTGGCCGCCCGAGCTCAGCGTCGCCGAGCCGCCTGAATTGTTGATCGCCCATTGGCCGGTGCCGCCGATGGAGGCATCGCCGGCCAGCGTCAGACTGCGCATCGCCGTATTTACCGTGCCGCCGCTGTTAATGATCGCGCCCTCGCCATTGACGCCCGGGCCGGAGATGATGATTGGCTCGCCGGCCAGAGATTGGCCGTCCACGTCAAGCGTTGCATTCGATTCGACGGTCGTTGCGCCAGCGGCCGTGCCCAGCGCCGTGCCGCTCAACGTCTGCAAAGTGCCGGCCTGAATGTCCACCGCGCCAGTAAAGTCATTCGCGGTGGCAATCGTTAGCGTGCTGGCGCCGCCTTTCACAATGCCCGCGGCGCCGCTGATCTTTCCAGCGCCGCTGATCGAGTAGTTGAGGCCATCGGAAATATTCGTGATTGCCGCCGGGTAAACGGCCACGCCCGATTCGATCGTGATGTTCGGCACGCTCGCGCTGTCATCGAGCAATACGGTGTCTCCCGAATAGAACGGCGAAACCGCGCTGCTGGTCAAATCCACCCAGTTCGACGAAGTGGAATCCCAGTCGCCGCTGATGTTGCCGGTCCATTTGAGATTCGCGCCGGTGCCGCCGGTGACGTCCAGAGACACGACGCCCGGAGTTGTGGTCGTATCCAGCGCCAGGGTGAAATGCGAGCCGGTGACCACCGGATTGAAGCTGCCCGAGAGCGCACCCGAATAGGTGATGATGGGATAATTGTTGCCCACCGCCGGCACTCCCAGGAAATTGGCCGTAATGACATTGTTGTTCACGGTCAAATCTCCACCCACGGCGATCGAGTCGTTCGCGGAAGCGGTGAATGGATCGGAACCGCTCAAATCGAACGTAACGGTCGCGCCCGAGGACAAAATCAGCGGATTGCCCGTCGTGAATGTGCCGGCGTTGTTGAGGGGGCCCGGATTCATCGCGCCGGCGACTTTCACCTGCCCGGCCGCCGTGCCGCTGCCGTTCAGGAGGGTTCCGGAAGCCGTGCTCAACGCCCCGGCGAGCGAGCCATCCAATTCCAATCCGCCCGCAGTCACCACCGTCGGTCCGGCATAAGTATTCGCGCCGGAAAGAATCAGCGTGCCCGAGCCGACATTGGTCAAGGAACCCGCGCCGGAAATTGCCGTGCTCATATTGAGCGTCCCCGCGCGATTCACCACAATCGCCGTATCATTGCTGATGTTCAGCGTGCTGATCTCGCCGTTGACATCGCCCGAACCGATTTGCAGCGTGCCGCCGGTCAGGCTGACGCTGCCGAAGTTGTCCACTCCCTGGTTGTCGATCGTCAACGTCTGCGAACCTTTCTTGATCAGCTCGTCCGCGCCGGCGATGTTGCCGGGCCCGGTGAAGTCGTATTGCTGCACATTATTGCTCACCGTGACCGTTCCGGAGGTGAGAGATTCGGCCAAATTCACCGCGGGCTGGCTCGAAGTGTCGTCGAACGTCGGCTTGGCGCCCGCGAAGAAATTTGTCGCCGTCCCTTGAAGCCAGTTCAACGTGGTCGTGTCCCAATTGTTGTCGATGGCGCCCGTCCACAGCTCCGACAAATTTTGCACCGGCCCCGCCGTCAGCGTCAATTGGATGACACCGTTGCCCGCATCCACCAGTGAGCCCACATAATTCGGGGTGGCCGGCGGCAGCGGAGCAAGCGTGAAATTTCCAGTGGTGCCCGTGCGATACGAAATCAGAGTGATGGTCGCGGGATACGCATTGATGGGAGGCATCGAACTGATGTTGATCACGTTCTGTCCACCACCCGCGGTGAAATTACTCACGACCAGCGCGGCGCCGGCGTTCAACGCAGGCAGCGTCAGCGTGGAATCGGCAATGATGAAATTGCGAATCGGATTGGCGATGGTCCCGGAGGCATTGGTGATCACCAACGTCGAACCCGCCTCCAGGTCGATGGTGCTGTTGCCGCCACCAGGCGTGATCGAATTGGCATAGACCGTGCCGCCATTGACATCCAAAGCCCCAATCACCGCGCCAGTGCCGCCGTTGGTGCGGGCCAGCAGGATTGTATTATTCACCCGCAACACCGCGCCGGTGCTGATGATGCCGCTGTTGGTCGTCACC
>DATNEA010000048.1:0-5453 GCA_035606845.1 Candidatus Angelobacter sp. | reverse complement strand
CTTGGTGGGCGTGGTGAGATTGCGGACGGTATCCACGACGGCGTTGGCCGCGCTGGCGGCGCTGCTGAGACCGCGGGCTTTGATGATCGCCGCGCCGCGCTGCTGCACGGTGCTGATGAAATCCTTTTCCAGCCATTCGCGGTGGCCGATGACGTCCGGCACGAGGCGGCCATTGATTTTGGCGTTGAAGTAATCCGGATACATTGTCGAACTGTGATTGCCCCAGATGGCGAGATTGGACACGGCGGTGACGTCCGCGCTGGCTTTTTTCGCGAGCTGGGTCTTGGCGCGATTTTCGTCGAGCATGGTCATGGCGAAGAAACGGTCGCTCGGAATGCCCTTGGCGTTGTTCATGGCGATGAGCGCATTGGTATTGCAGGGATTGCCGACCACGAGCACGCGGACGTCGTGCGCGGCATTTTTGGCGATGGCCTGGCCCTGGCCGGTGAAAATTTTTCCGTTTATGCCCAGCAAATCTTTTCGCTCCATTCCGGCTTTGCGCGGCACGGCGCCGACGAGCAACGCCCAATTAACACCTTTGAAGCCTTCATCCAAGCTGGAGGTGGGGACGATGCCTTTCAGCAGCGGAAACGCGCAGTCGTCGAGTTCCATGCACACGCCCTGCAGGGCGGCCATGGCTTTTTCATCGGCAAGTTCGATGAGATGGAGGATGACCGGTTGATTCGGGCCGAACATCGCGCCGGAGGCGATGCGAAAGAGAAGAGAGTAACTAATTTGGCCGGCAGCGCCGGTGACCGCGACTCGGATGGGTGCTGTGTTCATAATAAAAATTCGGGCGAAGTATGCGTCGCGATTTGGAGGGGCGCAAGTGGGGATGTTGGTTAAATGGTTAAAGAGGTTAAATGAGTTAAGTCGGTTAAATAGTGAGCGGGGGTGTGATTCAAAGCCCAATCGGATGCCACGCGGTTTTGAATTCCACCGTGTTCAGAATCCAATACGGATCTTCCGCTTTGGCCGTGAACCAATCCGCGGGCGCGAGTGAATGGCTGGCGTAGCGCTTCAGGTTGATGGCGGTGCCGCCTTGGAGCTTGGCGCCAAGGTCTCGGTCGCCGGTGCCATCCACGATGGCATTGATATCCATGTGGCTGGCAATGTGAGGAACGAGTTCGGCGCGTTTACCGGTGAGGATGTTCACCACGCCTCCGGGCAGGTCGCTGGTGGCGAGGACTTCGGCGAAAGTGGCGGGCAGTGGAAATTTTTCGGAGGCAACAACCACCGCGGCATTGCCACTCAAAATAGCTGGCGCGATGAGAGAGACCAGCGCGAGCAAGGAAGGTTCATCGGGCGCGAGCACGGCGACGACGCCGGTCGGTTCAGGGGTGGTGAAATTGAAGTGAGAACTGGCTACCGGGTTTACGCTGCCGAAGACTTGCGAGAACTTGTCCGTCCAGCCGGCGAAATGGACCAGGCGGTCGACGGCTGCGGCGACTTCGGGTTTCGATTTGGCGGCGGTGGCGCCGGTGGAACGCGCGATTTCATTGACGAGTTCGAGGGCGCGATTTTGGAGCATTTCGGCGGCGCGATAAAGGATCTGGCCGCGATTGTAGGCGCTGGCTTTGCTCCAGCCGTCCACGGTGGCCCGCGCCGCGCCGACGGCGTCGCGCAAATCCTTGCGGGAGGCATGGGCGAAGTTATCCAGATGCTTGCCACTCGGGGAATAGGCGGGCAGACAGCGACCGCTTTCGCTGCGGGGGAATTTCCCCCCGATGTAGAGCTTGTAGGTTTTGCGAACGTCCAACCGGGTCATGGCGCTAGTTTCGAGTTTTGTGGGAGCGCGGCTCTGTGAGCCGCAGCCTGTTTCAAGGGAACGTTTAGCCAAACCTGACGCTTTCGGTTTGCTCAGTTGCTGCGGGTCGCAGACCCGCGCTCCGCACGTTCCGCAAATTGGGACACTCCCAGTTTTTGGTTTCGCGCCAGGGCTGCGATGCATGGTAAACCGTCGAAAGCCAATCGTAAACGGATTTTGGGGTAGTTACCCTATAGGTATCGCGGGGAGTGTTCAGCAGAATAAGCAAGTTATTGCACAGAAAGAAGTAAATCCTTGCACCACGAAGGTTCCCGTCCCGATGAATCTCGCGCGGAGTGTGTTGCCCTTGGGGGTGAGAGCGGAGGTTTCGCGTCCGGCGGAGCCGAAAGGGTTTCTCTTTTTCCAAGGATATTCTATTAATGCTCGCGTGAAGCCAGCGATGTCCAGGGCAGCCAGGATGATTGGGTTGGTAGCGGCTTATTTTATTGCGGGAATGGCGGGAATGAGACTCGCACACGTTCACGCGAGCATTTCACCGGTCTCGCCGGCTGCGGGAATTGCGCTCGGCGCGCTGCTGCTCTGGGGAGCGGATTTCTGGCCGGCGATTTTTGCGGGCGCATTCCTGGTAAATGTCACGGCGCACCTGCCGGAGGGAGCATCGCTGATGTTGCGGATTGTTCAGGCAGTCGTCATCGGCGGCGGCAATGCGCTCGCGGCATTAGTGGGGGTGCGGCTCGTGAATCATTTGGCCAATGGATGCAAGGCTTTCCGGCGCGTCAACGACGTGTTCAGGTATATCGTTTTGGCCGGCGCCATCAGCACCGCGATTGGCGCGACGATCGGCGCCCTGACGTTGAGGGAATGCGGACTCCTGGAAGGGCACCCTTACGGCCACGCGTGGCTGACGTGGTGGATGGCCGACATGGTCGGGGTGGTGCTGGTGGCGCCGCTGATCGTGACGTGGAGCTTGAAGCCGGCGGTGCGCCTGGGGATGAATCGGGTGGTGGAGGCCCTGTTGCTATTGATTTCACTGCTGTTGGTTTCGGCTCTGAACTTCTCGAATCTATTCGGCCTGGGAGACAAGCATTACCCGCTCGCATTTTTATTCATCCCGCTGCTGGCTTGGGCGGCGCTGCGATTCGAGGCGCGAGGGGCGGTGACATTTGTGGCGGCGATTTGTTGTTTTGCCATCAACGGGACGGTGCACAGCCTGGGAACTTTCGCGATTGCCAAGTACGGCGGCTCGGTGCTGATGTTGCAAATGTTCATTTGCGTGGCCGTGCTGACGGCGCTGGTGCTGGCGGCGGCGGTGGCGGAGCGCAAAACCGCCGAGGAACAGGTGTGCAAATTGAACCAGGAACTGGAGCATCGCGTCCAGGAGCGGACGGCCCAATTGGAAGGCACGAACAAGGAATTGGAGGCGTTCTGCTATTCGGTATCGCATGATTTGCGAGCGCCGTTGAGGACCGTCCGCGGTTTCAGCGAGGTGCTGATGGAGCAATACAAGCCGCAGCTTGATGCCCGCGGCCAGGATTATTTGCGGCGCACCTGCGAGGCGAGCCTCCAAATGGACAAGCTGATTGAGGATTTGCTGAAGTTGTCGCGGGTGTCGCGCGGCGAATTGCAGCGGGCGGACGTTGACCTGAGCGCCGTGGCCCAGGAGATTGCCAAGGCGCTGGCTGTCGCCGAACCGGATCGGCGGGTGCAATTCGACATTTCGCCGGGAATCTCGGCCAAGGGCGATGAGCGGCTTTTGAGAGTCGTTATCGATAACTTGATGCGAAATTCATGGAAATTCACCAAAAAAGCCGCCGAAGCACGCATTACGTTTGGGTGCGAAGATGGCGAAACATCGGCATTTTTCGTGCGCGATAATGGAGTTGGTTTTGATATGGCTTATGCCGGGAAGCTCTTTGGGGTGTTTCAGCGGCTGCATTCAGCGAATGAATTCGCCGGTTCCGGCGTGGGTCTGGCGATTGTGCAGAGAATTGTGGTGCGGCACGGAGGGCGTGTCTGGGCGGAAGCCAAGGTAAATGAGGGAGCAACGTTCTATTTTACTTTGCCGTCGACCAATGCGTCTTCGAACCCGTAAATTGGAAGGTTGAAGGGTATGACTAAGAAAACGATTTTGCTGGTCGAGGACAATGCCAATGACGAATACCTCACGCTGCGCGCTTTAAAAAAGTATAACGTGGCCAATGAAGTCGTGGTGGCGCATGACGGGGTGGAGGCGCTCGACTATCTTTTTGCCACCGGCACGCACGAGGGGCGGAACGCGAGGGAGTTGCCGCTGGTGGTGTTGCTTGATTTGAAGCTGCCGCGGGTGGATGGTTTGGAAGTGCTGCGCCGGATCCGCGGCGACGAGCGCACGCGGCTGCTGCCGGTGGTGATTCTCACCTCCTCGAATGAGGAACGCGACGTAATCAACGGCTATAAACTCGGTACCAATAGTTATGTCCAAAAACCGGTGGACTTTACGGCATTCATGGACGCGGTGGGCCAGCTTGGCTTGTATTGGCTCATGTTGAACCAGCCGGTGCCGCCACCAAAATAAAATGAACACTGCCAGACCATTGCGGGTCTTGCTGGTGGAAGATTCGGAAAACGACGCCACATTGCTGGAACTTGCCTTGCAGCGCACCGGATTTTCCACGCAGTGCGAACGCGTGGAAACCGGCGAAGGGCTCGCCGCGGCGCTGGATCGGCAGGATTGGGACGTGGTGATCGCGGACTATGTGATGCCGCAGTTCGATGGGTTGAGTGCTTTGGCGCTCGTGAAGGAGAAAGGGCTGGATCTCCCGTTCATCATTGTTTCCGGGCATATCACGGACGACACCGCCGTCGCGGCCATGAAAGCCGGGGCGCACGACTATGTGATGAAGGACAACCTCACGCGGCTCGGGCCGGCGGTGGAACGCGAGTTGCGGGACGTGGAAGTCCGGCGCGCGCGCAAGTTGACGGAAAAAAAATTGTGGGAGGAGCATGCGTTCCGATCGGCGATCGAGAATTCGATTCCTTCGGGCATCGTGGTGTTGAACCTGGACGGCAAGCAGACGTATGTGAATCCGGCGTTCTGCAGCATGGTCGGCTGGAGCGAATCGGAACTGATTGGCACCAAGGCGCCGTTCATGTATTGGCCGCCCGAGGAGGTCGAGCACATCACGACGGCAATGGCGAATGTGCTGGAAGGCAAGCTGCCGCCGGAAGGATTGGAGTTGCGCTTTTGCCGGAGTTCGGGCGAGCGATTTGATGTGCTGGTGCTGGTGACGGCGTTGCGCGACAGTTTTGATAATGTGAGCGGCTGGCTCAGTTCCATCACGGACATCACGGAACGAAAAAAGGCGGAAGCGGATTTGCGCCGTTCGCATGAGGAACTGGAACACCGCGTGCAGGAGCGAACGGCCGACCTTTCCACCGCGAACTCGCGACTCAAATCGGAAATTGCCGAACGCCGCCGCCTCGAGCATGAATTGCTGGACATCACCGAAAAGGAACGGCGCCGCATTGGGCTGGATTTGCACGATGACCTCGGCCAAAAACTGGCCGGTGTGGCTCTCATGGCCAAAGGCCTGCAGTTGCGGCTGGCCAAGCAGCGCGCGTCGGAATCCGGTGATGCCGGAAAAATTCATGAATTGTTGGAACAGGCCATGAGCCACGCGCGCGACCTGGCGCGCGACCTGGCCAC
>DATNEA010000017.1:0-177753 GCA_035606845.1 Candidatus Angelobacter sp. | reverse complement strand
GCCTGGGCGACTCGTTTTCGACGCCTCGCCAAAGATTATGAACGTCTCCAATCCACCTTCGCCAATTACCATTGGCTCGCCTTCGCCACTCTCATGCTCGCAAATTTATTCCGATGAAGTTAAGTACAGGCTCTAAGGAGATGCTTCGCCGTCGTTTTTCGTAAATGGCGGCGGTCACAGACCGCCGCTACACTTCATCAATCCGGCAACGCCCGCCACTGCCGCTTCGCAAAATAAGGATCGATCCGCACCAGCAGCCAATAGGCGAAACGCTGTTCGATCTTTTGCCACAGCGAACGCGATTTGCGCCATCCTTCCAGATCAATCCGACGACTGTGCCGAAGGCTGGCGGCAAACACCTCGCGCGCCCGGGCAGCCATTTCTGCGTTGTGAAACCGGATCATCAGCTCGTAATTGATCTGCAGGCTGCGCTGGTCGAGATTCGATGAGCCGATATACACGATGTCATCGGCAATGATCAATTTGGCGTGCAGGACCTGCGGCGCGTATTCGTAAATCTCGACCCCTGATTTCAAAAAACGCCGATACAAACTGCGCCCGGCCAATTGCGAAATCTTCACGTCCGATTTGCCGGCGAGAATCAGTTGCACTTTGCCGCCGCGCCGGGCGACCTCCGTCAATCCGCGACGCAGACTCCACGTTGGCAAAAAATACGCGACGATGATTTTCACGTCATGCGCCCGTTTCAAGTCGTCGCGCAGCGCGCGTTTGAGCGGGCTTTGGCCGCGGCCTGGTCCGCCGAAAAGGATTTGCTCCGCCGGCCAGGTCACGGATTTCTTTGCGTCGAACCGCCGGAAGCGCATGAAGCGTTTGTGCCGAAAATCCGCGCGCGCAAACATTTCATCGAAGGATGACGCCAATTGCGCGGCGAGCGGGCCCGAGATTTTCAAGCCCACATCGCACCAGCCACATTTCACGCCATCACCTTCATATTCCGGCGCGATGTTGAACCCGCCGACGAATGCGACATGGTCATCGCAAACCAAAAGTTTGCGGTGGTTGCGAATGGAGAGCCGGTTGAGCGAAAGCGGATTGAATTGCCGGACTTCCGCGCCGACGCCATGCAGCGGATCAAAAAAATTTCCGGGCAGGGCGTAGGAACCGAGCGCATCGATGAGCACGCGCACGCGAATGCCTCGTTGCCGCGCGCGGACCAGCGCGTCGCGGAAACGCTCGCCGGGCGACCCGGCAGCGAACGTGTAAGTCTCCAGGCAGACTTCGGTTTTCGCCTCGTCAATGGCCGTGAGCATCGCGGGAAAAATCTCGTCTCCGGTGCACAGCCAGTTGCAAGTGATGTTGTCCGTTACGGGCGACGCCATGTGCGGATAATTTATTTTGTATGGAACCAATGCGCAACCACGACAAAGCTTTCAGATCGGACGTCTAATGTAGCGCAGATTTTCAATCTGCCGCATCGCTTAAACATTGCTGATGCTTTGAGACGACGACCCGCATGCCGAATGCAATTCGGCGATACAGCGGATTACAAATCCGCGCTACTGCCGGCGAATTCGCGCTTCGGATTTCTTTCGGATTTCGACCTTCGGTTTTCGGATTTGCCCATTATCCCAACAATTGCTTCAGTGTTCCCAGCAATTGCTCGGTCGTAAACGGTTTGCTGATGACCACATCACTGCCCGCCGCCTTCGCTTCCGCGACGCGTCCATCTTCGCCCAGGCCAGTCATCATGATCGTTTTAAGTTCCGGCTTCAACGCCCGCAGACTGCGAATGGTCGTCGGCCCGTCCATCCGTGGCATCATCATATCGGTTATAACTGCCTTCACATTGTCCCGGTTTTGCTCGAACAGCGCGAGCGCTTCCATGCCTTCGCAGGCTGTCAGCGGGCGATAACCATGGCTTGCCAGAATTCGGCTGGCGATGCCGCGAATGGCCGGCTCGTCATCCACGATGAGAATCACCTCGCCGTTGCCGCGCGGCAGGGTCGTGAATTGCGTGTCAACGATTTCATGTTCGTTTTCCGGAGATGCGGACGGGATATACACTTTGAAAACGGTTCCGTTGCCGACCTTGGAATCGACGTGCAAAAAACCGCCGTGGCTTTCCACGATGCCAAGCACGGTGGGCAATCCAAGCCCCGTGCCTTGGCCGACCGGTTTGGTGGTGAAGAACGGATCGAAGATCTTGTCCATCAATTCCGGCGGAATGCCGGTGCCCGTGTCCGCGATGGAAATCAAAACGTGCGGCCCGGCCTTGGCCTTCGGGTGCAGGTGCGTTTCCGCTGGATCGACGATCACGTTTTCCACGCGCGCGGTGAGCGTGCCGCCTTGAGGCATGGCGTCGCGGGCGTTCACCCAAAGATTCATCAGCACTTGCTGGAGCTGGGTCGAATCGCCGGCGATGAGCCACGGCTGCTTGCAGATGTGCGTCTCGATGTGGAGATAACGCGGGAACGTCTCGCGCGCGATGCGTTCCATTTCTTCGATGAGATTTTTCGGCTGCAACAACACGCGCGTGCCTTCGACGCCGCGGGCGAACATCAGCACTTGCCGGACAATATGCGCCCCGCGGCGGGCGCAGGTTTCGAGCGTTGAAATCATTCCCAGCGCCGTTTCACTCTGGGCTTCTTCCTTCAGGAAACTGACCGTCATCAGGATGGGCGCGAGCACATTGTTCAAATCATGCGCCAGGCCGCTCGCGAGGGTGCCGATGCTTTCCAGCCGTTGCGCGCGCAGCAATTGGGCTTCGAGTTTTTTCTTTTCCGTGATGTCCGTGTTGACGACCAGGATGGCGCGCGGCGTGCCTTTGCGCTCGTTCACGGCCGTCCAGCGGCTTTGGATGATCAGTTCGCGGCCATCGCGGCGCTTTTGACGGAGTTCGCCGCTCCATTGGCCCTGTTTGCGAACCGCTTCCAGAGCTTCGCTCCATTGAATGTCATTGCTGGAGGAAAGCAGTTGCGTGGCGGTTTTCCCGCGGACCTCCGTGAGCGTCCAGCCATACAAGTGTTGGGCGCCATCATTCCAATAAAGAATTTTGTCGGAAAAATCGCGCACGTAAATGGCGTCCTGGCTGATATCAAGCAACGCGGCCTGCGAGCGGAGTTGTTCATCCGCGCGAACGCTGTGCGTGATGTCCTCCAGGCACATGAGCGCGCGGGTCACGCCCGCGACCTGGATGCGTTCGGTGGAGACGAGCAGAATGATTTCTTCGGGAGCGCCGTTCTTCCGCGCGAGCATCTGCCTCACGCGCGCGCGGTGCCAGGCTTTGCCGCCGCCAAAAACATCGGTAATGGCGCGGCGCAAATCGCAATGCTTGCATCCTTCGGAGGTGCCGCACTCAATGCCTTTCTGGGCGCAATCGGGGCATTTGAGAAATCTGCCGATGCGCAACCCGATCAATGCCTCCTTGTCGAGCCCGGTGAATTGCAGCGCGGCGCGATTGGCGCGCACGATGCGGAGTTGCTCGTCGAACAGGCACAAAATGCTGGGCACGCGATCATAGACGGCCGCCAATTCAGCTTCGCCTTGGCGGACGGCGTCGCGCGCGCGCAAACGGTCGAACAGCGTGGCGAGATAATTGGCGAGGCTCGCCGCCTGTTTGACCATGCGCGGGTCGACCGGCACGTGTTCGCGATGCGCCAGGCTGAGCGTGCCGATGATTCTGCCGTTGGGGCGAATGGGCACGCACACGAAGGTGTTCATGCCGAGCTGGCGAAGGATGGGCGCGGCATTTTCCTGGCGATGGCCCGCTTCCGTTTCCACCAGCGCGTCGCCCGTGTGGGCCACGCGGCCGGAGAGCGTCACGTCCATGGGCACTTCAAACGGCTTGGGCAAACCTTCCAGATCGATGCCGTGCACGCCGCGATAGACCATCACCGATCGATCAAAATCGCAAAGCTCGATGGCGACCATGGGGAATCCGGTCATCTCGCTGGCTTCGCGGGCGATGGTGTCGAATGCGGTTTGCTCGGGCTCATCCGCGAGCATGGCTTCGGAGATGCGCTGGAAGGCTGTTATCTGGCGATGCCGCCATAACAGTTCGTCCTCGCGCGGCTCGGCGCTTTCGGGCGCGGCCGAGCGGTGCGAGAAGTTGTTGATTTCGCTCATGGCTCCGTCAAAGACAGCTTTTTGAGAGCAGGAGGGATGCCCGGCGGAATCCCTGCTTCTTCCCTTCGGCGGAAAACGGCTGGCCTTGAGGGGTTTTTAACGTTTTTGTTCAAGTTTTTGCGAAGATTGCCGATGTTGAACGGAACCGCTGGTTTCGCGGGAAAAGCGGCGCGTTCCCGCGCGAAGCGGTTATGGGTCACATTGGTTTTATGACGCCCGACGAACTGGTTGCCAAAGTCAAGAATCTGCCGCCGATTTCACAAGCCGCGCTGCAGTTGGTGAATCTTTTGGACGAACCGGCTGTCAGCAACGACGACGTCGTGCAGGTCCTCAAATATGACAACGTGCTGACGGCGAAATTACTGCGCGCGTGCAATTCTCCTTACTTCGGGCTGGAAGAACCGGTTTCGTCCGTGGACCAGGCCGTGTTGATTCTTGGGCATCACCAAATTTTACACATCGTGCTGACGCTGGCTTTCGGCGGCGCCATGGCGGTGCCACTGGCCGGTTACGCCGTGGAATCGAACGAGCTTTGGAGGCATTCGTTGACGGCGGCGACGGCCGCTGAATTCGTCGTGACGCGCGGCATCGAAATGAATGTCGATCCGCCGGTGGCATTTACCGTCGGGTTGCTGCATGACATTGGCAAACTCGTGCTGACCCAGGTCCTGACACCGGAACATCAGCGAGACATCCACGCGCTCATCACCGACCGCGGGTTTTCGCGCTATGAAGCGGAAAAAGGAGTGCTCGGCACGGACCATGGCGAAGTCGGCGGAGCGTTGTTGCGCGCGTGGAATTTGCCGGAAGACATCATCGAAGCCGTCGCCAACCATCACACGCCGGTGCTGGCGCCGAGTCCGGGATTATCCGTGGTGGCGCATTTGGCGAACTGCCTCGCGCATCGCGTCGCCTCCGCGCCCGCGCTGGAAGCCTATACCGTGCGAGTGGACCATCGCGTCGCGGACGCGTTTCAATTGACGCCCGAGCGGTTCGAAACCATGGTCGAAGAAGTCCGCGGTTCGTGCGACCGCGTGGACCATTTCATGAACCTGGCGTAAGATGCGGAGTGCCTGATGGAAATATCGCGCGGGATGTCAAAGCAACCGAGTGCCTCGACGTTGAATCCCAAAGGGATTCCGTCATTTAGCCCAGGGTTGCCGAGTCTGCGGGGCTACCCTGGGTCACGGTGGAAAATTGGTTCAACCCTGATGGGGTTGAGTCAATTACGATCACCAATGGGCACCACCCTTTCAGGGTTGATGGTGATTCTGTGCCGGTACCCAGGGTAGTCCGCTTCGCGGCCAACCCTGGGCTGGAGGACGCAATCCCGTTGGGATTGCAGGGCAGAGAGCCTTCCATCTGGATCGAATAGCCGATATGCAATCACCCCGCAAAAGACTTATGGCAAGAGATTTCATACCCGCCATCATTCCACCCGATTTCCCAAAACCCCATTCAACTTCTCCATCACTTCTTCAACCGTAATCATCTTCAACCCGCCCGGATTTTTTAGAATTGTGATCCGGTCATGCGGCGGACGCCAGATTTCTTCGACGGTGTTTCCCCACAACACGATGCCCGGCAAACCCAGCGCGGCCGCGAGGTGCGAAATGCCGGAGTCGTGGCCGATGAACGCGGTGGAGGCTTGAATCACCCGCGCGAGATCGGTCAGCGGCAGGCTTTGCGCGACTTTGGTGCGCGTGGGCGGGAGCGCCGCCGCCAGATGTTGCAAGCGCTCGCCTTCGGCCTCGCCACCCACGAGCAGGAGGTTCAAATCCGTGTCGTGAACGAGGTGCTGCAGCAAATCCGCCCATTTCGCTTCCGGCCAATTTTTCCGTTCGCTCCCGCTGCCGGGATGAAGCACGAGCTGCCTGGCCGCGGCGGGTTGCGAATTGACGGAAAGCCGCGGCAGATGATCGGCGTCAAAGATCGCGAAGCGTTCCAGCGGGCGCAGATACACTTTGGTCGCGTGGATTTTTTCGTTTTCATCCGGCCGATGCGGGCCAACAACGAATTGCGCCGGAGAGCAACGCGCAATGTTCGTTTTGAAAATTTCATCCGGGTCATAGAGATACGAAAGAATGATGTCGAATTCGGAAAAATAATCGACCAGGTCCGGCTCGAGATTGCCGTGCCGCGCAAAAAATCCGGCGAGCGCGCGGGCTTCAATGGATTGCACGCGGTCCACCAGGCCGGCTGCTTCGGCGAGCCGGATGATGTGCGGATAACCGAGGACTTCCAAGTGCGCCTGGGGGAATTGCCGGCGCAACGCCGCGATGGCGGGCAGCGTGAGGATAAAATCACCGATCGCGCCGCCGCGAATCACGAGGATTTTTCCGCGATGTTGCACGAAGCAAACTGCGCTTTAACGAAACTTCGTCAAGCCCAGCACAACCACAAAAAGGCCGAACACAAGCCGGATGATTGACCCGACGCGGACGCGTTTTTCATCGACGGTGGCCCAGTTCAAAAAATCGCGCAACCGCCATGGCGCGAGCGTCAGCCAGATGCCGATCACGACCAGCACGTAAGCCAGGGCTTGAATGACCAGCGTCCAATGAGTGACCTGCAGCATCGGCCGGCCGCTGTCGACCATGAGTTTTGCCACCAACAGAAACAGAACCGCCAGCCCGCGCACCGCGATGAAATCCTGGACGAAAATGCACGAGCCGACGCCGACGAAGGCGAACAGCAGGAAGAGAACGTTTTTGTAGGTCGCAAAATCCGAGACGGATTCCTGGCCCAGGATCCACAGGAACCACGCGGTGGCGAGGAGCATCAAGACGATGCCGATCGGCACGTTGCGCGGGAATTTGCGCACGCACTGGCCGAATTCCTTCGGTTTCATCACCCCATAAATCTGCGGCAAACCCATGCCCAGCCCGATCAAAATGCTCAACGTTGAAAGTTTCAATGTCATGGCAACGGAGACCGAAGGATGGCGGATGACGGCGAAAAGTAAATCCGAAAGCGCGGCAGGGTAGGGATGCATTCTTCGTCCTCATTCTCGTTCTCGTCGTTCGAGGACGAGGACAACGAGGACGAGAAGGACTGCGGGGACGATCCGGTGCTCCGCGGTTTCAGTTCAAGCCCGGTTCATTTCGAATACGCCTTGAACTTCAGATTCAAATTGTATTGATCGAAGCGGTCGTATTCGCCGATCACGGACCAGCGGTCGGTGAGTTTGTATTCGATGTCGTAAGTGGGCCGGCCGGATTCGCTGATTTCCTCGCCGGAACGGATCGTGAGCCGGTCCTGGCCGCCTCCGCCAAGCCCGAAATCCGAAAGCAAATTCTTGCCCACGAAAAGCGCGAGGCCCTGCGCGCGTTGCTGCGCGGTCGCCGTGGCGCCCACGCCGCGCGGAATCTGGCCCGCCGTGAGCATGAGCACAATGTCCTCCGAACTCAGCCCGGGCACGGACGAGAACTGCACCACCGGCGCATCCACCGGGCCGGTGGCCTCCATTTTTACGTCGTAGCCGAACCGCCGCCCCTGCGCGGTGACGAACAATTGCGGATGATACGGATCTTCGCTCGTGAGCGAGACAAACCCCTGTTTCACATCCAGACTGCTGAAGGGAAACGTCACCGCCGAGCCGGGATCGATCTTCACCTGGCCGAGCGCCAGCGGTTCCTTCAGCGTGCCTTCGAGCCGCAAGACCGTGGAAACTTTTCCGGCGAACAATGGCGTCCGCACGCGCAGAAAGCTGTCCCCGACCACATTTACTTTCAAACGCCAGTCGGCCCAGGGCTTGGCTTCAATGCTGAAATAAGGCGGACGTTTGCGCGCGGACGCGGTTTTTTCCGGCACGAGAGTTCGGAGGTCCGCGAGAAAAAGACTGTTGCGCAGACGGACCGAGCCGTAAACGACGGGAATTTCCGTGCCGGAATTCGTCGCGGTCAGATCCAGGTCGGCGCGCAACAAAACGCTGGGGTTGCGGGCGAGGGGAACGTTGGTGCCGTTCAAGTGCACGTGAAACAACGGCAGCCCGTTCGTGCGCCAGATTTGCTCGTTGAGGTCCATGCCGCCGTCAATGTTCACGCGCTGGCCGCCGACTTCTCCGGAAGCGTTTTCCAATTGGACCTTTTGTCCGTTGAGCCGGGCAACGGCCTGGATGTTCCGAACCGGCCCGATGCTTTCCAACGGGTAAGTGCGGGCATTCGCCACCGAAAATTCGCCCTGCAATTTGCCGCCGCGTTCGAGCGAAATATCGGCGGACGCAGTGCCCTCGGGACTGAGAATTTGCGGCAGCATCGACGTGAAGGCGGCGAGTTGCGCATGGTTGATGGTCAAGTGAGCGGTCGCGTCGCGCCAATCAGGCAATTTTCTTTTGTGCCGCAGCCCGGTCCAAAAACGTTTGCCCAGCGGAATTTCTCCCGTGAGATTCACCGGTTGTTTTTCGATATCGAAACGGCACCGCTCAATGCGCGCCGTCGCGCGGTCCATCACCGCGAGGAAATCCACATTTTCGACGGCGGGCAGGGGATGCGATGTGCCGGCGAGTTCCATGCGGCGCACGCGCAAGGTCACCTGGCCCTTCGGCGCGGCCCACGTGCCTTCGAGATGGGCGACGAGATCCGGCTGATCGAGATGCAATCCCGTGGTTGCGGCAATTTTTTTCCAAAGGACGGAGTTGGGATCGGTCAGCACATGGAGATTCAAAGGCGCTTCGGTATCGATTTGCAGCACGCCGTCTTTTGCGGCCGGATTAAAGGTGGCCGGCAGCGCGCCTTCGGCCTGGCTGACGATCTGCGTGGCGTTCAATATGGAGAGGTGCTCAATGGCAATGCCGCCGGCGCCGCCCGAGATTTTTGCCACCGCCGAAAATGGAAAATCCTCCCTCGTTTTCAACGTCGCGTCCGACGTGAGTTGAAAGGCGACGGGTCCATTCGTCCAGCCGCCGGCAAAAGTAAAATGATTCAGAGTCGCCGCCACGTTGGCCTTGGGAATAAAGCCGCTCAACAGCCGGGCATCCAATTCATGCGCATCGCATTCGATGGCGCCGCGCTCGGGCCACGCCACATCTGCGGCCAAGCGAAACTCCCGGCCATCGGCGGCGAGCCGAATCGGATCAATCACGAGCCCCCACGCTTGGTTGGTGCCGGACGTTTTCTTTTCCAGCGCGATTTGGGCGGGGCGATCGAGTCGCAGCGCCACGTGATTGCTATCGCTTAATTCCAGCGCCGTGAGGGTGAGATTTTCTTTGTTGGTTGCCAGGCTGGCCGAGCCGCGCAGCGACAAGGTGGAATTCGTGGCCTTCAACGTCGCTTCGAGATTGGTTAAATTCAGCCCTTTGCCATCGACTGCCGCCTCAATGTCGACCGGCGCCAGATTGGGCGCTTGGAATCGCGTGACTTGCGCCTTAAGTGATGTCGCGGGCGATTGAATCGGCCCGGCGAACCGCGCGGAAATGGACGCGGTCTCAAACGAATAATCCGCCGGCAGAAATTGGCCGCCGAATGGGCCGGAAGAATTGAGACGTCCGTTCTGGACGGTTTTCTTCCGCAAATCGTATTGGCCGGCGAGCGAAACTTTCGATGCGTCATCCATCACGATTTGCGCATTTTTCAAGTCGAGCACCGGCCAATCGAGTTCGCCGGTCATTTGCAGATTGCTGGTTGTCAGGCTCGTGGTGTTGATGTTGGCGCCCGACAACGCAAACGTCACGCGCGGCACTTTCCCACCGGGATAAACGACCGCTTGCCCGGCAAGTTTGCCGCCGGCGACAAACCAGTGTTGCTGATCCAAATCGAGAGCGACATTCAGCGTGGCCGGCTCGGAGAGGAACGGCGGTTTGAATTGGATGAGCGCCGGCGCCGACAGGCCGGCTTGCAATCCTGGCGCGGAAATTTTGGCCACGCTCAATCGCGCGGCATTGGTGTCGCCTGTCACGTGCAGCGCAACGTCGAGCGGCGGGAGATTGGGCATCTCCGGCGCGGCGTGGGCATCGAGTTGCGCGTTGAAATGGTTGGTCTGCCACGCGGCCTGCAACGCGCCGGTCACGCCGCCGTATTCCTTCAGGCCGAGCAACCGCGCCGGGATGTTGAACGCATTCGCGCGCAGGGTTGCGCTGTCGGGAATGAATCCGTGCGAGGGAAAATTGGCGGCAATATTAAAACGGTTCGTCATCCAATCCGCCGTGCCCGTGACGGAGAGATTGTTGGCGCGATTGTCGATTGAAAGGGCCGCTTGGAACGCGTTGGTTTCCGAATCAACCCTCAGCTTCCACGGAACCGTTTGCGCCGCTATCGTGACCGAAAGAGGCGGCACATTGCTATACGAAACGCTCCCGGCCAGATTTCCATCCACCCAGACTGCTTCCGGAATGCTGATGCGCTGGTTGCCAAAGGAAACGGCGCCGTTCGTCAGCGCGGCCGTAGTCAGCCACCTATTGAGTTTCCCCGCGAGGCTTTGAAGATTTTGGAATGTCGAGCGCGCGGAAGCGGGCTGGGTGGAACGGGACGGAGCGCTGTTTGCGTATTCATAATTCCACGAGTGAACCTCGAGAAATCCCTGGCTTCGCGCGCCCGTGACATGCCGCCACAACCAAACCGTCGGCACCAGCGCCCGGACCTGGCCGGCTTGAAGATGGGTGGTGCGGTTTGTGAGCGCGAAGCCGGTCAGTTGAAATTGTTGGTAGCCGATGCGCCGGAAATCGGCATAGGTCGCCCCATATCGTTTTGCGACGGGTCGCAATGCCCACGGAAACCACAACGGAAACGCGGCAATGACCAACCCCGCCAGCAAAACGACTGAAAGAAGAACGAGAAAAATTTTTCGTCGCTTGCGTAAAGCCATTAGCATTCACCATCGCTCAGTTCTGGATCGAATCCACTGAGGAATTTTCTCCATTGGAAGCCGCGGTGAGCGGTTTTGTTTAATGGAACCGCAGATGGACGCGGATAAGGAGAAAAGCTTTTACACGAATTTCACGAATTCACACGCATTAGAAGCGGATTCAGCCCTGAAGATTCTTCTTTTTCTCTTTTCATGTTTTCGTTCCGAAAAATTAGCGTGCATTCGTGAAATTCGTGTAAAAGCCTTTGAATCCGCGTCTATCCGTGGTTACTTTTTTTGAATCCATTGGATCGCCTTCTCCGCCAATGTATCAAACGCCGTCACGCACAATTCCAAATGCTCCTCCTTCGTGTCTTCAATTTTGTTGTGACTGATGCCGTGCAGGCTCTGCACAAACATCATCACGGTCGGCACGCCCGCGGAGGCCACCTCGGCCGCGTCATGCAACGGGCCGCTGGGCAACCGATGCGATTTGCCGCAGGTCTCGCGGATGGATTCATCGCACAGATTTATGAGCTCCTCATGGAAAGGGCGCGGGGCGATTTGCCACAGCCGTTCCCAAGAAACCTTCACGTTGCCTTCCTTCGCAAATTTTTCGCTGGCATCTCGGGCTTCCTGCAACATGCATGCGAGTTTGGCGGCATCCAGATGTCGCTGGTCGAGCGTGATGCGGCATTTCTCGACGACGCTCGTCACGATGCCCGGCTTGGTCGTGCAGGAACCGATGGTGCAGACGCCGTTGCCGCTGCGCTCGGCGATGCGATAAACCTCCGGGCTCATTTTGGCGGCGGCGAGAAAGGCGTCCTTGCGCCGGTTCATCGGCGTGCTGCCCGAATGTGCTGCCTGGCCATGGAACGTGATCGCATGACGTTCCACTCCGAACGTGCCGAGCACCGCGCCCAGCGGCAAATCCAGATCGAGCAACACCGGCCCCTGTTCGATGTGCAATTCCAAGTAGGCCGCGGCGTTTTGAAGTTCCACGCGGCTGTCCTTCACTCGCTCGAAATCAATGTCCACGTTTTTCAGTGCGTCGGGCAATTGGATTCCGTTCCTGTCGACGAGCCCGCGCGCTTCCTTCATGTCGAGATTGCCGGAGCAGGCGGAGGAGCCGAACAAACTTTTGCCGAAACGCGCGCCTTCTTCATCCGCCCAATCCACCAACCGCACCGTCACCGGCGGTTTGCCATGATACTGCGCATTGATGCGGCGCAAAATTTCGACACCCGCCAGCAGATTGAGACAGCCGTCGAGCCAGCCGCCGTTCGGCACGGAATCCATGTGGCCGCCGATGAGCAATGCGCGTTCGGATTCGCCGCGCAACGTGAACCACGTGTTGCCGGCGGCGTCATTGCGAACTTCGAGCGGCAGGCCGGTGACTTTTTGCCTTAGCCATCCGCGCGCCTTGAGCCACGTATCGGTGAACGCCACCCGTTGCGCGCCGTTTTCATCCCCGGTGAGCGCGCGCAATTCCTTGAGTTCGGCAACGGTGCGTTTGGCATTCAGTGGGCCGCTCATGGCCGTATCATGGCGCGGAACCAATTTTTTTCAAATAAATCCGTCCGTAGAGGAGCGCTGATCTCCTGATCGGCGCGTTGGGCAACCAGGCCGAGCAGGTCCTTGGCGTTCCAAACTCTTGGCCACATTTCCAGTTCCATTTTCAGTCCTCTGGGCTAAAATTCTGCTATGGCCACGTTAGCCACAACCATCGACGGTCTGAAACTCCCGAACCCTTTCGTTATCGGCTCGGGCCCTCCCGGCACGAACCTGAACGTCATCACGAAAGCCTTCCAGGAAGGCTGGGGTGCCGTGATTGCCAAGACCGTCAGCCTCGATGCTTCCAAGGTCATCAATGTCACCCCGCGTTACGCCAAATTGCATTCCGGAAACGGTGAAGTGATCGGCTGGGAGAACATCGAGTTGATCAGCGACCGGCCTTTCAAACTGTGGCTGGACGAATTCAAAAAGTGCAAGGACCAGTTCCCCGATCGCGTGCTCATCGCGTCCATCATGGAGGAATATAAAAAAGACGCGTGGATTGAGATCGTCGAGAAATGCCAGGACGTGGGCGTCGATGGCTTCGAATTGAATTTTTCGTGTCCGCACGGGTTGCCGGAGCGAAAGATGGGCGCGGCGATGGGCGAAAATCCCGAGATTCTTCGCGAAGTGGTCGGCTGGGTCATGGGCGCGGCAAAAAAGCCGGTCTGGGCGAAGATGACGCCGAACGTCGCGCACATCGAGGACCCGAGCCGCGCAGCCTTGAAGAGTGGCGCGACCGGCATCAGCGCCATCAACACGATCCGGAGCGTCATGGGCGTAAACCTGGACACGCTGCGGCCCGAACCGACCGTGGAGGGCCACACCACGCCCGGGGGGTATTCCTCGCGCGCCGTGAAACCGATCGCGTTGCGGATGGTGATGGAGATCGCGCAAGTGATTCGCAAGGAATTTCCCGGACGCTCGCTCTCAGCCATCGGCGGCGTGGAAACCGGCAATGACGCGGCGGAATTTATTTTGCTCGGCGCGGACACGGTGCAGGTTTGCACCGGCGTGATGAAATTCGGCTACGAACACGTGAAGCCGATGTGCGAGCAATTGCTGGCGTTCATGGAAAAGCACAAGTTCGAAAAGCTCCCCGATTTCAAAGGCAAGAGCCTGGATTATTTCACGACCCACGCCGATTTGGTCAAACGCCAGGCCGAACGGAAGGCTGCGCAGAAGGCGGCTGCCGGCGCGAAAGTGGTGAAGACCGACGGCGAATGGACCGGAGACGATTTTGTGAAGCAATCGCAGGCCCTGGCCCGCTGATGAACTGGACATCCAATTTTCTGCTCAAAGGCGCGATCATTGGATTTTCAATCGCGGCGCCGGTGGGGCCAATTGGCGTGCTGTGCATTCGGCGTTCATTGTCGAACGGGCGAACGGTCGGCCTGGTCACAGGTTTGGGCGCCGCAACGGCGGATGCGACGTATGGCGCTGTCGCTGGCTTTGGACTCACGGCGGTCTCCAGTTTTCTCATTCGCCAAAAATTCTGGCTTAGTTTCCTGGGCGGCATTTTTTTGTGCTATCTCGGCGCGCGCACCTTTATCAGCAAACCAGCGAAGCAATCGGATGAGACACAAACGGCGGGACTGGTTCCAGCCTATCTTTCCACGCTGATTTTGACGTTCACGAATCCGACGACCATTCTTTCTTTCATTGCGGTTTTTGCCGGTTTAGGCTTGGCTGCGGCCGCGAATTACACCGCCGCGAGCCAGTTGGTCGCGGGCGTGTTTTTCGGTTCGGCTTTGTGGTGGCTCCTCTTGAGCAGCGCCGTGGCAATTTTTCGGGCCCGCATCAGCGAGCCGGTGATGCAAATGGTCAATCGCGTGTCGGGTTGCCTGATTTTCAGTTGCGGCATTTATTCATTTTACACTTTGTGAATACGAATCTGATTTCTTGTCCTGCGTTCATTGGCGGCGAATGGATTGAAGCCAAAAATTCCGGAACGCCTGTTCACAATCCATCCACCGGCGAGGTGATTGCCGAATGTCCCATGGGCAGCGCCGCGGACGTGAACGCCGCCGTCGAAGCCGCGCAATTTTTCACCCAGCAAAAAGTAACCATGAGCCGGTGATTTAGTTATGGGGAAAGGGATGTTTGGCACCGCGACAAATGAAAGTTCTTCTATGAACCGTTCAAAGACCATGGGGACCAAAGAGTCTAAAGGGACGAAAACAGATCCTCGTCCTTTACCGTCCCTTAAGTCGCTTCGGTCTCTTTCAAAAGAAGAGATTGGCGGCTTCATCCCGCCACACGGAGGATACCAGACGCTCTTGTCCTACCACAAAGCGTTGGTTGTATTTCAGGCCACTGTTTATTATTGCGGCCGGTTTGTTGGCAAAAAATCCCGGACTTACGATCAAATGATTCAAGCTGCGCGTTCCGGCAAACAGAACATTCTGGAAGGCAGCCAGGCCAGCGGGACTTCCAAGGAAACCGAAATCAAGCTCACCGGAGTTGCGCGTTCCAGCCAGGAGGAATTGCTCGAAGATTATCGTGACTTTATGCGCGAGCGCCGCATTGAAGAATGGGACAAAGAGCATCGGTACGCCCGCCGCCTGAGCCGGTTGAACAGGACACCTGGCGCGAATTACGATACATTCAAGAAGGGTGTTGAGCATCCGGATCCCGCGATTTGCGTCAATGTCATTGCGGGACTCATCAAGGTAACCTGCTATTTGCCAGACCAGCAACTTCGCCGGCTGGAAAGAGATTTCTTGAAGGAAGGCGGACTTCGCGAACGCATGACTCGGGCGCGACTGGCGTCCCATTCAAAATTGTAAATCCCGCTTGAAACAATTTATGTCTCTTCTGATTAAAAATGGCGAAATCATCACCGCCAGCGAACGTTACGTAGCGGATATTTTGTGCGAAAACGAAACCATTTCACGCATAGACCGCGGCATCTCGCCGCCGAAAGGCGCCGAGGTCATCGACGCCAAAGGCAAATTTGTCTTCCCAGGCTTCATCGATCCGCACGTGCACATTTACCTGCCCTTCATGGGCACGTTTTCCAAGGACACCTACGCCACCGGCAGCCAGGCGGCGCTCATCGGCGGCACGACCACGCTGATTGAAATGTGCTGCCCGGCGCGCAAGGACGACCCGCTGGCGAGTTTCGAACTCTGGATGAAACAAGCCGTCGGCAAATCCGCGTGCGATTTTTCGTTTCACATGGGCGTGACGAAATTCGATGACACGACCGAAAAGCAGCTTCGCGAAATCGTGAAGCGCGGCATCAGTTCCTTCAAAATTTTCCTCGCTTACAAGGGCGCGTTTGGCATCGACGACACGGAATTGTATCGCACGCTCAAATTGGCCAGGGAACTGGGCGTCATCGTCACGGCGCATTGCGAAAATGAAACGCTCGTTGCCGAGCGCTCGAAGGAATTGCTAGCAGCGGGCAAGACCGGCCCCGGCCAGCATCATGAAAGCCGCCCGCCCGCCGTAGAGGCCGAAGGCGTGCATCATTTGATGACGTTCGCGGAATTGACCGGCGCGGCGACCTACGTCGTGCACCTGAGCTGTCAAGAGGCGTTGAACGAAGCCGTCGCCGCTCGGCAACGCGGCGTGCGCGTGAACGTCGAGACGCTCATCCAATATCTCACGCTGGACAAAACCTACGCGGAAAAACCGAAATTCGAAGGCGCGAAATACGTGATGTCCCCGCCGCTGCGCGATAAACGCAACCAGGCGATTTTGTGGAACGGCCTGCGCGATGGCCTGATTCAAACCGTCGCCACGGACCATGCGCCGTTCGATTTCAAAACCCAGAAGCCAATGGGCAAAAATGATTTCACGAAAATTCCGAACGGCATCCCGTCGCTCGAAGAACGCGTCAACCTGCTTTATACTTACGGCGTGAAGACTGGAAAAATTGACCTGCACACCTTCGTGAACGTCGCCAGCACGCAGGCGGCGAAGACCTTTGATCTTTTCCCGCGCAAAGGCACGATTCAACCCGGCGCGGACGCCGACCTCGTGGTGTTCGACCCGAATTATCGCGGCAAAATCTTCGCCAAGAACCAGCACATGAACGTGGATTACAGCGCGTTCGAAGGTTGGGAAATCGAAGGCCGCCCGAGCGTCGTCACTGTCCGCGGCGAAGTCGCCGTCCGCGATGGAAAATTCGTCGGCAAACTCGGCCGCGGAAAATTTTTACAGCGCAAGCCAAGTCATTTCTAACTTGAATGATCACCCACCACATAAAAGTTTACCCATCCAAAACTCCGCTGCCGAAAACGGAGCAATTGGCGTGGAAACTCGCGGCGGTGGCGACCGACAGGGCAATGATTTTCCCGGATGTCGCCGAAATGGTGACGAATCGGATCATCGACGACACAGCCGTCGCGATCGCCGCCATCAATCGCACGCCGGTGGCGAATGCGCGCACGCAGGCATTGGCGCATCCGCGCACTCATAGTGGCACGGGCGTCTCGCCCGCGCGTCCCAACCAACAGAAACTCACAGGCGAAACGCCCGTGCCACTAATTGGCGGCGCCACGCTCTTCGGCCTGCCCAGCGACCAGCGCTTCGAGTGTGAATGGGCCGCCTGGGCCAATGGCGTGGCCGTGCGCGAACTCGACATGCACGACACGTTTCTCGCCGCGGATTATTCGCATCCTGGCGACAACATTCCGCCGTTGGTGGCCGTGGCGCAGCAAACCGGCCGGACCGGCGCGGAGTTGTTGCGCGGCATCGTTGTTGCCTACGAAATTCAGATCGATCTCGTCCGCAGCATTTGCCTGCACGAATACAAAAAGGACCACATCGCGCACCTGTGCCCATCAGTCGCCGCCGGCTTGGGCGCGATGCTCGGTTTGGATTGCGACACGATTTACCAGGCGATTCAACAAGCGGTGCACGTCGGCTTTACCACGCGCCAATCGCGCAAAGGAGAAATTTCGAGCTGGAAAGCCTACGCGCCGGCGCACGCGGGCAAGCTCGCCATCGAAGCCGTGGACCGCGCCATGCGCGGTGAAAAAAGTCCGTCACCGATTTACGAAGGCGAGGACAGCGTCATCGCCTGGATGCTCGGCGGCCCGATGGCCAGCTACAAAGTGCGTCTGCCGAAACCGGGCGAACCCTGTCGCGCCATCCTGGATTCCTACACGAAACAGCATTCCGCCGAATATCAGGCGCAGGCATGGATTGATCTGGCGTTCCGCTTGCGCGGCAAAATCCCCGACCTCCGCGCGATCCAATCCGTCACGATGCACACGAGCCATCACACGCATGCGGTGATCGGCTCCGGCGCGAATGACCCGCAAAAATACGATCCCCACGCGAGTCGCGAAACGCTGGACCACAGCGTGATGTTCATCTTTGCCGCCGCCTTGCACACCGGTTTCTGGGATCACGTGAAAAGTTACGCGCCGGAAATTGTGCAGGATCGGGAAGTCGTGGAATTGTGGAGCAAGATCAAAACGGTCGAAGACCCGGAATGGACGCGGCGCTATCATTCGAACGATCCGGCGGAGAAAGCCTTTGGCGGCCGCGTGGAAATCGTGTTCAACGATGGCCGCAAACTCGTGGATGAAATCGACGTGGCCGACGCCCATCCGCTCGGCGCGAAACCGTTTCGCCGCGAAGATTACGTCCGGAAATTCCAGACGTTGACCGGCGATTTGATTCCACCGGAGGAAAGCGCCCGGTTCATCGCCGCCGCGCAGCGATTGGCCAAATTGAACACCGAGGAACTTAAAGAGCTAAACGTGGTCCTGCCGCCGGGACGATTGACTTGCGCCACACGCGATAAACGTGGCATTTTTTGACATGCTTTTCGCCCGCAAACCCCCGGCCCAAAAGCGCGCCGATTTCCGCGCGGCGCTGAAATCCGGCAAGCTGCTGCGATTCCCGGGGGCTTTTTCACCGCTGGTTTCCATGCTCGTCGAGCGCCACGGGTTCGATGGCGTTTACATTTCCGGCGCGATGCTTGCGAATGATCTGGCTTTGCCGGACGTGGGCCTCACCACGCTGACCGAAGTGTCGCAACGCGGCCGCGCCATCGCGCGCGCGACAGAATTGCCGGCCATCATCGACGCCGATACGGGTTTCGGCGAGCCGATGAATGTCGCGCGCACGGTGCAGGAACTCGAGGAACTCGGCCTGTGCGGCTGCCATTTCGAAGACCAGCAAAATCCCAAACGCTGCGGTCATCTCGATGGCAAAACGCTGGTGCCGGCAGCGGACATGGTGAAAAAAATCCGCGCGGCCGTTTCCGCGCGACGTGATTCCAATTTTGTCATCATCGCCCGCACCGACGCGAGGGCAGGGGAAGGCCTGGACGGGGTCATCCAGCGCGCCAAGGCTTACATGGATGCCGGCGCGGACATGATTTTTGCCGAAGCGCTCGCCAACGAGAACGAATTTGCGAAATTCAAAAAATCCGTAAACGCACCCTTGCTCGCGAACATGACCGAATTCGGCAAGAGCAATTTGCTGACGGCGCGACAACTTGAAGACGCGGGTGTCAACATCGTCATTTATCCCGTCACCGCGCTGCGGCTCGCGATGAAAGCAGTCGAGGACGGCTTAGGCGCTTTGAAACGCGACGGCACGCAGGAATCGTTGTTGAAAGAGATGCAAACGCGCGCCGAGCTTTACGAATTGCTGCGCTACCAGGAATACCAGCAATTCGACAAGGATGTTTTCAATTTCGGGCTGTGAATATCTTTCCAAAGATTTGAATTTACGTTCCCGCGCGCGCACTCCTACTTGGAAGAACCATGAGCAACGAAGCGGAAGTCATTCATTACGGCCTCGACGGCGTGGTGGTGGACACTTCGAGCATCTCGAAAGTGATGCCGGAGATCAATTCGCTCGTGTATCGCGGCTACCCGGTGCGGGAGCTGGCCGAGCATTGCCGGTTCGAAGAAGTGGCCTGGCTCATCTGGAAAGATGAACTGCCGACGTCGAAAGAATTGGCGGAGTTCATCGATGCCGGCCGAGCACAACGAAGCATCAGCAAAAATCTCTTATCAGTCATCCAAAAATCGCCGAGCACCGCGCATCCCATGGACGTGCTGCGCACTGGCGTGAGTTTTCTCGGAATGGAAGACGCGGAAATGGACAAAGGCGATTCGGCAGCCAATCTAAAGCGCTCACTCAGCCTCATGGCAAAAATCCCGACCATGCTCGCGGCCTTCTATCGCTTGCGCAAAGGGCAGGAGTTCATTGAGCCGCGCGGCGATTTGGGTTTTGTCGAAAATTTTTTCCACATGATCTTCGGCCAAGTGCCGGCGCCGGAAGTAGTGAAGGCCTTTGAAGTTTCGCTGGTGCTTTACGCCGAACACGGCTTCAACGCCTCCACATTCACGGCGCGAACGGTGGTGTCGAGTTTGTCGGACATTTACAGCGGCGTGGTGGGCGGCATTGCGTCATTGAAAGGCCCATTGCACGGCGGCGCAAACGAAGCAGTCATGCGCGTTCTTCTGGAAATCGGCGAGCCGGCGAAGGCGAAAGATTGGATGTTGAAAGCCTTGCGCGAAAAACGGAAAGTGATGGGCTTCGGCCATCGCGTTTACAAGAGCGGCGATTCGCGCGTGCCGACGATGAAAAAATACGCGCGCAAATTGGCGGAGTTCACCGGCCAATCGAAGTGGCTCGATATCGAGGACATCCTCGAAGCCGTGATGCTCGAGCAGAAGAGCATTCATCCGAACCTCGATTTTCCCTCCGGCCCCGCCTATTACATGATGGGCTTCGACATCGACATGTTCACCCCGTTTTTCGTCATGGCGCGCATCACCGGCTGGACGGCGCACATCATGGAGCAACTGGCGAACAACCGCTTGATCCGCCCGTTGTCCAAATACACCGGCCCCGGCGAGCGGCACGTCATTCCGCTCGCCCAACGAGGATGAAATCACGCGAGCCCGGGTTCCCGCCGGCAGGCGTAATTTATCTTGTATTGCGCAAACCCGCGCCGAATCTTTGACGAAAATGGGATGGAACCATGGGATTGAATCCGAGAATCTCATTAACACCGCGCTTTAGCACGGTGTTAGCCGCGGCGGATAAATGGAAAACTGTTTTAACGGTTTTCCACTGCAGGCGCGCACAAAGGAAACCGTTGAAACGGTTTCCATCGATCCAATTCCGACCACACCCGGCTGAAGCCGGGTGTTAATGCCAGGGCGAAAAAACTATGAAACAAATTCCGCTGCCGCCGACGAAGCATCAGCCGCAAAAATATTCCGGGCCGTCCGCCGAGGAGGTGCTCGCCAAGCGCAAGCAGTTCATGCATCCGTGGATTTTTCTCTACTACAAAAAGCCCATCATGCTTGTGGAGGGCAAAATGCAATATGTTTGGGACGAGACCGGCAAACGTTACCTCGATGGCCTTGGCGGCATCGTGACCGTGAGCGTCGGGCATTGCCACCCGCACGTCGTCGCGGCGGCAAATAAGCAAAACGAACTCCTCCAGCATTCCACCACGATTTATTTGCAGCCGAACGTGGCGCTCTATGCGGAAAAGCTCGCGTCGAAATTTCCCGGCGATTTGAAGATGTGTTACTTCGTGAACTCCGGTTCCGAAGCCAACGACCTCGCGCTGCTCATGGCGCGCGCTGCGACCGGGAACTACGACGTGATCGCGTTGCGCAACGCCTACCACGGCGGCAACGCCTCCGGCATGGCTCTCACCTCGCACAGCAATTGGAAATTCAACGTGCCGCACAGCTTCGGTGTGCATCACGCGCTCGCGCCCTATCCCTATCGCGGCCCGTTCGGCTACGATGACCCCGACGCCGGAAAAAAATATGCCGACGACGTTAAAAACCTGATCAATTTCGCCACGCCCGGCAAAGTCGCCGGGTTCATCGCGGAATCCATTCAGGGCGTCGGCGGTTTCGTCGAATTTCCGCAAGGCTATCTCAAGAATGTTTACGAGCATGTCCGCGCGGCTGGCGGCGTATGCATCGCCGATGAAGTGCAGACCGCTTTCGGCCGCACCGGCACGCATTATTGGGGATTCGAGTCGCAGGGTGTGATTCCGGACATCGTGACGCTGGCGAAAGGCATCGGCAACGGCTGCCCGCTCGCCGCCGTCGTGACGACGCCGAAGATCGCGCAGTCGTTCACGAGCAAAGTCCATTTCAACACCTTCGGCGGCAATCCGGTCGTGACCGCGATCGGCAAGGCCGTGCTCGAAGTGATCGAGAATGAAAATCTCCAGGCGAACTCATTGAAAATCGGCAACTACATCTTCGCCGGCCTGCAAAAGCTAAAGGACAAACACAAAATCATCGGCGACATCCGCGGCAAAGGTCTGATGCTCGGCATCGAAATGGTGAAGGATCGCACAACCAAAGCTCCCGCCTCCGCCGAATGCGCGCAAGTCGTCGAAACCGCAAAAGACCTCGGCTTGCTCCTCGGCAAAGGCGGCCTCTGGGGCCAGACCATTCGCTTCGCGCCGCCGATGTGCATCACCCAGGCCGATGCGGATTTCGTGCTGGCCGTGTTGGATGAGGCATTTGGGAGTGTGTTATCGTAGAGAAGCACTCCGAGGGAATCGCATTTACACCGATGTAAAAATTGAGTATGATAATTGCATGATCGCGCTGGAACAGATACATGAAATGCCCTTCCGCGAGAAACTGCTCGTGATGGAGGCAATTTGGGAAGACATCTCACGTGAAGAGCAGCGCTTGGAGGTGCCGCAATGGCACAAGGACGTTCTGGATGAGCGGGAACGGCTCGTCGCCGAAGGCAAGGCCCAATTTTTGGAATGGGAGGAAGCAAAACGCCAGATCAAAAAAGCCATTGAATGAGGCTGGAGATCCTTGACCTCGCGAAGGACGACCTTATCGACGGATATCGCTTCTACGAACGCAGTGAAGAGGGGCTTGGCAATTATTTTCTCGTTAACCTTTATTCTGATATCGAGAGGCTGAAATTCTTCGGAGGAATTCATCGAAGGGTGCATGGCGGATTTTTCCGCGCGCTATCCAAGAGGTTCCCCTTTGCGATCTACTACACGGTCGAAGAGAAGATCGTTCGGGTCCGGGCGGTGGTCGATTGCCGTCGCAATCCCTCGTGGTTAAGGAAACACCTGAAAAAAGCTGGATGAGGAGGATGGGAATGGCGAATGACAAATGACGAATGGAATGTTCGAACGCGATCTCAGCGCCATTCGTCATTAGTCATTCGTCATTTCTGTAAGATGCCTTCCTCCACCCAACCCTGTTTTCCATCCAAAACGTGTTGCGCCAGCCGATACCCTTCACGATCTGCATTGGCATGAAGTTCACGAAACAAATGCGCGATGCGCAGCCGCGCTGAGTTGCAGAAATAATCCGCCAGTTCGCGTACTTCCTTGGCCTTGTCAGCGTTGCTCATCAACATTTTCGCGCGCAAACAAGTAGCCGTGATGGCGAATAACTCGGCCCCGATATCCACAAAACGCCCCAGCAACACCTGCTGCCGTTCCAACTTCGGGCCAAAGCGAACCATCGCGTGAAACAGCGAACGCGCCAATTTGCGACTCGTTCTCGCCGCGTAACGCAAATGCTTCGCGAGCCGCCGATCGAGGTGCGGAACGCTGGGCGCGCCAAACGGAAGCCATTGCCGCGTATACCAGCCCGCGTAAAAACGCCCAGCTTTCATCGCCGCGCGCAGACGCTTCGACCACGGCAACCGCGAATCCAGCGCCGCCGCCGCGATTTTCAAATGCGGATCCAGCGCCTCGCGCGCCACAAACAGCCGCATGATTTCGCTCGACCCTTCGAAAATCGTGTTGATGCGGCAATCGCGCAGATAGCGTTCGACCGCGATAGGTTTCTCGCCGCGAGCTTTCAGCGAGTCCGCCGTCTCATACCCGCGACCGCCGCGAATTTGCATCGTGTCATTCACGATCTGCCACGCCGCCTCGCTGCCCCATAATTTGCACATCGCGGCTTCGAGCCGGATGTCCGCATGCTTGTCGCGCGTGACCAGTCCGGACGTAAGCAACGTCATCGATTCCATCGCAAAAGTATTCGCCGCCATGTGCGCGATTTTGTCCGCGATGGCCGCGTGCTTGCCAATCGTGGCGCCCCATTGCGCCCGCTCGGCCGCCCAGCTCTTCGCGACCTCCAGGCAGCGTTTACTCAAGCCCACGCACGCGGCGGGCAACGTCAATCGCCCCGTGTTCAACGTCGTGAGCGCCACGCGCAAGCCTTTGCCCTCCGCGAGCACGATATTTTCGCGCGGCACACGCACGTTCTTGAAGCGAATCACACCGTTGTAGAGCGCGCGCAATCCCATGAAATGGCAGCGTCGCACGACCTCCACTCCCGGCGAATCCACCTCCACGATGAACGCGGTGATTTGCTTTTTCTCGCGGCCCTTCACGATTTTCGCAGGCGTGCGCGCCATGACGATGATGACGCCCGCCTTCGTGCCGTTCGTGCACCAAAGTTTTTCGCCGTTCAAAATGAAATGGCTGCCGTCCTCCGTCGGTTCGGCGTGCGTCTGCATGTTCGCGGGATCGGAGCCAACGCCGGTTTCGGTGAGCGCGAACGCGGAAATTTCGCCTTTGGCCATGCGCGGCAAAAATTTCCGTTTCTGCTCCTCGGTGCCAAAAAGAATCAACGGCTGCGGCACGCCGATGGATTGATGCGCCGAAAGCAACGCCGTCAAATTGCCGCAATAACTTCCAAGCAACATCGCCGCCCGCGAATAATTCGTTTGCGAAAGCCCAAGCCCGCTGTAGTCCGGCGAAATTTTAATGCCGAACGCGCCCAGCGAAGCAAGGCCATCGATCACGTCCTGCGGAATTTCTCCCGTGCGATCAATTTCATCCGGGTCCACGCGCTCGCGCAAAAACGTTTCGAGCCGTCGCAGAAAGGCGTTCCCACGCTCGCGATCTTCCGCGCTCTGGTCCGGGAACGGCGAAATCCCCGAAAGATCCAGTTTGCCCATGAACATGCGGCTCGCGAAACTTCCGGCGGCATTCTCGCGCGCCGCTTCGGTCAACTCCAGCGCGGCCCGCTGGCCCGACGACATTTTGGACGTGTCGATCAATTCCGGCGCTTCGTCCGATGGAGTGGAGCGCGGTTCTGCGGTTGGCGGCGCAGCGGGTGACTGGTTCGTCGGTTGGACTTGCGTCGTGGCTCCGCCGTTGTTCGACGGGGCAGAACCGCGCTCGGTTTCAGGGGCCGGAGACTTCGAGAATTGTATCGTTAGATGGGCTCGCGAGTAAAACTTTCCGCCGCCATGCGCCAGTTGCTGCACGAGCGCGCAAGGCTCGAAGTGATTGGCGCCGCTTTGCACCCAGCGCCGCATCGCCAAAAGCAATTTCTCAATGCCCGCCGAATCCGCGTAATGCAGCGGCCCGCCGCGGAACGGCGCAAACCCGGTGCCCATGACCATGCCGAAATCGACGTCCTCCGGGCTGGCGACAACTTGCTCCTCCAGGCAACGCGCGGCCTCATTGACCATCAGCAGGACCATGCGTTCCTGCAAATCCTGGCGTGTCAGC
This sequence comes from Candidatus Angelobacter sp., assembly GCA_035606845.1. GTDB lineage: Bacteria > Verrucomicrobiota > Verrucomicrobiia > Limisphaerales > DASXHY01 > DASXHY01. The sequence continues at coordinate 152,864 of DATNEA010000017.1, read as the reverse complement.
GCGCTCGCAGCATTGCCCGCGCGAAATCCTTCGACCTCCGGGTTCAATTCCGTCTTTCCTTTTTTGCCGTGGAGATAAAAACCGCGCCCGCTCTTTTTCCCGAGGCAACCCGCTTTCAACATTTTGTCCAGCAACGCCGGCACGCAAAGGTGATCGGGGAATTTTTCCGCGAGCGTCACGGAAATGTGATGCGCCACATCGAGTCCCACTTCATCGAGCAATCGCAGCGGCCCCATCGGCATGCCGAAATCCAGCATGGCTTCATCGATGTCCCGCGCGCTGGCGCCAGCCTCGAACAACAGCCCGGCTTCCACGAGGTAGGGGACGAGGATGCGGTTCACCAGGAAGCCGGGGCTGTCGTTCACGAGCAACGGCAGCTTGCCAATCTGCTGCACAAATTGGATCGCGCGCCGTACTGTAGCCGGGTTGGTGGCTGGCGCGCGAACCACTTCTACCAGTTGCATGCGATGCACTGGATTGAAGAAATGAATGCCGACAATGCGTTCAGGATGAGCGGCGCTCGCAGCCAGTTCGGCCACGGACAACGCGGAAGTATTCGTCGCCAAAATCGTTTCATCCGCCGCCGCCGCTTCCATTTTTCGGAACACTTCCTTTTTCAAAGCCATTTCCTCGACGGCGGCTTCGATCACGAAATCGGCATGGCGCAACGGCACTTCAGTGGCAGCGGGAGAAATGCGGTCCAGCCCGGCGCGCGCCTCGACGGCCGTGAACGCATGCCGTTTCACGCCCTCAGCATAGAGCTTTGAAATGTTCGCCATGCCGCGGGCAATGAATTCCGGTTTGATGTCGCGCAGGATGACATGCAGCCCTTTGGCGCTGAGCCATTGCGCGATGCCCGAGCCCATCACGCCCGCGCCGATCACCGCGCAATTGGATAGTGGCACGGGCGTCTCGCCCGTGTGTTTCTGATCGAGGCTCAGCTTCTTCGCGCGCTCCTGGAGAAAAAACAGTTGGATGAGATTTCGCGTCGTATGACTCCGTGCCAGTTCCATGATGCCTTCAACCTCCAAACGGAGTGATTCTGGAACTGAAACACTGACGCCTCTCGTCACGACTTCAAGCGCCTTTTCCACCGCCGGATAATGCCCGCGCGTTTTCCTAAACAACCGCGGACGCAACCAGGCGGAAATGCCTTTTGCGGTCACAGAATTGTTTGTCAGCGCGCGGCGCGACCGCTGCGGTTTGCCGGCGCGAATTTTTTTCAATGCGGTCGCCAGCAGGTATTCGCGCGGGACAAGTGCATCCACCATGCCGGCCTTGAGCGCCGGTTTTCCCGCGAGTGTTTTTCCGGCGAGGATCACGTCCAACGCGCGCGGAAGCCCAATCAGGCGCGGCAACCGTGTCGAGCCGCCCCAGGCCGGTATGAGCCCAAGCTGCGTTTCCGGCAAGCCGATGCGCGTGGTCTTGTCCGGCGTGGCAATGCGCCAATCGCACGCCAGCGAAATTTCAAAACCGCCGCCCACGCACGCGCCATGAATGGCCGCAACGGTCACGATCGGCAGGGCCGCGATGCGATTGAACGTCGTTTGGCCCAATTCAATCAACTCGCGCAATTTCGCCGGGTCCGTTTCCGTCGCGATGGAATGCAGGTCCGCGCCCGCAATGAAAATCGATTTCTTGGCGCTGCACAGCACCAGGCCTCTCAACTCGGGATGAGCGGCGATGAAATCGAGATGTTCGTTCAACTCGTTCAGCGTCGCGCGATCGAAGATATTCGCCGACGAACCAGACCGGTCGAAGGTCAGGATGCAGATTTGCCCGGCGGTGATGTCACGCCGCAGATTTGGAACGCCGACACTGTTGGTTGGACTTTTTGAGGTAGGATGCCGGCGCTCCAAATCTATGGATGATTCCGGAGCGAGTTCCGCAACATGAGTTGATGTCATAGAGCCTCCAATAAAAGGGCCACGCCCTGGCCGCCGCCGACGCAGGCGGTCACGAGCGCGTGTTTTTGTTTGCGACGGCGCAATTCCTTCAAGCTGGTCAGGATGAGCCGCGCGCCAGTCGCGCCGACGGGATGGCCGAGGGCAATCGCGCCGCCGTTGACGTTGAGTTTGTCGGGGGCGATTTCGCCGAGCGCGCGGTCGCGATGCAAATGTTGCCGCGCAAAATCCGTGGATGCCGCGCAACGCAATACAGCCAGCAATTGCGCGGCAAAAGCTTCGTTGATTTCGATGATGTCGGCACTGGTCGGGTCCACGCCGGTTGCATCCTGCAATTTCGCCATCGCGTAAACCGGCCCGAGCCCCATGCGGGCAGGGTCACAGCCGGCATAAGCGCAGGCGGCGAGGGCGCCGAGTGGTCGCAGGCCCAAAAGCGAGGCCTTTTCTTCACTCATGACCAGCAGGGCGACCGCGCCGTCCGTAATCTGTGAGGCGTTGCCGGCGGTGACGGTGCCAGTCCGGCGATCAAAAACGGGTTTCAATTTCGCGAGCGCCTCGGCGGATTGCTGCGCGCGCGGGCCATTGTCCTGAAGAATCGCGGCGGCGGGTCTGTGGCCGTTGACATAAATCGGGCAAATTTCCTCCGCCAGCCGCGCGCCGGCAGCCGTGGCGCGGCGATGCGATTCCAGCGCGAACGCATCCTGTTCCTCGCGCGAAATGTTGAGCTCCCGCGCCAGCACTTCGGCGGTTTCGCCCATGTTCAAACCGCAAACGGGGTCCGTCAGCCCGAGCTGCAAGCCAATCCTCGGCTGAAAATCAGAAGGACGAAACGCCGCGAGCGCGCGGACTTTTTGGCCCAAGCTCTTGGAACGCGCCAGTTTGCCGAATTTTTCCGCCGTGCGCTGTTTGAACAGCAACGGCACCTGCGACATGCTTTCCGTCCCGCCGACGATGAAAATGGAACCATGCCCGGCGCTGATTTTTTCCGCCGCCTGCGTCAGCGCTTCGCAGCCCGAGGCGCAGTTGCGATGAACCGTCATCGCCGGCACGCTCTCGGGAACACCGGCGCGCAACGCGATCACTCGCGCGACGTTGGCCGCATCCGCCGGTTGCGAAACGCAGCCGAAAATCACTTCGTCCACCAAACCGGGATCCAGGCCGGTGCGCGTGAGCAGCGCATTGACCGCGACGCGGCCAAGCTCCTCCGGACCTTTGTGCGCGAGGTCCGTGCCGGCCTTGCAAAACGGCGTGCGAACGCCATCCACGATGACGAGCCTTTGCGTATTCATGTTTCCACCTCCGCTGTAACGTGGTCGTTTCTGCTATCGCTTTCGATTCGCGCGGGCAAGACGCCCGTGCCACTAGGGCGATGATCCACAATTTTCTCCTCCTTCAACTTCGCGCCAACCCCCAGCAATTCCGACATCTCCTCGCCATCATGAAAAACAATCCGGTTCGGCTGAATTTCCGTCTTGGCCGTGAAACTGCGGCGCAGTTCGCGCGCGCATTTCGCGTCGTCCAGCGAATCTAATTTGTGCACATGGAGAATCAATTCGTCCATGTCCATCGGGTCGTCATTGTGTTTGCGCAATTCCAACTGCCACGACGCGAGATGCTGCGAATCGTCGAGCACGTGTTCGAGCACGTTGAAATCCACGAGTGTCCCTTTGATTTTATCGAAACGCAGCGTTTTGATTTCCGATGCCCGCGAAATGTTTCCGACCAGGCGAGGCAGGCTGCGATGGCAATGTGGACAGGGCTCGTGAATCACGCCGCCATCGATCAGATCGCCCGTGCGATAACGCAGCACCACGCTCCCGCGCGAATCCAACGGCGTGAACACGATTTCGCCAGGTCTGCCGGGCGGCATCACCGCGCCCGTTTTCGGATCAATGATCTCAATGATGCCCAGATCGGGATAAAGATGATAACCGCTTTGCTCGCCGCGCGGGCAGGGGCATTCGGTCCATGCCATTTTCGCCTCCGTGAAGCCGTAGGTCGCCACGATATCAATCGAAGGAGCGCCCAATTCCAACGCGAGCCGCGCCAGTTTTCGCCGCGTGCCCGGCGCGACTTTTTCGCCACCCAACACAATCCGGCAAAGGTTCGGGCATTTCACACCTTCATTCACGGCCTGGCTCAACACGTGATACAGGAACGTCGGCATGCCGATGATCACATTGGGTTGCAATTGCCGGATGAACCGCAATTGCCCGTCCGTCCCCAGCACCTTGCCGCCGCCGCTGCTGAGGACGAAGTTGGTAAATTCCATGCCGCCGTAATGCGTCAGCCAGAAAGCAAGATGCGGCGCGTAAGGAAACGTGTTCAGCAGGCGAAAATCCGGTTCCGCTTGGCAAATTTCAAAAATCCGTTTGCCGGCCAGCGCCAGATTCGCGAGATCATAGTTACTATAGGTGAAGGCGACGGATTCCGCGGAGCGGCCGGTCGTGCAGGTCATGAACACGGGACGGAATTCATATTCAAAACCGCGCGCGACTGTTTCGCGCCCATGCACGAACGCCCTGAGAATCGTTGATGGCCGGCGCGCGAGTTCTTCCTTGTCCGGAACCAAAATAAAATCGCGGATTTTTCTCGGATGGTCCGGCGCGCTCAGCAAATCAGCCTTGGAAGTGAACGGCACCCGCCGCAAATCCTCCAGCGTGCGAAAGCTGTCCGCCGTCAGATTATTATCCCGGAACAATTCGCGGTAATGGCGCGAAAACGGAAGAACAGTGGTGCGAAGGTAGCGCCGCAGTTTTTCGGCCTGCAGTTCGCGGACGATCTTTTCAGGCAACGTTTGCCATTGAGTGGTTAACACGCTCGTGTTCATGGCGTGATATGGGTTTGCGGACGAGCGCCTTGAGCTCGGCCAGATGTTTGAGCGCGACTTCGCGCCCGAGTTCGATGTATTTGCCGGGATGATTGAAATCGTGCCATTGCGCGTCAATGGCGAGCGGCCGCAGGATGACGCTCGCTTTGCGGCTGGCTTGTTCGGCCACGCGGATTTGCGAGCCATGCACCGCGCTCATCAAAATATCGAGAATGTTTCCGTTCGCGAAAAAATTGACCTGGCGATTGACCAGATTCAGCGCGCCCGGTTGTTTGCGCAGAATTTCCGCCTGCTCCTTCTCCTTCTCGCGGCAGCAACGGAGAAACGCCGACGGCGGGAGCGCGTTGACCGCGATGATTTGGTCCACGCCCATTTCCGAAAGCACGTCGACCGGGAGCGGTTCGGCCACGCCGCCATCGATATAAGTCTCGCCGTCAATTTCCACCGGCACGCACACGCCCGGAATCGCCGCGCTGGCGTGCACGGCCTTGGTCACTTCACCCGTGCAAAAAATAACGCGGTCGAGCGTGTTCAAATCGGTGGCGACAATTCTCAATGGCCGCACCAGATCGGAAAAGTGCGCGTCGCCGAGCGTGCGGCGCAGCCGTTCAATGACCGCTTCGCCGCGGATAAATCCCTTGCGCGGCGGGAAAGCCGGATCGATCAATTTCCACACTCCCCAGCGCCCTTCAATTTCCCGCGCCAGCTTCTCCATTTCTTTGCCATCACAACCCATCGCCCACACCGAGGCCACGTAAGCGCCCATGCTGGAGCCGGCGATGACATCCACTTCGATGCCATTTTCCTCCATGACCTGAATGACGCCGATGTGCGCGAGCCCTTTGGCGCCGCCGGCGGAGAGCGCAAGGCCAATCCGGCAGTGGCCGATTTCCCTCGCGATCCGGCGGACATCACCTGCGAACCGCGAGGCATCGACCGTCAGTGTAAATCCGTTGTCCGGCGCGACCGGGCAATCGTGCACAAACGCGTGCGCGCAGCCGTTGTTCAATTTCGTCCCGTCGTCAAAGCGTTCGCCCGGCGCGAGACAGATGACCGGGTTGATATCCGAACAGTTCCCGCGCCCGCGCGACCGCAGGCTGCCGAGGAGCGAATTGAAATTCTTCAGATCATTTTCGCCCGGATGCATGAAGAGGTAGCTGGCGTCGGCCTGGATGACAAATTCGAGCAGCGGCGCCAGTGAAATATTTTCCGTGTCCGCCTCGATCAGCACGTAATCAAAATGCCGGCTCAGATTGCTGAGCAGCGGCGCGACGTGTTCGGCTTCACGCGCCGTGCCGTCGATGCGCAACGAGAGCCGCGTGACGGAACCGTTCGGCTGCGGCAAGCCGTCGCGAAAATGAAAATCGTGGTCGATGATCTCGTCGAGCGCGCGATGACGAATGGGTGTTTGCTTCGCCGAAATCATGCGCAAGAGCAGCACGGATTCACCCGTTTCGACGAACAGCGATTGCGCGAGTTTTTCCACGATGAAATGATTCGGCAAACTTCGCGAAATGGAGAATGCCGCGATGATATGCCCCGAATGCCGCGTGGCGTGTTCATCGGCCACGCTCACGGACGGAAGCTCTTCCGAAACCGGAGACCGGTCTTTCCGCGCCAGCAGCCCGCGCAAATCCGCGCAGGGAATTCGTTGCAGCAAACTGTCGGTGATGACGCGCGCGCAAGCGCCCTGAAGCCGGCGGCCGGTAAAATCCGGTTCGCCGAGATAATCCCCGGGACCAAGAATCGCGAGCTGCTTGAGCGAACCGTCGCCCAGAATGCGATAGGACTCGCAGCGCCCGCTGATGATCCGGTAGACGTATTCACAGGGGTCGCCTTCCTCAAACAGCGTCGCTCCTTTGCGATACGTTTCGGCCATCGAATGTTCCAGCAGCTCCTTAAGGGGGCGTCGAGGCAAAAGGGCGAGCAGCGGGAGGTTTTTTAAAACATCGTTTCTCACAAATCGTTGCATCGCACTCAGCGACGAACGACCCAGCCAACCGACCCCGATCAGGCAAGAATCCCTGGCGTTACGTCTCCGAGTTTTTTTGTTTCAACCAACTTCATTTTCTTCGCCTGATCCTATTAGAATTTAGTCTCTTTTCGTAATTCGTCAAATGAGCGAAAATACTACCCGAGCGGCCAGACTGTACGGACGCCGGCGTCTGTGGAGCGCGGGTCTGTGACCCCGCGGCAACTGAGCGGACCGAAAGCGCCGGATTTGCATTCCGCCCTGGGACACGCTGCGGCTCACAGAGCCGCGCTCCGTCCACTTAGGGCGCTGCCAAACAAACCTCCCGCTTGCTGTTTTCAACGTCCCGCGTAACATCCTCGCCGGCATTGGACCGGCCCGTTCCAACGCATGCGATCCATGCACAAAATTGCCAATCACATTGTTTTCATGAAACGAGTCCTTGCGCTGTGCGCCGTCTTAATTGGTTTCACCGCCCTCGCCGCCGACTCGCCGCGCGAGCGCTTGCTGCTGGACTTTAACTGGCGTTTTCATCTCGGTGACGCCCCGGACGCCGGCGCGAAATTCAATTACCCCGAGGTCAGCGACTTGGCTAAAACGCGGCTCAACCAAATCGGCCAGGGCACCAATCTGACCGCCAACCTGCCCGACCCGGTGGAAAGCAATCTCGGCGCGGACGTCTCGTTCGTGAAACCGTCCTTCAACGACAGCGCCTGGCGCCGGCTGGATTTGCCGCACGATTGGGCCGTCGAATTGCCGTTCGACCCCAAGGCCGATGTCCATCATGGTTTCAAAACCGTCGGCAAAGGTTTTCCCGAACAGAGCATCGGCTGGTATCGCCGCCAGTTTACCTTGCCCGCGTCCGACAAAGGCCGGCGGCTTTGGGTGGCGTTTGACGGCGTCTATCGCAATTCGCTCGTCTGGCTCAACGGCCATTGCCTGGGCCGGAATCCGAGCGGCTACAGCAGCTTTCGCTATGACATCAGCAAATTGGCGAATTACGGCGGCAAAAACGAACTGGTCGTGCGCGTGGACGCCTCGCGCTTCGAAGGATGGTTTTACGAAGGCGCGGGAATCTATCGCCACGTGTGGCTGGAAAAAACCTCGCGGCTTTACATCGAACCGGACGGACTGTTTGTTTGGACCACCTTTCCGCGCAACGTCCCCGGCGATGCCGCCACAGTGCATGTCCAGATGCAGTTGATCAATTATCAAACCAAACCCGCGGACGTGACCGTCCATTGCGAGATCATGAATCCGGAAAACAAATCCATCGCGCGTTTCGGTCAGCAGGCGAGCATGCTGGATTTTTCCAAAAAAGAACTGAACCTCCAAACCATCATCGAGCCGCCTCGCGAAAAAGCGCTTCGCGAGAGGCCGGTGAACCTTCCATCGGCATCGCCATCCCCGCAAATGGGCCGGCAGATACCCATGGCCAACGAGCATTTCAACAGCGCGGCTCGCGCGGACCAGGGGTTCATCCTGTGGTCGCCGGAAACGCCCAATCTCTACAAACTCATCACCACCGTGGAGAGCAACGGAAAGATTGTGGACCGCGAGGAAACCGAATTCGGCATTCGCACCATCGCCTTTGATGCGCAAAAAGGTTTTCTGCTTAACGGCAAGCCCTGCGTCATCAAAGGCACGTGCGACCATCAGGACCATGCCGGCGTCGGCACCGCGATTCCGGACGCGTTGCAATATTTTCGCGTGAAAAAACTGAAGGAAATGGGCAGCAACGCCATCCGGACCTCGCACAATGCGCCCGCGCCCGAATTGCTCGAAGCCTGTGACCGCCTCGGCATGCTCGTCATGGACGAAAACCGCCGCGTGGAGAACACGCCGCTGGTGATGGCCCAATTGAAGCGGCAGGTGATGCGCGATCGCAATCATCCGAGCGTGTTTATTTGGTCATTGGGCAATGAGGAGGGCCAATTGCAGTCCACGAACCAGGCCGCGCAGCAAGCCGCCGTGAAGCTCATCACGCCGATGCAGGACCTGGTTCACCAGCTCGACCCCACGCGCTTGTGCACCATGGCCATGAATGCGGGTTGGGGCGCCGGCTTTTCCAAAGTCATCGACGTGCAGGGATTCAACTATCACACCACGAACATCGGCAAATTTCACGCCGAATTTCCCACGAAGCTCACCATCGGCACCGAAACCGGCAGCACCCGCACCACCCGCGGCATTTATGCGGATGACAAAATCGATGGCTATGTGGCCGCTTACGGCGAGAACGGCACCGAAAAACCGTGGACCTGGTGGCCTTATTACGCCACGCATCCCTTCACCAGCGGCGGATTTGTCTGGACCGGTTTCGATTATCGCGGCGAACCCACGCCTTACAAATGGCCCTGCATCAGCTCGCATTACGGGCTGATGGACACCTGCGGTTTTCCCAAGGACATCTATTATTATTACCAGGCCTGGTGGACCGACAAACCGGTCCTGCACCTCGCGACCGGCTGGGGTTCGGGCGACGGAAAAAGCGATCTCGTGCGCTGCTTCAGCAATTGCCAGTCCGTCGAACTCTTTCTCAACGGCAAAAGCCTCGGCCGGCAGACCATGGTCACCAACGAATATCTCGACTGGCACGTGCCGTACTCTGAGGGCGTGCTGAGCGCGAAAGGTTACCGGGGAAAGAAAGTCGTCGCGAAAACAAAAATTGAACCGGCCGGTTCGCCCGACGCCATCAAATTGATGCCCGACCGCTCCACCATCACCGCCGATGGCCGCGACCTCAGCATCATTGATATCTCCGTCGTCGATTCGCATCGCCGCGTGGTCCCGAACGCCGCGAATGTGATTCATTTTGATTTGAAAGGCCCGGGAAAAATCATCGGCGTCGGCAATGGCGACCCCAGCAGCCACGAATCCGACAAAGCCCGCGCGCGCGGTGTTTTCAACGGCTACGCCCAAGTGATTATCCAATCGGAGCGAACCCCCGGCAAAATCGAACTCATCGCCACCTCGCCCGAGCTCACTCTCGCGAAGGTAAAAATCAAAACCAAAGCCGAAAAAATCTCGGAGCCGGTCGTGCCCTGATTATGAACTCGCGGACATGTCTGCCTGTCGGAAACACGAGCGACCTAAATCTTACGCGATGAATCCTGAAGGGATTCCATCCTTCAGCCCAGGGTTGCCGAGTCTGCGAGGCTACCCTGGGTCAATTGCAAAAAATTCCGTTCAATTCTGAAAGAGTTGAGCCAATCATGCTATTTCATTCCAACGATGTTCTTGACCGCCGCATCGAAATGGCGTTCCAATGCGCCAACGTTTCACCCTTAACTTAACTGAACCAACCATGGCCGTACCAAAATTATTGCCCACCACCGCCCAAAACGAATCCTTCGGCGGCGTCACCTATCACATCGAAGGCGAACTGGTGCCCGCACTGCACGTCGAATTGAGTTCCACCGGAATTTATTTCGAGCACCACATTCTGCTCTGGAAAGATCCCGCCGTGCAAATCGCCATCCACCCAATTAAAGGCGCCTTCAAGCGCATGCTCGCCGGCATGCCCTTCCTCGTCACCGGCGCGCGCGGCCCGGGACGCATCGCCTTCAGCCGCGATGGAGCCGGGCACGTCTTCGGCCTGCACTTGAAAGCCGGCATGTCCGTGGACGTCCGCGAACATCAATGGCTCGCCGCGACCGAAAATGTCGACTACACCTTCACCCGCGTGCGCGGCGCGGCCAACATCTTGCTCGGCGGCACCGGATTTTTTATCGACACCTTTTCCTGTCCTTCGCAGGACGGCATCCTGTGGATCCACGGCTTCGGCAACGTATTTGAAGTGACGCTCGCTCCCGGCGAAGAAATCGATATCGAACCCGGCGGCTGGATTTACAAGGACCGAACCGTGCAAATGCAAACCATGTTCCAAAAACTTTCCACCGGCATCTTCGCCAGCGCCGGCCAGATTTGCTGGAACCGCTTCACCGGCCCCGGCAAAATCGCCCTCCAATCCATGTACTTCCACATGGAAGGCGGGGAATAGCGGTGAATTTATTTCTACAAACCAAGAAATCGAATTGCTCCGTGGAAATCATCATCTCGTCGCGAAGCGACCCAAAAGACTGGCATGCGTTATACAATTTTTCGAATTATTGCCGGACTTGTCAGCTTCGGTTTTCTGACACCTTTTGCTCTAAAAACATTTATTCATCAGGTCCTTCACGGTTGTGATCTTATCGGCATTAGTTTGGGGCTAGTCGTTGCCACGTTCGCGATCTTGTGTGGGTGGTTTGCGATACGAGGCCATGTCAGAGAAAGTCGTGATCGAATGGGATTTGCTTTTGCGTGTGGCATGGCAGTTTTTGTGATAGGTTTTGCTGTGGGTTTTTTGGACCGACCATTTTCTTTCCGAATGCCAATCAGGGGCCGCTATTAGGGATCTTTGTCGTGGGTCCTATTGGTTTTTGCATTGGCACATTAGCAGGCTGGTTTTACGCATTGTTTCGTGGTGTCCCGTCTAAATGGTGACTTTGGGGGAAAGGGTCGGAGCTGACTATTGGAACATTTCCAGCTTTAATATTTATTCTTTCCCCGGTAAGCGCCCAATGGCAGGCTTTATCGCCGCTCGCTTTCACAGAGAAACGATAGGAACCCAGCGCGGTGCGCCGGGAGCTGGAAGCCGCGCCGGAACAACGCCGGGAGCTGGATCTTGGCAAAGAAAATGTGGATTGGAACCGATTGCGACGCGGATGGTGTTTCGGTCCAAAGACGTTTCGGGAGGAATTGCTGGAGTTGATTGGTGACCAACGGGGTGAACAACATAGCGGCGAGGAAGTGAGAGAGTCGGAGGAACAAAAAGCCGGGCGGCTGATTGCTCAAGCGCTAAAAAAACTCCGTTGGACGGCAGACGACTTGAAAAATCGGCGGAAGGGAGATGCGATCAAAGCGGGGCTGGCGAATCGATTGCGGGCGGAAACCACCGTGACCTGGCCGTGGATTGCCCAACGGTTGGCGATGGGCCATTGGCACACGGCACGCAACGCCGCGCGAAAAAGTGAAAGAAAACGAAAATGATTACATTAGTCAGCTCCGACCCCTTTCCGCTAAGCGAGTCCTATCAGCTTGAGGTGGATTCATCCGATTTCTGGCACGCCGTATGGAGTCGGCCAAAACCGACGGCACCACCCGAGAGAGGTTTTGTTAAAGACAGAATTAGCTACATCATCAAGGGTAGCACCGCAAAGCGCAAAATAGCGATTTACTCCGATAAAACAACCGGAAACGCGAAGGCCGCGTGGGATAAAATTAAGAGTGCTGCGGAATCGTATGCCTACGCGGAGCAGTATCCGATAGGAGAGGTTTTGCAGCACTGGCCGAACTCGTCGTACCGCCTTCCCTGGCAAACACCCGCCAACAACAGCAATACCTTTGTTCGAGAAATGGCGCGCGTAGTCGGTCGTGATGCTGATGTGATAGGCGGTAATCACCCAGGCGCCTTGTTTGCGCAGCCGGTCCCGTATCCTGGCTATACCCCATTTCGTAGGCATTAACATGAATAAGCTATTACTATTTATTCCTCTCGTCATTCTTCTTCAGGGGTGTGTTACTTCTGAACGGACGTGGAACTTGGGTGCCTGCCAAGAATTTGGCACGGGATCATATGGCTGCACTGTGACGGTTCCAAAATCTGTCGCCGGAGCAGAACTCATCGCGGACATCAGTTCTACTACCGACTCCAAAACTCCACAGAATATTGACCTGAAACTTCGACTTCAAAACAAAGAATCCCGCACAATTGGAATTCAAGGGCTTCCTGGTGGCAATGTTTATTTGAAGCCTGGCGAGAGCCTTGAAGTGCTCACAAAACCCGGAGCAGATGGCCAAAGGTACGCTTGTTTTCTGGACACGAGCGACGGCCCTATTAAACTGGGGATTGACGTTCTAGGTGGTAAGCGGAAAGAGGAGACGATACGCATTGTGGCGCATTCCTCTGATGCTTTGTAAGCCCTTGATTTTCGGTTTATTCCGTGCTTTTCCAGCCTTTTTCAGCCTAATCGTGTCAGCCCCTGGCGATGGGGTGATGGGCAAAGCCTGCGCGTCATGCAAGGGTAAGCGTCACATCGAGTGCCTTCTTGACGTAAATCGAATGGAGGAGTCGTAAACGTCATAGCATTACGCTACGACGTTTACGATGCGGCTTGCAGTTGAACGTTGGAGGTGGCTTTGAGCCAGGCGGCGGGAGTGACTTGGGGGATTTGCCGGTTGGTCATGTTCGGCAGACGCGTGAGCACGTCACGCAGGTAGGTGTAGGGATCGGTGTTGAGACGTCGGCAGTTTTCGACAATGGTATAAACGATGGCGCTGCGTTCGCCGGCGCCAGCCTCGCCGATGAAGAGCCAGTTCTTCTTGCCGACGGCGGTGGGCCGAATGGCGTTTTCAACCAGGTTGTTGTCGATTTCCACCCGGCCATCGGCCAGATACACCTGCAGCGCCGGCCACTGACCGAGCGTGTAATCGATGGCTTGGCCCAAAAGGCTCTGCGGCAGGTAACGGCGGCTGCTTTTGAGCCGGATCGAAAGGGGTCGGAGTTGACTATTGGAACATTTCCAGCTTTAATATTTATTCTTTCCCCGGTAAGCGCCCAATGGCCGGCTTTATCGCCGCTCGCTTTCACAGAGAAACGATAGGAACCCTGCCGCCATTTGCCAATTTCTTTTTCAACCCGGCCCGCGGCTCACTTCGCCTCCCAGAGGTGAGGCCGGGGTGAGGGCGAGCGTTCATCCGACTGAATCTTTTAAATTTTTAAATGGAGTTTTCCGGGCGCTTACTTCTTGGATACCTTACCCAACGCCTCCTCCGCCGGCCCCGAAAAAACCTCCCCCTCCGGCTTGAACCTCGACCCATGACACGGACAATCCCACGTCTTATCCGCCGCATTCCACCGCACGATGCACCCAAGATGCGTGCACACCGGCGATAACATCGTCAGCTTCCCGTCCTCGCCCCGATACGCCGCCACCTTCTTGCCCTTGTGCTTCACAATTTTTCCCTCGCCGATTTTGATTTCATCTGGCGAGTCCGCTTCAGCGCCCCTCATCCGGTCCCGCAGCATGTAAAAAGGGTAATCAAGGTTCTCCCTCACATATCGCCACGTGCCGCCATGGAATTTCCGGCGATCCACCCGGAACAAATCGAACCACGGATTTTTGCGTCCGAGATAACGATCCCGCGCCATCATGGCCGCCAATGTGCCGAGCGTGAAACCGTTGCCGCAAAATCCAGTGGCAATGAACTGTTTCCCCTGATTCTCGCCAATGAATGGCAGCCCGTCATTCGTTTCCACCACCTGACCGAGCCAGCGATTTTGCACATCCGCCTTCGGCAGAATGGTTTTCAGCTTCGCCTTCAACCGCGCGAAGACCGCATTCGGATTTTCCTCCTGTCCGGTTTTGCAATCATCACCGCCGAAAATCACGTAGTCATGGTCCCGATGCCGGTCCACGCGCAAATAATAGTAAGGATCGGTCGTGTCCCAAAACAGCGCCTCCGGCACGGAGCCGGGCGGCAATTTCGCGCCCAGCACATAACTCGTATACAGCGCCAACTTCGTCTGGAACATGGTGCCCTTGAGCAACGGCGTTTTGCCCAGCAGCGGCGTGTGCGTGGCGATCATCAGGTAACCGCAGCGGATTTCCAATTTCCCGACGTGAACTGTCAGCGGGTCCGATTGCACTTCTGTCATCTCCGTATTTTCGAAAACGTAGCTCCCGCCGCCCGAAATCTGCTTCAACATCGGCGCGAGATATTTGTAAGGATGAAATTTCGCCTGGTGCGCGAAACGAACACCCGGCCGGTCCACGAACGGCGCCTTGTCCACGAACTCGGCGTCGAAACCCAATTCCTGCGCCAGCGCCGCGTCCTTTTCCAGCGAAGCCACGTCCTTCTTGTCGCTCTTATCCCATCGCGCATGAAGATAGCCCGGCACCCATTTGAACTCGGCTCGATTCCCGGTGGCATTCACGATATTATAAATCTCATCAATCGCCGCCGCGCCCGCTTCCCAGAACGCCCTGGCCGCATCCTTGCCGAAATGTTTTACCAACGTATGCAACCGCTGGTCTGTCACATATGTCAAATGCGCCGTTGTGCGTCCGGTATCCGCGCCGGCGCAACGCTGCCGGTCCAGCAGCGCGACTTTGACTCCTTCCCGCTTCAGCAACCACGCGGCCGTAATTCCCGTCAGCCCCGCGCCGACGATGACCACATCGACTTCGAGATTTTTTTTGAGGGAAGGAAAACGTGGCAGCGGTTGCGATGCCCAATAAGCTTCTGTCTTCATAATTGGCGTCACCAAAACGTAGCCGTGGCGCGCCGGAACACAACCGGGGTGACTTGGGTAGGGCACGAGGGTTCAGAATTCCGAAATCCGAAGCTCGAAATCCGAAACTCGAATCAGCGACAGTGCCGGAAATGGCGCGGCAGGCTTCGGTTTTCGGATTTCTCTCGGATTTCGGATTTCGGCCTTCGGGAGTATCTTCCTCACTCCTGCACCGTCTTGGTATCGTCCGGCGGACCTTCCGGATTTTTTTGCTCCGGAGGCTCGAGCGCCTTCTGGTTTTCTTCCGGAACCGGCGCCGCGCCGCCGGAAAGAATGAACGACAGCCGTGGTTTGATCTGGCTCGCGTGCGCCGCATGTTCCTTCCGGGCCGCCGCGAGTTGCTGCTCGCGTTCCGTCAGCGGCGGCTCCGAAGGCAGCGGCGTTCCCTTTTCGTCGGCGCGGAAATTATCCTCCAGCGTCGGAACATTCTCGCCGCCCAACAACCCCGTGGGCGTGGTCGGTATTTTCTCGACCAGTGAAGCATTCGCCGGAACGCGGACCAGGGTGGCACACCCGGGGCAGGGGATTTGCTCGTTCACATACGTTTCATCGCACTGAATGTGCTGGCCGCACGACGTGCAGTTAAATTTCACGTCTCTCATAAATTCATCCAAGTGATTATTTGACCTCATGAGTAACCTATTCGCGCCCTAAACCCGCGCAAGTGGAAATTTTCGGTTGTCCGGTTCGCAGCGAAATACGATTTGCGTAAATGCTATTTCGAGCGCGTGAACCGTTCTCCCTCTCCCATCGGATGGGATTTGAGCCGCTTGGGAAGCGGCGAAAGGAATTTGCGAAGCAAAGGCCCGAGAGGGCCGAGCGAGCGGGAGCAAGCGAGTCATTGGGCCGGGTGAGGGTGTTAGGAATTATTTCACGGCCAGAGCTTCGGCAGAGCTGTCACCCCAACCGCTTCCGCAACTCATCAAGCTGCTGGTTCAATGCCGCCGGCAAGTGACTGCCGAATTTCGCGTAATTCGCCGCCACGTCCTCGATTTCCTTTTTCCACCCGGCCACATCCACAGCCGTCAGCGCCTGCACATTTTCGACCGGCAGATGCAATCCGGACAGATTCAACGCCTCCGCCGTGGGAAGATTTCCAATGGCCGCCGTCTTCGCCTTTGCCGCGCCGTCCACGCGCTCGCAAATCCACTGCAGCACGCGGCTGTTCTCGCCGTAGCCCGGCCACAGGTATTGTCCATTCGCTCCCCGCCGAAACCAGTTCACAAAATAAATCTTCGGCAGCTTGCCGCGGTCCGTGCGTTGGGGAAACGAAAGCCAATGCGCGAAATAATCCCCCATGTTGTAGCCGCAGAACGGCAGCATCGCGAAGGGATCGCGCCGCAACACGCCTGTCTGCCCGGCCGCCGCGGCCGTCGTCTCGGAGCCGCACGCCGAACCCAGGAACACACCGTGCTCCCAATTAAACGCCTCATTGACCAAAGGAATCGTGTGCGGCCGCCGCCCGCCGAAAACAATCGCCGAGAGCGGCACACCTTCGGGATTTTGCCAGTCAGGATCAATCACCGGGCATTGCGCCGCCGGAGCCGTGAAACGCGAATTCGGGTGCGCTCCCTTCCTGCCGCTCGCGGGCGTCCAAGCGTTGCCCTCCCAATCAATTCCCTGCGCCGGCGGCGGATCGCCCTTGTCCTCCCACCAGACATCTCCATTCGGCGTGAGGACCACGTTCGTGAAGATGGTATTTTTTTCGCATGTCGCCATCGCGTTTGGATTGGATTTGGACGAAGTCCCCGGCGCCACCGCAAAAAAGCCGGCTTCGGGATTCATCGCGTACAGCCGGCCATCTGTGCCGATGCGAATCCACGCGATGTCATCCCCCAGCGTCGTCACTTTCCAGCCGGGAATCGTCGGACGCATCATCGCCAGATTGGTTTTTCCGCTGGCGCTGGGGAACGCCGCCGCGATGTAATGCTTTTTTCCCGCCGGCGACCGCAGGCAAAGAATCAGCATATGCTCCGCCAGCCATCCATTCTTTCGGGCCATCACGGTCGCAATCCTCAACGCAAGGCATTTCTTGCCCAACAACGCATTGCCGCCGTAACCGGAGCCATACGACCAGATGGAGGGATCATCCGGAAAATGAACGATGTATTTGTCCTTCGGATCCGGCGCGCACGGCCAGGGAACGTCCTTTTGCCCCGCCGCCAATGGCGCGCCCACCGAGTGCATGCATGGAATAAACGCGCCGCTCGCCCCCAGTCTCTCCAGCACCTCCTCACCCATGCGCGTCATAATGCGCATGCTGATGACCACGTAAGGCGAATCGGTGATTTCCACGCCGATTTTGCAAAGCGGCGAATCCAGCGGCCCCATCGCGAAAGGAATCACGTACAGCGTGCGCCCTTTCATGGAACCGCGGAAAAGGCTCGTCAGCTTTTCCTTCATCGCCGCCGGATCGGCCCAATTATTGGTCGGCCCGGCCTCTTCCGCGGTTTTGGCGCAAATGAACGTCCGATCCTCCACGCGCGCCACATCGCTGGGATGCGAACGCGCGAGATAACAGCCGGGACGTTTTCTCTCGTCGAGCTTGATCAGCTTTCCCTCGCGGACCATCGAATCGGAGAGCATTCGATTCTCCTCCTCCGAGCCGTCGCACCAAAAAACCTGATCGGGCGCGCAAAGCTCCGTCATTTTTTTGACCCAGCCGATAAGTTCTCCGTGCGCGGTTTTGCAGCCGCCGAAATTCGTAATGGTTTCCATTTCGTTTTGACCTTGTGGACAATGTCTGATTCGCAGGGATCCCGATTCGCCGGGACGCTGCCCGTACCGCGCCCGGCGGCGCGGCTATCTGGAAAATTATACGCCACTATCCTTTGCGCTGCGAGAGGGGCTTCGCACATTCCCATGAGTTTTTTCACCAAATGTCCATGGGGAAAGTGAAAAACTTTGCGGCGCAAAAACCCTTCGTTCCGCATAAATTTCCGTGAGGCGGATGCGTCGATTTGTAGCGCGGACTTGTAATCCGCGCCGGGTGAACATTGTCGAAGGTCCCGCGATGACGCGAATGCAATTTGGCGAAACGCCAGATTACAAATCTGCGCTGCCGGCTCGCCACCCCAATTTTCCCGTCGCTGCGCTCTCTGGCCTGTGTTACACATAAGCACAGACAGTGTTATGAGCCGCACGAGTGAGCCGCCGGTCGTACCCCCGCCAGACAAATCCGCCTGTCTGGCGCGCTCCGTCGTGGACGCATTCAAAAGCGAACCCTCCCTCGAAGCCATCACCATCGATCGTTCCCGCCAAAAAATTTCCGTCGCCACCCTGGGCAAAGCCGACGAACCGCGCGTCACCGAGACCGTGACTGGCCGCATTCAACAAGCGTATGAAAAAGGCGGCAAAGAGCACTGCCCGCTGCTGGAAGGCGCCGGCGATTGCCGCGTTTGCGACCTGCCGCTTTCCGCAACCGAACGGCAGAAAATCACCATCGAACACCACGGCGACGTCACCACCATCGCCCGCGTCACCTGTCCCACCGCGCCGAAATTCTGGCGCTGGCGCGATTTGCCGTGGCCCAAAGTCGTCCAGCGCGACGTCGAATTCCTCGAGGAAGCGGAGCACATCGATGAACACATCAACGAGTGGAAACCGCAATTGGCCCTCGCCATCATCTGCGGCCTGTGCGGCCTCACCGGCTACTTTCTCCATCGCGCCGGCGTCGAAACCTACTGGCTCCTCGCCTTCATCGCCGCCTACATCACCGGCTCCTGGTTCACCGTCGAGGAAGTCTGGGAACGCCTGCGCCGGCGCACCATCGATGTCCATTTCCTGATGCTCGCGGTCGCGGTGGGCGCGGCCTGCATCGGCGCCTGGGCCGAAGGCGCCACGCTCCTGTTCCTGTTTTCCTTTTCGGGCGCGCTCGAACATTTCGCGCTGGGCCGCACTCAACGCGAAATTCGTTCGCTGTTCCGCGAAGCGCCCAAAATCGCCACCGTGCTCGATGAACAAAGCCGCGAACGCGAGATCAACGTCGAGCAACTCCGCGCCGGCATGCGCCTGCTCGTCAAGCCCGGCGAGCAATTCCCTGTCGATGCCGAAATCGCCAAAGGCAAAACCGCCGCGGACGAATCCAATCTCACCGGCGAAGCCGCGCCCGTGGAGAAAGCCGTCGGTGACACCGTGCTGGCCGGCACGATCAACCTGTGGGGCGCGGTGGAAGCGGTCGCGCTCCGGCCCGCCTCGGAAAGCTCGCTGCAAAAAATCATTCGCCTCATCCGCGAAGCGCAGCATCAAAAAGCTCCCGCCCAACGCTTCACCGACCAATTCAGCGGCTACTACACCTATTTCGTGCTGGCGCTTTCGCTCGTGATGTTCTTCGTCTGGTGGCTCGCTTTCGGCCTCGCACCGTTCGCCGTCGCGCGCACGGTCGCCGAATCGCACAGCGCCTTTTATCGCACCATGACCCTGCTCGTCGTCGCCTCGCCGTGCGCCCTCGTGCTTTCGATTCCCTCCGCCGTGCTGGCCGCAATTGCTTGGAGCGCGCGGCACGGAATTCTTTTTCGCGGCGGAGCCGCCGTCGAAAAACTGGCCTCAATTGACACCGTCGCCCTCGACAAAACCGGCACGCTCACGACCGGCGAATTGAAAGTCGAAAAGGTGGAAAGCTTTCCGCCCGGCAACGAGGCCGAAATTGCGCAAATCGCTTACTCGCTCGAAAAACTTTCCACGCACCCGCTCGCCCGCGCCATCACGCGCTACGGAAAACAGCACGGAATCGAAGTCATCGAATTCGAGCACTTCGAATCCGTCACCGGCCAAGGCTTGCGCGCGCAACGCGAAGGGGCCGCCTGCCTGCTTGGCCGTCGCGATTGGATCGCCGAATGCACCGGCGCGGCCATTTGGAATCCTGATACCAGCCGTCTGCAACCCATTTCCATCGCCGTCAGCCAAAGCGAAAACGGCATTTCCGAAATCTGGATTGCCGAGCGCGATTTGCTCGGACGCATCCTCTTGCGCGACGACATCCGCCCGCAATCGCGCACGGTCATCAATGAATTGCGCGACGAAGGTCTCAAAACTGTCGTGCTCACCGGCGACCGCCACGCCGCCGCCGAACACATGCGCTCGGAATTGCAACTGGACGACGTCCGCGCCGAGTTGAAGCCCGAGCACAAAGTCGCCGCCATTCGCGACCTGACCAAAGCTGGCCGCCAGGTCGCCATGATCGGCGATGGCGTGAACGACGCCCCGAGCCTCGCCGTCGCGCACATCGGCGTCGCCATGGGCGCCCGTGGTTCCGATGCCGCGCTCGAACAGGCCGATGTCGTGCTGATGCACGATCGCCTGGAAAATTTTCTCGCCGCCTTCCGCCTCAGCCAGCGCGCCCGCACCATCATCCGCCAAAACCTGATCATTTCGCTCGGCGCCGTCTGTGTGCTCGTCACGTTTGCGATGCTCGGCAAAATCCCCCTGACTCTCGGCGTCGTCGGCCACGAAGGCAGCACCGTCGTCGTCGTAATGAACAGCCTCCGCCTCCTGTTCGGAAAAACCACAACGGCAGCTTCCGACACGACGCCATCAAAGGCGACAGGGTAGGGCAGTCACTCCCTGCGCGCCGTTATTCCTGGTGGGGCGAGACTCCGTCGAGCCCTAATTTTTTTGAACCCATAACTGTTACTGAGCCGAAATTGTTCTACTCCATTTGCGAGAACAAAGGTCCCCCTCTCCCATCGGATGGGAGAGGGCAGGGGTGAGGGTGAATGCTTTGAATTGAACTGCTTGCTTTCCTTTTGCTTCCACAGTTCCCGCCGTGTTTAATGCGACCGAATGAACGAAAAATTCATGCGCGAAGCGATTCGTCTTTCCCTCCAAATGATGCGCCAAAATAAAGGCGGCCCCTTCGGCGCAATCGTGGTGAAAGGAAATAAAATCGTCGGCCGCGGCTGCAACCAGGTCGCCTTCGTCAACGACCCCACCGCCCACGCTGAAATCGCCGCCATCCGCCAAGCCTGCCAGCGCCTGAAAACTTTTCACCTCGAAGACTGCGATCTGTATGCCAGCTGCGAACCCTGTCCCATGTGTTTATCCGCCATTTACTGGGCGCGCCTCCGCACCCTGTTTTATGCCAACACCCGCAAAGACGCCGCCAAAATCGGTTTCGACGACGACGAAATCTACCACGAAGTCGCCTTGCCCATCCCCCAGCGCAAGCTGCCCATGAAATCGATGCTGCGCAATGAAGCTTTGGTGGCTTTCAAAGAGTGGGCCAAGAAGCCGGACAAAATTCCCTATTAAAGAAAGAAGCCAAAAAAAAGCTCCGGCAAAATTGGCCCCTCGATCGGAGCGCCGATCTCCTGATCGGCGCGAAACGACTCTAGTGGCACGGGCGTCTCGCCCGTGCGATCCTAGACCTCCGAACGTGATGGCGCACGCCCATCATTTCCCATACACTGAATCATGGAAGACGAAATTTTAAAACTGCTTGGCCGCGCGGATTACGCGCCGTCGAACGTCCCTGAACTGCTCCGGCGTTTGCGCTGGCCTCCCCATCGCCAGCAGCAATTGCAACACACCTTGCGCCGCTTGGAACAAGCGGGCCGCATCACCCGCACCAAGGGCAATCGCTACATTCAATCGCGCGAAGCTGACCTCGTCGCCGGCCGCATCCGCATCAATCGCCAGGGCAAGGGCTTTCTGCGGCCCGACGATTCGAGTCTCAAGGAAATTATCATCCCGGAATCCGCCACCGGCACCGCCCTCCACGAAGATCGCGTGCTCGTGCGGCGCGATGTGAAGCGAGGCGCGCGCCGTGACGGCGAAGAAACCGGCGCCGTCATTCGCATCCTCGAACGCAAGCGCACGCAAATCGTGGGCACCTTGCAACGCACCTCTCGTTTTCTCTACGTCATTCCCGACGACCCGCGCATGCCGCACGATATTTACGTCCCGGAACCGCGCGATGTCGGCCGGCCCGCGCACGTCGGCGATAAAGTCGTCGTCGAATTGCACGAATGGGAAACGCGCCACACCAATCCCGAAGGCGAAATCATCGAAGTGCTCGGCGCGCCCGATGAGGAAGGCGTGGATATGCTCTCGGTGCTGCGCCAATACAGCTTGCCGTTGCATTTCCCAAAGAATGTTTTGCAAGAGGCCCGCGCCATCGGCACCACCGTGCAGCCGCAGGATTTGGCTGGGCGCGAAGACTGCCGCGCCCATCCGGTCATCACGATTGATCCGGACGACGCGAAGGATTTTGACGACGCCATCTGCCTGCAACGCCTTGCGCGCGACGAATGGAAGCTCTGGGTGCACATCGCCGACGTCTCGAATTACGTCAAGCCCGGCACCGCGCTCGACGATGAAGCCCGCGCGCGCGGCAACTCCACTTACCTGGTCGACCGCGTCATTCCGATGCTGCCGGAAGCCTTGAGCAACGAACTGTGTTCGCTCAAGCCAAATGTGGAGCGCCTCACCAAATGCGTCGAGTTCCTGATTTCAGGCGAGGGGCGCGTGCTGAAAACGAAATTTTATCCGGCCGTGATCCATTCCAAGCGCCGATTCACCTACAAGGAAGTGTTCGCGATTTTGCGACGGGAACCGGCGGGAAGCATTGAGCGAATGCTGCACGATGCCAACGCGCTGGCGCAAAAAATCCGTCGCTTGCGCTTCAAGGCCGGCTCTCTCGATCTCGACTTCCCGGAAATGAAAATCCGCCTCGATGATCGCGGGCGGATTTCCAGCATTGAACGCGTGGAGAACGACGTTTCGCATCAATTGATTGAGGAATACATGCTGCTCGCCAATGAAGCCGTGGCGGGCGAACTCATGGCGCGAAATATCCCGGCCATTTATCGCGTGCACGAGCCGCCGGACGAACGGCGTCTGCGGGAATATCGCGAGGAAGTCCTGAGCCACAATATCCACGTGGGCGATCTGACCAAGCGCCCCGAAGTTCAAAAGCTTTTGGAGAAACTGAATAAAATTTCCATCGGCCCGGCGCTGAAGATTGGCTTTTTGCGTTCGCTCATGCGCGCGCGTTACGCCGTCGAGCCGCTCGGCCACTATGGGCTGGCCAAGAAGAAATACGCGCATTTCACCTCGCCGATTCGCCGTTACGCCGACCTGGTGGTGCATCGCGCGCTCTTTCAAAAAAGCCACGGCTCGCGCCATTCGCTCAAGGAAAGCGCCGATCATATTTCCGATACCGAACGCAACTCCGCCGATGCCGAGCGCGACAGCAAGGACGTGAAGCTGTATGCCTTCCTCAAGGCGCAATTGAAATCGCCGAACCCGCCGCGTTATCCGGCGCTGGTCATCGATGTGCGCAACTTCGGTTTCTTCGTGGACGTGCCCGGGCTCGCGATGAGCGGCCTCGTGCATCTTTCCTGTTTGGAGGACGATTTCTACGTGTTCCAAGCGGAACGGAACCAATTGATCGGCCGCCGCAACCGCCGCGTCATCCGCCTCGGCGATCGAGTCCAGGTGCAGGTGGCTAAAGTGGACAGTTTCAAAAAACAGGTGGACTTCCGCCTTGCAAAAGAAGCCGGGGGATTTTCCCGGCGCAATCCCGAACCGCGTCGGGCGGAACGGAGACACCGTGGTCATGATAAGCGAGGACGATAGTATTATGCCTCGCGTAACGCGGGCCATGACGTTGAATTGTAGCGCAGACGTCCTGTCTGCGAGTGCTGGCGGCGTCTCGCCGCCAGAGTGCGCAGGGCGTTCTGGTAAGTTCCATGAACGACTGGCACCGGGACGGTGCCGTCACTGGCAGGCGAGGACGCCTGCCGCCACATTGTGTTCCCGTCTTCACACAATAGAGATGCGCGCCACGATGCGACCGGGCAAAACTGCGCCTTGCCCGTTGCGCGGCAGGCGTATAAGTTCCCTCCAGAAATTTTCAGTGGGAAAGGATTTCTATGTCACAGACCGGCCGGCAAACCATTAACACGAGCAACGTGCTTTCGGTCATCATGGGCGGTGGCCAGGGCACGCGATTGTTCCCGCTCACCAAGGAGCGCGCCAAGCCGGCCGTGCCGCTCGCGGGCAAATACCGCATCGTCGACATCCCCATCTCCAATTGCATCAATTCCGGCCTGCGCCGCATTTACCTGCTCACCCAATTTAATTCCGCGTCGCTGCACCGCCATATTTCGCAATCCTACAAATTCGACCACTTCTCCGGGGGCTTCGTGGAACTGTTGGCGGCCGAACAAACGTTCACCGACACCTCCTGGTACCAGGGCACCGCCGATGCCGTGCGCAAGAACCTGATGCACTTTCTCACGCATGATTTCGAATACCTGCTCATCCTGAGCGGCGACCAATTGTACCGGATGGATTTGCGGAAAATCATCAATCAGCACGCTGAAACCGGCGCCGACATCACCATCGCCACCATCCCGGTTTCGCGGCGCGATGCGCAGTCCTTCGGCATCATGCAAATGAGCGAAGACCTCCGCATCACGCGCTTCGTGGAAAAACCGAAGGACACCGCCGTGCAGGATTCGCTCAAGTTGCCGCTGGAATGGTATCCCAAGCTGGGCATTGAGGATGGCCGGGAATTGTTCCTTGCCTCCATGGGCATCTATGTCTTCACGCGCGAGGTTCTTCGCCAACTGCTGGATAACACCCTGGCGGATTTCGGCAAACACATCATCCCCAGCGCCATCGAAACGCATCGCGTCTACTCCTATGTCTTCCAGGGCTATTGGGAGGACATCGGGACCATCCGCTCATTTTTCGACGCCAACCTCGACGTCACCTCCGAGTTGCCGCGATTCAATTTCTTCGACATGAGCGCGCCGATTTTTACGCGTCCGCGCTTTCTGCCCGGCTCCAAGATCAACGGGGCGCAAATCGATCATGCGGTGATCTCCGACGGCTGCATCCTCAATCACGCGCACATCAAGCGCAGCATTGTTGGCATTCGCAGCCTCGTGGGCGCGGGCACGGAGTTGAATCGCGTGATCCTGCTCGGATGCGATTATTACGAATCCGCCGAGTCCATCGAATCCAATGAAAAAGCCGGCCGCCCGCGCATCGGCATCGGCTCCAACTGCCGCATTGAGAACGCCATCGTCGACAAAAACGCGCGCATCGGAAACAACGTCGTGATCACCCCCTCCGGCAAGCCGGACAACGCCGACCACCCGCTGTATTTCATTCGCGACGGCGTGGTGATCATTCCCAAAAACGGCATCGTGCCCCACGGCACGGTGATTTAGTTGAAATGCCCTGCCCCCAAACAGATCATCGGCGGCAGTCAATGAGAGACGCTGGAGCAACTTGTCCCTCTCCCATCGGATGGGACTTGAGCCGCTTGGCAAGCGGCGAAAGGAATTCGCTGAAAGCGAAGGCCCCGAGAGGGCTGAGCGAGCGGGAGCGAGCGAGTCATTGGGCAGGGGTGAGGGTCGGAATCAGGGCCCTGCGCGCCGGGTAAGCTCTTCACAACAAGGCCACTACAGGATCGTGGAACCTCGTTGCTTTTTACTTTAGAAAAAGTTCTGGCGCGGAGTCGTCCAGTGAGGCAAAGTAGTTCTTATGATTCTCTTTTATAGACTGCTTTTGGCTGCTGCCTTCGGATATGCCATCATGGCGTTGTTGTGAAAAGGTTCCGGTATTTCGGGGATGGTTTGTTCCTGGTTTGCTGTTCGCTCTACGCGCTCAATCGCTGGCTCATCAAGCCGCGCGTCCATAACGCATTCCTGCGCTTTCATTTTAATGACATGCTGCTCATCCCGTGCGCCCTGCCGGTGTTGCTTTGGATGGAGCGGAAGTTGCGCTTGCGCGCGACGGATGATCCGCCGACCTGGGCCGAAATCACGCTCTACACGGTTTTTTGGTCCATCCTCTTCGAAGTCATCGGTCCGCACCTGATGCGCCGCACGACGGGCGACCCGTGGGATGTTGTGGTCTATTTCGTGGGCGCCATTGCCGCGGGGCTTTGGTGGAACCGGCGGAGCATTGTTTCACGGTGGGCGAGCCATGAGCTTTGATGTCCTCGCCCCGCACTATCGCTGGATGGAGTTCGTGCTGGCAGGGGAAAAACTCCAGCGCTGCCGCACGGCATTTCTAAACCAGGTCCGCGGCTCGAAAAACGTCCTCGTTCTCGGCGAAGGCAACGGCCGTTTTCTTTCCGAATGCCGCCGGAATCTGCCGAACGCAACAATCACGTGCGTCGACGCCAGCGCCGGCATGCTTCATCAAGCCCGCCAACGGCTCGCGGCGCGGGGAATGGACGACAGCCGCATCGATTTCATTCACGCGAACGCGCTCGCCTGGATGCCGCCGCAACAGGCATTTGATTTAATCGTCACGCATTTCTTCCTCGATTGTTTCCGTCGCGATCAATTGGAATCATTGATCGCCGGTCTCGCTCGCGCGGCCTTGCCGGGCGCGAATTGGCTGCTCGCCGATTTTCAGGCGGCGAACACCGGACTGGCGCGCTTTCGCTCCCGGCTGATTCTCTGGACGATGTATCGCTTCTTTACGATCGTGACGCGATTGCCGGCCGGCGCATTAACGCCGCCGGACGCATTATTATTGCAACATGGATTCCATTTGCGCGAACGCGCCGTGCGCGAATGGGGTTTGCTGCACACGGACTGGTGGCAATCATAGTGGCACGGGCGAGGCGCCCGTGCCACTACTTATTTCGCAGCGCTATTCGTCTGAGCCGCGGCAGCCGGCTTGTAAAGCCCGGCTTTGATGAACGGCTCCAATTGCGCGCCGTAACCCTGTTTTTCCATGTCTTCCAGCGGAATAAATCGCAGTGACGCCGAATTGATGCAATAGCGCAAGTGCGTGGGCCCCGGGCCGTCGTCGAAGACATGACCGAGATGCGAATCCGCAGTCTTCGAACGCACTTCCGTTCGATCCATGCCGTGCGAAAGGTCTTCGTGCTGCACAATTTTGTCATTTGAAAGCGGCTTGCTGAAACTCGGCCAGCCGCAGTCGGAATCAAATTTATCCAGCGAACTGAACAGCGGTTCGCCCGAGACGACATCCACGTAGATGCCCTGCCGGTGATTGTTCCAATACTCGTTTTTGAACGGCATTTCGGTGTCCGCGTGTTGCGTGACCTCGAATTGCAACGGAGTCAATTGCTTCTTCAACTCCGCCTCGGAAGGTTTTTTGAAATTTTTCATATCGGTGAAATGGTTGTTAGTGGCCGGCATGGCTGCCGGTTGCGCTGCGGATGGCCGAACGAGCAAAACGGCGGCGCACACGGCCGCAATGCCGGCGACGCATCCAATGGCAACGGTGGTTTTGGCAATCATATTCATTTTAACATAACTGAGGCGCCGAGGAGCGCAAACCTCGTAGTGGCACGGGCGTCTCGCCCGCGCGAACAGGACCTCACGGGCGAGACGCCCGGGCCACTATGCAACTCCGCGCAACGGTTTCGGAAAATTGTTTCATGAGTTTATTGATTCGGACGTGCGGGGGCCGAATTGGTCTTGAAGCTCGCCGCGGGCGGTGCGGTTCTCGTCGCTGGCGCCGTTGGCGTCGCTTCGTTTACAAAATCCTGCAGGATGGACAGGTACGCATCGAGCGATTCATCCGCTTGCGGGCCCAGTTCGGTTTTGAGCTGGTTGATCTGGCCGATGGCCGTTTTGGCCTGGCCGCGCAAATCATCCACGCTGATCTGGCCGCTCATCAAGCCGCCCAGGAGCTCGTTATATTTTTGATTCGCCGCCGGGTTTGCGCCCGTCAGCATTTGCTCGCGCACCTGCTGAATGAAATTCGTATTCGCGCCGAGGTTCTGAAATGCCGCCACTAAATTCGTGGTGCCGGCCGCAACCACCGGCGAGCGGTCCGCTGAAATTTGCGAGCCATTGGCTGAAGCACGCGGGATGGGAATGGACGGGATCGCATTGGTCGCCGCGCCTGATCCAAAGGTGATGGCCGAAACCTTGTCCCGCGGCAACGTGACTTTGCCGAGAACGTCGCTCTCCATCACGATGGAATTGGAAGCCACGAAAAGAATCCTGCCCGCGTAACGGTCCCCATTCCGCATCTGCACCTGGTCCGCGCGCAGCGCCGTAGCGAGAACCACAAATGAGGCCGCGGCAAAGGTCAGGATTTTCGGGGCAAAGGCTCTCATCAAGAGTTAGCCTAACACAACTAGGCGCTGCGGCAATGTCACGAAATCGGAAGTCGGCAAATTCGCCGCGGCAGCGCTTACACGTCCGCGTAACGAGCCTTGAGCATGGCGGCGAAACGCGCCGCTTTTTCCTTCCGACGCCGGCGCGCGCTGGGTTTTTCGAAGCGCCGATGCATGCGCACCTGCACCAGGGTTTGTTCGCGGTCCAGTTTCTTTTTGAGCCGCCGCAATGCCTTGTCGACCGGCTCGCCTTTTTTGAGATGTACTTCGGACATATTCCAGGGTTGTTACCGCATGGTTTCATGAGTTCGGCCGAACGCGCAGAAGGCAACAGCTAAACGCCCCCAAAATGTTGGTCAAAGTCCCGCCCAGTGTATCCTGAACCAGTCTCCTCCACAATCTCCATCTTATGCCGGGGATTTTGGTTCAGTGCGCGCGGAAATCCCTCTTTCATCGGCGTTAGGGATTGACGCTTCGCCGTCGCGCGAACAAAATGATTGCAGGTTCTTAACCATTTAACACAGGAATCAAATCGCTTGGGCGCACAATGGAAACAAGCCGGGCGCGAAGCCAGCGCGCAGAAAAAAGGCCAGGTCACCGTCAAACTGGTCCGCGAAATCATGGTCGCGGCCAAACTCGGCGGCCCCGACCCCGATCTCAATCCCCGCCTCGCCGCCGCGGTCGAGAAGGCCAAAAAAGCCTCCGTTTATCGCGATACCATCGAGCGCGCCATCAAAAAAGGCTCCGGCCAGACTGAGGAAAAGATCAATTACGAGACCGTCGTTTATGAAGGCTTCGCGCCGCACAAAGTGCCGGTCGTCGTGGAATGCCTGACCGACAATCGCAATCGCACCGCGCCGGAAATCCGCAATTTGTTCAAAGCCGGTTCGTTGGGCCAGCCCGGCAGCGTTGCGTTTTTCTTCAATCACCTCGGCGTCGTCGAAGCCACGCACACGGACGCGAATCGCGATGCCGAAGGCGACGCCATCGAGGCCGGCGCGCAGGAATTCGAGCCGCTCGAAGCCGACGAAACTCCCGCCGGAACCAAGGGCGCGCGGTTTTACACCGAGATCAAGGATCTCGATGCCGTGTCCAAGGCGTTGAAAGCCGCCGGCTGGAACGTGACCGCCGCCGAAATTCGTTACGTCGCCAAAAATTCCACCGAAGTCAGTCCCGCTGCCCGCAAGGAAGTGGAAGACTTTCTGAACGCGCTCGACGATCACGATGACGTCCACCGCGTCTATGCCGCACTGAAATAGCCCTCGCAATCATGCGACCACTCAAAGCGTTCCGAGTCGGAATCGCTTGGCTGGCCTTCATCACGATGCGCCGGCTGGAACGGATTTTTTCCGTGACCCTCCTGCGTTGCGTGATGACGCCCTTCATTTCCCTCCGCGTCGCCTGCAAGCGAAAACATTCATCCATCCCGCTGCCCGAATGTCTTTGTAGTGGCACGGGCGTCTCGCCCGTGCGAACAGGGACTCACGGGCGGGGCGCCCGTGCCACTAAACCAAACCAATTCCGCATTTCAAAACAATGGCAGCGCCAGGACCGTCTGAACGCCGCGCTTGAATTTTTCCCGGATCGGCTCGACGAACCTAAATGGCGCGACCGGCTGAAAATTCGGGGCCTTGAGTATCTCGAAACGGCGCGCCGCCAAAAGCGTCCCGTCGTGCTCGCGTTTTGTCATTTCGGCCGATATTCTCTGCTTCGATATTGGCTCCGCGCAGCCGGCTACCCGGCGGCAATGGTCGTCAAAGGCCGTTCGGAAGACCGTTCGCCACTGAAACGGCTGAAAGACCGCTACTCGCCCTTCCCGAAAATTCCAACCGCTTTTTACAACGAGAATCAATTGCGCGAGATGATTGAATTCGTCGCCGCCGGAAATCCGTTGCTGATGGCTCTCGATGTGAAGCTCGGGAAAAAATTGCATGTGCCGGTGGATGACGACTGGCAATTCCGCATGTCCAGCGGCCCCATTCGTCTCGCCATGCGCCAGCGGGCGGAGTTGATGGCGTGCTTGATCGTGGATCATGGCGGGTGGAATTTTGAAATCACTCTAGGGCCGCCGGTGCCCGTGGAGGTTATAGAGTCCGGCAATGAGTTGCGCGCCGGTGAGCATCTTCTTGAAACGATCCTGCCGATATTGCGCGCGCATCCGGAACAATGCATCGAGATGCTGGTGAAAGCTTTTCAGCCGGCGGTTTCCGGAAATCGATTTGTCAATGAAGCCATCCCTTCTGGCCAGTTTGTTGCGGGATAATCCGATCGCCATCACAGGAATGGGCAGCTACAGCGCCGCGGGCGATTCCGTGGAGGCGCTCTGGCGGGCCAGCCTCGCGGCGCGCGGCCTCGCGTCATGGCGGGAATTTCCTTCAAGCAACGGCCAGCCGCTTCGCTTCGCCGTTTGTGGCGCACCGGAAATCAACGGTTCCCTGTCCGGGCCGCGTTTCGCGCGCAAAGCGGGTCGTTGCGTGCAAATGGCTATTCTCGCGGCGAACCAGGCTTGGGAGCAAGCCGGCCTGAATACCTCGTATCCGCCCGAACGACTGGGCGTCATTACCGGCTCGTCGCGCGGACCGTTGGCGAAAATAACCGAATCCGTCGACCGGTTGCAGCAGGCGATGGGGCCTTCGGTTAGCACCCAAAGCTCAATGGGTGCGGTGAGCGGCGTGCTCGCGCAATGCTTCGGCCTGAAAGGGCCATCGGCCGTTGCCTCCGCGACTTGCGCCTCGGGCGCGTTTGCCATCGCACTGGCGGCCGAACAAATTCTGCTCGGCAAAGCCGACGCGATGCTCGTGGGCGGCGTGGATGCGCCGTTGCATGCCGTCGTCCTCGCACAATTGGAATCCTGTGGCGTGCTCGGTTCGCATGTTGAACCGGGGCAGACGTGCCGGCCGTTCGACGTGACGCGCAACGGCATGGTGCTGGGTGAAGGCAGCGCGTTCCTGGTGCTCGAATCCGCCGAACTCGCGGCGCGTCGAGGCGCGAAACCGCTCGCGCGTCTGGCCGGCTGGTCCATGATCACGGACAGCTCCGGTCGCGCCGGCGTGCATGAGGATGGCTCCAGTATTTTGCGGGCGATGGAAAATGCGCTGGCGCTGGCGCAACTTTCCCTGCGCGAAATCGCTTACGTGAATGCCCACGGCAGCGGCACGGTGGCGAACGATTTGGCCGAAGCGCGCGCCCTGAGCCGGTTATTTGGCGACCACGGTGTTCCGTGCAGTTCCACCAAACCGGTGACCGGCCATTGTCTTGGCGCCACCCCGGCGCTTGAAGCCATCCTGTGCGTGGAATCTTTACGGCATCAAATACTTCCGCCCGCGATGAATTGCACTCAGCCGGACCCGCTCTGCCCAGTCCGCCTCGCCAACGGCTGCGCTCCGGCTGCCTTCAAATCCGTGTTATCCAACTCGCTTGGCTTCTGGGGCTATCACGCCTCGCTGGTTTTTTCCACGGCGTGAAGGATGGATGGATTGGGCGGTTATCTTGCGTCGGCTGAGTTCGGATAATCCGGCCAATACCACAAACAGAACCCCGCGCGCAGACCGTGGGCGCTTTGATTATACTGGCGCAGCGTCTGGCCGTAACCTTCGAAATACTGCACCTGGAGCGCGGGGCCGAAGTGCGGAAATTTGTAGCGCAGATTGATTTGGTATCCGGCGTGCGATCCGCCATCGCCCAGGCGCAACCGCGTTTCCACCTGGAAATTCTCCCACGAGTTCGGGGCTTTTTTCAGCGTCAAAAACGCGCGCAAATCCGCGTAGCCGCGATACGTCGCGATGTCCGGATTGTTATGGCCCACCCAGAAATAAGTCCACGCGCGCGGTTGCAATGCGAACTGCAAATGGCCCGGCTTGCCGAAGATAAACGTCGGCTGCAGATACGCCGTGTAAATGCTTCGTTCACCGCTGCCGCCCCTGCCGTTGGATTCGTGCTCCGCGCCGCCCTGCAAATCGAGCTGAAACGTTTTGTTCCTGGTGCTGACGATGCCCGGAAAATATTCAAACAACGAAGGCTTGTAGCTGGTATCGAAAAACGACGGGTCGGATGAGAGGAGATCCCAGTAGGATGTCTGCGTGTAGGCGAAATAAGAATTCGTCAGCAGGTGGAGACGGTTGGTGAAATCGAAGAACTGAAATTTCATGCTGAATTGAAATTCCGCGGCCGGGTAGGTGCCCAGAATGAAATAAATCGGTTCGTAAGGCGACAAACGGCTGCCAAAGAAATTCACCAGGGCGATGCGCGAGAGTTGGTTGGTTCGCGGCGGAAGCAATAACGGTTGCTGCGCTGCGGGCGGAAGTTGAGTCGCTTGCGTGGTGAATGCCGGCGCCACGATATTCAGAGCCACTCGATTGTAGTTGCTGATGTCCAGCGCCACTTGGCCCTGGAGGATTGCGGGGACGCTCAAAAAATATTCGCGCTTCAGAAAACCTCCGGGCGGAATTACCGCTTCCACCGCATCGGTGGAATTCAGTTCCAGCACTGTTTCGGTTGCACCGGATGGCCGAAGAAATCGGGCGTCGAGCTGCGGCGCAAAATTTGTGCGGACTTCGTGCGATGAATTATTCATCGCGTATAGCCAGAGACTGTTTTTTTCGCCAGTGGTGACCGTCGCCTCCGACGGGATGAAGGCGGACGCCACCTCCTGCGCCCGCGCGCCAGCCGCGCAAACAAAAACCGCGAAAAGAAAAATGCAAGGAGCGAGGCGGTGGCAGATTTGTGTGACCATTTGGAAATCCCTTTCGTGGCAAGTTTCAAGGTTTCGGTTCCAACATTCAAGGCGAGAAAAACAGTAGTGGCACGGGCGTCTCGCCCGTGCGAATAAGGAACTCACAGGCGAGATGCCTGTGCTACTATTCACCGATGCGACGCCATTAACGCAATGATTCCCGCAACGGCCAGCGCCGCAATCACCGCCAGCATAATTTTCACCCAACTCTTCGGATACGCGCCGCTGATGGAGCCGGTGTAGCCATTGATAACCACCTGGAAATTCCGCGCGCCGTAATTGTAAGTCAGCAGCCAGATCGGCACGAGAATGTGCTTGAACGTCTGGCCGGAATAATCGGAATTCACCTGCAAATCGCGATGCGTGTCGCCGGGCACCTCGGCGGCGCACAGGCGTTGCATCTCCGCGTCCATTTCCTCGCGCGCTTCCTTCGCCGCCGCGATGAGATCGATCTGATAACGCTCCACCACCCAGCCCGAAAGATAACCCGCGTTGTAAGCCACCAATTCCTTCGTCGGAAACGGCTCGATCTTGCGCAGCCGTTCCTCATGCACGCCGCGGGAGGCCGGCACGAGTTCATCATCGAAAAAATGATCCAGCGAACCGGCGCTGGGTTCCCAACGGATTTTCTGCACCTGCCGCGTCTGTGTTCTGCCCTGCGAATCGGTGTAGGTTTCCGTCACGTAATAATAATAGCCGCTCTCCGCCGTCCAATCTCCGTGCACCTGCGCGTCGAACGTCCAATAGGGAATGTAAAGGCCCTTGACCGTGTCCGTGAGGGCGGCGTTCTTGAGTTTGTTGGGCGCGAACCAGCGGCTGCCGTACCATTTTCGAATCGAATCGCGCACCTGGCTTTCGGCGAGCTTCATTGGCAATAGGCTCTCCGGCGAAAATGCCTCCTTGATTTCCTCGTAAGGCACGAGCGCCGTGGAACCGCAAAAATCACAGCGCTGGCTCACGTGTGCGGGATCAAAAACCGAAATCGCCTGGCAACTCTGGCACTTAACGGAAATTTTCTTCGCCTGCCATCCGCGTTGCGAGTCGGGAATCCCGCGCAACGCCGCCACGAGGTCGTGCTCAACGATGGTTGTCTCGCCCGTCGCGGTCAGTTGCTCCTGCGCGGGCGACACCGTGCCGCAGAACGGGCACACGATCGCTTTCCTGGCGGGATTCCATTGCGCCTCCGCCCCGCAAGCCGGGCAGGAGAATTTTTTCCGGGCGACGGCTTCGTTGATGGGTGGTTGGGTGGACATAGAACTTAAATGACCAATTTTAAATGACGAATGGAATCAGCGCTTTCACTTCGCGCCGATAAGCCGGATACGCGTCCGGAAAATGCCGCAGCAGCAGGCGTTCTTCCTGGAGGAGTTTAATCCAAAAACCGGCGGTGACGAGTGCCAGGCTGACGATGCCGCGCACCTGGCCAATATAAATCGCCGTGCCCAGGAACATCACCAACAGCCCGGTGTAAATCGGATGGCGCACAATCCGATACGGGCCCTTGCGAATCAATTCGTGATTCTCCTTGAACGTGACATCACTGCTCCAATTTCCCGCGAGCGTCTGTCGCGCCCACAGCGTAAAAAGCAATCCCAGGATACAAATCGCCGCGCCTGTGATTTGCCAAAGCTCCGTGCGCGGAATGACCTGCCCGCCCAGGAACCCGTGCCATTTCGGGACCGCCATCAACCACCACCCGACCGCTACGGGAATGCGATGGGCCAGCGCGGACTCGAAACTCTGTCTCTCCGCGATGCGCTTCGTCCGAGAGGCGGCTATCAGCCAAACGATCACGAAGATGCACCAGCAGGCGATGATGATTTTGCCAGTTGGGGTCATCGTGTGGGGTAGGTTTCGAGCTTCACGCGATCATGCAGCTGAAAGTCACGTTAGTGGCCCATTCGAGCGGCGCCTGCCGCACCTGCACGTACGAGAACGCCGAGAATAATGCAAATCCAACTTAAAGGCGTCGCGCCAAATTCCAAAACTGAGTTGTCGGGATCCTCAGGGTCGACAAAAACTGTGACCCTGCCGCCAACCGGATAACGCGAAAGAATCGCTTCAGCCTCTTCGCTGGCACCAGATGCATAGTTTCCCGCACGCCTTTTGGAGGAACTGTAAGCTTTTCCCCCGTAGGAATATTCGTATTCAACAATGGGAACGTATTGGTAGCCAGGATCGAGCCACTGTTTCTTGATTGTAGAGTTCACAATCGTTCCATCAATTTGTGGCCATTTCCGCGGCGCTAATTCTCTGAATCGTTGCCAAAGGCCAAAGCACAACGGCAGTCCGCAAAACAGCAGCAGGAATAAGGCTGAATCCGTATTCACGCTTGGTCAATTCACGGCATTGAAAACAACTCAGCTTTTCAAAAATTCATCCAGCGCCGCCCTCGTCACCCGCCAGGTCGAACCAATCTTTTTGCCCTTGAGGTCGCCTTTTTCCAGCGTGGCAATCACATCGGCTTCACTCACGCCCAGCGCCTTGGCGACTTCAGGTGTGCCGAGCAATTCAGGCAATCCGCCGTTCATGACTGGCGGCACTCCGGGACCAGCGGGACCGCCAGAGGGCGTCGTCTGCGAAGCATTCATCGCGGCCATCATTTGCTGGCCCATGGCGAGACCCGCGCCAAGACCGGCGCCCGCGCCAGCCATGCCCCCGGCTTCGCCGCCGCCTTTGGTCATGCTTTCGGCCATTTGAAATTTCACGTAATCGTTCAGATTGCCCAATGCCGCCATACTGCTGCGTTTGTCGATGGCCTGTTCCACTTCCGGCGGCACGGAAATATTTTCGATAATGAAACTCGTGATCTCAATGCCGTAACGCGTCGTCACCGCCGGATTGATCAGCGGCAGCAACGCCGCGCCCAGTTCGTTATAACGCGCCGCCGCATCGAGCACCGGCACCTTTGCCGCCGCCAACGCGTCGGTGAACACGCTCACAATCCGCGAGCGCATCGTGTCGGAAAATTCTTCCAGCCGGAAATGATCATCCGTCCCCGCGACCTCCTTCAGGAACAATTTCACGTCCGTCACGTGAAAATCAAAAATCCCGTAAGCCCGCGCCCGCACGATGCCAAAATCCGCGTCGCGCAGCATGATGGGGTTGGCCGTGCCCCATTTATTCCCGGTGAACAGGCGCGTATTGACGAAATAAACGTCCGCCTTGAACGGCGAATGCAGCCCGTATTTCCAACTGCGGAGATTTGTAAGAATCGGGATATTTTCCGTGGTCAGCGAGTATTTGCCCG
This sequence comes from Candidatus Angelobacter sp., assembly GCA_035606845.1. Classification (GTDB taxonomy): domain Bacteria; phylum Verrucomicrobiota; class Verrucomicrobiia; order Limisphaerales; family DASXHY01; genus DASXHY01. The sequence goes on along the minus strand of DATNEA010000017.1, from coordinate 116,775 downwards.
GCCCGAACGTATCGCCGAACTGGCCGAGATACACGAATTGCGCGGTTTGCGATTCGCGAACGATGAGCTGCGCGCCATTTTTGATTTCCTTGTCCATATCCGGGTAACGGAAGGAAAGGGTGTCGCGCGAATCGTCCTGCCACTCGATGATTTCGAGAAACTGAGTTTTGAGGTAGTCAATTAGGCCCATAATATTGCTTTCTTCTTACTGGCATCATTGGCGCAAAACGGCGGTCTGTGAAGTACAAATTCGCCCCGGGAATGTAATGGGTTGCAAACAGTTGGACTGCGGGATTATGCGATCTTTTGCCGGGATATCCGCGCGTGCCGAGGTGCGCTCTGCTTTTTATAGTCCCAAAATACCTATTGCCTTCGCCCGGTGCTTTGCTATCTTGCTGGGCCTTTCCGGCCGTGCCGGAGGGGGAAAACGGCCTCAAATTCCTGCGCTCGTGTGAGGGCAGGAGGCCACAAAAACACTGAAATCAATCCCGTGTTCCGCGGGATGCTCTGAATTGGATTGTAGCGGCGGTCTGTGACCGCCGGTCGAATACAGAGTCCCAACCAAAGGAAATATTGTGATTAGCATTGGCGTTAAGGAATTGTTGGAGTCGGGCGTCCATTTCGGACACCAAACCAAACGGTGGAATCCCAAGATGAAGCCGTTTATCTTCGATGCCCGCAACGGCATCCACATCATTGATCTCAGCAAAACCCTCGGCCAGCTCGAAGCCGCCTGCGATTTTCTCGCGGCCACCGTCGGCAAAGGCCAGCGCGTGCTGTTCGTCGGCACCAAAAAGCAGGCCCAGCAGGCGATCAAGGAAACCGCGAAGGAAGCGGGACAATTTTTCGTCACCGAACGCTGGCTCGGCGGCACGTTGACCAATTTTCAAACCATCAAGCGCTCCATCGCGCGGATGAAGCAGATTGAGAAGATGGAAGCCGATGGTTCCATCAACAATTACGTGAAGCAGGAGCAATCGATGATTCGCCGCGAGGCCGCCCGCCAGGTGAAGTATTTCGACGGCATCCGCGCCATGGACAAATACCCCGGCGCGATGTTCGTGGTGGACATCAAGCGCGAGCACAATGCCGTGGCCGAAGCCCGCAAGCTGAAGATTCCGGTCGTCGCCATCGTGGATACCAACTGCGATCCCGATCTCGTCGATTACCCGATCGCCGGCAACGATGACGCGATCCGTTCGGTGCGCATGATCCTCGCCACGATTGGCGCGGTCATCACACAGGCGCGTGGCGAATACGAAGCCAAGTATGGCCGCCGTCGCGGTGAGGAATCGGGCGAAGCGACCGAAAAATTTGATTCCGCCCAGGCCGTGGAAGTCGCCGCGGGCGATGATCCCTCAACTCCGGAAAGCTCGCCGGAATAACAAGGAAAGTTTCGGGTTTCGAGTTCCGGGTTTCGAGTTCCTAAGGAACGCGAGACCCGGCTCTTTTAACTCGAAACTCAAAACTCCGAATTCGAAACTATTTTTTATGGCTGAAATTACTGCTGCAATGGTTGCCAAGCTCCGCGAAATGAGCGGCGCGGGCATGATGGACTGCAAGAAGGCGCTCTCGGATTCCAATGGCGACATGGAAGCCGCCATGACGGCTCTGCGCAAAAAAGGCGCCGCCACCGCCACCAACAAGGGCGGCAAGGAAGCGCGCGAAGGTTTGATCGCGATGTACATCTCGCCCGGCGGACGCCAGGGCGTGCTGGTGGAAATCAATTGCCAGACGGATTTCGTCGCGCGCAACGAAGCGTTCAAAGCCTGGGCCGACAGCGTCGCCGAACGCCTCGCATCGAATCCACAGGCGGATTTTGAAGCTGAACGCGTCGATCAAGTCGCGAAAATTCGCGAGAACATCAAGATCGCCCGCAATGCGCGCATGGAAGTCAACGGCAACGGATTGATTGCCGGTTACATTCACACGGGCGCGAAAGTCGGCGTGCTCGTCGAAGTCGGCGCCGGCAAGGAAAGCACCGTCGCCAGTGATGATTTCAAGCAGCTCGTGAAAGACATCACGCTGCAAATCGCCGCCGGTCATCCGAACGCGGTTTCCCGCACAGACGTTCCTGCGGACGTGGTCGCGAAAGAGCGCGAGATTGCAGTGCAATCGGACCGCCTCAAAGGCAAGCCCGCGCAAGCGATTGAAAAAATCGTAGTCGGCATGCTCGATAAGTTTTACCAGACCTATTGCCTGCTCGAGCAGGGTTTCGTGAAGAAGAATTCCGAAGTCAGCGTCAAAGAGCACGTTGCCCAAGTCGGCAAACAACTCGGCGACGAGATCACGATCCGTCGTTTCGTCCGTTTCCAGGTGGGCGAGACGGCGTAAGGTTTAGTTTCGAATTGAACATGAAGGCGTCCGCAAGGACGCCTTTTTCGATTTTGGTAGTTCCGAAGGAACGCCTGAGAATAGCCCGGCGTTTTAACGCCGGGAACCGGTCCGATGACGCGCGAGTCCCGAAGGGACGGCTGATCCTAATCCCACAAATAGCGCGCATCATATTCAATCTGATGTTTCTTTAACAATGCTTCGAACTCTTCCTTAAAAGACATGTTCCGGTGGTGCGCTTCCTGATTCCGAATATACGCGGTGATTATTTCCAAATGTGAAACGCTTACGCTGAACGCGCCGTGTTTCTCCTGCCATGAAAACAATCGTTGTTGCGGAAACGTCTCATGAATCCATTTTGAAGATCCGCCTTTGATCAGTTGAATGGCTTTTGAAATGGCGACTGTCGGAGGAAGGGAAAGGAGAATATGGACGTGATCTTCAACTCCTCCAATCTCAATTGCTTTCATTTTGTTGTGTCGTGCGATTCCGCCGAGAAACGGCCATAGCCGTTCCCGAAGATTAGGGTTGATGAGCGGACGACGATCCTTCGTGCTGAAGACGCAATGGAAATACGAGGAAACGTAAGACATGCCAAGATTCAGCCGTCCCTTCGGGACTTGTGCAACTCCGAATTTTTCCCGGCGTTGAAACGCCGGGCTATTCTCTGAAGTCCCTCCGGGACTCTGAGAGTCGTGCGAGCGCGCAAGAATGTATTCAGGACGCGAGCTCGCGTCCGCCCGCGCTCAGGATTTGTTGCATCGCTTGTTGAGCCGCCATGTGATACGCCCCTGCGCAGGAGTCCACCTCGTGCCACGCGATTTCCTCGAGCGTGACGGCAATCCCAAGTACTGGCTCAATGGGCTGAAGTATAATTGCATCCAAAATGCCCTCTAGCACGCAATCTTCGTAAAGCTGCACCTGCTCACCGGCGGGCCATGTGACACGTGAGGAATAGCCGAGACCTTCCGCGGGAACGGCTGACAGTGTTACTTGGCCAAATACGTAGCGCGGACCAGTGTGCCTCCGGAATGTTTCAGCGGCGCGGGCAGGAACTCGCAGCCGGTACCGATGTGATCGAATTTTGCAATCGAGCCAGTCGTGGAGTTGCTTCGCGTCGTTCACTCGCTTGGTAATTCTTTTGTCCTGCTGCCCAAAAACACAGCTCGGCCTACTTCCCATGCACCTGATCCCTCAACACCGTCTTCAAAACCTTCCCCGTCGCGTTGCGGGGCAGGGCGGTGGAAATGATGATCTGCCGCGGCACTTTGTAATCCGCCAATCGAGCGCGGACGAATTTTAACAGGCCGTTTTCATCCACCGTGGCGCCTTCGTTCGGCACCACGAACGCCACCGGATGTTCCCCGCGGCGCAGGTCACTTTTTCCAACCACCGCCGCTTCCTTGACATTCGGAAATTGATAAATGATTTCCTCGATCTCGCGCGGATACACGTTGTTGCCGTTGACCAGCAGCATGTCTTTCTTGCGGTCGGTGATGAAATAATAGCCGTCGTCATCGCGATAACCGAGGTCGCCCGTCAACAGCCAGCCGTCGCGGAATGCCTTGGCGGTTTCTTCGAGTTGGTTCCAATAGCCAATCATCACGTTTCCGCCGCGTACGCAAATTTCGCCGACAACATTCGGCCCGAGGATCTGCCCTTCATCGGTTTGAATGCTCATTTCCACGTCGGGAATCGGCACGCCGACGGAGCCGGGTTTGTGCGTTCCGTCCAACGGGTTTTTTGACACCACCGGGCTGGCTTCGCTGAGGCCGTAACCTTCGATCAGCGGAATTCGGAATTTGGATTCGAACTCGCGCAGCAGTTGTCCGGGCAAAGGCGCCGAACCGCTGATGCAAATGCGAATCGGAAGTTTGCCCGGCAGTTCCGTGTTAACGAGACCGCGATACAATTGCGGGAACGCCGGCAGGATGGTTGGCCGCTTCGTGAAAATTTCCTGGATCACGTTGCGCGGCGGGTGCAGGGACTTGACGATGACGATGGAGGCGCCGACCAGCAGCGGCAACAGGATGCCAACCGTCAGCATGTAGCTATGAAACATCGGCAGCAGCACGGCGAACCGGTCTTCGGCGACGGTATGCAGGCAAAGGCGGCAACTATTGACGTTGTGCAGCAGGTTTCCGTGCGAGAGCATCGCACCCTTCGGCTTGCCGGTCGTGCCCGACGTGTAGATCAGCACGGCCAGGTCGGTTTCCTTGCGGTTGGGATTTCTCAACAGTTCCGTTTCGAACCGCACTCCGCCCGGCGCGATCGGAAACGCGGCGAGCACGTTTTCCGCGTTCAGGAACTTGAGCTTGGGCCGTTTCGCTTGTAACGCCTGGAAATGCGCGCTCAATTCGCCGTCCGTGATGACCACATCAATCGCGGCGTCGTTCAGAATGTAAGCCACTTCGTCCGGCTTCAGGAAATTGTTGACGGGCACAATGACGGCGCCCGTTTGCAGAATGCCGAACAGCGCGGGGATAAACTCGGGCCGGTTTTTCATCCACAGCGCCACCCGGTCGCCAGGCAGCACGTTGAATTGTTGCCGGAGAATTCCGGCCACGAAAAGGCTGCGACTCAGGAGCTCGGAATAGGTGTACTTCGCGTCGCCCCAGAACAACGCAGTTTTCTCGGCATGCCTTTGGACCGAATCCGAAAACGCACCGGCTAAATTCATTGCGGCATACTACGACGAATGCGGATTCGGGGCAAGGAGAGCGAATACCTCGAATTTCACGGTTTCCATCAAATTTGCCGGCGGCGGTCGCCGTTTCCAAATCTCAAATCCGAAGCCCGAATTCCTTCGGCCTTCGGATTTAGGATTTCGGGTTTACGGCAAATGTTTGCCACAACAGCGTGACAGAATTCGGCTAAGGTCTTCAAAACATTTTCCCGAGCGTCCTCACGTGATGCTTGGCAGAAGATGCGTGGCACACATATACTGTTTGGGTGATTGATACGGAACAAAAGCTCGCCGCGTTCCTCCCCCAACTTCACGCGGCATCCTGGGTGGCAGTAGATACGGAAGCCGACAGCCTGCATGCTTATCCTGAGAAAGTATGCCTCATTCAAATCAGCACGGTTGCGGGCGATGTGCTGACCGATCCGCTTTCCAAAATAAATCTCGATCCACTGCTGGACGCATTGTCCGGACATGAATTGATCATGCACGGCGCGGATTACGATTTGCGCCTGCTGGAAAAGCACCATCAATTCACGCCCTCAGCCATTTTCGACACCATGCTCGCGGCGCGATTGCTGGGCGAAACGCAATTCGGCTACAGCACGCTGGTGGAAAAATTTCTGGGCGTGAAACTCGAGAAAGGTCCCCAAAAGGCGAATTGGGCGTTGCGCCCGCTCACCGAGCGAATGGAGAAATACGCGCGGAACGATACGCATTATCTCAAACCATTGGCCGATAAATTGAGGGCTGGAATCGAGGCAAAGGGGCGGCTCGGCTGGCACCAGGAATCCTGCGCGCGATTGATTGCGCAGTGCACGCAATCGGAGCCGGTGGACAGGGACGTAGTCTGGCGCATCAAAGGCAGCCACTTGCTGGGGCGGCCCGGCCTGGCCGTGTTGCGCGAGATGTGGCTGTGGCGCGAAACCGAAGCTATTGCCGCCAATCGCCCGCCGTTTTTCATCCTGAGCCACGAAACGCTCGTGGAGGTGTCCGCCGCGGCGGCAACGCGGCGGCCGATTGAGCCGATGCTGCCAAAAAACATGTCCGAGCGGCGGCGCAACGGCGTGGCGAAAGCGGTCGAAGCCGGCATGGCGATCGCTGCCGACAAACTTCCGAAGATTTTGCAGCGCACGAACCATCGCCCGACCGAAGCCGAGCGGAAACGGTTTATGGAATTGCAAAAGCGCCGCGACGCCCATGCGCACCAATTGGGCATCGATCCGACGTTGATAGCGAGCCGCGGCACCCTTTCAGACCTCGCGCGCAACTGGGAGAAACATTCGCCAGAGTTGATGAACTGGCAGCGCGAGTTGTTGGCCAAGTGAATCTTGAACAGAAGGAAACAAAGGGAACAAAGGTTTGAACAGGAGCGACCGGAGTAAACGGAGGATCTTACGAGTCTTCCCTTTGTTAACTTCGTTTGCTTCTGTTAATTTTCCGGCTCTGAGGCGCCTCTGCTAACTCTGCTTCCTTCTGTAAAATTTCTGTTCACCTCACGAGTTCGCAGGCGAAGCCTTTCAAATACTCAGTCTCCGGAATCATCGGAATGATCGGATGATCCGGCGATTGCGAATACGCCGCCACCCGCCGCAAAATTTTGCGCGCGTCATATGCCGCGGAGAGCAGCGTGTCCTGAAACAATCCGGCATCCACATGATGCGAACAGCAGAACGTCGCCAGCGTCCCGCCCGGCTTCAACAGTTTGAGCGCGCGCAGGTGAATTTCCTTGTAACCGCGCAACGCATCCGGCACCGACGCGCGATTGCGTGTGAAGGATGGCGGATCGAGAATGATGAGATCGAATTTAGGCACGAGTTTCTCGCTGGGCGCCGTTTTCGTTTGGGCCTTCAGCCAATCAAAGACATTCGTGTTTTCGAAGGAGCATTTGTCGGAGAGGCCGTTCACTTCGGCGTTGCGTTTGGATGCTGCGATGGCTTCGGCGCTTTGATCGAGCATGTGCACGTGCGCCGCGCCCGCGCGCGCCGCGTGCAGGCCGAAACCGCCCAGGAAACTGAAACAATCCAGCACTTGCGCGCCTTTGGCGAAATGCGACACGGCTTGGTAATTGGCCTGTTGATCCAGATAAAGGCCGGTTTTGTGGCCTTCGACGAGATCGGTTTCGAATTTCAGGCCGTTCAGATTCGTGGAAATGGGGCCGGAGAATTCGCCCGCGAGCGCGCCGTTCGATTCAGCGAGGCCTTCGAACTTGCGCGACGCCACGTCGCTTCGCTCAAGAATCGCTCGCGGCGAAAAAATCTTTTGCAGCACGGAAACGATCTGCGCCTTGCGCTTGTCCATGCCCAGCGCGGAAATTTGCACCACGAGCACGTCTTCATATTTATCCACGATCAGCCCGCTGAGGAAATCGCTCTCGGCGTTCACGACGCGGAACGAAGTGGCGTTCGGCAGATGACGTTTGCGAACGGCCAGCGCTTCGCGAATGCGCTGCTCGAAAAACGATTCGTTGATTTCGATGCGCTCGGGTGAAAGGATGCGGACTCGGATTTTGGATCTCGAATTGAAGAAGCCGACGCCGAGCAGCCGCTGGCGATGATCCTTGACCTGGGCGATTTCGCCATCGCCGGCCTGCGCGGTCATGCGGAGAATGGCGCTGTGATAAACCCAAGGATGTCCGGCCACGATGCGGTCCGCTTCACCCGGTTTTAGTAAGACAGTTGGCAATTGATCCATAAATAATTGTAAACAGTTTTGGGGAGGTCGCTGACTACCGTGCGGAAGCGATTCTCCCAAAACGAAATATAAACTGAGAAACGGCGGAGTCCAATCTCATTTGCGCTTGTGTCCTACGATGATCGGTTGAAAAAACACATCTTCAATACGGCGCACGTCTTGAAATTGCGCTTCTTCCATGAGCTGGATTATGACCGGAATGGTAACGGCGTAGTAGGTTGATTTGGTGGAATGCACGGTTGCGGGAGAACTCCCTTGCTGCTCGATGACGTAGAAGGTCGTGTCGTAAAGAGGCGGTTTCAAATCCCAGACTTGAAACAACACATAGCGCACATCGCCTACGTCGCGCACTCCGTAGGGATGCAATTGGATCTGGCTGTTGAAATCCATTGCCGAATAGTCCCGTAGCGAAACCAAGCAGAGACCGCCAACTTTCGTGCATTTGTAGAACTGGCGCAAGGCGGTGAGAATGTCCTCGTTAGATAGAAGGTGCGGCACCGAGTTGTCGCAGGAAAGCACCACGTCAAAGGTGCGTCCGTGGTGTTTGTAAAGGCTTCGCATGTCAGCGACACTAACCTGTAGCGACAGCCCGCGCTGTCGCGCTTCCAGACGGGCTCGTTCTACTGTGGCAGGGGAAAGGTCGGAGGCGGTAACCTCATAACCACGAGCTGCCAATCCAAGGCTTTGGGTGCCAATCCCGCAGGTGCAGTCCAAAATTGTATGAGGTTCGGGCCCTCCTTCGGTGCGAATGATGGAATCCAGGGCTCTTGCCTGGCGATCGATACTTGCCTCCCAGTCGGCGTATATCAAATGATAATAGCGACTGAGCTCGTCGTAGAAGACCGGTGTTGACATACGTGGCTCGTGCTATCCGACCAACTTTTTTCAGCCTATCGGATGGTTTTCATTTGACCAGATTGTTTTTTCCAAGACTTGGCGTCAGCTTCTGAAGTTTGTTGACAAGCGACAGACACCAATGAATCCATAAAATTGTAAACAGTTTGGTTCGCATTTTTGCGAACCACGGTTGTCCATCATACGCCGGGCAAAGGTGGAACTCCAAACTTTTCGAGGGAGACTGCCGAGCACGCACCGCGAAAATGTCCATGTCTTGCAGGGAGGCACCCATCTGCGCGAGAGCGGCAAGCTGCGGAGCAGTGTAACCTCGCTTGATATGGCCAACAGAAACCAAAACTGCCAACATGACCCGCTTGGCTATCTGGTTGCGCAAGGTGGCTTCAGCAGTTTTAGCGGCACAGCCTGCAGAATAAGCCAATTCGCGGTTCAGATGATTTTGCCGAGGTGAACGTAAGCAAAACAAAAACGGTGCTTAGCAAGCTGCCGTAAATAAGCGGACCGAGTGGTCCGAAATGCCATTGGCTGAACAGCCAGGTGGATGCTCCGAAATAGTAGGCAAGAATTAATGACCATACGGTGAGCAAGCCCGCTTTCTTCGGCAGGATGGAAACGAGGAAAAACAACGCCGCAAAGGAAATGACATCATAGAAGAGAAAAATCGGCATGCCGCGCATCAGAAAAAAGTGGGACAACGCAAAACTTTCATTCACGTTTCCAGATTGGTGCCAATAAGAGGCCGGTTGTCCGAAAATTGTATTGAGCATGTCGATGAGCATCGCGGCGATCATGACCCAACGAAGTCGTTTGACGATTTGGCCGGTCATGAGGATAGAGTTCGGGTCGTTTTTGAGCGCGGAAAATATTGCAAAACCAAGGAGGACGCTGCACAGAAAGGGACCCGCCATATTCAGGTGCCATATATAGTCCAACCATGCAGATGCCCCTAAATAATGTCCGAGAATAATCGTGAATGTTCCTACCAGCGCCATTTTTTTCGGAAGCAGGGAAATGAGCAGGAAGGCTCCCGCGAAGTAAAATAAATTGACGATAAGATAAAACAGCCAGCCTTGATTTAAGAAAAAATGAAAGGTGTGATAACCGAAATCTGCTGTTTCGGGGTGCCGCCAATACGTAGCCGGTTGACTGATAAGGGTGAGAACCAGATCAATGAACATGGCGACCAACATCACCCAGCGAAGGCGTTTCACGGTTTGATCTGTGGTAAAAGGAAAAGTCATGGCTCCTAACGTTTAAGTGAGCCGCGAATCGGCGTAATTAGCCTTCCGTTCCCATGGCTGTATCTGGCCGCCAAACATCGTTTGTGGTTGAGTCGAGCATCGCGCTTCTTTGCGTTGCTTGCAAATCATTTGTTGACGACCCACAGACACCGATGAATCCATAAATAATTGTAAACAGCGCCGCGTTTTCGCGGCGACCGCGGAAGATAGTGCGCTTAAAGCGGAACTCCAAATTTTTTTCACACGTTGATCGCAGAACTGCCGGACACAAAGGCTGCCGCGCTGAAAGGGAGAAAGATAAAGCGGTCGCGGTAATGTCTCTGTCCTTAAAATAGCCGGTGAAATGTCTTGGGACAATAAAGGCAGAACAAAAGGAAAAACCATCCAATCCCGATAAAACCGTAGATCAAAACCCAAGTCCAGTATTGCGCCGACTGTTTCTTTCTTTCGTAACGTTTCGGCTTTGCCGTGCTGTAATTTACACTGCCTGGCGAAATAACAAATCCATTAAACAGGGCGCGGACCGAAAAATAAAGTGCGCTTGAGGCCGCCACGATGCCGATGACAAGTACAAGATAATCCTCAACTGGGTTTTTATAGATACTGGCCAACAACATCAACGCCGGTCTAACATGCGGCATAAAAATAGTCAAACCAGTGTGCCCGCGTTTGCGTTTATAAACTGTTTCGGTGCGGTTGATGATCCCGATTCCAACGAACCAAGGCGGCGTCACTCATGTTGGTGAACACAAATCCCAAACTCGGCGATTCAACATGGCCATCGCAAAAGTTTGCGTTGACTCTTCCCTGATGACGCGAAGACGCAAAGCCGTGTTTTTCCAAATCCTGCAAATCGGAGTCGCGACCGAAGAAAATGCTTCCCCTGAAACTCTCGCCCATCGCCATCATGTCGCTGGGAGAAACCACCTGCGCTTCAGGCACGGGCCGATACAGCTCGGAACTCGAAATGAATTCGCCGTGCAATCCGAGCGCATTGGTTCGCGTGCCAATGCGTGCGCTGCCAAATGCGTTGTAACCGTAACTCATCGGAATCACGTTGTCCGGCAGATTCAAGCTCCAATGCGCGGAGGGACAACGCCAAACGCCCTCGGCAACAAAATTGGTCCTCGGCCGGGAAATATCAAAACCGCCGGTTTCAAGCTGCCTGATCCAGAGGCCGGGATTCTCACTGTTCGTACCGGCAATACAGGACGGATAGGCGTGATTCTCAGTCACGAAATTTTGTATTCCGAGACCGAGCTGATGGAGATTGCCAACGCATTGAATCTGCCGCGCCGTCGCCTTCGCGCGAGACAACGCCGGAAGCAGCAAGGCCGCCAGAATCCCGATGATGGCGATGACGACCAGCAACTCCACCAAAGTGAAACCTCCATCATCGCGCTTTCTTTCCATGAACCAGCGATGCGGCGCGCGCAATTCATTCCGCGCGTCCGCGCCCGTCAGATCCACTCGCGGAATGAATTCCGCGCTCCGGTTCGTGGCCTTGCGCGTCCATTTTTGGATGCTGAAACGTTCCATGAAAGATTTGACAGTTGAAGCAATCGTAGCTCACGGCCATTGAACGGATGGATTGAAATGACCGATCACGCTTCATCCGGGCCAGGGTTATCTGAATGGCGTCTGGCAAATTGGTTTACCACGCCAGAATTCATTGGCCAACCGGCATCGCCTCGGCTATTTATAATGGCGAGCCGGAGCGTGAGTGAATCGCGCAAGTATAATCCAATGACCAAAGAATTTGTCGTGTTGAACAAGCTGGGCATCCACGCCCGGCCTGCGGCGTTGTTTGTCAAAACAGCGAACCGTTTCGCGTGTGACATTTTTGTGGAAAAGGACGGCGAAAAAATCAACGGCAAAAGCATCATGGGCCTGATGATGCTCGCCGCCGGCCCCGGCGCCAAACTCACCATCCACGCCAACGGCGCCGACGCCTCCAAAGCCCTCGCCGAACTCGAAAGCCTCATCAAGCGCAAGTTTGACGAGGATTGAGCGTTGCCGTCAGAATTTTCCAAGGCAGAGGAATGAACGGCAGCGGAATCGGGCTTCTCTCTTCCATTCCTCTGCCGTTCATTCCCCTGCCAAAACTTCCCCCGATCCTGCTCGACATGCCGCCCGGGACACGTCAGCATGGCGCCAACGAAAGGACGTATGAAAAACTCACGCAAGTTTTCAATTGTCTTTGCCTTGCTGCTTACCCTCAGCGCCTTCGCTTTGCCGTCCTGCTCAAAAAAGCCCGCGGACGTGCTCGTCGGGAAATGGAGTGTGGGCGCCGCCACCGTCGAATTCCGCAAAGACGGCACGCTGACCAGCATGGAAAACAGCCACATCGCCACCGGAACTTTTAAATTCATTGATCGCACACACATGGACTTGGAAATGATCGAGGGCGGCGCAAACCACCTGATTCCCTGCGAGGTCGTGGTCAACGGCGACCAGGCGAGCATTACTATGACCGTGCCCGATGGTCCCTCAAAAGGCGAAAAATATTCTGTGCAGCTCAAGCGCATCAAATAGCTGCCAACTTTGGACTTTGAACTTTGGGCCTTGGACTTTAGCTTGTCCGCATGGCTGCTGCAGAATTTGATGTCAAATACGTCGCGCATCTCGCGCGCATCGCGCTTTCGCCCGAAGAAGAGCAAAAACTTGGCGCGCAACTCGGAAACATTCTCGGCTACATCGAAAAATTGAACCGGGCCGATGTCAGCGGCGTGGAACCCACCGCCCACGCTTTCCCGCTCGTCAACGTCACCCGGCCCGATGAAACCCGTCCCTCCTTGTCCAACGAAGAAGCCCTGCGCAACGCGCCCGCCAAGGCCAACGGCTTGTTCATTGTCCCAAAAATCGTGGAATAATTTTTCACCACGAATGGATACGAATTCTCACGAATCAAGAAATGGTCGAAAGCCTTTGGCAATCCTTTCGTTAATTCGTGTTCATTAGTGTCCATTCGTGGTTTCGTTCATGCTCAACCAACTCACTATTTCCGAATTGACCGGCAAGCTCGCCAAACGCGAAGTGTCCTCGCGCGAAATCGTCCAGGCCTGCCTCGACCAGGTTGGCCGCGTGGACAAGCAAATCCACGCCTTCCTGAGTCACGATGCCGCCGATGCTCTCGCGCAAGCCGATGCCGCCGATGAATTGCTCGCCAATTCCAGCGCTGCCGCGGACAAACCGTTGCTGGGCGTGCCCATCGCCGTGAAGGACGTCCTCGCCGTCAAAGGCCAGCCGCTCAATTGCGGCTCAAAAATCCTCGGCAATTTCATTTCGCCCTACGACGCCACCGCCATTCGGAAATTGAAAGCCGCCGGCGCGATTATTTTCGGCCGGCTGAACATGGACGAATTCGCCATGGGCAGCTCCACGGAAAATTCCGCATTCGGCGTCACACGCAATCCTTGGGACCCCGCGCGCATTCCCGGCGGCTCCTCCGGAGGCTCCGCCGCGGCCGTCGCCGCCGATGAATGCATCGCCAGTCTCGGCACCGACACCGGTGGTTCCATTCGCCAGCCCGCCGCGCTCTGCGGCGTCGTCGGCATGAAGCCCAGCTACGGGCGCATTTCGCGCTACGGCCTCGTCGCGTTCGCATCATCCCTCGACCAAATCGGCCCGTTTACCAAAAACGTCCGCGACACCGCGCTCTTGCTGGAAGCCATGAGCGGCATTGACCCGCTCGATTCCACCAGCATGCCGCAACCGGTGCCGCATTACGCGTCGCAACTCGAAGGCGGCATCAAAGGCCTCAAGCTCGGGTTGCCGAAGGAATACATGATCGGCGGCCTCGACGCGGAAGTGAAACAAGCCGTCGACACCGCGGTGAAGCACCTCGAAAAACTCGGCGCGGAAATCGTCGAAGTCTCCCTGCCGCACACGGATTATGCCGTGGCCACGTATTACATCATAGCCACTGCGGAAGCCTCGGCGAACCTGGCGCGTTTCGATGGCGTGCGGTATTGCGCGCGCGTGGACGGCAAGGATCCCATTGAAATGTACGGCAAAACGCGCGGCGCCGGATTCGGCGCGGAAGTCAAACGCCGCGTCATCCTGGGCACTTACGTTTTGAGCAGCGGCTATTACGACGCCTATTACCTGCGCGCGCAAAAAGTCCGCACGCTCATCCGCAACGATTTCCTGAAAGCGTTCGAAAAAGTGGACGCGATCGTCACGCCCACCACGCCGACCGCCGCGTTCAAGATTGGCGAAAAATCCGACGACCCGTTGCGGATGTATTTGTCCGACATCTTCACCATCTCGTGCAATCTCGCCGGTATCTGCGGCCTGAGCCTGCCCTGCGGCTTCACCAAATCGCCCAAGCTCCCCATCGGTCTGCAACTGCTCGGCAAGCCCTTCGGCGAAGAAACGATTTTAAAAATCGCGCACACCTACGAGCAGACCACGAATTGGCACAAGGAAAAGCCAAGTCTTTCGTAATGAAAGATGCGCGCGAATCCGGAGCGCCGATCTCCTGATCGGCGCGAACAAGGTCGATCTCCTGATCGGCGCGAACAAGGTGTTTCTGAGAAAGCAAAAGGTTTTTCACACTATCAGTGGCTCTATTTGAGGAGAGATGCTGGAGCAACTTCTCCCTCTCCATTGAATGGGAAAGGGTTGGGGTGAGGGGTTCTCGCCGCGTATTCGAAATCGTAAATCTCAAAATGAACCGACCTTCAATTGGAATCACACCCGCCCGTTGACGAGAAACTTGATTTTTGCGGAGGTCCTTTGTACGTTCAGCACGGTAATTTTGTCTGCCGAATGGCCGCGCTCGGGCGTGGCCAGCGGGGGAACCGATTTTCCGGTAAAACCGGATCGGGGCTTGCGTTTCGCCCTTAACAAGAGGTGAAACGGGAACACTTAATGGTTCCAGCCCGACAGCTAACCTCGCAGGCGTAAACATTAAGGGCAATGAAGCTTTCCCTTCATTTCCCCAGAGAATTCGTCGTGGCGGTGCTTTTTGGCATTGCCACGCGAGCATTGCGGCGGGCACGCCCCGCCGTTTACAGTTATGCTATCAACAACTACGAAGCGTCCGCGCAACGTTGATGCACCGCGGGCGGCTGCGATTCTTTACGGAGATTGGGGTTCGAGCAAAATCTACATCATCGGCCTGGCGTTCGCCGTGGCCGGATACAGTTCGTTCTGGCTGATTGCGCCCATGTGTCTGCTGACGGCGTTGGTTGGCATCAATTACATCGTCATTTGCCGGCATTATCCGGATGGCGGCGGCGTCTACGCGAGCGTGCGGCATCGGTCGGAAATTCTCTCAATCGTCGGCGCGTTCCTGCTCGTGGCTGACTACCTCGTCACGGTGGCCATCAGCGGGATGTCGGCGTTTCAGTATTTGGGGCAGTATTTTGGCGTGACGCATCCGGAAATCTGGGCCGCGGGTTCCATTCTGGTTCTGGGAGCGCTGAACCTATTCGGACCGCGCCATACGGGAGGCATGGCGATGCTGATCGCGATTCCGATGCTCGCCGTCACGATAGTCCTCGTGATTTTTTGCCTGCCGCATTTGCCCGAAGCCTGGCACAACGTCCAACCGTTGAGCGGCGGTCTTGGAAAAAACTGGATGAGCTTCGTCGGCGTCGTGCTGGCGCTGTCCGGAGTGGAAGCCGTCGCAAACGCGACTGGCGTGATGAAACTGAACCCGGGCAGCACCGATGCAAAGCCGTCCGTGTCGAAAACCTGCACTCCCGCAGTCTGGATTGTGATGTTGGAAGTGTGTTTGTTTACGGCGCTGCTTAGTTTGGGCGCGCATGCGTTGGGCGGCTTGCACATTGTGCCGGGCTCCGATCCTTCCAGCCCCGATCTCAATGCGCCCGGACATGCCGGTGTCCGCGATTATTTGCTGGCTTACATGGCGGAAGTTTTCGTGGGCCACTCGCTGGGCGCGACGGCCGCGCACGCGGCGGCGATCGTGGTGTGCATCGCGGTGTGCCTGATGCTGCTGTCCGAAGCGAACACGGCCATTGTGGATTTGATCTCAATCCAGTATCTCATGTCGCGCGACGGAGAACTGCCGCCGGTTTTCCAAAAGTTGAACAAATTTGGCGTGCCCAATCTGGCGATGTTCGCGGCGGCGGTCATTCCCGCCATTCTGGTCATCGTGGTGAAAGACATGGCCGGATTGGCGGATTTGTACGCCATCGGAGTCGTGGGCGCGATTGCGACGAATCTCGGCGCCAGTGCGACGGATCGCAATCTGAATTTGGCAAAATGGGAACGCCTGCTAATGCTGTTTACGTTCGTGATCATGCTGGCCATTGAAGTGTCGCTGTTTTGGGACAAGCCGAAGGCCCGCATTTTCGCCACGACCGTGCTGGTGATTGGTTTGATCATGCGCGGGCTCGCGTCCGAGGCGTCGCAGCGAAGAAAGCGAAAGATGGCCGAAGCGGCGCCCCGCCCAGGCATGGGTAACGCTGCCGAAATTATCGTGCCGGAGCCGAAGCCGGCGGTTACGCTCACTGGCTCGCCGCTGGTGTGCGCGGTGCGCAGCATCGGGCGCACGCTGGATTTTGCCTTGCAAGAGGCGCGAGAGATAAAACGGCCGTTGTATTTGCTGTTCATCCGGGCCTTGCCGGCATTGACAGAGGCCGATCAAAAGCGCACGTGGCAGGATGATGAAGAAGCGCGGCAGATTTTTTCTTATGCATTCAAAAATGCGCAGGGGCATCCAGTGGTGCCATGTTACGCCGTCAGCGACGCGCCGGCGGAAACCATCGTGGACATCACCGCCACGATGGGCGCTTCACAATTGCTGCTGGGCGCTCCCTCGCGCGGAGGATTGGCTGGATTATTGACCGGCAACATCGTGCGGCACATTTCCAATTTGCTGCCGGAAGAGATTCACCTGTTGATTTACGCTTGA
Organism: Candidatus Angelobacter sp.; assembly: GCA_035606845.1. Lineage (GTDB taxonomy): Bacteria > Verrucomicrobiota > Verrucomicrobiia > Limisphaerales > DASXHY01 > DASXHY01. Next base: position 100,082 of record DATNEA010000017.1, on the reverse strand, counting down.
TGAATAAAAAACTGACCGCTAAAGCCACACACGAACATGCTTGAACCCACCACACATCGTCCGAGAAATGTCGGGTGGGCGCGGGCCGGGGCATTGCTGTACGGGGATTGGGGAACCAGCAAGGCATACGTCATCGGGCTGGCATTTGTCGCGGCGGGTTTCTCCTCGCTGCCGATCATCCTGGCCGTGTGCGCGCTGACGGGATTGGTCGGCTACAATTACGTCATCGTCTGCCGGCATTTTCCGGATGGTGGCGGAGTTTATTCGGCGGCGCGGGAACAAAGCCGCGTGCTGGCGGTGCTCGGTTCGCTGCTGTTGCTGGCGGATTTCATCGTGACGGCGGCGATGAGCTGCTGGGACGCGATGAGTTACTTTCACGTGCCGGCCGCGTACCTGAAGCTGGTCACAATCGGCTGCATCATCCTGATTGGAGGCATCAATTATTTTGGGCCAAAGCATTCCGGCACTTTCGCGGTGACGCTGGCGGTGCCGATGGTGATAGTCGTCATCGCGATCATTGGCATCAGCGCGCCGCATTTTAAATTTCATCCCGATTTGCTGAGGGCGGAAGGCGGTTTCGGCTACAACTGGGTGAAATTTGTGGAGGTGATCCTGGCGTTGAGCGGCGTGGAGGCGATTGCGAATCTGACGGGTGTGATGAAGCTCGACCGCGATGCCACGCCGGAAAAACCCAGCGTCGCCAGCACCGCCAAAAAGGCGATTTTTCCGGTGGCATTTGAAGTGGTTTTTGGCACGGCGTTGCTCGGATGGGCGATGCTCTCGTTGCCGAAGCCGATGGAGCCCCAAATCAAGGACCGCTATGAGGACATGCTCCGGTTTTTGGGCGAGCACTATGGGAACGAGACGCTTGGCCCGTATTTCGGCCACATTTTCGGCGTCGCGATCGGCATCGTGGTCGGCCTGCTGTTGTTAAGCGCGGTGAACACGGCGGTGGGCGCGATGATCGGGCTGATTTATATGCTGGCGCGCGACCGCGAAATGCCGCGGCAATTCACGAGACTCAATTCGCACGGCGTTCCCTGGCAGCCGCTCTTCGTGGCGGTGGTGCTGCCGATTGTTTTGGTGATTCTTTCCGCGGACCTGGACAAGCTGGCGGATATGTACGCCATCGGCGTCGTGGGCGCGATCACGGTCAATCTCGGCTCGAGTTGTTTCAACAAACGGCTGGGGCTGAATTGGCGCGAGTTCAGCATCATGCTGGTGACGTTTATTGTCCTGTTTCTCGTGGAGATTACGATTGCGAAGACGAAACCGGCGGCGTTGTTTTTTGCGGCGTGCGTGCTCGGCATCGGATTTGGTTTGCGCTGGTACGCGATGAAGCGCGCCGGCTTCGAGACGGTGATGCTGACGCGCGAGCAGGCTGCTGCGGTCACCAAGCCGGAAAATCTGGAGCCGTTGCGCCCGAATCTGGAGCAGGGCCAGGCGATCCTGGTGGCCGCGCGCGGGTTCACGCCCGTGCTGAAGTTCGCGCTGGAGGAGGCGAAGTTGCGGCAGGGGACTCTTTACGTGCTCTACGTGAAACAGTTGTCTGTGGCGCTGCCCGGCCGGATTGCGGCCCCGGAACGGCCGCGCTGGCAAAACGACCATCAAGCGGCGGAGATCATGTACGGCGTGTTCGACCTCGCGCGCGGCGTGGGCGTGAGCGCGCTGCCGGTTTACGCCGTGAGCGACAACCCGGCCGGAACGATTGTGGACATCGCCGCCACGCTGGGCGTGGACATGCTCATGTTGGGCGCGCCGCATCGCAACGCCCTGGCGAAATTGCTTCGTGGCGACGTGGTGACCGAAGTGGCGCGCAGTCTTCCGGAGAATATTCAGTTGGTCATTCACGGGTGACGAGAAACCACAACGGCACAGCTCAAACTGAACAGAAGCAAACGAAGGGAACAAAGGGAAGTGGTAAATGCGGAGCGCGGGTCTGCGACCCGCGGCAAGCCGTGGATCCCGAAACGCGCGAGTAAATTCATTGGCTCGCGAAAATGGAGGATTGCTGCGGCTCACAGAGCCGCGCACCGTCCGTCAGGACACTGCCAAACGAAGCACAAACTCAAAATCTCTGCTTCCTCGGTTTCCTCCGGTTCCCATCTTCGTTTCCTTTTGTTAAGCATTCAGTTCTGAGTCCCTCCGCTTTCTCCGCTCGCTCCTGTTCAAATCTTCGCCCCGGTTTCAAATTCTACAGGGTGGTCAAAATGCCGCAGCCATGGGCTCTTGGCCCGTATAAAAAGAAACATTCATCATGACCGTGAAAAATTTTTAAACCTCAAATCACGCATGAATATGATGGATGGCATTGGGACGGAATCTTTTGGCATTGCCGCTGCTAAAAGCCGCGCAGCGCGGGAACTCGCGTTTTTCCCGGCATTGAACCCATTAACTCACATATGAAGAAGATCGAAGCCATTATAAAACCATTCAAGCTGGAGGAAGTGAAGGACGCGCTGGCGGAAATCGGCGTGGAGGGGATGACGATTAGCGAAGTCAAGGGCTTTGGCCGGCAAAAAGGCCACACCGAAATTTATCGCGGCAGCGAATACACGGTGGATTTCCTGCCGAAAATCAAACTGGAAATCGTGATTCCGGATGGCCGGATCGATGCCGCCGTGGCGGCGATTGTGAAGGCCGCCAAGACCGGGAAAATCGGCGATGGAAAAGTGTTCATCTCGAAAATCGACGAAGCCGTTCGCATCCGGACAGACGAAAAAGGAGACCAGGCCGTTTAAACCCGAACCCGAACCCACAACCCCCATACTCGAAGTTTTACCAATGAAAAAATTACTCCTCTCACTTTTAATCGGCGCGTGTTTCACGGCGGCCATGGTGGCGCGCGCGTCGGATGGAACCAATGCAACACCCCCCGCTCCGACGCTCGATCAACGTGTTTCATCGTTGGAAGCCTACATCAACAACGGCGACCCAACCGCGGCGCTGAAAGTAGGCCCGAAGGACAAGGACGGCAATGCGACGATTCCGAATGGATTGACCACGCCGACAGTGGGCGTGCCCGGCCCCGGCCATAACGCCTGGCAGATGACCTCGGCGGCGCTGGTGCTGTTCATGACGCTGCCTGGGTTGATCTTGTTTTATGGCGGCCTGGTCCGCCGGAAAAACGTGCTGTCCGTGGCCGCGCAATGTTTCTTCATGGCCGGCATGGTGACGATCCTGTGGTGGATCTGCGGCTACAGTCTCGTGTTTCACAGCGGCGGCAAGTTCCTGGGCGGGCTGGGATTCGCGTTCCTGAACGGAGTCACGTCCGCGCCCAATACGGATTATTCGTACTGGGTTTCGCAGAACGTGTTTTCCATGTATCAATTGATGTTCGCGATCATCACGCCGGCGCTGATTCTCGGCGCGATTGCCGAACGCCTGAAATTCTCGGCCATGTGCCTGTTCATGGTGCTGTGGATGTTCATCGTGTATTTCCCGCAAGCGCACATGGTGTGGGGCATTGACGGATTGATGAACGGCGTCTGGAACGCGCACGCGTCCATCCATGCCATTGACTTCGCGGGCGGCACGGTGGTGCATATGACTTCCGGTTGGTCGGCGCTCGTTCTCTGCCTCATCCTCGGCAAACGCCTTGGCTTCGGCAAGGAACCGATGCCGCCACACAGCATGGTGCTTTGCATGATCGGCACGGGCATGCTGTGGGTGGGCTGGTACGGTTTCAACGCGGGCAGTTCGGTGGCCGCGGATGTCGTCGGCGCGAATGCGTTTTTGACGACCACGCTTGCGACCGCCGTGGCTTCGTTCGTGTGGCCGATGATGGAATGGATCACCCGCGGCAAGCCCAGCATCCTGGGTTTTTGCTCGGGCGCGGTGGCGGGATTGGTCGTGATCACACCGGCGTGCGGATTTGTCACGGCCAACGGTTCGGTGATCATTGGCATCGCCGCCGGATTGATTCCGTGGTTCTTCTGCTTCAAGGTCAAGGGTTGGTTCGGATATGATGATGCGCTGGATACGTTCGGCGTGCACGCGGTCGGTGGGACGCTGGGCGCATTGCTGACCGGTGTGCTGGCACGCAATGCGGCGAATCCGAATCTGACGACCAACTTGAGCAAATATGTCACCGATTCACCGACGCAACCGCTGGTGCTGGAACAACTCAAGGCCATTGGCCTGACGCTCGTGCTGGCGATCGTGGGCACCACGATCATCGCTTTCATCGTGAAGGCGGTGCTTGGTCTGAGGCCTAGCGAGGAAGTCGAAACGATCGGTCTCGACCTGTCGGAACACGGCGAAGAGGGATATCATTCCGAAGGCGCGATCTAATTCGGAGTTCATCCACGAAGCCGTGCCGGCGCAAGCCGGCACGGCTGCTGCATTATCGTAGGACAGGCATCTTGCCTGCGTCCATTTTTGCTTTTTGCGTCGAAATGATCAGAGACAGGCAAGATGACTGTCCGCCTTGCTGGAGGGCTTTTGGCCGTCGCAGCGCGACACTAGGATATTAGCCAGCCACGGAGTGGCTGGTGAATCGTGGTTACGGAGCCTTGTCCTGAAAGGACAACGGAAAATGGAATTGATTCCAGCGTCCTTTCAGGACGCGACCGTAATTCCCCGGTTTCCAGCCACTCCGTGGCTGGCTAATTTTCCTGAGTCGCTTTGCGACAAAAAATGGTTTCTACAAAGCAAATGCCTGTCCTGCGAGTAAGGGCGTGATGATTAAATCACTTCAATGATCAACGCCGTCGTATTATCGCGGCCGCTTTTTTCAAGGGCTTCCTTGACCAGGCGATCCGATGGGTCGGCATTGGGACCGTGGGCATCCATGGTGCGGAGAATTTCCACCACGTGATGGTTGTAAAGGCCTTCGACCAAGCCATCGGTGCACAGCAGGAATAAATCGCCGCTTTCGTAGGCGACGGCGCCGAGTTGCGGATCCACGAATTGATTGCCGCCGCCGAGCGCCTTTTGGAGCACGTTGCGGCGCGGATGGGTGCGCGCCTCGCGCTCGTTGATTTTGCCGTTGCGAAACAGCCAGCCGACGTGCGTGTCGTCGTGGCTGAGTTGGCGGATTTTATCGGATTTGGCGGGCAAATAATAAAGACGGCTGTCGCCGATGTGGCCGAAGTGCATCCAGCCGGGCGTGAACCAGCAGAGAGTCAGCGTCGCTTCCATGCCGCTGCATTCCTCGTAACTGGCGCCGAGATAAACCAAAGCCTTGTGCACCTCGCCAAACAATTCGGTCAGGACGTCATCGTAACCCGTGACCAGGCCGCTGGCGGACTGTTTGAACGAGCGCGGAAGCATGGTGGCGATTTTTTCGACGGCGATGCGGCTGGCATATTCGCCGGCGAGCGCGCCGCCCATGCCATCGCTGACCGCGAACGTGAAATCGGTTTTGGCGGTGGAAGCGTCGCCGGTTTTTCCCAGGCGCTGCACGTCCATGGCGTCGAATCGGAGCGCGAGAAAGGCGTCTTCGTTATTCGGCCGTTTGCCGCGGTGGGTGCAGCCGGACCAGCGGAGCAGGGCGGAGTTGGAAATGGCTTGCGGATGCTTCATGAGTGGGCGCCGTTCTCGGCCAGGATGGTGGCCAATTCGAAATCAATCACGCAAAAACGGCCGTCCGACTGGCGGTAAGTAATGTTGCGCGGATCGGGATCGTCGTGGCGAACGCCGTATTGCTCGACCTCGGCGAAAAGCTGTTTTACTTTTTCGTCGTCGATGCGCTCCACGCGCGAGCCGCAACTGCTGGTAATGATGCGCAGCCCTTCGGCATCGGCTTCGAGGATGCGCGGCACGAAATCGCAGCCGCGTTGTTCCAGGTAATGCAGCACGCGAACCTCGTTATCGAATCGTTCCCGGGCGTTCGGACCGTGATACGCCTTCACGACCCGGCCATCGAAGGTCAGATTCACCGTGGAGCGCAGCGTGTCTTTAACTTTCAGCACGTCCGGGCGAATATCGCGCAAAGGAATCGGGTTGGAAAGGAAAGTCGTCCGAATTGCCGGGGAGGCGCGCAAAGTAGCGCAGTTTTCAATAGCTCTGAACAAAACTATCGGTTCTCAATTCCCAAGCCCCGGAGAGGCGACCGAGAATAGCCCGGGCTGAGGCTGCGCAGCAGCCGCTACCCCGGGTAAGGGCCAATCGAATCCACTTTTTTCGTCATTCGCTCCATTGAAAAGCGAATGACGAAAAAAGCGAAAAATGCAAACCACGATTCAAAATGTGATCCTCGAATGTTTTCTGCAAAACAACATCAATCTGCCCTATAAAGCCACGCTGGCTAAATGTAACCACACTGGCAGAAACCCCGCAGAGAAGCTGTTAAATATCGGAATGAATCGGATTCATTTTTTTACTAGTTTCAGTGAAAAATCCTTTTATTTATGCGGGTTGTGCGAATGGTCTTTCAAATTCCCTGCGCTCTGGCATTTTGTCTGCTTAAGTCCGCGCGCGCGGTTGAAACACTGAAGCGACCGGCACTAAACCGATTACCGATTAACCCTGTATCAGGAAAACCAAATGCCGAAATATAAGTTAGAATATCTGTGGCTGGATGGTTACGAACCCGTCCCGAACCTCCGCAGCAAAACCAAGATCGTTGAATTTGCCAAGTTCCCCAAGCTCGAAGAGCTTCCCTGGTGGGGCTTCGACGGCAGCTCGACGCGCCAGGCCGAAGGCAAGAGCTCGGATTGCATGCTCAAGCCCGTGGCCGTCTACCCGGACAGCACCCGCAAAAACGGCGCGCTCGTCATGTGCGAAGTCTACATGCCCGACATGAAAACCCCGCACCCGAGCAACGCGCGCGCGACGATTCATGACGATTCCGGCGCCTGGTTCGGGTTCGAGCAGGAATATTTCTTCTACCGGAACGGCCGCCCGCTCGGCTTCCCGGAAGACGGCTTCCCCTATCCGCAAGGCGAATACTACACCGGCGTGGGCTACCGTGCCGTCGGCTGCACCGCGCGTGAACTGACCGAGAAGCACATCGACCTGTGCCTCGACGCCGGCATCAACATCGAAGGCATCAACGCCGAAGTCGCCAAGGGCCAGTGGGAATTCCAGATCTTCGGCAAGGGCTCCCGCACCGCCGCCGACCAGATGTGGGTGGCGCGTTACATCATGATGCGCTTGTGCGAAACCTACGGCGTGGACATCAACTGGCATTGCAAACCGCTCGGCAAGGACGTGGATTGGAACGGCTCGGGCATGCACACCAACTTCTCGACGACCCACATGCGCGAAATCGGCGGCAAGGATTATTTCGAAAAGCTCATGGGCGCGTTTGACAAATACAAGAACGAGCACATCGCCGTGTATGGCCCGGACAATCATCTCCGCCTCACCGGCCTCCACGAAACGCAGTCGATTGACAAGTTCAACTACGGCATCGCGAACCGCGGCGCTTCGGTGCGCGTCCCGCACAGCTTCGTGAACAACGAATACCGCGGCTACCTCGAAGACCGCCGTCCCAATTCGCAGGGCGATCCGTACAAGATTGCCAGCCGCATTCTGCAGACCATTGCCACCGTTTCCACGAATGGCAAATTCGAGGGCAGAATCGAAACCAAACCCCGAAAAGCCGCCGCCAGGTAAGCGAACAGTGCGCGCCTGAGCTGACACGTTTTTCTCTGCCACAAAGGGCGGTGGAGGCGCTCAGGGGGTATCGGAGTACGGCGCGGACGCAAGTCCGCGCCGTTCATTTTTAGTGGCACGGGCGTCTCGCCCGTGCGAATTCAAGGAATTGAAACGGAAGGATCTCACGGGCGAGGCGCCCATGCCACTGTGCAATCGTGGACGCCGCGGAATTATTTTCTAAACAGCCAGAGAAGCAACGAGAGAATCAAACTGATGAGCAGGCAGGTGACGATGGGAAAATGAAAACTGAAATTGTCGCGCGTATAATGGATGTCGCCGGGCAATCTTCCCAGCCAGCCGCGCCCGAAACCAGACCACAGCAGCGCGCCCACCGCCGCCATGAGCAGCCCTGCGATCACCAGGAATTTTCCGAGTTCGGGCATTTTGTTCGTTAAATGGGTTAAATTGGTTAAATCGGTGATTCGTTGAATGGTTCAACAGGATGCCACGATTTTCAACTGGTTAGACCGCTTGAACGGTTGAACTCGTTGAACGTTTTAACCATTTAACAATTTTAACCCACCTCCAGCTTCTCAAATCCCTCCTCAATAAACGTCGTGCTCTGGACGCGCGCGAGGCGGGCGTAGAGGCCACTCAGCGCCATAAGCTCATCGTGCGTGCCACGTTCGACGATTTGCCCGTGGCGCAGGACGAGGATTTGGTCGGCGTTGCGAATCGTGCTCAGGCGATGGGCAATGACGAAGCTGGTGCGGTTGGCCATGAGGCGTTCGAGGGCTTCCTGAATCAATTTCTCCGTCGCCGTGTCCACGCTGGCGGTGGCTTCATCGAGGATAAGAATGGGAGAATTTTTCAAAAGCGCGCGGGCAATGCTGACGCGCTGTTTTTCCCCCACGCTCAATTTCACCCCGCGTTCGCCGACGCGCGAATCGTAGCCGTTCGGCAGTTTGGCGATGAAATCATGGCAATTCGCCGCGCGCGAAGCGGCGATGAGTTCCTCCTCCGTGGCATTCAGCCGGCCATACAAAATATTCTCGCGCACGGTGCCGTTGAACAAAAACGCCTCCTGGCTGACGACGCTGATGTGCTCGCGCAGCGACTCGAGCGAAATATTTTTAATATCCTGCCCATCGATGAGAATGCGTCCGGCCGTGGTTTCGTAGAACGCCGGCAGCAAGTTCACGAGCGTGGATTTGCCGGCCCCGGTCGGCCCGACGAGCGCGATCATTTCGCCGGGGACGGCATGCAGGGAGATGTTTTGCAGGACGTTTCTTTGCTCGTAGCCGCCGACGTGAGGAGGCGGATTCGTTTGCACTTGTCTTGCGTCCGCCTCGTCACCTCGGCGGCTACGCTCGACGCGCTCCTCTCGCGCATAGCTGAAGCTGATATTCTCATAAACGATGTCCCCGCAAACAGGCATTTGCAGAATGCCCCGGCGGTCGCTGCGTTCCTCGGCCATGTCGAGGATGTCGAACACGCGGGCGGCGGCGGCGCGGGCGGATTGGAGGATTTGATTCAATCCATGCAAGCGGCCGATCGGATCGTAGAAAAACATTCCGGCGTAGAACATGAACGCGACGAGCTGGCCGACATCCATTTTGTGGTGAATGACTTGGATGCCTCCGAACCAAAGAACGATGCCGATGCCCAAGGCGCCAAAGAATTGCATCGCCGGCCCGTAATACGCCCACGCGCGCATCACGACGAGCGAGCCTTCCCGGAGATCATCGGCGCGCTGGGCGAAACGCTCGTCTTCATGCAATTGGCGGCCGAACGCTTTGATCTGTCGGATGCCTTGCAGGTTGTCCATGAGCAATGCATTCATCGCGCTCGAGGCTTCGCGCTGGACGCGATAGCGCTTGTGCGCGGTGAGCGTATACCACAGCGCGCCGCCGACGAGGAACGGAACGGGAATGAGGGAAACCAGCGTGAGCGTGCCGCTGGCCATGGACATGAACACCAGCGCGCCCGCGATGCTCAGAACGGCGACGGTGCCTTGTTCGACCCCGTCGATGAGCAGGCGCTCGACGTTGTTCACGTCCTCGATGATGCGCGTCATGAGATCGCCGGAAGCACGTTGGTCGAACCACGCCACCGGCAGCCGTTGCAGGCGTGCGTAAACATCGCGGCGCATGTCGAAAATCACGTTTTGTTCGAGTGAGTTATTGATGCGGATGCGGAGGCTGTTGAACAGTTCGCGGAAAAGAAACGCGCCGAGCAGACCGAGCGCCGCGGGCGTGAGCCAGTTGTAATGCCCCTTCTGAATGATGTCGTCGATAATGACGCGCGTGAGTTTGGGATAAACAAAGCCGAACGCGAGGGACAATACCGCGCAACCAACCGTCCCAAGGACCATCAACTTATACGGACGCAGATAAACACCGACGCGCCGGATGACTTCGCCGGTCGGACGCGGGCGCGAGCGAAAGGTCGGGTCGGCGTGGGAGCCTTGGACGTGGGATGGGGGCATTCGTCGTGCGTGTTACGTGTTCCGTGTTGCGTGATTTAAAAATTCCACCATGGCCTTGGCGAACGGCGCCAGGTCGCGCGGGGTGCGGCTTGAAATAAGATTGCCGTCGATGACGACGGGTTCATCCACCCAGACGCCGCCGGCGTTTTCGAGATCGTCTTTGATGCCGCGCGAGCCGGTCACGCGTTTGCCTTTCAGGATTTTGGCCGAGATGGGAATCCAGCCGCCGTGGCAAATGAACGCGACCAGTTTGCCTTGCTCAAAAAATTCGCGGGTCAGCGAAAGCACCTTGGCGTCACGCCGAAGTTTGTCGGGCATGAAACCGCCGGGCACGAGCAGGCCGCAGAAATCGCGGCTGTTCATCTGGCTGATGAGCGCGTCGGCCTGGGCCGGGTAGCCGTGTTTGCCGGTGTAAGTCTTCAAATCCGGCCCGGCCACGCGCATGCCGAAACCGGCTTCCTCCAGCCGGAGTTTCGGATACCAAAGTTCGAGGTCTTCGTAGATGTCGTCCACGAACGTCAGCAACGTCTTTTGCATGAATTAGATAATCGCCGAAAAAGCCGTATGGACAAGTTTTTGAATGGGCTGGCGGCGAGACGCCGCCGTCACTCGCAGGCGGGACGCCTGCGCTACGAGGGAGCACCGAGCGCCCGCTCGGCCTGGTTGGAAACTTAACGTGCCGAGCTGGTGCTCGACGCTCCTACTACGGACGGTTTTGGTAGGGTTTAAATTGACGTGCAAATCCGATAGGGCCGGATTAGATTTCGCGCGAATGTATCCACCAGTTGTCACTAAGGACCCGACAGCGGTCGAAGTGGAAGTTCAGTCGGCATATCTCGGGATGTTTCCAAAAGGGGAGGCGGCCTTTGTCCCACGCGTGTTCGGGTGGGCGATCGAGTGTTTCACCGGCAAATACCGGGATTATCAGGCGGTGGATGCGCGGTATCACGATTTCGAACACACGTTGCAAGGGACGTTGTGCTTTGCGCGGTTGCTGCACGGGCGTCATCGAGCCAAGGCGAAGCCGCTGCTGACCCAGCGGATGTTCGAACTGGGCCTGCTGGCGATCCTGATGCATGACACGGGCTATCTCAAACAACGCGGCGATACCGAGGGAACGGGCGCAAAATATACCGTCACCCACGTGGATCGCAGCGCGGATTTTGCGGCGCAATTGCTGGCGGACAAAAAATTTTCCAAGGCGGATATCCAGGCGGTGCAAAACATGATTCATTGCACGGGTGTCGACGCCGCATTGAGCGTGATTCCGTTTCAGAGCGAGGAGGAAAAGATTGCGGGCTTCGCTCTCGGCACGGCGGATTTGCTCGGGCAGATGGCCGCGGAGGATTACGTGGAGAAATTGCCGGTGCTGTATTCGGAGTTCGCCGAGGCAACGCAATTTTCCAGGGACAAGCCGCATTTCATCGCCGCGTTTTCAAGCGCGGCCGACCTGATGCAAAAGACGCCGGCGTTCTGGGAGAAATATGTGCAGATGAAATTGGACCGCGATTTTGGCGGGCTCTATCGGTTCCTGAATGATCCCTATCCGGAAGGCCCGAATTATTATTTGGAACACATCCAGGCAAACATGGAAAAATTGCGCGAACGACTGGCCGCGGGCCGAACGTAGATTTTATGCCGTCCATCAAAGATTTGAAGCTCGCGGAAAAAAGCCTCCTTCAGCAGCGGCAGGTGGTTTCTGAATTGAACACGCTCGTCAAGGACATCGAACGCTGCGAAAAAATCATTCAGGATTTGCAAACCGAGTTGGTGTCCGTGAACTCCAAATATCCGACGCCGAGAACGACCCGGCAGGATATTGGTTACCTGACCGATTTGCTCAAATGCGCGAACAAGAAGCTGGCCTGGGAAAAACAAATTGCGAGCGTGCAAAAACGGGCGCCGGCGACCCTCGAAAAAATGATGCTGTTGCTGAATGATCCAAAAAATCCGCCGGGCGATGAGGTGCGGGCGCAGATGCTGAATGCGTTGCAGGGAGTGCAGGCGGCGATGGAACGGTTGCAGGGGATGAAGACGGAGTGACGTAAATCCGAAGGCCGAAATCCGAAATCCGAAAGAAATCCGAATACCGAATTCCGAATCGCACCAACGCCGGAATCTTCTCCTTCACAATGGCGGTGGGAACAGAGCTGCTTCGACATTTTTAGAGGGCAGATTCGGATTTCGGCCTTCGGATTTCGGTGTTTATCCGCCGCTTGAGTTCGACAACCTTGCTCCTCCCCATTACGTTTTTCCGATGTCACGCGATTACGTGCTGCAGCCTTTTCGGGCGGCAGTTCATTTGCAGATCGATTACGCGCGCGAGTTGAATGACCAACAATTCGCGGCGGTCACGGCCACTCCGGGGCCGTCTCTGGTCATCGCCGGCGCGGGATCGGGCAAAACGCGGACGTTGACATATCGCGTGGCATATCTGCTGGAGCAGGGGATTCCGCCGGAACGGATTCTTCTGCTCACGTTCACCAACAAGGCGGCGAAGGAAATGATGCGGCGCGTGTCGGATCTGTTGCAGCAGGAAATGGCGTCGCTCTGGGGCGGGACGTTTCACTCGATTGGCAATCGGATTTTGCGGCTGCACGCGAACCTGCTGGGGTATCAACGCGATTTCAGCATCATGGACCGCGAGGACGCGAAGCATTTGATCACGACGTGCGTGGCGGAATCGGATATCGACGTGAAAGCGACGCGGTTTCCCAAGGCGGAAGTGCTCGGGGACATTTTTTCGCTGGCATTGAACATGCAAAAATCCGTCGCGGACATCTTGCAGGAGCACTACGATTATTTTTTGCCGCTGGCGCCGCAGATTGAGGAGATGGAAAAACGCTACGCGGCGCGCAAGCTGGCGACGAACGCGATGGATTTTGATGATTTGCTGGTGCTGTGGCTCAAGCTGCTGCGCGAACACGCGGAGGTGCGCGAGCATTACCAGCGGCGGTTTCAGTTCGTCCTGGTGGATGAATACCAGGACACGAACCGGCTGCAGAGCGAATTGATCGATCTGCTGGCGGGCCGGCATCATAACGTGATGGTGGTGGGCGATGATGCGCAGAGCATTTACGCGTGGCGCGGCGCGAATTTTCAGAACATTTTGAAATTCGGCGAACGCTACAACGGCGCGAAGATTTACAAGATTGAAACGAATTACCGCAGCACGCCGGAGATTTTGAATGTGGCGAACGCGGCCATCACGGCAAACATCCACCAGTTCGCCAAGCATCTCACGCCGGCGCGAAAATCCGGGACAAAGCCCGCGCTGGTGACGTGCGAGGACGCGGGGCAGCAGGCGGCATTCGTGGCCCAGCGCGTGCTGGAGTTGCGCGAGGAAGGCGTGGACCTGAAAAACATGGCGGTGCTGTATCGCTCGCATTTTCACGCGCTGGAATTGCAGCTCGAACTGACACGGCGGAACATCCCGTTCAGCATCACGAGCGGGATTCGGTTTTTTGAGCAGGCGCACATCAAGGACGTGACGGCCTATTTGAAGCTGGTGACGAATCCGAGGGATGAATTGGCGTTCAAGCGGTTGGTGCAGTTATTGCCGGGGATTGGCGGGAAGGGGGCGGACAAACTTTGGAAGGAATACGCGTCAAAAAATCCCGAAATCCGAAATCCGAAATCCGAAAACGGAGCCAAGGAGGACGAGATTGCCGAAGTTACAGCTTCCAAGTTGCAAAATCCAATTGCGACCGCATTGCAAGGATGCGCGGTGCCGAAGAAGACGGCGGTGGCTTGGGCGCAATTCACGGCGACGATTGCGCAAATGGAGGCGAAGGATGTGCGGGGGAATGCTTCGAAGATGATCCGGCTGGCGGTTGAGGCGGGCTATGATGAGCATTTGAAGGAGAATTATCCGAATTTTCAATCGCGGCTGGAGGATTTGGAGCAATTGGCGGTTTTCGCGCGGCAGTTTGAAACCGTGGAGGATTTTTTGACGCAGCTTGCGCTGTTGACGAACGTCGAAGCGGAGGATGACCAAAAGGCGGATCGCGATGATGAGCAGATCAAGCTTTCCACGATTCATCAGGCGAAGGGGCTGGAGTTTGACGTGGTGTTTTTGATCATGTTGTGCGACGGATTATTTCCTTCGGCGCGATCGTTGGAGACGGCGGATGGCGAAGAGGAGGAGCGGCGGCTGATGTATGTGGCGATTACGCGGGCGCGGAACGAATTGTATTTGAGCTATCCGCTGATTCGCGCGACGGGCAATACGGGAGATATGATGCAGCAGCCGTCGCGGTTTTTGGGAGAGATTCCGAAGGAATTGATTGAGGAGTGGAATTTGAGGACTTACGGGTAAACGAAGGCAGAAGGCAAAATGAAAGAAGGGGGAGCAACGCACGGGCGGGACGCCCGTGCCACTATTCTTACGAACCCGACTTCATCTTCTTCAAATCGTCGGCGAGGAAGGCGGTCACGTCTTTGAAGCGGGTGGCGTTTTCCGGGTTGATTTCCATGAGCGTCTGGTGCGCCTTGAGACAGGTTTCGGTGACTTTCTCGCGAGAGGCGTCGGTCGTTTGCACGTCCTTGGTTGTGGCGTTCTCGGGAGTTTTCACCGCGCCTTCGGTGATTTTGAAGAGGTGCAGCACGCCGAGGTTTTCCAGGAGTTCGGAAATGCGGCTGTTCGGATTGAACAACCAAATGGTTCGCTCGACGTGGTCGGTTTGCGGAGAGTTCAATTTCAATCCGAACCCGGCGAGCACACCCAGGAAAGTGCTGTCCATGAGCACGCATTCGGTGAGATCGAGCGTGAAGCAGGTGTAGCCGCGCTGCAACAATTGGTCGAGCAGGCTTTTGAAATCCACGCTGGACGTAAAATTGGCGCGGCCCGCAATGTGCACGAGGGCGGTTTTGTCACCAATGGAAACCATCATTTTTGCTGACGGAGCACTCATCTCAAAAAATTTACGATTTGTGATTTACGATTTACGCGCCCTGAGGCAGGTCCAATTTGATACCAGGCATCAAGCGGCTTTACCCACAATTTGCACCAAGGCTTGCTGTAATACCAGTGACTCATCCAGTCCGCTGGTCACCAGCCGCTGGTTGCATTGCAATAACAAATCCATCGCGCGAACCAATTCCGTATGACTGTACTGTTTCACCTGGGGAAGGGCTTTGTAAAGCACGTACGGATTTAACGCGAGCGGATTAAAACGGCGGTCCGTCGGTAATTTATCGGACGGAACGCGCTCCAGTTGCGCCTTGAAACGGTTGTAATCGCCCTCGGGCTTGATCCAGCCTTCGCGCAACATTTCCTTCAGCAACAACATTGCCCGCACTTTAGCGATAAGGCCGTAGAGCAATCCGATTTCGGATTTCTGCGAATCAAATTTCACTTCCCACAATTCTTCGTCGAGCCGTTTCAGGAGACGTGGCAAATCGCGATCGCCCAGCGCGTCACCGAGGGCGAAGGCGCGCGCCATTTTGTTGCGGGTGCAAATGGCTTCCACGTCTTCCATGCCGATTTCGGTGCGGTCGCCGACGTAGAGCGAAAGCTTTTCGACTTCGTTATCCAATTGCCGGGCGTTGGGGCCGACGCGGCTGATGAGTTCGGCGAGGGCTTCCTCGGAGATTTCCTTGGATTTGGCGCGAATGGCCTTGCGCGCCCAGCCTTCGGCCTGATCGGCCCAATCGCGGTCGTCCACGGACCAGCCGGCGAAACTTTCCACCGAGCCGATCTTATCGAGCGTTTTGAAAAAAACCTTCCGCTTGTCCGCCTTCGCGGCGCTGATGAGCAGCCGCACGTTTTGCCAGGAGAATTCCTTCAACTCCTGCGCGATTTCCGCAAGGGTTTCGGTGACGGCCGCGGAAGAGCCGGTGCGATCATCGGCCAGGAAATTGCAATTTTGCAGCCAGACAACCTTGCCGCCGCCGAAGAAGGGGAGCGTTTGCAGCGCTTCGCGAAGTTTCGCGAGGGCTTTGAGCGCATCGCCGCTGTTGGAAACGGAGGCGTCGATGATTCCGTGATCCATGCCGCCGAGTTCGGTGGTCCATTGCTGATAGACCTGTCGGGCGCGTTGTTTGACGGCGAATTCGTCCTCACCAAAGACGAGCAAAACGGGAGCGGCGGACTTGGCGGCGGCAGGAGGCATTCTGCTTGAACTACTCCGCCTCGCCGGATTCACCGGCTTCGCTGCCGGTTTCGTTGATGCGTTCGAGCACCGCGCTCATGTCCTCGACTTGTTCGAAGAGAGCGTGCGTGACGTAGATGGGGCGTTTCTGGGCGGTGGCCAGCGCGAGGCAATCGCTCGGGCGGGCGTCAATCTCCACAATTTTGCGGGCGAGCTCGTTTTGTTGCTGGAGAATCAGCCGCGCAAAGTAAGTCGAGTTTTTAAGTTCCGTGATGACGACGCGTTCGACGGAAATGGTGAAGCCCTTGAAAATGCTTTGGATGAGATCGTGCGTGAGCGGGCGTTCCTTGGGCGTGTCGCGCAGGAACATGCTGATAATGGCCCCCATCTGCGGCTCGACATTGATGACGAAGACTTTTTCATCGTTGCCGACGAAAAGCGCGCAGCCGCTGTTTGCCGGCAGAATACCCCGGATCTGGACCGGCAGCACATCGTTCTTCATAGCCACAGTGTATTGCTTGGAACCGAAAAATACAAGTCCGGCGCGGTCTTGTAAGCGCTTTATTGCTCGGGTAAAAAACCCAATGCAAATGGCGTCCTAAACCGACTGTCGGATGTGGATCACAAATTACCCGGGCGTGTAACAAAACGCATTGGGTGGTAGGGCGCGTCACTCCGTGCGCGCCGTTGCCGGCCAGTATTGCGGCGCGCGCGGAGCGACGCGCTCTACCGCCGCGGACAAGAAGCATGGTTTCGTTTACGGCTTTAGCCGTTGGCTTCAGCGACGGCAACGAGGCTTTGGCCGATCGGCGGCCAGAGGATGTGCGATTCCAACCCGAAGCCAACGGGAAAAATCCAGCGGTCGAACAAACGCACCATGGAAGGGTTGAATTTTCGCTGGCCCATGATGCGGAAGCTCCACCACCAGCCGAAATAGCCGATGAAATTGAAATAATGCAGGCGCAGGATTTTGAACCCGGCATTTTCCAGCTTGCGCCGAAGCTCGGCGCGCGAATACCGGCGATGGTGCCCGAAATCGATTTCAATGGGCGCGTAAATTTCCTGCCGCGCGGGCACAAACAGGCAGAGCCGCCCGTGCTCCTTTTTCAGCAAGTTCGCGTAGAGCGCGAGTTCGTTTTCATCTTCGCGAATATGTTCGAGGACGTTCACGCTGAGAATGCCGTTCCAGGGATTGGGATCGGTGATGGAGGTAATGACGCCTTCGATGAGCGGCTGCCCAGGGAGCGTTTTGCGAAATTCAGCGCAAAACTTCGGGTCGGGTTCGACTGAGAGAAGATATTGTATGGCCGGCAGGGTCCGCAACTCGGCGGTGAATTGGCCGGTGCCGGCGCCGATTTCGATGACACGTCCGCGCAGGTGGGACGAAAACAATTTCAACAGCGCGCGGCGGTAGTTATTCGCCTCGCGCAGAGCCGCGAATTCAAAATCGTCGGTGCTGGCGCTTTCATTCGGACGCTCGGTCATACGCGGGAAAGAAAATTATATTTGAAAATGCACCAGATCGCGTGCACGCCGTCGCGCCAGCCGATTTTTTTGCCCTCCAAATAGGTGCGGCCATGGTAGGAAATGGGCACTTCGAAAATGCGCAGCTTCATGCGCGCCACTTTCGCGGTGATTTCCGGCTCGAAACCGAACCGGCATTCCTGGATGTTCACTTTTTGAATCACTTCCCGGCGAAACGCTTTGTAGCAGGTCTCCATGTCGGTGAGGTTCAAGTTGGTCGCCATGTTGGACAGGGTCGTGAGAAATCGATTGCCAACCGAATGCCAATAATACAGCACGCGATGTTCCTCCGAGCCGATGAACCGCGAGCCGAATACGACGTCTGCCTGGCCTTTGAGCATGGGGCCGACCACGCGAAAGTATTCCGAAGGATCATATTCGAGGTCGGCGTCCTGAATGATGACATACGGCGAAGTCACGCTCGTGAACCCCGTCCGCAAAGCCGCGCCTTTGCCCTGGTTCACATCGTGGCGAAGCAGGGAGATGCGCGTGTCGGCGCGCGCGGCGGCTTGCAGGACTTCCCAGGTATTATCGGTGGAGCGATCATCGACGATGACCAATTGCTGCACGAGCCGTTGAGCCAGGACATTGCTGATCATGGCCTGGACGGTGGCGCCTTCGTTGTAAACGGGCATCACGACGGACAAACACGGATCGATGTCTGCGTTCGATATGATTTCGCGCATTGAATGACCGGGGAATTATCCGGTTCGCGGCGAACAACTCAAGAGATTATCCTGAAGAGACGAATGTTTGGAACTATTGTAGATCGCCGCCGTCGGAGGCGCGGTGGTTTGGTCCAGAAACCAAATGGCCAGAGTGCCGAGAAGGCAGGCGGTGAAAAACGGGTAATAATATCGCCCGATGATATGAGCCGAGAATTCAATCAACGAGGGAAGGCTGGCTTGCATCTCGGCAAGGCAGGAAATGATGAAGGAGAGAATGAGAATTTGGCCGATGATGACGGCGAGCAGGGCCGCCAATGCCATCCGCCGCGCTGGTTTTTTCCAGAACGTCAAACCAATCACGGCGAACAAGACCCAGGGCGCGACGGAAAGTTCAGGCGCATCAAAGCTGCCGATGCCTTGCCATTTCCCGATGAAATGCAGGTGGTTTTGATCCACTGTGTCCCAGTGAAAAAATGCCGGATTAAAAATGCGCTGGCCGATGCTGAGGAAGACGGTTTGCGGAAAGCGATGGAAAAGAACAAGGGCCGGCGCGGCCGCGCCGTCATGGAGCCAGTTGGCCTCGGGATACGAAACCAGTTTTTGCAGGCGGACACAAAAGTACGGCGCCAGGCAACACGCCGCGACCAGAATGGATTTCCAAATGAGCCGGTTTTTCAACCAGCCGCGACGCCAGCAAAAAACCGCGAGCACGCCGCCCCACAACGCCGCATAGACGAGACCCTCCAGCTTGGTGGCCGCGCAAGCCCCGAGAACCAGAATGCCCGCGGCGAGCGAGAGGTCACTTGCACGGATTAGCGCTATTGTGAATAACAACGCTGCCATGGAGGTGACGAACAGCAGCGGCAGGGTCGCGCCTTCCTGGCGGACAAATTGCTCGGTGGCGGGCAGAAAACACAGCAACACCACCAGCAGAATGGGCGCGGGATGCGGGTTTCGCCAGGCGCCGCTAAGGGAAAGAATGGCCATGCACAGCGCCGCGAGCATCCAGAACGGCCAGACTTTCACGACAAATTCGTTCACGCCGCCCATCGCGCCGTAGGTGAGCGTATAGAGGGCCGAGGTCAGCCAGGGATAATCCATGTGCGTGTAGGCGAGGTTGGAGGTATGGAAAAGAGCGAGCAGGTTTTTTCCCTGGTCGAAGTAAAGCATTCTCGATTTCGTGAGCCAAAAAGCCGCGGCGTCGAATTCCTGCGTGCCATCCAGCGTGCTGAGGCGGGCGATCAGCCAGAGAAATATAAGCGCGGGCGTGAGTAGCAACAGCCACAGATGGGCCTTTTGAATGCGGAGCTGTTTCAGGCTGACGGGAAGTTGGGGCGCGAGAAGAGCCAGCTCGGCGAACCCCCAGGCGAGGGCGGTCCATCCCAGAACGCCGCTGAGATTGGCGCCGAGAAGAGCCGCGAGCAACAGGCTCTGCGTAAACACCACCATCCCCACGGCGAGCCCGACCGCGAATCGAAAACCAAAGGCGAATTTTTCGCCAAATGATTTGCCGAGAATCAGGCGCGTGATTCGCATCCCGGCCAGCGCGGTGGCGGGCGGAAGGAGAAACGCCACGAGTTCTTTCATCGATTCAATTTCCCTTTTTCCGTCAATGGCAGAACCGTCAGCTTGCCATCTTTGCCCAGCGATAACATCACGTCGTAGCCATTGGTGCGCAATTCATCGGGCGAAGCGCAATCAACCCCCGCAAACCAGCCGTGAAATTCGGCCTGGTGATCCAGCGAAATTTCGACCTCACGCGGGAACAAATACGTCCTGGCGAAGTAGTAATAGTACATGCGGCCGACATTTTCCTGGCCGATCATGCCCGAAAAGAAAACCCGCGCGCCGGGCGCCAGCCTTGCATCGAGTTTGCGAAAATACGCGATGGAGGAATAAGCGTCGCGGGTGAGAGGATGGGAAATGATTTCAGCGCGACGTTGCGCGAGCAGCTTCAGATCGAGCGGCCCGGAAGCCGCAATGATGAGCGTCACTGCCGCCGCGAGCAGCCCTGTCACGAGGAGCATCGGCCATTGCGGGCCGGTTTCAGCAGGTCGCGTAATCGGATCTTTCGACGCTGGCATCGCGTGCCGCGATTATCCACGCGACCGAATAAAACTCAAGCGCTCAGTGCGCCATGCCGCAAGCGCAACGAATGAGCTTTTCGCCGTTTTCCGCTGGCGGCTTGGATGGCTCGTAATTCAGGTAATGTCCCAGCCAGCGTTCGGCGTCCTGCAAAGTGATGCCTTTGCGCAGGTGATAATCCAGCAATTGATCGCGGCCCAGTTTGCCGACGGCGAAATATTTCGAATCCGGATGCGCAAAATAAAGCCCGCTCACGCTGCTCCCGGGCCACATGGCGAAGCTTTCGGTAATTTGAATGCCGGTGTTTTTCTCGACGTCGAGCAATTCCCAGAGCGTCTGTTTTTCCGTGTGGTCCGGGCACGCGGGATAACCGGCCGCGGGGCGGATGCCGCGATATTTTTCTTCAATCAGGTCTTCCGCCGTGAGATTTTCATTCCTGCCGTAACCCCATTCCTCGCGCACGCGTTTGTGGAGAAATTCGGCAAACGCCTCGGCCAATCGATCGGCCAGCGCCTCGGCCATGATGGCGTTGTAATCGTCATGATCCTTTTTGTATTTCTCGATCAATTCCTTCAAACCGTGGCCGCTGGTCACGGCGAAGGCGCCGATGTAATCGGCGGGCGAGAGTGCCGTCGGCGTCTCGCCGCCAGTTGAATTACGGCCTGCCGGCAAGATGCCGGCAGCACGTTTTGGCGCCACAAAATCCGCCAGGCACCAATTCGGCGTGCCGTCGGTTTTGTCGATTTGTTGGCGCAGGAAATGGAACGTCGTCAGGACGTTTTTCCGCGAGTTATCGGTGTACAGTTCCACGTCGTCGCCGACGCGGTTGGCGGGGAACAGGCCGTAAACGCCGCGCGGCTCGAGAAGTTTCTCGTCCACGATTTTTTGCAGCAAGCCTTGCGCGTCGGCAAACAATTTCCGCGCTTCCTCGCCATGTTTTTCGTGATTCAGTATCGACGGGTAACGGCCCCGCAATTCCCACGTGTGAAAAAACGGGGACCAGTCGATAAACGGAACCAGATCGGAAAGTGTGACTGGTTTCGAGTTTTGGGTTTCGGGTTTCGAGTTGGATGACAGAATGCGCACGCCGGTGAATTCCGGTTTCGGCAGGTCGTCGAACTTGAGTTGCGGCGCGTTCTCGCGGGCTTTTTCCAGGCTGATCAGTTTTTGCTGCTGGCCGGCGTGATGGGTGCGGACCCGTTCGTATTCCTCGCGAATCTGCGCGGCGAATTTCGGCTTGTTCTCGGCGCTGATGAGGCTGCTCACAACGGGCACCGCGCGCGAAGCGTCGAGGACATGCACTACCGGTTCGGTGTAGCTCGGGGCAATTTTCACGGCCGTGTGCGCCTTGCTGGTCGTGGCGCCGCCGATGAGCAACGGCAGCTTCAGCCCCTGGCGTTCCATTTCGCGCGCCACGTGGACCATTTCATCCAGCGACGGCGTGATCAATCCGCTCAGTCCGATGATGTCGGCTTTTTGTTCGCGGGCGGTGGCCAGGATTTTATCGCATGGCACCATGACACCGAGGTCAACCACTTCGTAATTATTGCACGCGAGCACCACGCCCACGATGTTCTTGCCGATGTCATGAACGTCGCCTTTGACGGTGGCGAGCAGGATTTTTCCCTGCGGCTTGGCCGAGCCGCCGGCGTTCACGGACGCCTGCTTTTCAGCCTCCATGAACGGCTGGAGATACGCGACGGATTTTTTCATCACGCGGGCCGATTTGACAACCTGCGGCAAAAACATTTTGCCCGCGCCGAAAAGATCGCCGACCACATTCATGCCGGCCATGAGCGGGCCTTCAATGACCGAAATCGGTCTGCCGTATTTCTGCCGCGCTTCCTCGGTGTCGGCCTCGATGAAATCCACGATGCCCTTGACCAGCGCGTGGCTGAGGCGTTCCTCGACCGAACCCTTGCGCCATTCGTCCTCCACGGTTTCGGTCTTGTCCTTCTTTTTGACCGAATCGGCGAACTTGATGAGCCGTTCGGTCGCATCCGGGCGGCGGTTCAAAAGCACGTCCTCGACGAGTTCCAGCAGATCCTTGGGAACTTCATCGTAGACGGCGAGCTGACCCGCGTTGACGATGCCCATGTCGAGACCGGCGTTGATGCTGTGATACAGAAACGCGCTGTGCATCGCCTCGCGCACGGGATTGTTCCCGCGGAACGAGAACGAAACGTTGCTGATGCCGCCGCTGACTTTCGCGTGCGGCAGGTTTTCCTTGATCCAACGCGTCGCGCGAATGAAATCGAGCGCGTAATTCGCGTGCTCCTCCATGCCGGTGCCGACGGTGAGGACGTTGGGATCGAAAATGATGTCCTGCGGCGGAAATCCTACCTTTTGCACGAGCAAATCGTAAGCGCGCTTGCAGACTTCGGTGCGCCGCTCGTACGAATCGGCCTGCCCGCGTTCATCAAACGCCATCACCACGACCGCCGCGCCATAACGCCGGACAAGTTTCGCCTGTTGCAAAAATTTTTCCTCGCCTTCCTTGAGCGAAATGGAATTCACGATGCCTTTGCCCTGGAGACATTTCAGCCCCGCTTCAATCACTTCCCATTTCGACGAGTCCACCATCACCGGCACCTTGCAAATATCCGGCTCGCTGGCGATGAGGTTCACGAAGCGCGTCATGGCCGCGACACCGTCGATCATGCCTTCGTCCATGCAGATATCGATGACTTGCGCGCCGTTGTCGACCTGCTGGCGGGCGATGGCGAGCGCGGCTTCGTAATCGCCGGCTTTAATGAGCTGCGCGAACTTCGGCGAACCGGCCACATTCGTCCGCTCGCCGATATTGATGAAATTGATCGAGGCGTTCGTGCTGGACTCGGTGGGTGCAGCGCCTGCTTTGGTTTGATTCCCGCGAATCGTGAGCGCGTCGAGGCCGCTCAAGCGCATGAAAGGTTCAATGGCCGGAACCTTGCGCGGCGGAAGCCCGCGCACCGCCTCGGCGATGGCCTTGATATGCGGCGGCGTGGTGCCGCAACAGCCCCCGACGATGTTCAGCCAGCCGTTTTGCGCCCATTCGCGCAATTGCGGCGCGAGTGTTTCCGGCGTTTCCGGAAAACCGGTCGGCAACAGCGGGTTCGGCAGCCCGGCATTCGGATAAGTGCTGACGTAAATCGGCGCGACATTCGAAAGCTCCTCGATGAGCGGGCGCAATTCCTTCGGGCCGAGCGCGCAATTCATGCCGACGCTCAGCAGCGGCACATTGGAAATCGAATTCCAAAACGCTTCCACCGTCTGGCCGGTCACGCCGCGATTGCTGCCGGCCTGGATGTAGGTGACCGAGGCGAGGATGGGGACCAGTTTCGAGTTTTGAGTTTCGAGTTTCGGGTTAACTGCGGCGGGGTAGGGGAGGGCTTTCAGGTTCCGCTCTTCGAAAACTTTTTGAATGGAGAAAAACGCGGCTTTGGCGTTTAGCGTATCGAAAATGGTTTCAACCAAAAGCACGTCCGCGCCGCCATCGAGCAGACCCCGGATTTGCTCGCCGTAGGCGGCGACGAGTTCGTCGAAGGTTGTCCCGCGCGCGGCGGGATTGTTCACGTCCGTGCTGATCGAAGAAGTCTTGGTCGTGGGCCCGATCGCCCCGGCGACGAAGCAGATGCGGCCCGGCTGCCCGGCCATCACTTTGTCGGCCGCGCGGCGCGCGCATTCCGCGCCCGCCTTGGACAATTCATACGCCAGCGATTCCAGCCCGTAATCCGCCAGCGAAATCGCCTGCGCGTTGAACGTATTCGTTTCGATGATGTCCGCGCCCGCTTCCAGATATTCGCGGTGAATGTCCTCGATGACATCGGGCCGCGTGATATTCAACAGGTCATTATTGCCCTTGAGGTCCTTGCCCTTCCAATCTTTAAACCGCTCGCCGCGAAAATCGGCCTCGCCCAGCTTGCGCTGCTGGATCATGGTTCCCATCGCGCCATCGATGATGACGATTCGTTCGCGAAGCAACTGCGTAAGACGTTCAATTTTATCAGTCATGGCAAAAACACTGACGCCAAAATACCGGAGTATCGGCGGAGGCGCAACTAAAAAATCAACGTATCTAGATACGATGATATGTTAATGGGTGGGGAAGTGAAGCAATTGCAACGCGGTCGCGCGGTCCGGCATTTTAACGACGGGTTCGTACGCGGCGAGTCGATAGACGGAGATGAAATTGGTGAGGCCTGCGCTGGGATGGTGTTTTGCCTCGTCCAAAATCAATGCGTTTCGGAAGCGGCCGAGATCGAGATACGTTTGGTAGGTACTGGGAATGGGGATGTCGTAGGAAAGTGGTTTTTTGTCATACCAGAGTTGATCAAACTCGCCCGGTTTGCGGGCGGGGCCGGCGTAAAAATTCGTCCACAGCTGACCATATTGTTCGCGGATAAGTTCCGAAGAAAAACTGCTCAATTGGCGCAGTAATTTTCGTTGCTCGGGTGTCACGAGTTCGATCCGGCCGACCATGACGCGATTGATGGTGGCCGGCAGGGAGACATCGAGCGGGAGGTAATAATCCGTCCAGGCGCGCGGCACTAAAAAGAAGACGCGCAGTCCGGCGCTTTTGAAGTAAGACAATTCCCACGTGTTGAGCAGGGCGTTCGCTTCGTCAGCGAACAATCCGTCTGCCACCAATGCCTTGCGGAGGGATGTTTTCAGTTTGTCGAGATTTGCGGAACTGAAATCTTTCGGTTCAAAATCCGGAGGAGTATGCGCGACAATCTTCCTGGTGTTCTTGTCGAGAGAAAAAGGCGCCAACGTGCGGAATGCCACCTTTCCGCCGGCTTGAATATCGACCAGCCAGACTGAATTCAAAGTCAGCGGTGTCTTTGTCGGCAAATCTTTTAGCTGGCTGCGAATCAGCAGTTCTCCTGAACCCGGGTCACGTGAAATTCTCAACGGTGCATCGATGTGGGCGACTCCGCGATAGAACAAAAATTTCTCACTTTCGGAATTTGTGGTCTGCACCAGAGCAGCCTGCACAGCCCGTGGCGAAGTCCAGACATGAGCGGTCGTGTTGGTGATGGGCCAATCGCCTCCGATTTCGAGATGGTTCCATTCCAATGTGCTTTCGGTATCCGCGCGCAAATGGCCAAATTGAAAGAGAGGACTGATAACGTTGGTAAGGCTATAGTCATCGGGCCGAAGACCGGGCGCGGATGGCTCAGCGAAGGGGTAATATTCCGTCAGCCAGCCGCCGCGAAATTTGACAAAGACACTCGCCGTCGTGATTTTTGTCTGCGCCGCGGGTGGATGGAAATAAATAACGGGCGTTTCGAGACGCATGGTGACATCCGGGTGGCAGGCGGGAGCTCCCTGGCAAAAGGAGTAGGGCATCTCGGTCGGTTGCAGCAAAAGGAAATTCGCCAGCTCATGAACAAATCGAGGCACCGGTTCGTCGTCGGTGTTGATGCCGCCGATGGCATCGCCGGATTCGTTCTGGAGCGACGTAAAGGTGCCCCACTCATGAATGGCCCATTGGTTGTCCGCCGCCGGGGAAGCGACAGCGAAAAGCAAGAGCGCAACTCCAAGGCTACTAAGCGCTTTCACGGGATAAGTATAAGCCATGGAAAAGATAAGTTGTCAAAAAAATTGCCGCAAGCCCCGGGGGCCAATGGAGCAAATCCGAGGCTCGAAATCCGAATTCCGAAGGAAATCCGGAATTCGAACGAAATTCGGAAGCGATCATCAGATTTTCGGATTTCGCGTATTCGGATTTCTTTCGGATTTCGGATTTCGGCCATCGGGTTTTATTCCCTTGGCTTTTTTCGCCACTCGTTCGTTGACACTTACCGCCCCTTTGTTATCGTCCCTGCCGCGTTCTGCGGAATTCTTCTAATTGAGAACCCGACGGTGAACCATTTTTGAACCAATCTAATTTATGGCAAAAGCATCCAAGTCTGGAAAATACGTCTATTCATTCGGAAATAAAAAGGCTGATGGCGACGGCAGCATGAAGGCCCTGCTCGGCGGCAAGGGCGCGAACCTCGCCGAAATGAGCCGCATCGGCCTGCCGGTGCCGCCCGGTTTCACCATCACCACGGATGTCTGCACGTATTATTACGCGAACAAGCGGACGTATCCCAAGGCGCTCGAAGCGCAGGCCAAAGCGGGCGTTGCCGCGATCGAAAAAATCATGGGCACGAAATTCGGCGACAAGAACGCGATGCCGTTGCTGGTTTCCGTCCGTTCCGGCGCGCGCGATTCGATGCCGGGCATGATGGACACGATTTTGAACCTCGGCTTGAACGACGAGACGGTGCTTGCGCTGGCGAAGGCGACCAAGAATGAACGTTTCGCCTGGGATTGTTATCGCCGGTTCATCCAGATGTATGGCGACGTCGTGATGGGCGTGCAGAAGCGCGCCGGAGAAGATCATGAACCTTTCGAAGTGGTGATTCACGCGTTGAAGCACGAACGTCATAAAGACGACGTGGAGGATACGAAGCTGACGGTTGAGGACCTCAAGAGACTGGTTAATAAGTTCAAGGAATTGATCAAGGAACGCACGAACGCCGAATTCCCGCAGGACCCGTGGAAGCAGCTTTGGGGCGCCGTCGGCGCGGTGTTTGGTTCGTGGATGAACGACCGCGCGATTGTGTATCGCCGCAAATACAACATTCCTTCGGAATGGGGAACGGCCGTCAACGTGCAGGCGATGGTTTACGGCAATACCGGCGAAACCTCCGGCTCGGGCGTGGCGTTCACGCGCGATCCGGCGACCGGTGAAAAAGTTTTCTACGGCGAATTTCTCATCAATGCCCAGGGTGAAGACGTGGTCGCCGGTGTGCGCACGCCGGAACCGGTGGCGCAACTCAAGAACCACATGCCGGCGGCGTTTGCCGAACTGGAAAAAGTGCGCAAGACGCTCGAATCGCATTTCCGGGACGTGCAGGATTTCGAGTTCACGATCCAGGAAGGCAAGTTGTTCATGCTCCAGACCCGCAATGGCAAGCGCACCGGCCTCGCCGCTGTTCGCTTCGCCATCGAGATGGAGAAGGAGAAGCTGATTGATTGGAAGACGGCGATCAAGCGCGTTCCGGCCGACCAGCTCGACCAGGTGCTCGCGCCAGTGTTCGACCGCAAGGCGGTAAAGTCGGCGAAGGTGATTGCGAAAGGTTTGCCCGCCGGTCCCGGCGCGGCGTCCGGTCGCATGTATTTGAACGCGGACCGCGCCGTCGCCGCTGCCGAAAAAGGCGAACGCGTGTTGCTCGTCCGCAGCGAAACCTCGCCGGAAGATTTGCGCGGCATGATTGCGGCCGAAGGCATTTTGACGGCCAAGGGCGGTGTCAGCTCGCACGCGGCGCTCGTGGCGCGGCAGATGGGCAAGGTCTGCGTGTGTGGCGCGGCGGCGTTGCAGATTGATTACGCCGCCAAGACGCTGTACGTGGATGGCGCGACCTACCGGGAAGGCGATTATCTGTCCATCAGCGGCACGGTCGGCGAAGTGTATCCAGGCGAGATCAAGACGGCGGCGTCGGAAGTCGTCCAGGTGCTCGTCGAGAAGTCGCTCGATCCGAAGGACAGCCCGACCTATCAGATGTTCAAGAAGCTAATGGATTGGTGCTCGAAAACTACCCGGCTGCAGGTGCGCACGAACGCCGACACGCCGGAACAGACCGCGAACGCCGTTGCGTTCGGCGCCTCGGGCATCGGTCTTTGCCGCACCGAACACATGTTCTTTGAAGGCGACCGCATTGATGCGATGCGCGAAATGATCCTGGCCGAAAACGTTGGGGATCGCAAAAAAGCGTTGGCGAAAGTCCTGCCGTATCAGCGCGAGGATTTCGTGGGCATCTTCAAGGAATTGAAGGGCCTCCCGGCGACGATCCGTTTCCTCGACCCGCCGCTGCACGAATTTTTGCCGCACGACGAGGCCTCGCAAAACGATTTGGCCCAAAAAATGGGCGTGCCGGTGGAGCGCATCAAGCAGCGCGTGGCGGAGCTCCATGAGTTTAACCCGATGCTCGGTTTCCGCGGCTGCCGTCTGGGCATCGTTTATCCGGAAATTTCCGAGATGCAATCGCGCGCTGTGTTCGAAGCCGCCGCCGAAGTGCAAAAGGCCGGCATCAAAGTGAAGCCGGAAGTCATGATCCCGCTGGTCGGCTTCAAGAGGGAATTGGACCTGCAGGTGGAAGTGGTGCATCGCGTCGCCAAGGAAGTGATGAAGGAGAAAGGCGTGAAGCTCAGCTACCTGGTCGGCACGATGATCGAAGTCCCGCGCGGCGCGCTCACGGCGGATGAAATCGCGCAGACGGCTGAATTTTTCAGCTTCGGCACGAATGACCTCACGCAGACTTGCCTCGGCATGAGCCGCGACGATTCCGGCAGTTTCCTGCCGCCTTATACCGAAGCGGAAATCGTGAAGAAAAATCCGTTTGCGTCCATCGATCAAACCGGCGTCGGCCAGTTGATGAAGATCGCGGTCGAGAAGGGCAATGCGACCCGCCCTGGCATCAAGCTCGGCATCTGCGGCGAACACGGTGGCGACCCGGATTCGGTGAAATTCTGCCATCGCATCGGCTTGACCTACGTGAGCTGCTCTCCCTTCCGCGTCCCCGTCGCCCGCCTCGCCGCGGCGCAGGCGGCGCTCGAAGTCGAAGTCGCAAAAAAAGCGAAGAAGAAATAATTCAATGTAGCGGCGGTCTATGAGACCGTCGCTGACATAAAGATATTTGCGGCGCTCACAGACCGCCGCTACAGGAAAGCCGCTCCATCGGGAGCGGCTTTTCTTGTGAGAACTTCACCTTCGCGGCTGGCGTTTGCTCTTATGGTCCTGCCACAGAATATTCAGCATGAGCCAGATGCCGCCCGTCGCGGCGAAGATGAAGCAAAGTATCGCCAGGCCGGGATAGCCCAGGATGCGGAAGCTCGTTTCCACGCGCATCATCAAAGCCGCCCCGACAATCAGCGACGCGAGCACCAGGCCCGTCGTGATGCGGTTGGCAACTTTTTGAAAGCTTTCGATGAGGAAATTGGTTTCCGCGGGCTTGACGTTCACGTTCAGCTCGGCGTTGCCGACGGCGTCGAGAATTTTGTTCAAGCGCGAGGGCAGGGCGCCGAGGAATTGTTTGGTTTCGAGCAGGGAGGAAAACATTTTCCCTTCCGTGATCGTGGATTTCACGCGGCGATTGAGCAACTTGGCGGCGTTGCGGCGGACGGATTCGTTCGGGTCGAAGTCGGGCGAGAGGATGCGGCCCACTTCGTCCAATTGCAGCAGCGTCTTGCCGAGCAGCGTCAGTTCAATGGGCACAAAAAGGCCGGTATCGGCGGCGCTGCGGGCGACTTCGAGGAGCGTTTTGCCCAAATCCATTTGGCCGAGCGTGCTGGAACACTGCTCGGCGACCAATTGGCCGAGCTTATGGCGAAACTGGCTCTCGTCGAAATCAACCGCCGTGTCGCTCATTCGAATCGCGACGTCCGCCGCCTGATCGCTATCGCCTTCGCTGACGGAAAGCAGCAGCTTCAGCAAATTTTCCTGCATCGCTGGCGTGGTGTGCCCGACCATGCCGAGGTCGATCAATGCGATGCGCTTGTCCGTCGTCAGAAAAACGTTCCCGGGATGCGGGTCGGCGTGGAAGGTGCCGTCGAGCAACACTTGTTTCAGGTAAGCCTGGAACAATTCCTCCGCCAGCGCGCGGCCGTCCAGGTCCAGCGGCGTCAAGGGACTCAGTTCGGTGATTTTGGTGCCTTCGATGTATTCCATCGTGAGCACTTTGTGAGTGGTGTAACTGTCCACCGGGAGCGGCACGCGGATGCGTTTGAACTCGCGCAGGTTTTCCGCGAGCGTGACGAGGTGCGTGGCTTCACGGCGGTAATCCAGTTCCTGGGCAATCGTGGTTTCGAATTCCTCGAGCACCTTGACGAGTTCATGGCGCTGGCCAAATTCGGTATGACGATGGAGGACCTTGGCGATTTCCTCCAGCGCGGCGAAGTCCTCGCGAATCTGTTCATGAATGCCTGGCCGCTGAACTTTCACGACCACCGGCCGGCCATCATGCAGCGCGGCGCGGTGAACCTGGCCCAGCGAAGCAGCGGCGAGCGGCGTTGGATCAAAAGACGAAAAGAGCTTCGAAATTTTTGCGCCGAGTTCGTTCTCAATGATGAACTGCACGTCTTCGTAGGAGAACGGCTTCACTTTGTCCTGCAGGCGCGAGAGGGGCTTCAGGAATTTTTGCGGCAACAAATCCGCGCGGCTGGAAAGGAGCTGGCCGATTTTTACGAAGGTGGGCCCGAGCTTCTCCAGGTCGTCGGGCAGCTCGCGCGCCTTGTCGTCGACGGCGGTGTGTTTGCCGTTCGGTGAGGCGGGTGTGGGTGAATCAGTGCCGAAACGGTTGCGCGCGGCCGTTTGCGAATATTTCGCGAGCAGGTAAGCAATGTCCTTGTAACGCTTCAGGTAGTGCAGTGAGAATTTCATGAGAGCATTTGCGTTAAAACACGATAGGCGGCGCGCGCGCCGAACACAAATAGGGTGGCTCACCCAAGCAATGTGCCCGATTTAGCTGGTGAAAATTCGCCCTCGTCACCAATCGTGTAGGAGCCGGCGTGAGGAAGCTCTCGAATTTGTTTGCGCGGAAGAGATCAGAGCCTCCTCACGTCGGCTCCTGCAAACAATCAGGGCTACGGCTGCACGTGAAGTTCAAAGAAACGCTGCGTCTGCGTCATGCTCGTCGTGTCCACCGGGTCGATAATGGTCACCTGAACATGCTGGTCCGGCGGCGAACCGGTTGGGGCGGATTCAATTACCGTGGCCCCGGGTGTGTTCGTGATCCAACCTGTCCCGGAAGCATACGTCGCCAGGTTGCTGGCGATGTCACCCAGCGTCGGCACCGCCTGGGCAAAGTAAGTGAGGTCGGTGGCCGAAGTATTGCG
Source organism: Candidatus Angelobacter sp. (assembly GCA_035606845.1). Taxonomy (GTDB): domain Bacteria; phylum Verrucomicrobiota; class Verrucomicrobiia; order Limisphaerales; family DASXHY01; genus DASXHY01. The sequence continues at coordinate 68,814 of DATNEA010000017.1, read as the reverse complement.
ATTAAATTGGAGCTGAAAATGGTTCGATTGGATCGAGCCGACGAGCGGCGCGTTTGTATCGGGCAAATTCGGGTCCGAGCCGAATGCGTATTCAAGGATGTTGGCGATGCCGTCGTGATCCGGGTCGGCGCTGTCGGCGGTGACAGCCGCGTTGTTCGCGTCTGGGCCGAAGTGAGCGATTTTCCAAGCCTGATAAGAAGACACTGGGGAAGCGGCGATGGTGAGGACCGCGTTGGACGGCCCGGCGAGGTAGGCGCCGCCGATGACATTACTGAGAGTAAGAAAAATCGTCCGGTTGGTCATTGCCTGCGGATTGTTGAGGAGCGTGATGTTGAAACTTTTCGGTGATGTGTCGCCATCCGGCCAATTCAACGTGCCGTTCGTATCGACATAATCCTGGCCCGGAATGGCTGAACCGGCGGTGGTAGCGTAGGTGATCTGCGCGGCGCCCGTGCTGCCGCCGATGCGATTGACGGTGACCGTCGCGAAGCCGTCGGTTTGCTGATTGGTGTAATTGTCCGAACTGAATTCCAGAGCACCCCCCAGCAGGCCAAAGACCGCGACCGAATATTGTCCGCCCACATAAACCTTTCCGTTCGCGACGATCGGCGCTGCGAACTTGACTCCCTCCGCAAGTTGGTCTCGCGCGCCGGCCTGGGAGCTGTTGTAAATTTCCGACGCCAAATTCATCGCGTCGTACGCCGCGAGAATTGCGGGAGAGCCATTGGTGTTTTCAATGGCCCAGGCAATGCTGTTGTTGGTGCCATTGGCGGAAATGCTGGGCGTCGCGCCTGGAAACGGATAAATGCGGGAACCGAAGGTGCCGGGTTGATCGGGAATGAGCGTGGCGTTGGTCACAATATAACTCCGGATTGCGTCATGGGCGCCGACATAGTAAATCCTTTCATTGAAATAAGCTGGCGTATCGAAGGAAGGACCGCCCAGAGCCATGGTTTGGAGGATTTGATCAGACGTCTCCGTAACGTCATAATGTTGGTTGTCGGTCGTCATCTGGTCGCGGTTCATGAAATAGCCGCGCTGAGGTTTGCCGCCGGCGATCATCAAATGCGGATAAGGACCCGGCTGATCCGGAAGCAGCATCACGCCGCCGGAGCCGACGTCGATATCGTTGCTGCGAAAATAGGCTTGATTAAAGGTCGTGAAATAATCGGCCACCGAAAGTCCGTCCACGGTGGAAAGCTTAATGACGCTGTTGCCATATTCCGTGCCGCCGAAATAGGCGTTGAAATTTCCATCACCGGTGGAGAAATACAGGTTGGTATTTTCATCCACGGCCAGGCCGCCGCCGCCCATCCAGATGCCGGCTTCACCGGCGATTGGACCGAACTGGCTGCTGGCGCCGTTCGGCGTCGAGCAGAATATATAATTGGGCAGTTGCTGGAGATCCGAGGCGTTGAAACCAATGATCCAGCCGTGAAACGGATCGGTGTAAATGGTGTCCGTGTAACCGGCGTAGGCGACATAGAGGATGCCGCCCGCCAGCGTGAGCGCGGGGCGTTGAAGCTCCTGGATGGCCGCAAAGGGAAGCGTTCCACCGGAACTGCCTGCGCCCTGGCCAGGGATTGAGACGTTGACGGTGACCGGGCTGAACGATTTCTCCGAGCCGTCGAGAATGCTCAGGGCGTGAATCTGATGAGAGTAATTCGTTCCCGACACCGTGAAGGTATCCACGTATAGCGTCCCTGAAACCGGGTCAATGACTGGCGTGCCGGTGATGCCGACCTCCGGGACAATCGCCTTAAAAAGAAAATTTCCGGCGGGACACGGCGCGGACGGTCCCAGATTGACCTGCCACAAAACACCAGCGTTTGTGCCTGCGTTGCTGTCGGCATCGCAGCAGTAAACGCTGTTGTGCTCCGTGGCGATAAAAATGACGTTGTGAACGCCCTGGCCGGGAATGTTCAGCCCGGACATATAAAGCGGCTGCGCATAGACGTAACCATCGACCGGATAACTGAACAATTTGCCGAACGTGCTTTGATTGACGTTCGCCGGGGTGAGCAGCGTCTCGTTGGTGTTCTCGCCGGTGCGCGCGTTATCGTAATGATAGGTGAAGACATTCACTTGCGACTGGCACACGGCAGGCGCAATCAGCGCGGCCGCTACGGCTGCGCTCAGAAGAAGTTTAATCGGGAACATGTGGGATGGATTTTCGCTGTCGTGCAAACAGAATTCAATTGGGGTAAATCCGTAATCGGCGGCATTTTAACAACCTATTGCTGCGAACCGCTTACGGGCGGGTTCAGGTTGAAGCCGGCCGGGAAGCTCTTGCTCTTGTCGTTAGGCAGCTTGATCCAACTGGGCTGGCCACTCACGTTGCCGCTGTCGAAATTCAGCCAGCCGATGATCTGGCCGCCTTGTTTGCCGTAGAGCGGGACATAGAGAGGCCAATCGCCGTCTGGCGCGACGATGGATGATTGGCTTACCTTGGTGCCGTCGCCGAGCACGCCTTTGAATTTCACCTGCCCGCTGGTGCTTACCGTCGCCGTGCCGCTGCCGTCGTTTTGTGGCAGCGTAGGATCACCATTGCCGGGACCCGCGAAGGTCAAATTGTAACTGCCGGCGAACGGCGCGGGATTTGATTTCTTGGAAAATACCTGGCGATTGGCCGTCAAATCGGCCACCCAGCCATCGCCACTTACCGTTCCCGTGATGGCGCTGCTGTCCGCGCTGATTTGAAATGAGAGCGTGAGCACGCCGGACTTGCCGGAACTTGAAGCGGTGCCCGCGCCGGACAAATCCAATTTTCCATGGAACGAAGCATTCCTTCCCGCAACGGAAGCTTTGCCGGAAAAATTGCCGTTCTTGCTGGTGGAGATAGTGACTGAACCCGAGCGTCCAACTTCAGCGCCGGTTGATTCCAAAAACAGCCCGCTGTAATTCGCCACCACCGTGCTCGACGAACCGCCGCCGCCGGAATCGGCACTCAGCAATCCAAAAACGGAAACTGCATTCTGGCTGCCGACAAATACTTTGCCATCCGCCACGATGGGCGCGGCAAATTTAATGCCCCCGGTGAGCTGGTCCGCCGCCGACTGCGAGCTGTTGTAGAGTTCCGTGGAAAGATTGTTGGCATCATAAGCCACGAGCACGGCGGGTTGCCCGTTTTGGATGGCCCAAACAATGCCATTCTTCGAGCCGTTGGCCGAAACGAAGGGTGTGGCGCCCGGATACCCGTAGTTCCGCGAACCAAAGGAATTGGGAAGGTCCGGAACCAGCATCCCGCTCGAGAGCTGGTAACTCCGGATCACATCCCCGGTGGCAATGTAATAGATATTCCCATCGAAGTACGCGGGCGTATCGTAAGCGCCCCCGCCGAGGGGCATCGATTGCACGATATTGTCCGGCTCGCCATTGGTATCAATGTGCTGGTTGTCCGTGGTCATCTGGTCGCGATTGACCAGGTAGGCGAAGGAAGTTTTGCCGGCGGCAACCAGCAAATGCGGATTGGGGCCGGGCTGGTTGGGCAAAAGAACCACGCCACCAGCGCCAACGTCGATGTCATTGGCCTGGTCGTAAGCTTGATCAGCCACGGTGAAATAGTCCGCCACGGACAAACCGCCCTTGGTGGAAAGCTTTAAAATGCTGCTGCCATAATCCGTGCCACCCGAGCCGGCAAACGCGGTGAAATTTCCATCGCCGGTTGCGAAATATAAATTATTGGCGCCGTCGGCGGCCGGGCCGCAGCCGCTCATCCAGATGCCGCCTTCGCCCGCGATGCTGCCGAATTGCGCGGTGGTGCCATTGGGCGTGGTGCAGAACACATCATTGGGCAGGAGCCGCAATTTGGATGCGCTATATCCGAGCAACCAGCCGTGAAACGGGTCGGTGACCGGCGTATCAGTATAGCCGGCATAACAGACATAGACAACGCCGCCGGCCAGCGTGAGCGCGGAGCGCTGAAGCTCCTGGCTGGCTTGAAACGACATCGTGCCATTAACGCTGCCATTGCCAACGCCCGGGACGGAAGCGGCCACGAGAACCGGGCTGAACGGCCGTTCCGAGCCGTCGGCGATGTTCAACGCATGCAGGTAATGAAAAAAGTTAACGCCGTCCCACGTGAATGCATCCACGTACAGCGTGTGTGATCCCGGATCAATCACCGGCGTGCCGGTGATGCCGACCTCCGGCGTGATGGCCTGGAAGGGCAGGGAATCGTTCGGTGTCGGCACGGCTGTGCCGAGATTGACTTGCCACAGCAACCCGCCGTTTGCGCCCGTATCGCTGTCCGCCTCAAATGCGTAGACGCTATTGTGCTCCGTGGCGACGAACACGACATCGTGCTTGCCCTTGCCGGAAATGCTCACGCCGCTCATATACAGGGGCTGCGCATAAACGTTCCCGTCGACCTGATAAGTGAACAATTTGCCAAACGTGCTCGAGTTTACGTTCGCGGGTGTGAGCGTGTTTTCATTCAGATTTGCGCCATCGCGCGAGTTGTCATTGTGATATGTGAGGATGTCCACCGCGCCGGCACGGAACGAAATCATCATGGACAGGACCAAACTTTTGCCAATGACCGAACTAAATTGCTTCATTTCGTTTTGGACTTTGACAAAACGAAAATCGGAGGCAAATGGGGTTGAATCCTCACTCGTGAGTCGGAAATTACCTTAGCCAATGATGCGGTCGGAAAAAAGGGAGCGCGCCAGGAAAACATAGCGCCGATTTATAATCTGCTTTGTAGAAAGCTTTCGGCAGTCGCGGAGCGACAAACGATGATTTCTACGGAGCAATTGCAAATCTGCACTTCGGGGTTTTCCGGCACAAATAAAAACGGCGGGCCGGAATCCGGCCCGCCGTTCTGTGCAGGGACTTTGTAGGGGTTTAAGGCACCTGCAGGATGTAGAAGCCAGCCGGCTTCGTGGGATCGATCGCGTTGGTGATGCTGAAATTGCCGTTGTTGAAGCTGCTGTTGGTGAGAACCGTCCAGTTCGCCAGAGGCAGCGACAGGTTGGTCGAGGTCAGCAGGTGGAACGTGCCGGCCGATCCAATGTTGTTCGTGCCGCTGATGATGATGTTGCGGCCGCTGATCGTAATGTTATTGATGGTCGGCGGAACTGACGGCGCGGGCGCAGAGGTGATATTCAGGTCGATGGTGGCATTGGCCTGGTCATCAACGAGCGTGGCCGTCACGCCCGCCGGCAACGTGCCGAGGACAAGATTCGGGAATGGATCGGCGCCCACATAGCTGATGAGCGAAACCGTTGCCGGGGCCGTGATGCGTGTCACCGAGCCGATGTTGATCGTGGAGGTGTTCGCGGCGGTGATAGTCGTCGCGACGATGTTCGTGACAGCCGAACTGCCATCGACCGCCAGTTGAATGGTGGCGGTGTCGAGCGTCAGAGTATCGACTGGTCTGTCCGGCGTTCCGATGACGCCTGAAAGCATCTTCAAAACGCCACCACTCGTGATCGTGATACTGCTCGTCGCGCTTGCCGTGGCTTTCACGAGGTCACCCGAGGAAACCACCGTTCCGCCGATGTTCAAGGCGCCCGCAGCCAAACCGGATGCGGCATTTTTGTTGCCGAGGCTGACGCCGCCGGTGCCGACGATGAGCGTGCCGCCTGCGCCGACGTTAAGTGTGCCGGAGGCCTGGACACCGATTGTGGAACCACTCGCCACGCCCATCACGATGCTGTTTACGTCAACCGTGCCGGTATCGAACGAGAAGGTGCCGTTGCCGTTGGCGGTGCCGCTCGGGTTCGAGCCCGACTTGCCGAGGGTGAGCGTGCTGAGTTTCATGTCCACCGGATGGCCGTTCACGGAAAAGAAGTCGTTGATGGTGTTTCCGCTGCCGCCGCTGTTATTGCGGTTGCCAATCGTCATCGCGGCGCGGTCGTTGTCCGTGCCACCCACGCCACGGACGCGGAGGCCGCCGGTGACGTCGGGGAATGAGACGGTGGAACTGCTGCGACCGGCGCCGATGTTGAAATTCGCCACGTTAATGATGTTCGTGCCGCCGCCGAGCGTCAGGTCGCCAGTCCCGGAACTGCTGGTCGACGTCGTATTGTCATTAAGACTGTCGGCAGTGATGTAGTTGCTGCCGTTGGCGAGCTTGAAGGCGGCGATGCTCCGATTGCCGGAACCCATCTGAATGGTTCCGGTCGGGACGGAATAAACGAAGTTGCTCAGGCCGGAAAGGTCGAGAATCGTTCCCGAATCGACCCCGGAGGAGCCGTTGTTTCCGATGGCCAGGGACGTGCCGTTGACGACCAGGGTGCCGCCGCCGGTCACGGCCGCCGAGGAAGTAATGCCGCTGCCCGACAATCCGCCGACCGTCATATTGCTGTTCACAGTCAAGGTGATGCCGGCCGGGATCTCGGTCACATGCCACTGGCCGCTGGTCGAGTTAGTGTAACTGAGCGTGCTGATGGTGGTATTCGCGTCCACTTTGTTGTCAATCGTGAGCGGGTCGAACACCACAGCGGTGTCATTGAAAACGACATTGTCAACGGCCGTGGGCACGCCGGGCGTTTGCCAATTTGCCGCATCGGACCAATTGGTGTTCCCGCTCACCGCATCGGCGCCGGTCCAGAAAACCGCCGGACGTGTTCCGACAGGGCCCGCCGTCACGGTGAGTTCAATCGCGGTGCCATCCCCGCTGAGCGCGACGCTGCCCGCGTAAGCCGGAGTGGCCGCCGGGAAGCTGCCGATTTGGGCGTTGAATCCGGAAACGCCAGAGACTGTTTTCACGAGGGGCACGGTTGCCGGATACGTGGCGAAGGCGGGCAACGCGGTGATGTTGATGGTGTTCGCAGTCCCGGCCATGCTGACAAACGCCGCGTTCAGTGGGACGGCCGTGTTGCTCGAGCCCAACACCAGCACTGCGTTCGTGAGATTTAGGTTGTTGACCGTGGGGCTGCTGACCGCCGACATGTCCAGCGTGGCGCCGCCAACGTTGACGTTGGCGCTGCCGGCAATCGAACCAGCGCCCGCCAATGCCAGGGTGCCCTTGGTCACCGTGGTATCGCCTGTGTAAGTATTGGCGTTGCTCAACGTCAAAACGCCGTTGCCAATCTTGACCACCGAGCCGGAGTCGGTGATGGGAACGTCCACGTCGAGGCTATCGCTTCGGTTGAAAATCAGAGTGCCTTGATCGTCCACGCTGGAAGGAAGGTTTCCGTTCGCGTCGTTATTGCCGAGTTGGAACGTGGCGCCCGACGCAATCGTGAGCGGGCCGGTGATGGCGCTGTTCGCATCATCCAAAATAACTGTGCCGGCGTTGACATGGATGCCGCCGTCGAAATCATCGCCGCCGCTGGCGCTGAGGGTCACGGAACCGGCGCCTGAATTGGTGAGGCCCGTGTCACCGCTGATTTTGCCCGTGCCGCCGAGATTGTAAGCCACGGAATTGTTCGCAAACGACATCCCCAAGGGCGTGTGGGTGGTGGAGTAGGTGATGTTCGTCCGGATGGCGCTGTCGTCGAATGTCACCGTGTCATTCTCGGTGTAAGCCGCGGCGACGCCGTTCGTGGTCCAGTTCTTGGTGCTGGTATCCCAGGTGCCGCTGACATTTCCTTGCCACAAATCGCTCTTTGACGTGGCCGGTCCGTTCGTAACAACCAGGAACACAGTGCGCGCCGTCGTGTCGTTGGTGATGTATCCCTTGAACGTTCCCGGCAGCGTGCCGATCGAAATGGATCCGGCGCCGGCCAGCGTGCCGTAGGTGACCAGCGGGAAGGTGCTCGGATAACCGGTCAGGATGGGCAGCGCCGAGATGTTAATCACGCTGGCGTCGTCCACCGGATTATAGTTCGCAACCACAATGTTGGTTAAAGTGTAATCAACCGGAAGCGTCAACGTGCTCGAAGCCACGGTAAGCGAATCAATCGGCGCGTTAGGCGTGCCGATGCCGCCGGACACCATGGTCAGTTTGCCGTTGGAGAGATCGATATTGGCCGTGGCTGTAGCCGTGCCTTTGACGATGCTGTTGGAACAGAACGCGGTTCCGGAATTGGTGAAACCGGCGTAAGCGCTCGTGGCGCTCGTCAAATTGCCGAGTGTCATTCCATTGGTTCCGACAATCAGGGTGCCATTGGCGCCCACGGTCAACTCGCCGTTGGCGGATGACGCTGTATTTCCGGAAGTGCAATTCGCGATATTGATGGTCGTTGCGTCGACGACACCGGTGTCGAACTGCAGGATGCCTTTGCCGAAATGCGTTGACGTGCCACTGCTGCTGGAGCGGTCCTGCCCGATGACCAGCGTGTCGGCTTTGATATTTACCGGATGGCCGTTGAGGAGCATTTCACCGTCAGTGCCGGCGCTGCCGGTGTTGTTGCGGTCGCCCAGGGTGATGTCGCCGCGCGAGCTGTCGTCCGTCGCGCCGTTGGTGCCGCGGATGGTCAAACCGGCCTCAGCGGGAGCGCTGGGTTGAAACTGGACCGTGGCGAATTGCGCCTTGGTCTGGCAAACCACGAAATTGTTCACATTGAAAATGTTCGTGCCGCCGCCGAGTTGAATCAGGCTCACGAACTTGCTGTTGTTGCCGCTGCCGGTGTTGAAGTTGATAGTGCCGACCGTGATGTTGTTGCTGTAGCCGGCCAGATTCAGCACGCCGCCGCCACGCGCGTCACCACCGCTGCCGCCGACGATCCAAGTGCCGAAGGGCGCGTTGTAGACGAAGTTGCTCAGGCCCGACATGTCGAACGTCGCATTCGCCTCAGTGGAGGAGGAGGAGCCCAGGTTGCTGACCTTGAAATTGTTGCCGTCCACCTCAAATGTGCCGTTGCCGGTCATCGCGACGGATGTGAAAAAACTGTCCGAACCAGCCTGTCCGCCCACCAGGAAACCGTTGGTGACGGTCAGCTTGTTCGGCGCGGAAATCTGGGTGACGTGCCACGCGCCGCTGGTGGCATTGGTATAGCTCAACGTGGACACCGTCGTGCTCGTATTCACGATGTTGTTCACCGTGGCGGGATCGCTGGTCGTATCGGCATCTCCGAAAACTGCTGTATCCAGGATTCCCGGCACACCGGTCGGCGACCAGTTCTCCGGCGTGGACCAATTGATATCGGCGCCAGCCGGTCCCCAAAGAAAGGTCGTTTGGGCCTCGGCTGAAAATGAGAAGACGAATGCCGCCGAGAAAACTGCCAATAGTTTCGCGAATACTGGCGCCGGTTTGCGAATGTGCAACAACATCATAGAACAGCAAGTCTACGCACAGAACAAACGCCCGAACAATTGTATTTTCGTTCTAAGACGAAGGTTTTTGGTGCGCGTGGTGGCTGATGCCTGAAGCCGTGGGAAGCACGGAGGCGCTTCGGATCAACGCCTTGCGGCGACTTCTCTGGCGGGCCGGGCAGGAAGCGTTATTGAACGCCAACGCGATAAAAAAAGGCGCCGGTGGCATTGGTGTCGGTGTAACTCGTTGACCCGGCCCATCCGGTGATGTTGCTTTGAATCGTGGAGAACGCTGCGCCCGGATCAGTGGCGCGCTGGATATAATACGGAACGTTCGTCTGGCTTTGCCACGTGAGCGTCGCGCCGGAAATGTTCAGGGTGAGATTGGATATGACGAGCAGCGACCTCGGGTCGGTGGGAACCGTGCCCGCGCGCCATTCCTGCCAGTTGTTCATGCCGTCACCATCAGCATCGGCATAATCGGCGGAGCCATCCAAGGGAAAACCGTATTGCTGCAGCCAGATCGATCGCGTCCTGGATAACGTGCGCGGCCGCGTCCCAATTTGCGTACGGAGACGCCGGATTGGGACTGTCCTGGCGCACATAACGGTCCGTGGCGCGCAGCCAAAACGCGCTAAACACCAGAAATACGGTGGCAATCGGAAGCGACCTTCTCATTGGCCGCGATTAGCAGCACGAATTATACCCAGGGCCGACGTGAACTTGGTGGGACAGAGCCGTTTAGCCCAACGAATCCCTCATCGCCGCGAACATATCCTTGCCGGACGTCGCGGGGACCGGTGTCTTGGCTTTTTCGTCGCCGTGCTCGACGAGTTCTTCCGGTAGCTCCTTAAGAAATTGAGAGGGATGGCAGGGCAGCAACTGGCCATATTTTTTCCGGCCGCCGCAATGGCTGATGGTCAGCGTTTGCATCGCGCGCGTGATGGCCACGTAAAACAAGCGGCGTTCCTCGTCCAGCGTGCCGTCCACTTTCGAGCGCGAATGCGGCAGCAGGCCTTCTTCGAGGCCGACGACGTAGACATGCGGGAACTCAAGGCCTTTGCAACTGTGCATGGTGATGAGCGTGACGGCGTCGCCGGCCTTTTCCTCGTCTTCTTCGCGGTCGGAATCGAGCGTGATGTCTTCGAGGAAACGTTGCAGGCGTTCCGTGGGCGCATCGCCGGGTGAACCGGTGTTGTCCAGCGTCGCCATGAGTTCTTTCAAATTGCGAATACGATTTTCGGAGGCTTCGGGATTTTTTTCGCCCCGGCGCAGTTCGTTGAAGTAAGCGATTTCGTCGAGGAAATCGTTTGCCCAGTTCTGTAGTGAGATATCACGCTCGCCCTCACCCCGGCCCTCTCCCCCGGGGAGAGGGGGAACTTGGATTGACCTTTGAGGTTCGTTTTGAGCGTCCGAATTCATTCCACGATGGGAAACATTGCCCAATTCGCTGCGTGTGCGTTCGACAAATTCCACAAAAGCTTCGATGGATTCGCGGGTTTTTGCCTGGAACGTCGTGGTGACGGCGGGATTTTTCATCGCGGCGAAAACCGAGCCTTTGCGTTCGTGACTGGCGGCGAGAAAGCGTTCCATGGTGACGTCGCTCAGGCCGCGAGCGGGCGTGTTGGCGATGCGCAACAGGCTGATATCGTCGTTCGGATTCAGGAACGTCTTGAGATATGCGAGGAAATCGCGGATTTCGCGCCGGTCAAAAAAGCTTTGCCCGCCGATGAGATGATAACGCACGCCGGCGGTGCGCAGGGCGGTTTCGAGCGGACGCGATTGCTGGTTGGTGCGGAACAAAATCGCGTTGCCGCCCCACGGAATGCGCCGGGCGAGGCGCGCGTAATTGATCTGCTCCACTATCGTGCGCGCTTCCTCTTCATCGTCATTGAAAGCGTGCAGAATGATTTTTGGGCCGTCTCCCTTGTCGGACCAGAGTTGTTTGCCGCGGCGGCGCAGGTTGTTTTTGATGATCGTATTTGCCGCGCGCAGGATGGTGTTTGTGGAACGGTAATTTTGCTCGAGCTTGATGACTTTGACCTCGGGAAAATGTTTTTCCATGTCAAGCAGGTTGGAAATTTCCGCGCCGCGCCAGCCGTAAATGCTTTGGTCATCGTCGCCGACGACACAGAAATTGCGATGCTCCTGCGTCAGGGCATGGACGAGCTCGAATTGCGCGGCGTTGGTGTCCTGGTATTCGTCCACCATTACGTATTGATATTTGGCGCGGCAGGCTTCCAGCGCGTCGGGATGTTCCTTGAACAAGCGCAATGTGAGCAGGATGAGATCGTCGAAATCGACGGCATTGCAGGCGTGCAGGGCGGATTCGTAGCGCTTGCGGATGTGCTCGGCCATGGCGCGGACGCTTTCATCGGCAAAAGCGGCGGAACGTTCGCCGCCGTTTTTGTAGCGGCTCAACAAGCTGAGAATCGCGCCCGGATCGGTCTTTTCACCCTTGGTCGAAATCTGCGCCAGGATTTTTTTAACTGCGCCGAGCTGTTCCGATTCGTCGTAAATGACGAAATTGCGCTTGTAACCGAGTTTCTCGATATGCTGGCGCAGGATGCGAACGCAAAGAGAATGGAACGTGCAAATCGTTGGGCGGTCGAGTTTCGTATCGGATTTCGGATTTCGTGGTTTCGGAATTAATTTCCTCACCCGCTCCTGCATTTCGCGGGCGGCTTTGTTGGTGAAGGTCACGCCGAGAATGTTTCCGGGCGCAACGCCGCGCTCAATCATGTGGGCAATGCGGAACGTGATGACGCGCGTTTTGCCCGTGCCGGCGCCGGCCAGAATCAAAACCGGCCCTTTTAACGTCTCGACGGCAAGGCGCTGCTGCGGATTGAGCGAACTGAGATTCAACATCGGGAAAGTTTATGACGCAGAAAAAATTTTGGAGCAAGCGCGGACGCGCATTGTGAAAAACTTTTTCGCGAATGGAAACTTGACACCGGCAAATCCGAAAGCCGAAGACCGAAAGCCGAAGGTGATCAGGTGCGCAACAAGGTTTTGCTGAACTGGACGGTTTCGACGGCCCCGTAAAAATTCCGTCCGATTTCCTGGTAACCGTGTTTGCGATAAAATTCGAGGGTCAAAGGACGGCGTTGCGCGGTGTCGAGGCAAAGTGTGCGAATACCGGCTCGATGGGCCCGATCTTCGAGTTCCCGCAACAATAGTGTGCCGTAGCCCTGACCTTGAAGATCGCGCGCAATCCGCATCCGCCGCAACTCGGCTGAATCTTCCGACATCCTTTTGAATCCACCCATGGCGATCAGCCGCTCGTCCAGCAAACCCAGCAGAAACTCGCCGCCGGAGCGCAGATAAACGTCATCAATGGCCATCAGATCCGCTTCATCCTGCTGCCGGGTCATGCCCAAAGCGAACCCCTCGATGGCGCTGCGATGCAACGCCAGCATCGGCTCCTGATATTCAAGGCGGTAGCGGATTAAGTTCATGGTGTTGTGCAGCGCGACTCAGCCATGACTGGCGAATGATGTCAATCCAGAGTTGCGCGTCGAAATCGGTTGTTTAAAAAAAGTTTGAGCCTTCTCACGCCCGCTCCTACGATTTTCCGATGGACAAACGGACTTTGACGCTCGGGCACTCGCCGGACCCGGATGACGCCTTCATGTTTTATGGATTGGCGAAGGAATTGATTCCGACGCACGGATTTCGCTTCGAGCACATTTTGCAGGACATCCAGACGCTGAACGAGCGCGCCACGCGCGGCGAACTGGACATCTCCGCCGTGAGCATTCACGCCTACGCCTATGTGAGCGATCAATATGCGCTGCTGCCCAGCGGCGCAAGCATGGGCGACGGCTATGGGCCGATGCTGGTGGCGAAAAAGAAATTTTTACGCGGGGAAATCGCGCGGAAAAAAATCGCCGTGCCAGGAAAGATGACGAGCGCGTTTTTGGCGTTGCAGCTTTGGCTGGGGAAACCGGCGAAGGATTTCAACATCGTCGTCGTTCCGTTCGACAAAATTTTTGAGACGGTGCGCTCCGGCGCGGCCGAAGTGGGATTGATTATTCACGAAGGCCAGTTGACGTATCAGAACGAAGGCCTGGTGGTCTGCGAGGATTTCGGCGTTTGGTGGGGAAGAGAAAACGAGGGCTTGCCGCTGCCGCTCGGAGGCAACGTGATTCACAAAAGATTCGCGCCGGACGTGCGCCGGCAGATTTCAGACGTTCTGACGGCGAGCATTCAGTTCAGCCTCGATCACCGTGCGGAAGCGGTGCAACACGCGCTGCAATATGCGCGGGACATGGGACGCGATTTGGCCGACAAATTCGTCGGCATGTATGTCAACCATTGGACCCTTGATTACGGCGACCGTGGGCGGGAATCCATCCGCCGCTTTCTCGGGCGGGCCTTCGAGCGCGGCCTGCTCCCGCACCGCCAGGAACTGGAATTCGTGCGATAACGATAACCCGCATTTGTGGGGTGTTTTACGTACAAAAATCCCTTTGACTCAATCATTTGGAGGAGTAGGGTAAAGTTCATTTTTCGGCACGATTGCCACCTCGCGCTGATCCCGCAAATGCGTGCCATGAAAGAGCAAAAGATAGAGAAGAAACAGAATTCGCACGGCCAACCGAAGGAGCCGGCTAAAAAGTCCGTCACGGTGCTGCATGTGGATGATGATCCCAATGACACCACCTTGTTGCAGGTGGCGTGTGCCAAAGCGGATGTCAATTTCGAGCTGCTGAATATTCACGACGCCAACGCGGTCATCGAATACTTGAGCAGCGCCGATCGACCGCATTGCGAATTGCCGGCGCTGGTGCTGTTGGACATGAAAATGCCGCGCGCAGCCGGCATGGAAGTCTTGAAATGGATTCGCAATCAATCCGCGCTAAAGCACCTGCCGGTTTTTGTGCTTTCGGGATCGGAAATGCATGAAGATATCCGGCAAGCCTACGAGGGCGGAGCGAATGGTTACCTCGTGAAGCCGCCGAATTTTGATTCCTTGGTGAAAATGGTGAGGGACATCCGCGCGCATCTGCCTGCGCCACCGCCCTCCCACCGGGCCGCCCATTCCTGCGCGTAACGCAATTTGTATCTTGTGCGCTTTTCATAGGCGCCGGCGGAAAGCTCCCAGGGTCCAAGCACCAAGATCCAGAGAAACTTCAAGCTCCAACATCCAACGGGGAAGGAAGCGCCACAGACTGCGATTGGAGCTTCGGATTTGGCGCTTCTCTGGACGCTTGGTGCTTGGAGCTTTTACCCTCCTCTAAAGCCGCTGGCTTTTTTGCAAAAGTGCCGTAGGTTGGCGGAGGCTTGTACGCTGCGCCGCGGCCAGGAGCAATCATGGGAGAAACCGCTTCACAGATTTTTCTTCAGCGCTTATCGCGGCGCGCCAGCATCGTTATCATTCTCATCGCGGGACTGGTTCTGCTGGGATGGTTTCTGCATGTGCCGGCGCTGAAAAGCGGGTCCTCGAAATTCATGTCGATGAATCCGTTCACTGCCGTGCTTTTCATCCTCATCGGCATTGCACTATGCCGGGCATCGCACAAAAGTAAAAAAACTGCGGATGCGGGCGTGCTGATTTGCGGTGCGATCGTGCTGTTGGGAGGCGCGGCGAAGGTGGTTGATGAATGCGTGTCCAGCATTGAGCTGAATTTCGATCAATGGTTGTTTCCCAGGGAGGTCAGCTTATACGGCCCGAACGAGATTGCCATGAACACGGCGATTTGCTTCGTCGCTTGCGCGCTGGGTCTCTTGCTGCTGGACGTGGAAACGCGGCGCGGTTTCCGCCCGGCACAGGTGTTCATCCTGCTCGTGGGGTCGATTGCGCTGCTGGTGTTGATCGGTTACGCCTATCACGTGCTGCCGCTCTACACACTGGGAAGCCGGGTGCCCATGGCGTTGAGTTCGGCGATTTGTTTCGAATTATTCAGCGTCACGGCGCTGTCCGCGCGGCCCGGACGCGGGCTGATGCAGGCGGTCACGAGCGACACGACCGGGGGGACCATGGCGCGGCGGCTGTTGCCGGCGGCGATTTTGATTCCGCTCATCCTGTGCGCGCTGCGCTTTTCCAGCGAGAAACACGGGTTTTTCGAAATCGAATCCGGCATTTCGCTGTATGCCTTCGCGAACATCGTGCTGTTTGCCGCCGTCATCTGGTGGAATGCAAAATTGCTTTTTCGCGCGGAACAGGCGCGGCTGAAGACGATGGACGAACTGAAGAGAACCTCGTCCGAACTGCAAAGTTCCAACGCTGAACTCCAGCAGTTCGCCTACGTGGCCTCGCACGATCTGACCGAGCCATTGAGAATGATCGCGAGTTATCTGGAACTTTTAAACCTCCACGCCAAGAAAAAGCTCGACGCGGAGGAACTGGAATTCATCGGCTATGCCGTGGATGGCGCGCGGCGGATGCAGGCGTTGATCCAGGACCTCCTGGCGTATGCGCGGGTGGACACGCGGGCGCGGGCGATGGCGCCGACCGATTGCGAGAACGCGCTCGCCACCGCCGTGGCGAATTTGAAAGTGGCCATCAAGGAAAGC
The DNA here is from genome assembly GCA_035606845.1 of Candidatus Angelobacter sp. Taxonomy (GTDB): domain Bacteria; phylum Verrucomicrobiota; class Verrucomicrobiia; order Limisphaerales; family DASXHY01; genus DASXHY01. The sequence continues at coordinate 53,148 of DATNEA010000017.1, read as the reverse complement.
CAGGCCGTGGTCGAACACGAGCCACTGCCGGTGGTGGACGGCGACGAGGTCCAATTGACGCAGGTGTTTCAGAACCTGATCGGGAACGCCATCAAGTTCCGCGGCGCCGCTCCGCCGAAGATTCACGTCGGCGCGCGGCGGGACGGCAACCGATGGATTTTTCACGTGCGGGACAACGGCATCGGCATCGATGCGAAAAATTTCGAGCGGATTTTCGTGCTGTTCCAACGGTTGCACACGCGGCAGGAATATCCCGGCACGGGCATGGGCCTGGCGATTTGCAAAAAAATCATCGAGCGTCACGGAGGCCGAATCTGGGTGGAATCCAAGCCGGGCGAAGGCACGACTTTTTTCTTCACCATTCCCGCGAAAGAAGAGGCGCACCCGTGAGCGAGATTTCAGGGGAGACAAATCTGCGCTACGGTAAGATGCGTCTGCCGATGAATCGGCCTTTCTCCTATATGGCGGAATCAACCCATTTGCGCAAAAACCGCGGAAAGGTACGCTCGCCCGATGATGACCCAAACCCATGAACGACAGGCACCGCAAAACCAGGCCGCTCCGTCGCGCATTCGTGCGCTGCTCATCGAGGACAATCCGGGCGACGCGCGCCTCATCGAAGTGATGCTCGCGGATGCCGGCGGTGACGAGTTCGAATTGCGGCATGTCGAGCGATTGGATATGGGCTTGCAGGAACTGGGCAACGGCGGCGTGGACGTGGTGCTTTCCGATTTATCCCTGCCGGACAGTCACGGCCTGGAATCCTTCATGAAGCTGCACGCGCGCGCGCCGCACGTGCCGATCATCGTGTTGAGCGGGTTGAATGACACGACCGTGGCTTTGAACGCCGTGCACGAGGGCGCGCAGGATTATTTGATCAAGGGCCAGGTGGATGGCCAGTTGCTCGCGCGCGCCATGCGATATGCCATCGAGCGGAAACGCATGTCCGAGCAACTGCATCATTACGCGGCGGAATTGCGCGAAAAAAACGCGCAATTGGAATCGGATTTCAACATGGCGCGCGAAATCCAGCAGATTTTTTTGCCGGACCAATATCCGACCTTCCCGCATTCCGTCGCGCCCGAGGACAGCCTGCTGCAATTTTCCCATCGCTACATTTCGGCGCAGGCGGTTGGCGGGGACTTTTTCGACATCTTTGCCATCACCGATTCGACCGCCGGCATTTTCATCTGCGACGTGATGGGCCACGGAATGAGAGCAGCGCTGATTACGGCCATCATGCGCGGGTTGATTGAAGAATTGATGCCGGTGGCCGCCGATGCGGGGCGTTTTTTGACGGAAATCAATCGCAGCTTGCGCGCCATTTTGCGGCGCACGCGGGAGCCGTTTCTGGCAACGGCTTTCTACGCGGTGGCGGACGCGGTGGCCGGCGAACTGCGGTTCTCCAATGCGGGCCACCCGAGCCCGTTCCTGTTGCAGAGGGATTTGAATCTGATTCGCGCGTTGAAGGATTGCGACTCGCGTCACGGACCGGCGCTGGGGTTGTTTGAGAAGACGGATTACCCCACTGGCCGCTGCCCGCTGCGGTCGAATGATTTGGTCTTTCTTTACACCGACGGCATTTACGAGGTGACCAACGCGGGCGGAGAGGAGTTTGGACAGGAACGGTTGCTGCAAGCGGTTCGGAAGCGGATCCATCTGCCGGCGGAGCAATTATTCGATGAATTGCTCGCGGAAGTGCAGGCCTTCTCGGGCAGCCGGGAATTCGAGGACGACGTGTGCCTGGTAAGCGCGGAATCCCGTCCGGCGCAGGCCCGCGAATAAATCAACGGGTGACGGCGCGCGCCACGTGCAGAGGCTTGTCGGGGACGGGCGCCACCACATCCGGATCGCCGCCCAGGAATTTCAGCGCCACATAGACATCCGTCAGGTCGTGGTCGTGAGCGAACTCAATCGCTTTCTGGGAGTGGAGGAAGTTGTGGGCCTCGGCGTGGTTCTTCGTCCACGCATCGACCGTCTGCAGGTATTGGAGTGTCCGCCTATCTTGCAACAGTATCTTCATAACCTCGCTACATCATTTAATTCTGCACTGCCATTTGGTTGATCCCAGTATCCTCCCGCGTTTCGGATATGCAATAAATTCATTGTCCGTTTCTATTCGTACGCGCGTTGCGCGGATAAGGGATGCCTCTCGGGGTTTCTCCGGGGCCAATGTTGCGGTGGAAATTGGCGAACTCGTGACGAATTGCGATCCCGCTTGGGGGCATGACCCCATGGAATCGTTTCATCGCGCGGGCAAAATTCAGGCACGGAGGAAAAGCTTATGAGAATTTCATGCTATGTTTTTTCCTGTGCGGTTCTGTTGACCGGCGTGGGATGCCGGTCGCGGCCGGTGAGCGCCTCAAATACTCCGCGCGTTTCCGAGGTCTCCCAGGCGGCAGGGCACGAGAACGGCAGCGTGAGGGAGGCGATAGTTGTCACGAACATCGCTCTTCCCAACATGCATTATCGCGTGGAGGTCATTCCCAACCAGCGCTTGACTCCCACTTCGCGCGAGGGCGACAAATCGCAACGGGTTTATTCCAGCAATATCATTGCCATATATGCGGAAACCAACACAGCGAATGCCGAAACCTCCCATCCTGCGCTGCCTCCCAAATAACAGAGCCGGCAATTTCCCAAAGAATGACTTTCAGTCAGATCCGCACGCGCGGCGAACCAAAAAATCAATACGATCGGTCGTTTCCTTGACGTCGAGCATTCTCCCGCCCGTCAAACGCAACCGGGTGAAGCCGTTGTTCTGGGCGTAAGCGATCAGTTGCGAAATCAGGACGGTGCCGTCGTTCAGTTCATTGATCTCAACCGGCGTCAAATGGACGCTGGGCGCCAGCCGCGTGTCTGCGATCATCTTCGCCATAAGCCCCGGTATTTTTTCTCCGCCGTACACAACTGGCAAGTAGGCCATTACCCCACAAATTGCGGAGCGCCGCGCTAACCTACCATTTCAAAAATCCCCAAACAAAGCCGGCCACGAGCAGCACGGCCACCATCCACCAAAACCAATGAATTCCGCGCGGAATGGGATTCTTTTTGCCTCCACCGAACTCGCGTTTGACGAATTCCTCATAGTCGAAATTCTCTTGCGGCAGATCAAGCCCGCCCGTGTGGGCCTCTTCGGACCAGCCGGTTTCCTCGTCCGCGCCGCATTCCGGACACGCGCGGGCGTTCCGAGGCACTTCCGCACCGCAACAGGGGCAATTCTCAGGAGCACGCATTTACGATTTACGATATACGATTTACGTGCGGCTGAACAGGTCCAGCCCATCAGCAATCGGCAATCGGCAATCGCAAATCATCAATCACCCTCCCACTCCCGCATAATCTTCATCCACCTTCAAATCCACGCCCATGAGAACGTAATCATGCGAAATGGCCTGCATGTCTTTCACATATTCTTCCAGGCGGACCAGGTTGCTGAAGCCGAGGAGGGCGAACATCTTGATGGCGGCTTCCTGTTCACCGATGAATTCGGCCTCCACACGTTCAAGACCGAGATTGCGCGCGATCTGCACGATTTCCTTCACCATCGCGCGAGCCAGGCCACGGCCCCGGTATTGCGGGAGCACGAGGACGCTTACGCGTCCAATGTGCCGTTTCCAGCCGCCGAGATGCTAGTGCAACGTGGCGTCGCCGACGATTTTTCCGTCCGCGAGCGCGAGCAGGGGAAGGTTCCGGCCCAGGTCAATCTTCTGGCACCAATCGCGAATCACGCTCTGGTCGGCCACGCGATGCTTGATGAACATGCGCTCTTCCTCCGGCACGGCTTTGAAGAACTCGTAAAATTTCTTTTCATCGTCCTTCTTCAATGGACGCAGCGTGCATTCGAAATCTTCCTTCAACAGAATTTTTTTGGGGAATTTTTGAAGTTCGAGATCCAGTGACATAGGATTCCTGTTCGATTGGCAGTAGTTTTTGCAGAGAACTTGCGGATGTCAACTCCGGCGCGTCAGTGCCGGAGAAGCTCCAAGCTGAGTGTTTGAAATTTCTCTGGAGCTTCCGTCAAAAAAGCCTCGGCGGTTCGCCGGCGATCCCATAGGCGTGTTCAAACAATTGTTCGTCCACGGTATTCGGATCAATGCTCCAGCGGCCGGCGAGCGACGAAATTTTTTCCACGTTGCTAATCGCGGTCTCGGACGACTCGAAGGTTTCATCCGGCGATTCCAGGTATTGAAAGCATTTCAAGCCAAATTCCGCTTCCACCCGCGTGAACGTGCCCTGGTTCCACAACGTCTTCCCCGCCCAGGCATAAGCGCGCGCCACCTTGCCGCCTTCAACCCGCACCCAGGCGTGGTGGCCGAGAACCCGATTGGCCTTGAAATACTGCACTTGCCCGAGCTTTTGGCTGAGATGCGTCAGGAACCGGAAACAGACATCCACGTCGTCCGCCGGGTCAGGCAGGCCTGAACCAATGATCAGGACCCAACCTTTGACCGGCGGCGCAATAAATAGCTTTTCGTCGCCCGCGAGACCTTCGGACCAGGTGCAGGGCTGGACGTTGTTCAAGCCGAGCGCGAGCTGGACGGCGTGCACATTGCGGCTGCGCACGGCCAGCCAGGTGCTCGGGCGTTTTAACAGGATGGGCGAGAGCGAAATCTCCTTGAAAATTTGGGCAAAGGGTTGTTCGGCCGCGAGTTGCTTGCGTCTCCAGCCCAGAATTAAAAGCGTGATGAACGTGCCCCCTACAACCGCGCTCATGAACAGGACCAGGAGCAGGGCTGGAATCAGGCTTCCAACGTTTCCCATGTCGCAACCTACTCGCCGCATCAAGTTGTTCAACTGGAAAATCACCCCATCTGTAATTTACGATTTTCGATCTGCGAGCGCGTGAACCTATTTTGGGGCGCGTAAATCGTAAATCGTAAATAGTTATTGCCCGCAACTCGCCGTCAACCAATCCAGATACCGCCCATTACCGCCGCTCAAGGGCAGCACCAGGAACTCGGGGGTGTCGTAGGGATGCTCGGAAACGATGAGCTTTTCGAGTTTGGCCAAGGATTTGGCCGTCGTTTTCAAAATCATCAGCACTTCCGCGCCGCGCTCGATTTTTCCCCGCCACCAGTAGAGCGATTCAATGCTCGGAACGAGATTGGCGCACGCGATGAGCCGCGCCTCCAGTGCCACGCGCGCCAGCCGCCGGGCGATTTTCAAATCCGGCGCAGTGACCAGGACGATGGTAAAACGGGCAGTGTTCATAGCGATTGAATTAAAGAACTGGGAAAGTTTTGGCTACTTCAAATTGTCAGGGCTGACGCATCAAAATGTAGCGCGGCCGTCTCGGCTGCGAGTTTCGGTGGCGTCTCGCCCCGAATTCTACGGCGAAATTCTGCATCCGCTCCGGCACCGGGACGGTGCCGAAACTCGCAGGCGAGGACGCCTGCGCTACAATTATTATACCCGCTTTCCTCGGTATAATGCCTTTTTTAAATTAGACGCGTCAGCCCTGTTCAAATTGTTTCTTGGCATGACACCGGGCCGCCCCCAAACTCTAAAAGAGCATGAAGGTTTGCATTTCAGCTTTTGAAATTGCCATATGTATAGCTGTCGCTTTGTTCGCCAGTGGCTGCTCCAAACATCCGCGGGCTCCGCTGTCCTCCAGCGCTTCCATCATCATTCAACCGCACGCCAGTGTCGGGCCGCTGCACCCGGGCATGACTGTGCAGCAGGTGATCGATGAAATCGGCGAGCCGGACAAAAAAACCGACGCCACGTTGGATTATTCCAACCTTGGATTTTCAATGATCTTCAAAGACGGTATCGTGCATTCGATTGTATTTGTCGATCCCACGGGTGAGGAGGGCGCCATCAAGAAAGCGTTCGCAGGACGAACGAAAGAAGGAATCGCGCTCAAATCGTCCCGCGAGGATGTCATCAAAATTTACGGCCAACCCGACAGAATAGATGCGAATCCGAAGGTATCAGGAGATGAAGTGCTCCGGTATCAGCGACTCGGCCTGGTGTTTTTCATCCACGACGGCAAGGTGGAGTGGATGGCGGTTAATTTCTAAGACGGCACACCAAAAAGAGGCTTCTTGCCCGTGGTGGCAGGGAGCATCGCTCCGCGCGCGCCGCAACACCGGCCCAACACGGCGCGCATCCCGCCAAGGCGGGATACCCTGCCAAAAAAGGTTTGGTCGAAGTGCAATCCCGGCGGCAGCCTTAAACAATGCTTTCGAATCGCGAAAGACATTATTAAGCTGCGCGCACGAGATGAGAATTCTGATTGCGACCATTACGGCGGGAGGCGGGCACATCGCGGCGGCAGCGGCTTTGGAGGAAGCCTGGCGCGCCTCACGTCCCAACGATGTTCTCGAACGCATCGACCTTCTGAAATTCTTTTCGCCGCTGCACCGCAAAATCCATTCGGACGGTTATCTCACGCTGGTCGAACGCGCGCCGGAATTGTGGGGAATGGTTTTTGCCAAAACGGATAATCCGAAAGTCGCGCGCACGCTGAATAAATTGAAACGCGCTTTCCCGAGCAACTCGCGTCATCGATTCGAGCGTCACGTAAAGCATTTCAAACCGGACGTCGTCCTCTGCACGCATTATCTGCCGCTGGAACTGCTGGGGCATCGGCGGAAGAAAAACGATTGTCCTGCGCCGATGACCGTGAGTGTCATCACGGACTTCGAAGCGCATGCGCTGTGGATGGATTCGTGCGTGGACCTTTACTGCGTGGCCGCGGAAGAAACCAAGGCGCGCCTCGTCGCGCGTGGCGCCAATGCGGATAACATCATCGCCACCGGCATTCCCATCGCCGCGAAATTTTCGTCCAAGGTGAACGCCAAAGCCGTGCGGAAACATTTTGGTCTGCGCGATGACCAGCGCGTGTTGCTGGTTTTGAGCGGCGGTTTCGGCATGGGCCCGGTTGCGAAAATTCTCGCGGAACTGGACAAGGTGCCGGCGGAATTCCAAACCGTGGTCGTCACCGGACGAAACGAGGAATTGCGCCGCGATTTGGCCGCTCAGGATCGCAAGCATCCCACGCACGTGCTGGGATTTGCCTCCAACATGCACGAATTGATGGCCGTGTCCGACCTGGTGATCACGAAACCCGGTGGATTGACCAGTTCCGAATCGCTCGCGATGGGCAAGCCGATTTTTATTTTGAATCCCATTCCCGGCCAGGAAGCGGCCAACAGCGATTTCCTGCTCGAACGCGGCGCGGCGGGCAAGGTGAATCGCGTGGAGGATTTGCCGTATCGCATCGAGCAATTGCTCGGCTCGAAAAAACTGGCGCAAATGGCCGCCGCCGCGAAGGCGCTGGGTCGGCCCAACGCCGCAAAAACTGTTTGCGAGCAAGTGCTGGCGCGGCTGAAATAGCGGCGCGGGCGTCTCGCCCGTGCGAACCGAAAATCATCGGCGAGATGCCCATATGAGTTGCTCGGCTTGCATGGCCGATCATACAGTGGCGATCGTAGATGTTAAAAGCGGCGGCCCTCTGGCGCTTTCGTCGTGGCGATATACGATTTACGAGTGGCAATCGATTCGCATACGCTCGTAAATCGCATATCGTAAATCGTAAATTGTAAATTGTTTGCGCGTGCCGAAAACCGATTACATCGAACTGCCCACAGGCGAAACCATTCCCATCCTCTACGAGGACCGTTCCGTGCTGGCCATTGACAAGCCGCGCGGCTGGATGCTGGTGCCGGCCTCATGGCAAAAAACCAGCCGCAATCTGCAAATGGCGCTCACGTCCTCCATTGCGAACCGCGATTTCTGGGCGCGCTCGCGCAACCTGAAATTTCTCCGCTTCGTTCACCGGCTGGATGCCGACACGACGGGCATTTTGCTGTTCGCCAAAAGTCTGGGCGCCGTGAACACCTTCGGCGATCTCTTCGAAAGCCGAAAAATGGAAAAAACCTATCTCGCCGTCGTGCACGGCGCGCCGAAGGAAAAAGAATGGACCTGCCGCTTGAACATCGGCCCGGACCCGGAGCAGCGCGGCAAAATGAAAGTGGACGCGCGCGCCGGCAAGGCCGCCGAAACCACGTTTCGCGTGCTCCAAACCGTCGGGAACACGACCTTAATAGAAGCGCGTCCATACACCGGCCGGACGCACCAAATTCGCGTGCATTTAGCTGCTGGAGGGCATGTCATTGTCGGCGACGAAATGTATGGCTCGCCGGCGCGCAAGGAATTGGGTTTGAGGGCGATTGGGTTGGAGTACAAAGACCCATTTACCCGGCGTCGCGTGCAAATTCGCGCGCGTGCCGAAGAATTCTGCCAAAAATATGGATTTAAAATCCCAGCGGCTGAGAAAAGCCAGCAGCCCCGTAGCGCAGCCGTCCCGGCTGCGAGTTCCGGTGGCGTCTCGCCGCCAGGAAAAACAAGGGGCGAAGACGCTCCTTAAACTCGCAGGCGAGACGCCTGCGCTACCTGGCGATGGAAAATTCTCAAGACAAAGTCATTGTTAGCGAAACCGATCTAGTGACGTTCAAATCCTCATCCATCCACGGCACTGGCGGTTTCGCTCGCATTGATATCGCGTCAGAAACGCCCATCATCGAATACGTCGGCGAAAAAATCTCCAAGCAGGAATCCCTCGCCCGCTGCGAGCAGCATAATGAATACATTTTCGCGTTGGACGATGAGCATGATTTGGACGGGAACGTCAGTTGGAACCCCGCGCGATTCCTAAATCACAGTTGCGAGCCGAATTGCGAAGCGCGATGGGAGGATGGCCGCATTTGGATCATTGCGATCCGCGATGTCAGGGCAGGGGAGGAGTTGACGTTTAATTACAATTACGATCTGGACGAGTATCATGAGTATCCCTGTCGCTGCGGCGCGCCAGGATGCGTTGGGTTTATCGTGGCGGAGGAATTCTTCGAGGAAGTGCGCCGCCGGCACCGGGGCGCCCTCCGGAAAAACACGGACTGAATCGTTATTGACGAGCGGCCGGAGTTTGTTACAAATAGCCGCAGTCAGTTGAAAGAAACAGTGTTGGTGTCAGAAGACAGACTGTCAGTGAACCTTAAACGACATTCAGCGATCCTGCCGGCGCAGTGCTCCACGCGGTTTTTTTAACGACACAATCAGCATTATGAATCCCACCCGGCTCTTCGTAGGCAACTTGTCCTATCAGACCATGGAAAATGATCTCCAGGATTATTTTTCCCAGGCTGGCGCGGTCAATTCCGTCAATCTCATGATGGATAAAATGACCGGCAAATCCCGCGGCTTCGCCTTCGTCGAATTCGCTTCGTCCGAAGACGCGAACAAGGCCATCGAGCAATTCCATAACAAGGAATTCCAAGGCCGCGCGTTGACGGTGAACATTGCCCGCCCGCGTGAAGAACGCCCACAGCAGCAACGCTGGGGCGGCGGCCAGCGTGATGGCGGCTACGAGCGCCGCGAACGCCATTAAGCCAGCGGAGTGTTTTTTGTCGGACTTGCGGGCATCATTGCCCGTGAGTCCGTTTTGTTTTTTTCGTCCGGTTTTTTGGAATAAGAGTTTGACAGTAATGGCCGTCAAACTATCTTGAAGCCTAGCTATGGCCGATATTCCTCCTTCCAATATTCCCGGCGCGCCGCAGGGTGCGTCACCCATGAAGAAATCCACCGGCAAGGTGCAGCCCAAAAAAGAAACGGTGCGCATCAATTTGCCGCCGAAGCCCTCCGCGGCTCCGACCATCAAACTGCCGACGCTTCCGCCCGGCGGACCGACCGGCGTGCCCACCATGGCGCCACCGGCGAGTGCCGCCGCGCCCGCGGCGCCGAAGCCCACGATTGCCGCTCCGGCTGCTCCCAAGGCCGCTACCGCTCCTCAACCGCGCCCGGCTGCTCCGGTAGCTCCCAGGCCGCAGACGTTGAGCCCGTTGGACCGATTCCTCGCCATCGCGGCGGGTGTTGCCGGAATCATTGCCGTGGGCAGCACGGTTTATCTGGCGTTCTTGTTCAAAGACACTGGGATGTAAGATTTAAGGATTTTCGCTATGGCCTCTCCGAATATCGTTGTTCTCACGCAGGATAATTTTGCTCAGGAAGTGTTGCAGTCCCTCACGCCCGTGCTGGTGGACTTTTGGGCCGAATGGTGCGGACCGTGCAAGATGATCTCTCCCATTTTGGGTGAGCTCGCCGACGAATACGAAGGCCGCGTCAAGATTGCCAAGGTCAACATCGACGAGCAACAGAGCCTGGCCGCCGAATACGGCATTCGCGCCATCCCCACGCTGCTCCTGTTCGACAAAGGCCAGGTCGCCGACCAGATCGTGGGCCTCAAAAGCAAGCGCGACCTCAAAGCCAGCTTCGATCGCGTTGCCGCCTAGCAGCTAATCGCCTTCGGGCGTTATGCCATTCATCGTCACGCCCCGTGAACTCAATCGCCGGGCGGACTTTTATCATCAGCTCCAGCAATTCACCTCGGCAGGGCTCGGCATCGTCCGTTCTCTCGAACAACTCAAGCGCAACGCCCCCTCGGGCGCTTATCGCCACGCCATTGACGCGTTGATGCTCCAAGTCGAACGCGGCCAACCGTTCGCCGCCTCCATGCGCGCCATCCCGGATTGGCTGCCGGACTTCGACATGACCCTCATTGAAGCCGGCGAACAAAGCGGGCGGCTGGATCGATGCTTCCGCATGCTGGGGGATTATTACGTCGAGCGCGCCAAGGTCGCCCGGCGCGTCATTAGCGGCCTGCTTTATCCCGCGTTTCTTCTGCACGTGCTGGCGGCCGTTTCCACGCTGGTATTGTACTTTTGGTATCCTCATTTATGCGTGCTGCCGATCCTGGCCTTGTTTTGTCTTTATGTCGCCACGTTCGTGCTCGTTTATGCCACGCAAAACAAGCACAGCGAATCCTGGCGCGGCAAAGTGGAATCGCTGCTGGGCAAAATTCCCATACTCGGAAAAGCGCGGAAGCACCTGGCGCTGGCAAGATTCTCCGCCGCGCTCGAGGCGCTCATCAGCGCCGGCGTCAGCATTATTGAGGCGTGGCAGATGGCCGCAAAAGCGAGCGGTTCGGTGGCCTTGCAACGGACCGTGGAATCGTGGGTGCCGGCCCTGCGCGCCGGCCGCACGCCGGGTGAACTGGTCCAGGAATCGCGGATATTTCCCGATATTTTCACCGGCCAATACGTCGCCGGCGAGGTCAGCGGCAAGCTGGATGAAACCCTCGGACGCCTCGCCACTTACTATCAGGAAGACGGCAGCCAGAAAGTTCAACTGCTCGCCCAATGGGTTCCCATCGGCATTTATCTGCTCACGCTCATCGGCGGCGGCGCTTTTGTGATTTGGTTTTGGGTCAACTACTACAACAAGCTCTGGCAGCAGCTTGGGATTTAGGATTTGCGATTTACGATCCTCGATTTACGAGCGTTTGGGAAAAGCTTGAAAGCAAAGCGCCAGAGGGCTGGCGCACTCCGGGACGCTTCGCGAGTTCAGGAGCAACAAATTTCGCGCCAGCGTCCCGGACTGCGGCGGCCCTCCGCCGCTTTTGTCTGGAAACCCGCCGTGGTCGGACGAGTGGACGCAAATGATTCGTGTTTATTCGTGTTCATTCGTGGTTGTGATTTTAAACCGCAGACCAGCTCGTAAATCGTAAATCCAACAGGATTCCAGCTTGCACTCATGGCGTGGCCCAATACTTTCCCTGCATGACATTGCCAGAAATTTTTTCCGACGAACGCCTCCGCCGCAGCGAGTTTCCTGTCGCCGAGAAAAAAATCTTCCTCGCGCACGCCGGTGTGTGTCCATTGCCTCGGCGCGTCGCTGAGGCGGTCTCCAGCTACGTGCGGGAAGCGACCACGGGCGACCAGGAACGATTCGTTTACCCGCAAATTTTGACTGACGGCCGCAAGCTCGTCGCGCAGTTGCTCACCTGCCAGCCGGAAGAAGTCGCCTTTGTCGGGCCGACGTCGCTCGCGCTGAGTGTCATTGCCAGCGGTCTGAAATTTCGCCGCGGAGACAACATCCTCGTTTATTTCGATGATTATCCTTCCAACGTGTATCCGTGGATGGCGCTGGCGGAGCAGGGGGTGCAGGTGCGGCTGATGAACGCCAAATCCTTGGGCATGATCCGCCCGATGGACGTCATGGGCCAGGTGGATGAAAACACGCGGCTCGTTGCGCTCGCCTCATGCCATTTCATCAGCGGCTGGCGCATCGATATGCGGAAGATTGGAAAATATCTACGCGAGCGCGGCATTTTATTTTGCGTGGATGCGATTCAAACGATTGGCGCGTTTCCGACCAACACGGAGTATGTGGATTTCATGGCCGGTGATGCGCACAAATGGATGCTCGGCCCGTGCGGCGCGGGCGTCATGTTCGTGCGGCGCGAGGTGCAGGAGAAATTAAACCCGCCCATCTATGGCTGGCACAACGTGAACAACCCGAATTTCGTCGCGCAGGAGCGGATTGAATTCCGCAATGATTCGCGGAAATACGAAGCCGGCACGCACAATCTGGCCGGGCTGGTCGGCCTGCTGGCGGGGCTGAAATTGATTCAAGAGGTCGGCGTGGAAAACATCGGCCGCGAATTGCTGCGCAAGCGCGGCCTGCTCGTGCCCGCGCTTCAGGCCAAGGGTTATACCGTCCTGAGCGCCGACGCGCCGACGGAAAGCACCAGCGGCATCGTGACCTTTTTCAAACCGGGCCAGGATCCTTCCGCCACTCACCAAAAATTGACGCAAGCGAACATCATCGCGACGCTGCGCACCGATCGCACCGGGCAGAATTATATCCGCTTCTCCCCGCATTTTTACAACACGGACGCGGAATTGAACCGCGCGTTGGAATTGGTGTAAACGGTAGGGCGCGTCGCTCCGCGCGCGCCGGTGAAATTGCGCGAAAGAACGCAAAGATCGCAAAGAACTTGTTCACTTTTGCGTCTGCGTTCTTTTGCGGCCATCATTCTTTTTGAACGGCTTCAAAGATTTGCGGCGCGCACGGAGTGGCGCGTTCTTCGAACCGTGCGTTGGATTCTCACTTTGCCCGCAGCAGCAGCACTGGCACGCTGACATTATGCTGCACGCGATTGGCGGTGGTTCCGAAAAATAAATCCGCGAAAAACCGGTGCCCATGCGTGCTCATGGCCACCAGGTCGCAGCCTTTTTGTTTCACCCACTTCACGATTTCCGTTGAAGGATCGCCGAAAGCCAGATCGGCCTCGGCTGTGATGCCTTCCGCGAGAAATTCCGCGCGGACCTTTTCCAAATATGCCTTGTCTTCGCTGATTTCGCGGCTGACGGCATCGCTTCCGTAGGTGCGCGCAGCCCAGCCATCGGCCACATGCAATAAAACCACGCGGCTGGACGCGAACTTCGCCAGCGGCTTCACGTGCTCGATAATCGCACGATCCGTCGGCGTGCCGTCCAGCGTCAGCAGAATGGTTTTGTACATGTTCAGCCCTTCTATTGGCCTGCGATCGCGTTCCAGGCCGACTTCAGTGTTTCGGGCAATCCGTAAAGATCCATGGCCGTAATGAAAATGGCGCTGCTCCATCCCGCGATCAGCAGAAACCAGCCCAGCTTCCACGCGCCCATTCTTTTGCGGGAACTCGTGAAATGCAACAGCGGAAACATCGCGAACGGCAATTGCAGCGCCAGCACCACCTGGCTCAACGTGAGCAAATCATTGATGCTGCCATCGCCGCGGATGCCAATGAGCAATATGGCCGGAATGACGGCGACGGCGCGCGTGATCATGCGCCGCATCCACGGCCGCATGCGCCAATGCATGAAGCCTTCCATGACCACCTGGCCCGCCAGCGTGCCGGTGATGGTGCTGCTTTGCCCGCTCGCGAGCAACGCCACCACAAATAAAGCGCTCCCCAGCGCGGTTCCCAACAGCGGCGCCAGCGTCAGGTAGGCGATGCGAATCCAATCACTGTCCGCGCTGAACGTCACCACCGTGCCCCCGGCAGTCGTCACGCTCGTCTTTCCATAAAACACCAGCGCCGCCAGCACCACGATGGCCGCGTTCACAAAAAATGCGATCGCCAGGGCCACGACGGAATCAATGGTGTTGAATCGAATCGCGCCGCGGATGGAGGCCCGGTCCTTTTGAAACTTGCGGCTCTGGACCAGCGCTGAATGCAGGTAAAGATTGTGCGGCATCACCGTCGCCCCAATGATTCCGATGGCCACAAACATCATGCCCGGCTGGTTCAGCCGCGGCGTGAAAATTGCGCGCCCCATTTCCAGCAGTTCCGGCCGTGTTTGCGGCAGCACGAAAATTTCGATGAGATAACAGACCGAAATCGTGGCCACCAACACGACCACCACGGCCTCGATTGCGCGCATCCCGAATCGCTGCAAGCCGAGCAGCAGCAGCACATCCAGCGCCGTGATCATCACGGCCCACAGCAGGGGAATGTGAAACATGAGATTGAGCGCCACCGCGCTGCCGAGCACTTCGGCCAGGTCGCACGCGGCAATGGCCGTTTCGCACAACAGCCAGTTCGGCCAGCGCGTCCAGCGCGGATACCAATCGCGGCAGCACTGGGCCAGATCTTTTCCCGCCACCACACCCAGCCGCGCGGCGATGATTTGCATAAAAATCGCCATCACGCTCGCGAGGGCGACCACCCACAGCAATCCATACTTGAACCGCGCGCCGGCGGCCAAAGATGTTCCCCAATTTCCTGGATCCATGTAGCCGACACTCACGAGAATGGCCGGGCCTACGAACGCCCTCCATTGCCTCCAGAAGCCGGTCCGGTAACCGGGCACCTCCACGCTGCCATGCAGGCCCTCCAGGGAGAGAGGGTTGGCATGCTCCGTCGGAAGCGATTTCGCCTCCGCTGCGGGCTCGTTCGGCGGCTGTTGGGAAGAGTCCATCGTCAGCGGAAACCGCGGCTTTTTGCCGACTTTAGTATGCATTCAAATCGTCGCATCAAACCTATGAATTCATTGGAAACCTGACACATTTTTAGTTTAGGTCAACTAGAAAAGTTAGTTATGTCTAACTCTCTGTGTATATGGCGCAAGGTTTGCACTGGCACAGATGCTATCCGGAACCTTCGCTTGGGGAAATTATCAGCTACAATCGGCTTTCGAATCGCAGCACGCGCGGAGAAGTGTTTTAGGCGGGGATCACGAAAACGGACTTATGTCCGATACTCTCATCGAGCGTCGCCAACTTCAGCCCGTGTTTGGTCGCCAGGCTCGCAAGGTAAAAATCGGTGAACTTCGCGCCGGTCGATGGCTCATCCATTTCCAAAGCTTCAATGTCGCACGGGACGAATGCCGGTTTTCGAGCATTCTTCCAGTCGCGCAACATCCTCTTCGCGTCGGCAACTGTCGCGCCAAAACTCGGTTGGGTGGAGATCCGCAAAAAGCCTAATTCCGTGATTGGACAGAGTGCCAGCTTTGCGCTGTCCTGCCACCGGGTAACGCGCTCATTGTGGACATGCCGGTCCCACAGCAGCGCGATCAGGGTGGGAAACGTCGAGCAAATAGCTCATGGAAATTCATCCAGAGCTTTCCTGACCTCTGCCTGGGTGATCGGATGATCGCCCACGGCCACGGTATAGCCGTGCTTTTTGACCAGGCGAGGACGGGCAGCCTGGACTTCCTTGGGCACCATCTCCACGAGCACAATTCGGTTGCCATCCGTTTCAGCTAAATAATCGGTATTGGGCTTCAGCATGTCCCGCCCATAAAGGCGAGCGCGATCATCCGTTCTTAGTTTCATATGGGGAGGTTCCCGCAACGGCACCGCATTTTCAAACCACAAACCCGGACATCGGACGGAGGGTGCAGGCAATTTCACGCGGTGCGGATTATAAATCCGCGATACGGTAGATTAAAAATCGGATTAAAATTCTGCGCTACATCAAAATGCGTCTGCCCTGATCCTAAATCTCCACCTGATTGTGTTTCCAGTCTTTGAGCGATAGGATGTGTCATGCGACCAACGGACATTCAGCAGATCGGCGGCGAATTGGCGGTGAAGTGGGAGGATGGCGCCGAAACCTTTATATCACTCGAACAATTGCGTCGGCATTGCCCCTGCGCCGGATGCAAGGGCGAAATGGACATCATGGGCAATGTCTACAAAAACCCGCCGCAACCGCTCTCGCCGAAAGCGTTCACGCTGGTGCGCATCATGAATATCGGCGGTTACGCAGTGCAACCGGTCTGGGCGGATGGTCATTCCACGGGCATTTATTCGTTCGAATATCTGAAACGGGTGGGGGAATTGTTTTCCGGGAAATAAGAGCCCATATCAAAAAAAACACCATCCGCCGGAGCGAATGGTGTCGGTGGACCAAGGATAAATCAAGGAGCGCTGAACGGGGTCAGTCTCGCGTTGAACTGAACGATGGATGATTGCGCGCTGCCGATTCCGATGGTGTCGCTGCCAATCACCTTCGAAGTGTTAATGAATTTTCCAACGGTGGCCCGCAGATTATCGGGTCCCGAGCCCTCGATGCCCGGAATCTCGTCGAAGACAAAAGCAATTCTCCTTTGCTGCGAGATCAGGCAGAAGCTGTTGGTGAAATTGTAGGAGTAGGATGGCCCTTGCCCATTCAACCCGAAGTAATTGGGAATAGCCGTGTCCGAAAGGAAGAATTGCTCCTGGGTCTGCGCTCCATCGGCTCTCTGGGTGGCAGTCCAAAAGAATCCATCCACCGGCAGGGCGGTGTTGACCGGCTGCAACGGCACGCCGGTGATCGTAAACTTGCCGGCGGGACCCGAGGCCAGCATGGTTAACCGGTTCCCGTGCACCTTGCCGACGAAACTGATGTTCTGATTGACTCCAATGGTGCTGACGAAGAAATTGTTGTTCGTAAACGTCAGGTTCGTGACGCCCACTTCGCCATCCGATGCCGGACCCCAGAGTATATTCGTGGCAAAGACCGGGTTCGTGAAGCAGAACTGGACCTGTTGATTAAAAACGCCTCCGTTGGTGAGGGGAACTGTCAAAACTTCATCGACGCAGGTCTCGAGGAAATTGGTCACCACGCCGGAGGCATTCAAAACAATGAAGAACGACCCGACGACCTGGCCTTTGCTGTTGAAAAACCAGGTGCCGCGATGCCCGCGGCTGTCCGCGAGCCAGTCGCCAGGGCCGCCGTTATCGGCCACCTCACCGGCGCCGCCATCGATGAAGCCGCCGCCGAAGATGTTGGTGACACTGGTGAAGTCCGCGCCCGAGCCGCGCGTTCCGGTGCCGCCGCCGCCGGGGCGGCCGTCGGAACCCGACTTGAATCCTTTATGCCCCGCCTGGGCGAGGATGCCTTCAAAAGTGGGCAGGCCGGTAACGGGGTCGATGTCCGCGGTGAAGTTCAGGAACAGGATCCCATTTTGTCCGTTGCCGTTCATAAGACAGTCCCATTGGCCAACCGGCGAGGTCGGCTGAGCAGCAAGGACAGGGGCGGTTTGCGCCAGCAGAGCCGCGGCCGCGAGGCCGAGGCAGCGGGCGGAGTTTGCGAGGAATGTTTTCATATTAAAACGCATGAATAATGTCCCTGAATTGATTATTCCTCGGACACAGCGGCGCTGCCGTGAATCACCGCGTGCCAATCCGCCGGCTTGCCGCTATCCCAGGCCGACCAGGCTTTCCCTTCGGTCGATTGCATTGGCGTTTGGAGGAAGGTGCTCTTGGTCGGTTGGAAATCCGAATCCTGCACAATCGTGGGCGTGATGAACACCAGCAGGTTGTTCTTCTGGCGCGATTTGCTGTCGCTGCGGAACGCATTGCCGAGGCCGGGGATGTCTCCCAGGATCGGCACCTTGGTGTTCGCAGTGCGAATATCGTCCTGAACGAGGCCGCCGAGCACGAGCGTGTGTCCGCTCGGGATCATGACCTGCGTTTGAATTTTGCGAATGTCATACTCGTCCGCCTGCGAAGTCTGGCCATTGATGACCTTGGTCACGGTGTCAAACACGCGGGACACTTCCGGCTGCACGTTGAGGTTGACGTAGTTGTTGGCCGAAATGCGCGGCGTCACGTGAAGAATGATACCGAGGTTCGTGTAAGTGATCGACGAACCACCGGTCGTATTAGCCGTGCCGGCAGTGACGTTGATGATCGGCGTGGCGCGCGTGACTTCCAGCGAAGCCGTCTCGTTGTCGAGCGTCACGGTGCGGGGAGCGGAAATCACTCTGGCGTCGGAATTTTGATTCAGGAATGAAAACACCGCGTTCACACCATCCGCATCCAGAAACGCGGTGGCCGGATTGAAGCCCCTGGCCGTGTCGAACATCAGCTTCGGAAATTGGCTGGCGAGCGGCGGATTCGCGCTTTCCGTGGGGACCGGCGCCAATTGCAGGTTGTTTCCGAAGGCCAGATGCTGCGCCTGCAAGGTGCCGCTCCAGTCCAGGCCTTTTACCGTGCTCGGATTCATCGAGGTTTCCAGAAGGCGCGCTTCGATCAACACCTGCCGCGTCGGCGTGTCCAGGCTTTCGACCATTTTGTCAACGGCTTCCAATTCCTTCTCCGTCGCAAGGACCACCAATTGGCTCGTGCGAACATCGCCCATCACCCGGCTGCGCTTGTCCGTCAACGCGGTGGTGACCGCCACGACCATATTGCTGGTGCTGGCATATTTGAGCTGAATGATTTTATTCTCAAGCGGTTCCGGAGCGGCTGGATCGCGGACAGTGATGCGGGCAATTTTTGTCTTGGGATCTTCCACCAACTGGAGGCTGTAAGTCGTGAGCAGGGTGGTCAGGGCCTGTTCGGCTGTCACGTTTTCCCAACGGATAGAAATATTCGGGACAGTCACCCGGCCGTCGGCTCCGGGCGGGCCAAAGCTCACCTTGGGATCCAGGATGTAATTCAATCCGGCCTGGCGCGCGAGATTCTTGATCGCGTCCGTCAGCGGCACTTCATCCATGACAATGGTCGGTATGACCACCGCGGCGGGCTCGACATTCGTCGTCGCCTCGGGCGTGGCGGCGGCGGTGTTGTCCGCCGTCGCGGGCGCGGCGTTGGTATCAGCCGCGGCCGGAGCAGCAGCAGTGGCCGCCGGCGCATTGGTGTCGGCGGCGACGGAATTTGTCGTCACTGTCACATTCTCTGTGGCTGGCGCAGTGGCGGTGGTATCCGCCGTGCCAGTCGTGGCCGCCGGCGCGCTGTTGGTTGCGAGCATCACGCCGTTGGATGAGACATCGACGGGCGCGTAGACCGGCCCGTTGTTCGAGGCAGCGGCATCTTGCGCGCGGAGCGTGACCGCTCCCACGGCGATCAGCCCAAGGACCGCCAGGCCGCAAGTTGAAATAGTTTTCAGATAACTGGTTTTCATTCGTTTTAATTTGTCTGAGTTAGACCGGCACATTTCGCTCCCATTTCAGCAGCCTCGGTGCCAACCCGATAAAGTAAAGTGACCGAAATTTTGTGTTTCAATTTTCAGGCAGAGCTTGTCCAGCAATAAGACGAGCCGGAGTTGGAATATCCCTTTTTGTCGCATTTGCGCCCGTGGCGGATTAGAAATCCGAGCGCAAATGCAGTTCCTGGCGCTGGCCGGAAACTTCGATAATCGCGGAATTGGTCGTGATGTCCACACAATGGACTAACAGCCGCCCGCAGTCGGTAACTATTTCCGCATCTTCACCGCGAGCCATCGTGCGTCCATTGATCATGGCCAGGGGATTCGAAGGCGCGCCGGAAAGTCCCTTCAACGTCAGGCACCCGATCGAGGACGGGTGATTGTTGGTGGCGGGGGCGGCGGCGGTTTCAACCTGGATGATTCGACTGGGGAAAAAGGGATCCCGCGCCTGGCCGGCAACCGTTGGAATGGAAAAAACGGATTTGGGAATGGCATTTGTTGGCACCGCGGGCGTCGCCGGCGCTTTGGTGGCGGGGGCGGAATGCATCGCCATCGTGCCCAGCGCCAGGGCCGCGCCGAAACACACTAAAATGCCGGGAGTACGCAGATTTTTCATCGGGAATTGGCTGGACCCGCCGCGCCGGAGGCCACCAGCGAAACAATGTCCATTTTGAAGGTCAGCTTTTCTTTAGATTCGGACGCAGGGCCGCCCGCGGGCGTCAACTCGAGATTGAGCACGCGCGAGGCTGAGTATTGATTTTCAAAATCCGCGATGAATTGTCCGATGTCCTCGTAATAGCCGGTTCCGGAAATCGAAATCTTCACCTGCTTGTACGGAAACTTGGGAAGCAAATCCACGTCCGTCACCGAGCTGGCCGGGCTGAATTGCGGGATGTCCAGCTTGTAGCGCAATTTGAATTTCCGGATGGTGTTCACCAGCGACGCGTACAAATCACCCGAAGCCATGTCCTGTTCCTGGTCCGCCAGCAAGGCGTCAACCGCGCTCTTCTGCGCGTCCACGGTTTTGGTGTCCTTGATCTTTTCGCGCATGTCCAGCGCTTTATTCTGCTTGGCCACCTTGTCCGCCCGCAGCGCCTGCAGGCCGTCCTTTTGCGCGCGGATCAGCAAAAACCAAATCGCGGCCAGCACTGCCAGGGTGAGAACGGCCACCAGGATCAATTGATCGCGTTTCTGTTTGCTGAGTCGTTTCATCGCGTTTTCTCCGGAAGATGGGCCTCGAGTGTGAACGTCGTAAACGTCTGGCCGTTCGGGTCCGTCTGGGGCGCGCCGATGGAGGTGAGCCGGAAACCATTCGTTTTCGCGAGCAGAGTTTCAAAATAGTGCGCCCCCGAAAGCGCGTTCTGGAAGCGCGTGGTGGCCTCGCCGTTCGGGCTGGTGTCGGTGGCATTGAGCGTCAGGACAATTTGCTCCGTGACCGTCGCGGGCCGGGGAGGTCGTTTGTCCTGCGAATCGTTGGGCTTGAATTCCTCGTGAAGTATATAGGTCTGGCTCACCTTCAAACGCGTCATCTGCACGCGATCCACCACCGTTCGTTGCAGCACATCGAGCAGGTTGCCATTCAGAAAACGGTTCGTGGCCAGCATGTGAATGGCGCGGAGCCGGTTGCGGCCGTCGGCGAGTTTCTTCTCGTCGTTGATAATCGCCGCGTAGGCGTTCGTTTGTGAATTGATGGTGGCCTCAACGCCGGTGATTTCGCCTTTGACGACGATGGCCTGAAACATCAGCGTGCTGCTCCACACGAACATCGCGAGGACGAGCACCAGGCCCGCGAGCACCGCCCGCTTGACGGGGTCGCGGCGGCGCAACGCCTCGATCGCCTGATCTTCCGCATATAAATTAAGACGTATGGGCATAATCAAATGACTGCGAGCGCGGCCCCGATGGCAACGCTCAGTTGTGGCGCGATGTGTTCAAATTCGCCGGCCTGCTGGGGCGGCAATTGCAATTCGAAAGCGGCCGCGGGATTCCAGGACTTGCATTCCACGGACATCTCGCTCTGCAGGATTTGCAGCATCAGTTCCGAGCGGGCCGAAGCGCCGGAAACGAACACCTGCGACACCGTTTTTTCCTGTTGATGTTCAAAAAAGTCGATCGACGCGCGCAACTCCCGGCCGAGCGGCATCATCAGGCTTTCCAATTGCGCCTGCACTTCCGTGGGCATGCCCACCTTGATGCCTTCCGCCTCGGCATAGCTGACGTTCATCGCTTCCGCCAGCCCGGCGGTGAGGCGGTCGCCGCCAATGCTGACCACGCGGTTCAAAATCAATTCGCCCTGCTGCAAAACGGAAATGGACGAGGATTTGAAGCCGATATCCACCAGCGCAACGTTGTTTTGCGAGAAGACATCCGGCATCGCCAGCTCCAGCGCGTTCACCGGGCCGATGACTCCCGGCACGATGGCGTCCGTTCCGAGCCCCGCGCGTTTGAGGCCGTCCTGCAATTCATCAATGAATTGCCGTTTGGCGCCGGCCACCAGCACTTTGCTCTTCGGAACCGCGCCGGTCGTTTTGCCCCCGTTTGCGGTCTGGTTCAGACTGGCGCTGAAGATGTGGCAATCAAAAACGTAGCCCTGCAGTTCTTGCTGGAGATAGGTCTTGGAATTGATTTTCAGGATCTGCCGCATGTCATCCACCGGCATCATCGGCATTTCCGCGTGGCGCATCAAAGAATCGCCCACGCTCACGGCCAGCGTCACCGAGCGCGACTTCAACCCGAGCGCCTGGCAGACATTCTTCAAATGTTCGCCCAGCATTTCCGGTGAAAGCGACTTCTCGTAAACCGGCGCGTCGAGCAGGGCAAAGGAGGAAAGCACGAAGCCCGAGCCTTTGCGCTGGATCTGAACGGCTTTGGTCGTGCGCCCGCCGAGATCGACGGAGACCGTCTGGTCCTTCAATTTCGCACCGTTGAAAAATGGCAATGCCATGGCTCGTCAAATAATTTTTTATGCGGCAGGATATTTTCCGGCCGCTCACAAACGAGCGGCCCGATGTTCCTTTTATCAGGAACCCGCCGGTCAACGGTAACGATGAAAAGCAACAGACAGGCCAAACGGCTGCGAAAGCCGTTTTCTGTTGAAATCCGGGGAGGTTGTTTCATTTGCGATCAATGAACGCGCTCCATCTGTCTCAGCACAAGGCAGCGCATTGCCTTGTTAACACAACAAAATCAACGCTTCGCATTTTTGGCAGCGCGTCTTTTTTTGCGCCCGATGGACTGAGGCGGCTATTTTTATAATTCGGCTCAACCCGAAATAATTGTCTGCGGACTGGGCAAGCTTCGCTCCCACGTTCCGGACCACGGCAGCTTTTGCCGTGTCGATTTCAGTGCGGGCGCAACCCGTCAATGGAGCGCATTTCAGTTTATAGACAGCGCCAGAACTCAGGAATAGCGCGGAGCAGCGTCAGAAGTCAGCATGCGGCGCGAGTCGTGGGAACCGGCGGGAAATTCCCGAGCCAGGATGGGGTGAAAGAAAAATGGGTTCTCATCACTCGTCGCCGTTATCCATGAATCCATTCATCCAACCATCCACTCAATTCTCCATCCTACATCTCGTCTAATGGCAATGCGGGATCGATGTGACGAAGGCTTTACGCGAATTTCGCTAATTCGCGCCAATTCGTGAAATTCGCGTAAACCCTCATGTTGCCATCGCCGTTTAAACCGGTTGGCCCGCGTCCCGCACCGGGGCGGTATTGCCTCGTCGTTGGACAAGAAATCGCGCTTTTGAACCCAAACCCGCGTTTTGGCGCTCAAAAACCTTCGAAAAATCACCCGGCATGAAGGCTGCTGAAGAACATCAAAACAGGCATTCGTTTTTCATGAAAATCGGTATTTTTAACCAGGCCCGGCGCCAGTGCGCGGCCACGCTGGCCGAGGTGATGGTGGCAGTGGCAGTGCTGGCGATTTTGCTGGTTTCGCTCTTCGCCGGTTTCAGTTTCGGATTCGGGGTTGTCCGGGCCACGCGCGAAGACTTGCGCGCCACGCAGATTCTCACTCAGAAGATCGAGGGCATTCGCCTGTGCACCTATCATCAATTGACCAACCAATGTCCGAGCAGCTTCACCGAAACCTACGCCACCATGGGCAGCTCAAAAGGCGTCACGTATTACGGCACCATTTCGCAAACCAATAACGCCAACCTTCCGTCCGCTTATCAGAATACTGTCAGGCTCATTACCGTGACGGTGACCTGGACAACCTCCAAGGGCGACGGTTCGACCGTGACTCACACCCGTTCGATGCAAACCCAATCCGCGTTTTACGGGCTGCAGAACTATCTCTACGGCGACTTCAATCGGATATGAAGCTGAATGATCATCCTCTTTGTTCGACCGGGAGAAGCGCGCGCGGCTTTACCCTGATGGAAATCCTGGTGGCCAGCGCCCTCGGGACCGTCGTCGTCGCCATTATTCTCGCCGCTTTCAATTACTCGGGCACCAGTTTCTCCGCGATGGGAAACTACGAGGACTTGGACCGCGCCAGCCGCGGGGCCCTGGATGTGTTAAGCCGCGAAATCCGCAACTCCAGCGCCGTCATTTCGGCGACCGCCGACGTTCTGACACTGACCAACGCCACACAACAGAAGATTATCACTCTGACGTACGATCCCACTGGCCGCACGCTCACACTGTCAAAAACCGGCCAGGCAGACGACACGTTGCTGACGCAATGTGATCAGTGGACTTATTCGCTCTACAGCCGGGTGCCGTACCTGACCAGCACCAATATTTTGTTTTACGGCGCCACCAATGGCGCCGGCGCCACCGATGTCACCATGTGCAAGCTCATCAATATGAATTGGAAATGTTCGCGCACCATTTTTGGATCCAAACGAAACACCGAGAGCATTCAAACGGCGCAGCTCGTTCTTCGCGATAAGGTGAAGTAGGAGCCGCGCGGCAGATAGGAGTTGTCATATGAAAATCACTGTTCGCCAAAATCCAGACATTGACGGCAATGTTCTTTTCGTCGCCTTGATTTTGGCCCTCGTCATGGGCCTCACGCTCGGCAGCTATTTGACCCTCATTGCCGGCCAGGAACAATCCGTTTCGCGTTCGCAGCGCTGGAACAGTGCCATCGATGTCGCCGAAGCCGGCATCGAGGAAGGGCTTGCCCAGGTCAATGCCTCACCGGTGGACTTTTCCCTGAACGGCTGGACTGCATCGGGAAGCACTTACGGCCCGCAAATACGTACCCTGACCAATGGCAGCTACAGCGTCATCATCCAGGGCGGTACCACGCCCACCATTTATGCCACCGGCACCGTCACTGCTCCGATCACCGGGACCAAAATTCAACGGACGGTTCGCGTAACTACTACCGTCATTCCGTTGTTCAATGTGGCGCTCGGGGCCGTTGGCAGCATCAACATGAACGGCAACAGCATGGCCACGGATAGTTGGAACTCCTTGTCCAACAATTTGAGTAACAATGGTGTATATACGTCGACTAAAGTCAGCACCAATGGCGACGTCGCCAGCCAGCAGGGCATCGTGAATGTCGGCAATCACACGATTGACGGAAACTTATACCTTGGCCCGGCGGCAACTTATATCAGCAGCACGAACGACGTCATGGGCACTATCGACAAAAACTACAATGTGAATTTTCCGGACGTCGTCTTGCCTTCAAGCGCTGCCACAGCCCTCCCAGCTCCTGTCATCGGCGGTAATTACGTTCTCTCTGCGAATATTGCATATTATATCAACGGCGGCATGGGTAATAAACCTATTGTCGTCTCCGCAGGCCTGACCAACGTGACTCTATTCGTCTATATAGAAAACTTCACCCCGAGCAGTATCGACCTGATGGGCGGCATGACGAACGCATCCACCCTCACACTGTACGACGCTCCACCTTCCGCGGGCGGCACCGCTACCATGGCCAGCGGCAATAATACGGGAGGCGCGATTGGCGCCAGACCCATCAATTTCATCTTCTACGGAACGGCGAATCTTGCCTCCATTGACATGAGCGGCACCTCGCAATTTATCGGCGCCATTTACGCGCCACAATCCACTTTGGCTTTGGACGGCGGCGGCGGTGCTCCGAACGTGCAGGGAGCAATCATCGTGGGCAACGCGAGCTTGAACGGCCATTACGATGTTCATTACGATGAGGCCCTGGCCCAATTCGGCCCGGCCAAAGGCTTCGTGGCCAACTCCTGGCAGGAATTGTGATACTTGTAGCGGCGGTCTGTGAGCGCCGCTGATTTTTGGGCGACCGCCGCTGAATTTTTTACGCCAATTGCTTCGCCCTGACCTGGACTTCATTCAGGAAAACCTGCAATAACTGCGTCGTTCGCCCGCGCCACATTGCGCCGATGACCACGGCCGGAAACCCGGGCAGCGGCAGCGCCTGCACATTCTCCGGCATTTTCTTTTTCGGAATCGCCACCGAAACCCCGATGCCGAGTCCGTTGGCTACATAAGTCTCGACCAAATCCGCCGAGCTGGCTTCGATGCTTGGAAACCAATCCACGCCCAGTTCCGCAAGCTTTTGCTGGAATTGTTTGCAAAGCAATTCGCCCGGGGGAAGGCAAATCAGCGCGTCCTCAATCTTGTCCCGTTTCCACAATTGTTCCGCTGAAGTGATGCCGCTGCCTTTTTCCACCAGCAGCACCATCGGCAATTCCAGCAGTTCCCGCGTGTGGATTCCCGGCGGCGCCTTCTTTTCAATCAGTGTGATTGCCAGATCGATTTCCTCCTTCAGCAGCAGGTTTTCCAGGTGCGCCGGGTAGCCTTCGCGGAGCGAAATTTTCAGGTTCTCGAATTTTTTCCTCAACCCGCGCAGCAGGCCTGGCAAATGGTCCCGCAAAATGATCGACGAAGCCCCGATGCGAATGTGCCGCGTCTCGCCGCCCTGCAATTCCGAAGTGACTTTTTCAAGGTTCGAAAAAAATGGGAAAATGAACTGGTACAGCTTCTCGCCATCCGGCGTGAGCGCGAATGGCCGGCGGTGAAACAGCGTCACGCCCAGATATTCCTCCAGCTGCGCGACCTGCCCGCTGATGGCCGGCTGCTGAATGCCGTAGGGGATGTTGCGCACGGCCTCCATGATGCCGCCATGCCGCGCCACGTAATAGAACAGTTCCAGGTGGTGGATGTTCATCGGTTCAATTTCGGCTACTGCTATCAAAAAAAATCGGGCGCGGAAAGAAGCAATTCATTCTGAAAAACCAAAATTCGAATGTCCGCGTAGCAGCCGAACGTAAGGGCGAGTTGCCCAAACGCACGGAGCGGCTCTGTGAGCCGCAGCAACATTCCACTTTGGAAATTTCTTCACAGTTTTGTCTTCACACCTTGCTGCGGGTCGCAGACCCGCGCTCCTTTTGATTTGGGCAACACACCCGTAAGGAGTCTCTGACCTTTTTCGCGTGGAAAATTCGAGAGCCTCCTTACGTCGGCGGTTACCTAAAACTCGCAGTCCATCGTCACCGCCTCCTTCAGCCGCACCAAATAACGCTCGCGTGGAATGGTGAGGCCGCCCATTTGCTTCGTTACCGGCGTCAGCATCTGAATGTCAAAAAGCGCAAAACGCCGCTCCTGCAAATGCCTTGCCAGATGGCACAGCGCCACCTTGGAAGCGTTGCTGACGCGATGAAACATGGATTCACCGGCAAAAAATCCGCCAATCGCCACGCCGTAAATCCCTCCGGCCAGCTCGCCGTCCAGCCAGCATTCCACGCTGTGCGCGTGGCCCTCCTCATGCAGGCGCGTGTAAGCGCCAATGAATTCGCTGGTGATCCAGGTCTCCGACCGCCCGGGCACGCGCTCCGCGCAGTTCTCAATCACCCGCGCAAACGCCTGGTCGATCGTGATGCGAAACGTTTCCTTCCGCAGAACTTTTCTCAAACTGTCCGGAATGTGCACCTGGTCCGGCTCCAAAATCGCCCGCGGATCCGGCGACCACCACGAAATCGGCGACACCGTCCACGGAAAAACGCCGGTGCGATAGGCCAGGAGCAATCGTTCCACCGACAAATCCCCGCCGATCGCCACCAGGCCCTTTGAATTCGCCAGGTGCGGATCCGGAAAATGCAGGGCGCGGTTGAGAACAGTGATGGACATGGACGAAACGATTACGTGCTGTGTTCAAGTCCCATGATTCAAGGCGTCGATGAGACTCGACTGAAAATGACGCGCCAGTTCCAAGGCCCAAATCTGCGGCGCGCGCGGATCGTCCGCGACCGGCAGCGGCAATTCCTTCTGCGGCGAGCCGAGCAGGATCCAACTGCCCACGTGAACATCATTCAACACCTGCAACAGCCATTCGATATCTGTCGCTTTCAGCGTCATGCGTATTGAATTCCCCGACTCGTGGAAACGCGCGTGGTCCGCGAGCAGGGTTTCCACGGATTTTTTGTTTTCCTTCCGCTGCTCGGCCAGGGCCTCATCCAGCAGCCTTTGGTTGGCGTCCATGGATTTCGCGCCGGTTTTGCTCAACGGCTGGTGCGCGGGCGGGATCACGGGATACAAGCGGAGAACGAGCGTCAGCAGGGCCATTTCGCGCCTGCTGAGGTGAAAGACATATTGATCGTTCTCAACGCTCAGCAGGTTCACTCGTCTCGCTCCATGGTGGCGTGCAGGCTGTACTTTTGAAGCTGGTGCACGTAATGCTCGGCCTTTTCCAGGCTCTCGCGGACCAGCACACTTTTGCCAAGATTATGCACCTGCAACATGTGGAACTCGGCTTTTTGCTTTTGCCAGGCAAATACCGCCTGAAAAACATGCGTGACGTAGGTCATCAAATTCACCGGATCATTCCAGCAAATGACCAGGTAACCAGGTTCTTTCTCCGACTCCGGCTTCGATTTTTCGTCCCGCTCGATGTCGGGCATGATTTCGGGCGTCGCCGTATTGGCCATGACTAAAAATAAGATAAATTTCCGCTTTCGCCAAGAGCGGGGCAGGGAAGATAGCCGGATGATGATGCCAAAATGCGTCTGCGAAACCGAGGGGCGCGCATATAAACGTAGCGCAGCCGTCCCGGCTGCGAGTGTCGGCGGCGTCTCGCGGCGAGACATGGATGCAAAATTCAGCCGGGACGGTGCCGCAACTCGCAGGCGAGGACGCCTGCGCTACACGTGCGCTCTTATCTGTGTTCATCGGTGGTCCATCCCGTGGTTAAAAATCAGGATTTGTTTGCTTTTTTCGTCTGAATCAAGGAATTCTGAACGGTTCTTGCTGCAATCAGTCGAAGGTATGCTATTGTTTTCAAAATTGAATTATGATTTGTAAGTCTGGCAGGGTCATCCTGCTTCTCGCCCTCGGTTTCAATCTGTTGACGCGCGTTCAAGCCGTGGAAGTGGCGCCTGCCGATCTTCAAAAAACCGCCACCAATTCCACTCCCGCCCTGCTCAAACCAGGCCCGGACGCCGGCAAGATCGCATTCGTGACCGCATTCATGATGGAGAAGCTCCAGTATTTGCAGCATCCCTTCGACGCGACGATTTCGGCCAAGGTCTTCGACGAATACCTGACCTCGCTCGATCCGCAGCATGTTCATTTTCTGCAATCGGACCTGGAGGAGTTTGCTGGATATCGCACCAATCTCGCCCGGCTCACTCTCAACCGCAGCGGCGTCTCGGACACGTATCCGGCCTTTGAGATTTTCAATCGTTACATGGACCGCCTGCGCCAGCACGTGGCGTACGTGGACGAGTTGCTGAAGACTGAAAAATTCAATTTCACTTCCGACGAGCGCATCCTGTTGGATCGAAAGAATGCGCCGTATCCGAAAGACTTGAACGCAGCGAAAAAACTTTGGGCCCAGCGCCTCCGTTACGAATTCCTGATGGAAAAAGTCAATCGCGAGACGCAGAAGACCAACTCCACCGACACGGCCAAGAGCGGCAAATCCAGCCCGCCCAAGAGCATGCACGACCAAATCGTGGACACGCTCAGCAAGAATTATCATCGCATGCTGAAGGTCTTTGCCGATTACGACAGCAGAGATGTCTTGAACGATTACCTGGAATGGTTCGCGCGCTCCTACGACCCGCATTCGGACTATGAAGGCCCGATGGATTACGAGGATTTCGCGATGCAAATGAACCTCTCTCTGTTTGGCATCGGCGCGGAACTGCGTTCCGAAGACGGCTATTGCAAGATCGAAGTGCTGCTGAACGGCCCGGCCAAGTTGAGCAACAAGATCAAGGTGGGCGACCGCATCGTCGCGGTTGCGCAGAGCAATCAGCCGCCCGTGGATATTTTTGAGATGCCGCTGAACAAGGCCGTCAGGCTCATTCGCGGGCCGAAAGGCACCGAAGTGCGCCTGACCATCATCCCCGCCGGCGCGCCGGATTCCACGCGCCATGTCGTCACCTTGATTCGTGATGAAGTCAAACTCGAAAACCAGGAAGCCAAAGGCAAAATCTACGACGTGCCCAATGGCAAGGGCGCCACGACCCGCCTGGGCGTGATCGATCTCCCCTCATTTTATGCCACCATCGATTCGGAGGGCAATCCGACGCCCAAGAGCACGTCCGCAGACATCGCGGCTCTCCTGAAAAAATTCCGCGAGGAAAAAGTGCAGGGCGTCATCCTAGATTTGCGCAAAAACGGCGGCGGCTCGCTCGAGGAAGCCATCAAAGTGGCTGGACTGTTCATCAAGGAAGGCCCTGTCGTCCAAATCAAGCGCGCGGATGGCGAAATCGAAGTGCGCGAAGACACCGACTCCAGCATCGCGTATAACGGCCCCCTGATCCTGTTGACCAGCAAATACAGCGCTTCCGCATCGGAAATCGTTGCCGGCGCATTGCAGGATTATGGCCGCGCATTGATCGTGGGCGATGTTTCCACCTTCGGCAAAGGCACCGCGCAGCAATTGTTTTATTTAAGCAAAATCAGCGCGCTCGCCGATCTCACCCACGACCCGGGCACGCTGAAATTGACCAACAGCAAATTCTATCGCGCCAGCGGCGCTTCCACGGAATTGCGCGGCGTGGCGGCGGATATTGTGCTGCCGTCGCTCTTGAACGATTCGACCGACGTGGGCGAGAAAACGCTCGAAAACCATTTGCCCTGGGACACCATCGAAAGCTCACATTATAAAAAGGTGAACATGGTTCAATCCGTGTTGCCCGAATTGATCAAGCTTTCGGCTGAACGCGTCGCGACCAACATGGAATTTGGCTTTTTGAAAGAAGACATCGCGCGGGATAAAAAAGAGCACGAGGATAAAACCGTATCGCTGAACGAAAAGGAGCAACTCGCCGAGCGCGAGCAGGTCATCACCTCGCACGAGGAACGCGAAAAGGAACGCGCCAAGAACAAGGCCCCCGAGCGAAAGGTTTACGAGATCACTGTGGAGCAGGCCGGCCAACCCGGGCTGCCCAAGAGCACGAACGACGTTGCGAGCGCCGACGGTGATCTGAGTCCTGACACTTTGCCGGATGACGACCGCGATCCCTGGACCGAGGCTGTCTTGTCCGAAAGCGAACACTCCGAAGCGGCCAAGTTGCAGGAAGCCAGGAATATCCTCTTGGATTACATCTCCCTCGAGAAACGGCAGGATACCAAGCAAGACCGGCCCATGCTGGCCAGATGAACGAGCGTTGACAACGACCGTGAAGCGAGGCACGTTTCGGGAGCCAGCCGAATTATGAAACACCTCGTTATTGCCATGGCGTTTCTGGCGGCCTTTTCCGCCAGTGCGCAGATCGGCGTTGATGCCATCGCCAAGCAGCGCGCGCGGGATGTCGCGAACCAAAACAACCGTCGCAGCATGAATCCCATGCCCGCAGCGCCGGCCCAGGCTGCGCCGGCGGCTCCGCAACTCACCCCGGGCCAGCGCGCCTTTGCCGTTTTTCAAGCGCAACTGTTCCAGGTGAACAGCAATTCGACGCCGGACCTGAAACAAAAACTGGCGCAGGACATGGGCAGTGTCGCGCAAGGCGCCAATAAACCGTCGCAAGCAACCCTTTCCAAGCTGAGTGAGCATCTTACAACCGCCTGGGACGAAGCAAAATTGACCACGGCCGGCAAAACGCGCGTTGCCCGGGAAGTCGGCGTGCTGCTGAACAGCGCCAACACCCCGCCGGCCCAAAAGCAGGCCATGATTGACGACGTGAAGTCGAATCTGAAAACCGTCGGCGCTTCCGACGATGCCGCGGACGCCGTCGCCGCGGATCTCCAATCCGTGGCGGAAGAAGTCAAAACGGCCGCGAAATAAACGCTGTTGCGCGCCGGTCCGCGGTCAGAAACGTTTTCACGATGCAGAAAAGCGCGTGCTGGAATGGAACAAAAACGCCTGAAAGTGAAATGCCCCACCTGCAAGAAAGTGGGAGAATGGTTCGAAGGCGCCTACGGCCCATTCTGTTCCCGCCGGTGCAAACTAATCGACCTTGGGAAATGGTTCACCGAAGAGCACGCCATTTCCGACCCATTGCGGCCGGAGCATTTCGAAAAATTATCTGAATCGCCCGATTCCGACGATGGAAAAGCTTGAACTGCCTGGAGTTGGATTGAGTCAAACGTTAGTGAAAATCCCGAACTCTCCAAAGTTTCGTCCTCTCCACGAACATAGTGGCACGGGCGGGACGCCCGTGCGTTCCGATTCGCACGGGCGAGACGCCCGTGCCACTATAAACGCCCAGCCAGCCCTGTGCGATGGGTCGAGGATTCAATGCGCGAAACATTAATTTAAACGCTCCTATCGCGCCGCCATAAAATGAACACAAAGAAAATGACAAATCGGGCCAATAGCCTGCTGGTCGCCGCCGCGCTCGCATGGAGCGGCGCTGCCACCGCCTTTTCACAAAATATGAATACGAACCATACCGAAGTCGCCGTGCTCGCCGGAGGTTGTTTCTGGTGCATGGAAGCGGAATTTCAGCGCATCCCCGGCGTCGTATCCGTCACCAGCGGTTTCTCCGGCGGCACCACGCCCAATCCCACCTATGAAGAAGTCTGCACCGGCGCCACCGGCCATGCCGAGGCGACGCGCATCGAATTCGACCCGAAAAAAATTTCGTATGAGAAATTGCTCGATTATTTCTGGGACGCCCACGACCCGACAACGTTGAACCGTCAAGGCGCCGATGTCGGAACACAATATCGCTCGGTCATCTTTTACAACAGCGAAGCGCAAAAAGCCGCCGCCGAAAAGTCCAAGGCCGAAGCGCAGAAACGATTCAAATCCCCCATCGTGACTCAAATCGTCCCATTGACTCATTTCTACAAAGCCGAGGATTACCACCAGAATTACTACAACACGCACCAAAGCGCTCCGTATTGCGAGGTCGTTATCCGTCCCAAGGTGGACAAGCTCGAGAAGAAGCTGAAGGCGGAAGAGCAGAAGTGAGGGGTAAAAATCCGAATACCGAATTGCTGTACCGCCCCCGAACACCTGGATTGTGTAATCGCGGGTAATCTGCCAATCGCAATTTCGGAATTCGAAATTCGGATTTCTTTCGGGATTCGGATTTCGGCTTTCGGATTTAGACACAAAACGGCGGCCTGTTTCCAGGCCGCCGTTTTCGTTTCAAAAGGAAAGCTTAAATTCCCTTGCCGATCATGAACTTGAGCAAGTCCGCCACGCGGCAGCTATAGCCCCATTCATTATCGTACCAGCTCACGAGCTTGAAGAAGCGCTTGTTCAATTCAATGCCCGAACCGGCGTCGAAAATCGACGACGACTGGCAATGAATGAAGTCGCTGCTCACCACTTCGTCATCCGTATAGGCGAGCACGCCCTTGAGATACGTCTCGCTGGCCTTCTTCATCGCGGCGGAAATTTCCGCGTAGCTTGTTTCCTTCACCGTGCGGACCGTCAGGTCCACCACGGAGACGGTCGGCGTCGGCACGCGGAACGCCATGCCGGTCAGCTTGCCCTTCACTTCGGGGCAAACCAGCGCCACCGCCTTGGCCGCGCCCGTCGTCGATGGAATCAGGTTGATGGCTGCGCTGCGGCCGCCTTTCCAATCCTTCTTGCTCGGGCCGTCCACGGTCTTCTGCGTCGCCGTGTAGCTGTGCACCGTGGTCATGAGACCTTCCTCAATGCCAAAGCCTTCTTTGAGCAACACATGCACGAGCGGCGCGAGGCAATTCGTGGTGCAGGAGGCGTTCGAAATGACGCTATGCTTCGCCGGATCATATTTATCGTTGTTCACGCCCATGACGAGGGTGATGTCTTCATTCTTGGCGGGAGCGGAAATGATGACTTTCTTTGCGCCGGCAGTAATGTGGCCGTAGGACGATTTCGGATTATCCTTGGCCGCGTCAGTGAACAAGCCGGTGGATTCAATCACGAGCTGCACGCCGAGTTGCTTCCAGGGAAGTTCGGCCGGCGTCCGGGCGCTCACGACCTTGATCTCCTTGCCGTTCACGACGAGAACATCGTCATCGGTCTTGTCCGCCGCGGACTTTTTGGAGCCGACTTCGCCTTTGAAACGGCCCTGCGTGGAGTCGTATTTGAGGAGGTAAGCGAGGTTATCCGCGGGGACGATATCGCCGACGGCGACCACATCCACATCTTTTCCCAGGAGTCCTTGTTCGGCGATGGCGCGAAAGACCAGGCGGCCAATGCGTCCGAACCCATTAATAGCAACTTTTACTGCCATATTTTCGATTTCAATTCAAGTTTGGTTCAAAACAGACCGGCGCATGTTACAGTCGTCCGGCGCACGGTCAACGAAGAATCTACGCTACTTTTGGGAATTGTCCGGGAGAATTTTGAGTAAACCTTATCGTTACGGCGGATTTATTCATGTCGGACGCAGGAACAATTTCTCCCTCCTCCGTCGCATGGAGAGGGCCGGGGGAGGGTAGGATTCGTCGGGAGGAGCCTCAGGGTTACAGCCGGAAATTTTGCGTCTCTTCAGTGATGAGAATTGACGCTCTTCGTATTCCCACGCAAACTTCGCCGCATGTCTTGTCCGCTCGAACAGTTTCCCCGGTTCGCCGATGAAAGATAAATTCTTCGCCAAACTCGCCGAACTGGTGGCGCTGGCGAAGGATTTCCCCACCGCTGAATTTGACGAAGCCGCTCCCGAGGAAACCACCAAACACAAGCTCATCCGCCCCCTTCTGAAGGTTTTGGGCTACGAAGACCAGAACATCGTTCCGGAATTCAAAATCGTCGGCGACCAGGTCGATTATCTGCTCCGGTCGGACCGGCCCCTGTTGTTCGTTGAGGCCAAGAGCCTGATCGATCCAGCGGCCGA
Organism: Candidatus Angelobacter sp.; assembly: GCA_035606845.1. Taxonomy (GTDB): domain Bacteria; phylum Verrucomicrobiota; class Verrucomicrobiia; order Limisphaerales; family DASXHY01; genus DASXHY01. The sequence goes on along the minus strand of DATNEA010000017.1, from coordinate 18,715 downwards.
TCTGTTCGAGGCGCACCGCGCGCAGGTGCTCGGCTACATTCGCAATTACCGCGTCAGCCCCGAGCAGGCCCAAATGGAGCGGCCGGTCACCTGGATCGTTCTCACGAACTTCCTTCAATGGCATTTCATCCGTGTTACCGAGGAAAAACCCTCGTTTTCCTTCAAGCTGGGCGAACTCCTCGCCCGGCGCGAGGAGCTCTGGGAATTGCTGGCGCGCGAAAATGCCGAGGCCGGGCGCATCGAGGAACTCTACGACCAAAGCCACAAGGCCGGCCTGGACAAGCGCTTCCTCGCGGACCTGAAGCGCTGGCGCCTCATCATCGCCAACGCGTTTGCCCTGAGCAACCAGACCCGTTCGCTGGATGAAATCACCCTCGCCAGCCAGCAGTTGCTCGACCGTTTCATTTTCTGCCGCATGTTGGAAACCCACCGGCTCATTGAATACAACAAGCTGGCCCGCGCCTACATGCATTATGATGTCGTCTTCGGCAGCTTTGAAGGCAAAACCTTCGCCGAATTCCTCCGCGAATCGCTCTTCCAGGAAATCAAATTCAAGTTCAATACCGAACTCTTCCAGCAGCCGCTCCTGTGCGACCAACTGGCCATCGACAACGAAGCCCTCGCCGCGGTGATCGGCCACGAGCCGCTCCACGCCGAAATGGCCGCGCATTGCGGCATCGCGGTCGGACAGGGGGAATTGTTTCCCTTCCGCCACCTCTATCTTTACGATTTCAGCAAGATGTCCCAGGACATCATGGGCGCGGTCTATGAGCGATTCCTGGCCCATCGCCTCTTCCAGCAGGATGGCCGCATCGTCATTGAAGATACCGACGAATTGCGCAAGAAGGAGGGCATTTATTACACCCCGCGCTACATCGTCGATTATATCGTCGCCCACACGCTGGGCGAAAAAGTAAAACCCATTCTCGCCGAAGCCGTGGCCCTGCTCGGCTATAAAAATTTCAAGGAAGCCTTCGCCAAAATCCGCGAACTGGGCCAGATCAAAGTCCTCGACCCCGCCATGGGTTCCGGCTCGTTCCTGCTGCGCGCCTTCGACAAGCTCGTGGACACCTACGCCGAGTACAACGCCGCCTGCCGCAAGGCCAAAGCCGAGCGCGGCAACGGCTCCGGGATGCTCTTTGATGCCGCCGCCGGCATCGCCGAAGAAGTGGACCACCTCGGCATCCGCGTCGCCACCGAAAACATTTTCGGCGTGGACCTGGACACCCAGGCCATTGAAGTCGCCAAGCTCAATCTCTGGATGCGCCTCATGGCCGTCGAGCGCGACTACATCCGCGGCGAACTCCAAAGGCGCGGCAAGACCACGCGCCCGTTCAACTTCCTGCCCAACCTGCATAACAATCTTCGCCGCGGCAATTCCCTCATCGCCGACAAGGAGATTGCGGGCGAGGGCGCGTTTGATTGGGACAAGGAATTCGGCGACATCATGAAACGCGGCGGGTTTGACGTGGTGATTGGGAATCCGCCGTATGTATTCACCCGGAACCAAGGTTTTACAGACAAGGAAAAATCGTTTTTCAACTCAAAATACCACCATCAAAGTGTCCAACTTAACACCTTCGGGTTATTTATAGAGCGTGCAAATCTGACCCTATGTAACGGCGGATCACTTGGTTTCATTACTCCGAATAACTGGCTCACCATTGACACTTTTTCGCCGCTTAGAAAATTTGTCCTCGGGGAATTTGGATCTGTGAAGTTGTTCAACATTATAGAAAGGGTTTTTGACTCCGCAGATGTGGACACCGCCATCGTCCTCTTTGAGCGGCGCTCTCCCAACAAGCTGGTTCTCGGCGAATTGAGCATGGGAGAAGCGATCTTTTCGCGGGAAATTGAACTGAACGCGATAAAGCCACCGAGTCTCATCATTCAAATCGGGCTTTTTAAGAACCAAGAAAGTCTGTCGCTGTTTGAGAAGATTGAAACCGGGTCGAAGCCCCTGGGTCATTATGCAACTGTCTCGACGGGATTGAAGGCTTACCAAACCGGAAAAGGAAAACCACCTCAAACAGATGACCAAAAGGAGGCGAGAGTTTTCCATTCCGATAAGAAAAAGGACGATTCTTTTGGGAAATATCTCGAGGGCGAAGACGTGAGGCGCTACCAACTTGGCTGGTCTGGAGAATTTCTCAGCTATGGCGATTGGTTAGCTGAGCCGCGAAAGTCAGTTCCTTTTGCTGGGCCACGGCTGCTGGTTCGGCAGATTCCGTCGCCCCCGCCGCACCTGATTCCTGCAACCTATACAGAGGAACCGTTCTACAACGACATCAACAGCATGGTCGTATTCGGGCCCAAGCAGGGTGCATCACTGAAGTTTTTATTGGCCGTTGTCAACTCGCGACTGGTTTCGTTTTGGTTCGAGAGGAAGTTCGACAAAATGCAGCGTAAAATCTTTCCTCAATTCAAGGTGGACGAACTCGCGAGTTTTCCGGTTCCGCTCATTGACGTTTCGAAATCCGCCGACAAGATCAAACACGACCGACTTGCCGGGCTTTCCGATCAGCTAATAACAGAGAGACAGCGGCAGTTGAACGTGCCGATATTGGTGAAGAAGAAAGTCCTGCACACTCTTGAACGCGTTAAATGCAACCTCGCCCATTACCTCCAAAAAGACTTCGCCGATGCCGTACAGGCCGAAATCCTCATCGATGACGTCCAGCGCAAAGGCTTGGTGCACGAAATCCAGGTGGAATCCGCCGGCCCGCAAATCACGCTTTCCGCCACGGTGGCCGACGACCTGAAAGCCGCGCCGCGCCTTGTGGCCGTGCTGCGGCTCACCTTCCAGCACGAACCGCTGCGCCAATTCATCTACGCGCTCTGGCGGCAGTTCCTCGAGGAAAATTCCCGGAAAAAGAAATGGACCACCGGCAGGAAGCCCGAGCCGGTGTATCCCTTGCTGGCCAACACGCTGGAGCCGCTGGTCTATTTCCAGCCCGCCGCCGTCGATAATCTCCGCCTGGTCCGCGACGTGATGAAAGCCGTGGCCGAGGAAGCCGGCAGCGCCGACCTTGCCGCGCTCGAAGCAACCATCCGGAAACTGGATGACGAAATCGACGAGCGGGTTTACGAACTCTACGGGTTGACCCCCGAGGAAATCGCCATTGTGAAAAATGGCGGCACGTAGCACGGCGCGTCCTGCCGGTCTCCGATTAAAACCTCGAATACCGAAAGAAATCCGAAATCCGAATGGTTCGTGGCTGGGGTGCTAAAGTTGCCGCTTACGAGGTCTTTTCCAGGCGAATCACCTTTGAGGCGTCCTGCTTCGGAGTTCGCGCCTCGGGCTTCTTTCGGATTTCGAATTTCGAGCTTCGGAATTGTGAATCATTCCCTTGCCTTAACTTTGCCCCTTCACATCCCACGCGTCCCGCAAACCATCTCCCAGAAAATTCAGCGCCAGCAGCGTCGCAACCAGCACGCCGCCCGGAAATACAATCATCCACCAATAAATCCGGATCGGATTGATCTGGTCCACTCCCTCCGCAATCAGCGAGCCCCAGCTCGCCATCGGCGGTTGCACGCCCAGGCCGAGATAACTCAAAAACGATTCATACAGCACAATCGCGGGCACCGTCAGCGTCAGATAAACAATCACCACGCCGAACACGTTCGGAATGATGTGCCGGAACAAAATGCGCGCCGGACTCGCTCCCAGCGCGCGGCTGGCATCGACGAACGGCCGCGAGCGCAGTGACAACACCTGCCCGCGCACGATGCGCGCCATGGTCAGCCAGGAAACCGCGCCGAGACCCACAAACAAAATCAGCAGCCGCAAATCCTTCTCCAGGTCCGGTGAATGCCGCACCAACGGCAGTTGCTTCAACCTCGCTCCGACCGTCGTCAGCAGCACGATGACGAAAATGATCGACGGCAACGAATACAACACATCCACAATCCGCATCATCACGCTATCCACGCGTCCGCCCGCCGATCCGGCAATGGCCCCCCACAGCACGCCGATGATGAGGCTCACCACCGCGCCGACAATGCCGACCAGCAGCGAAATGTGCGCGCCATAAACCACCCGTGAAAAAACATCGCGCCCATGTTCATCCGTGCCGAACCAATGCCGCGCGTCCGGCGCATGAAACTGCGCATCCGACAATTGTTCCGGCGCATGGCTCTTCGCCCACGCCGCCGCGCCCGAACCGGCAGAGTTCGCAAGTTTCAACGCCACCGGCCACGCAATGATGATGACCAGCACCATCACGAGAAACCACGCGCTGAACAGGGCGGGGCGGTTCCTCCGGAATCGCCGCCACGCGCGGCCCGCCGGACTGACGGGTTGGGACGAGTGTCGAGTGTCGAGTGTCGACGGACCGGAGCCGTCCGGCCTCTCAACTCTCAACTCTTTACTATCAACTGTCCCTTCACTCATATTTCACGCGCGGATCCAACATCATGTAAGTGAAATCCACGACCAGGTTGGCCCCGATCAACAACGCCGCATACAGCAGCGCGAGGCCCACCGTCATCGGATAATCCTTGTTCAGCGAGCTGTTGATGAAAAACACACCCAGGCCGGGAATTTGAAAAATATTTTCGATGACAAACGACCCGGTCAGCAAATCGGCGAGCATCGGTCCCGCGTACGAAACCACCGGCAGCACCGCCAGCCGAAACCCGTGCCGCAGCAGCAGCGAGTTTTCGCCCAGCCCTTTCGCGCGCGCCGCCGTCACGAATTCCATTTGCATCGTGTTCAGCATGCCCTCACGGAATAGCCGCGCCACTTTGCCCGAAAAATAGAGCCCGAGCGCAATCGTCGGCAACACCGCGTGCGCCGGCGATTCCCACAATGCCACCGGCAACAAGTGCCACCTGATCGTGAACACCAGCACGAGCACTGGCGCGACGACAAAGCCCGGAATGCAAACCGCCAGCAGCGCAAAAAGACTTCCCACGTGATCCTGCCAGCGCCCGCGCCGCACCGCCGTGATGAATCCCACTGGCAACCCGACGCCCATCGCAAAGCCAAACGCCAGCCATCCGAGCAGCATAGAAACCGGCAGCGCCTGCCGGACAATGTCCGTCACCGAATGATCGCGATACTTCAGGGACGGCCCAAAATCGCCATGCGTCAGGCCGCGAATGTAAAACAGGTATTGCTTCCAGAAAGGCCAATCGTAGTGATACTTGGCTTCCAGGTTGTGTTTGATTTGCGGCGACGCCGGTGCGCGTTCCATCTCGAACGGATTGCCTGGCGCGAGGTATTCGAGACCAAACGTCAGCGCGCTGATCACGATGAGCAGCGGAATCATGTAGCCGAGTCGTCGCAGGAAATACATGCCTTTATTTGTAGGAGCCGACGTGAGGAGGCTCTGATTTTTTCTTTGAAGAAAGTGTGAACCTTCTTAGATCGGCTGCTACTGGATTCATCGGCAGCGGTCCCGGCGCTGGATTAAGTCGGCAAGCGTTCAACTTTTCCCGAAGGTGCCAAAGTTTCACCCTCTCCCGGGGGGAGAGGGCCGGGGTGAGGGCGAGCGTAAACTCTGACGGATAGATCGCGTTCATTGACTCGGTCCATTTTTTTGAACCACTCGCTTTATCGCGTTCAACGGATGCAAATCCACGATATTATTGTAAATACCCTGGATTTTATTCGTATCGAAATAATTTATGCCCTGGTAAAAGAACAATGGAATGATCGGCAACTCGTCCCGCACCAAAATCGTCTCGGCTTCCTGAAACAATTTTTCGCGGGCCTTGATGTCCGTCGTTTGGTTGGCCTTCCGGATCAATTCATCGTAATGCGCATTGCTCCAGCCGGTGCGATTATTTCCGTCGTCGGTCACGAACATATTCAGGAACGTGTTGGCGTCATTGTAATCACCAATCCAGCTCGAACGCGAGAGATCGTAATGCATCGCGTCCTGTTCGGTGAGATACACCTGCATTTCGAGCTGGCGCAACTCGATGTCCACACCGAGGTTGTCGCGCCACATCTGCTGCAATTCAATCGCGATCTGCTCATGGATTTTTCCGCCGCCAGCCGGCGCGTTGAACATGTATTCCATGCGCGGAAAATTTTTTCCGCCGGGAAAACCCGCCTCCGCCAGCAATTGCCGCGCGCGTTCCGGATCATAACCAAGCCCCTCCGGCGAAACGTAATTCGCGGTGCCATTCGGAACCAAATGCGACGCCGGCTGCTCCCCGCCGCGCGTGATGCGCTCGACAATGCGCTGCTTGTCGATGGCCAGCGCCAGCGCCTGGCGCACGCGCGGGTCATTGAACGGCTTGCGCGTCACGTTGACGCGGATGAAATAGGAGCCAAGATAGCTGAACGTGTGAAAATCCGGCCGCTTCAACAGCACATCGAGCAATTCCGTCGGGACCAATTCCTTGTCCCACACCACGTCGGCCTGGCCGCGAATGTAGAGATTAAGCGCGCTGCTCGCCGAGCCAATGGGAAGCAGGTCAATGATATCCGACTGCGTATTGGCGGCGTCCCAATAGCGTGGATTTTTTATCAAACGCACTTTGTCATTCAGCCGCCAGAATCCGAGTTCATACGCGCCGCTCACGGGCAGCGGCTTGGCGCGTATCCATGAGTCGCCGAATTTTTCAATCGTTTGCCGCGGCACCACCGCCGCCATCGGCATCGCGCAAACATCCAGGAAAAAAACCGTCGGATTGTTCAATTCAACGCGCACCGTGAACGGGTCCGGCGCCTTCACGCCCACCTGCGAGGCATCCTTGATTTTTCCCGCATTGAAAGCTTGGGCGTTTTTAACGTAAAACAATTGCCCCGCGTAATCCGAAGCCGTCGCCGGGTTCAGCGTGCGAAGCCAGGAATAAACCACGTCCGCCGCGCGAATCGGCTCGCCCGTGGACCAAACCAGATTGGTGCGGAGATGAAACGTGTAGACGCGGCCATCCGGCGAAATGTCCCAGCGCTCGGCCAATCCCGGAATGGCGCTGCCGGTCTTCGGATCCGTGCGGGTCAAACCCTCGAACATCCCGGAAACAATCCGCATATCCGGCTGCGCTGAGATAATCGCGGGGTCCAGCGATTGCGGCTCCGCATAATTGATGATGGTAACGTCCGCCGGCGGGTCCCGCCTCATGCACCCGGCGACCAAGGCGGAGATGAGCAAGGATACAATAAATATGGAGACTCCTCCTCGTCGTCGTGCTCGTCCTCGTAATCGAAATTCCTCAAAAAACGAAGGACGAGCACGATGACGAGGACGACCGACGGCGTCTCGCCCGTGCGAACCGGAACTCACGGGCGGGATGCCCGTGCCACTAAACCGATACTTCCCCCGCCGGGCTTGCCGCGCCGTGGCGAAGCGAAGGCGGGGCAAATTCATTCCGGGTTATTTGGCGGGAGCCTTCGCCGGAGCGGCGTTTGTCATCGCCGTCTGGGCGGCGCCACTTTGAGCGGGACCGCTCGTCACGTTCGTTGGGCCTACCTGCATCAAGCCATTGTTCGTAGGCGCGGCTGACGGTTGCGCCGGGGTCGCGGCCAGCGGAGGCGGCGCAACGACTGGCCGTGCATTTTGCTGTTCCTGAAAGCGTTGCTGGAATTCCGAGCCGGATTGATGCGCGCGATAGCTTTGAAGGATCGACAGGATGAGCGCCAGCGCGAAAAAGATGCCTCCCGAGTATTTCGTGGCTTTGGTCAGGAAGTTGCCCGAACCGGCGCCAAACAACGCATCCGTCGCCGCGCCGCCGAAGGCCAGCCCGGCGCCGGCTTCCTTTTTCGGCAATTGCATCAGCACCAAAACCACCAGGATGGCGCAATCAATCACCATTATCACACTCAGCACAATGATCAGAAACAATGACATATCTGTCTTAAATCGAATTTTTAATTATATCGGCAAAGCTGCGGGCTTCGAGCGAGGCCCCGCCTACCAGCGCGCCATCAACGTCGGGCTGGCTCATCAGCTCGCGGGCATTGGACGGCTTGACGCTTCCACCATATTGGATGCGCACCTTCTTGGCAACGCTATCGTCAAACATTTTCGCCAGCACGCCGCGAATAAACGCATGGGCATCCTGCGCCTGCTGGGTCGAGGCCGTCTTCCCGGTGCCGATGGCCCAAACCGGCTCATAAGCCAAGATCGTCTCCGCCATCTGGTCCTTGGTCAATCCAGCCAGGCTGCCGCGAACCTGCGTATCCAGCACCTGTTCGGTCTGGTTCGCCTCGCGTTCCGCCAAAGTCTCGCCGATGCACACAATCGGCTTCAATGACGCCGCATGCGCCGCCGCCGCTTTTTTCGCAATCAGCGCGTCCGACTCCTTCTGATATTGCCGGCGTTCGCTGTGGCCGAGGATGACGTAACGCACCGAAAATTCCTTTAACATTCCCGCCGCGATTTCGCCCGTGTAAGCGCCGAAATTGTTCTCGCTCATGTTTTGCGCGCCGAGGCGGATGTTTTTCGTCTCCAGAATGGCCTTGGAAACCTCGCCCAATGCCGTGAACGGCGGGCACACCACGATGTCCACTTCCTTCACGTTGGCCAGCTCGATTTTCAAACCGCGCACGAGGTCCAGCGCCTCCGCCACGGTTTTGTTCATCTTCCAATTCCCCGCCACAATCAATTTTCGTTCTTTATTCATTTTCAAAATTGTTCGGCGCAAAGGTGCAAAGACGCCAAGAAATTTTTAGTTATAATCCATTCACCACCCGATGAATTCCGTTTTTCACATATTATTCGCCAAAATTTATTACCAGGCCAAGTTTCAATCCTGTCAATCTCAAGTAGGTCAACATCTGTGCCTCAAAAATCGGATTCCATTGGATCACCGCTTTGTTGTCTATCAAAACCAAACCATTCACTTTCAAATCCACGTTCCACTTTCATCCCTCGCCGGCTCAATTCTTCCACCATCGATTCTTCATGGGCACACTCGAGCAATCCTGGGCCTCCCAATTCGCGGTGAACCTCGATCGCACTGTCCACAATCACTTTACTGATCTTGTTTTCAGTCATATCGCAATAAAGGCGCAAGGTGCGAACAGCGAAGGTTAAATCCCTTTGCGCCTTTGCATCTTAGCGTCTTCGCGTTAAATCATTTGTCCGACAGCGCCGCGACGCCGGGCAGTTCCGCGCCTTCCAAAAATTCCAAACTCGCCCCGCCCCCGGTGCTCATGAAAGTCACTTTATCGCCCAGCTTCGCCTTGTTCAACGCCTTCACGCTGTCGCCGCCGCCGATGATGCTCTTCGCGCCATCCTTTTGCGTCGCATCCGCCACGGCCTGCGCGATGGCGTTCGTGCCCGCGGCAAATTGTTTGTTCTCGAACAACCCCATCGGGCCGTTCCACAAAATCGTCTTCGCGCCCGCGATTTCCGCCGAATACGCCTTCACCGTGGCCGGGCCGACGTCCAATCCCGCCGCGTCCTCCGGGCAATTCATGTCCGAATTCGTGCGCGGATTCTGAAATTCAATCACCGGCTTGCCTTTCTTGTCGAGCTTGTCGGTCTTCACCGGCGTGGCGATCACGTCATCGCTCGGCAGCAGAAACTTCACGTTCTTGGCCTTCGCTTTTTCCAACGCCGATTTCGCGATGCTCGTGGCGTCCGGTTCCACCAGCGATTTGCCGGTCTTATAACCCTGCGCCAGCCGGAACGTATAAGCCATCGCGCCCCCGATCAAAATCGTATCGGCTTTTTCCAACAGGCGATCGATGACTTTGATTTTGTCCGAAACTTTCGCGCCGCCGAGAATCACCACGAAGGGCCGCGCCGGTTTTTCCAATTCATCGCCCAGAAATTTCAACTCGCGCTCCATCAACAGCCCCGCCGCGCACTTGCCGCCGCGCCTGGCCACCACGCGCGCCACGCCTTCCGTCGAGGCGTGAGCGCGGTGCGCCGCGCCGAATGCGTCGTTCACATAGACATCCGCCACCTTGGCGAGCTTTTCCGCAAACGCCGGATCGTTCTTCTCCTCTTCGTTGTAATAGCGGACGTTCTCCAGCAGCAGCACGTCGCCTTCCTTGAGCGCGCCCACGGTCTTCTCGACCTTTTCGCCGATGCAATCATCCACAAACGCCACCGGCCGCCCGAGCAAATCCGCCAGCCGCGCCGCCACCGGCCGCAACGACATCGTCGCTTCGCGCTGGCCCTTGGGCCGCCCGAGGTGCGCCGTGAGGATCAATTTCCCGCCTCGCTCGATGAGCATTTTGAGCGTCGGCAAGGTCTCCTTGATGCGCGTGTCATCCGTGATGACCATCTGGCCGTCTTTTTCTTCCAACGGCACGTTATAATCCACGCGCAGAAAAACGCGTTTTCCGCGAACATTCAGATCTCGAATTGTCAGCTTAGCCATAAAAACAAATCCTTCTATGCGTAGCGCAGACATTCCTGTCTGCGGGTACAGGCGACTTTCCAGTCGCCTGTAGAAACGACGGGACTCAACAGCCCCGAAAAGTCGCGGACAAGAAAGTCCGCCACAGAAAACAAGGCCGCAAAGCATATCTCACCCGCCAAGTGAGTCAAAACGATTTCGCAACCAGCCGATTCTTCAATGGTGAATGGATTTCGGTTGTTGCGGAACCTGAATCCTCCTCGACTTGTCGTTGTTCCGTGCAACGGGATGGCGCCAGGAATTCAAGGCGCGGCAATGGTGAACCCATCTTCGAGTCCGGCAAAGTCGCCGAAGTTATCCATCAGCAATTGTTCTGCTCCCGTTTTCTTGGCGGCTCGCGCGTGCAGCCAGTCGTGCACACGACCTCCACGAACACCGTGTTTTTCCGACTCTGCAAGTGCCGCCTGTATTTCTGCTTCCGTCAAATCCACAAAGTTCATTGCCTCCGTTAGCTCCCGTACGATCTCCGCGGCATCAGAGGGCGCAAATTGCCCGCCTAAACGTCCTCCGGTGAGCGTGGAAAACATTTCCGCGAGAGTGTAGGCCGCGTTCCATTGGTCCTGCTCTTTGGAAAGCCTTTCAATGCGCGAGTCAAAAAAAGCCTCCAGCAGCGCCGAACTGTCCCAATAACGTTTCACCGTGCATCACGGTCCGCGCGGACTGCTGCCGCCACGATTTCCCGCGATGGCCTGAATCCTTTGGGCGGACGGATCCGCCCGCCGACGCGGCGAGCCCGCAATAGCTTCGGCTGCCGAGGCGCCATCTCAATCAGTACAACCGATCGCCCTGAACTTCCGCTTGATAGTCGGTGTTCGGCTTCAAAACGTCCCGGCCGTTAAGTCGGGAGCGATCGTCGGTTCTCAGCTTCACATGGGGAGATTCCCACGAAACTTGTCTGGGTTCAAGTCTGGTCTCAATAATTAAGGAGTGTGACAAAAACGGGCGAGAATCGGGCGACTGGAAAGTCGCCCAAACCCGCGGACTGACGAATGAATCTCCGGTTTTTGCGGAGCTTTGAAATGTTGCAGCTTCAGGAGATTGAGCGTTTAATGCGCGGCGCAGAGGATTTGCGGCGCAAGCCAGACCAACACTATGAAAAAATCGCACGAGATCTTCAACGCTATTGGGTTGGTCCTGGCGGGCTTTTTGCTCCTCGGCACATTGGGAAGCCTTTCTTTGGCTACCGGCAGCCGGCATCTGCCAGGTCGAGGGGAGGTTTTTTGGATGGTTTTCTGTATTTATTGGCTGGCGCTCACTTTGATGATTGGCGGAGGCAGTCTCATCAATCTGGCGAGACGCCGCCTAAGCTTTTGGCCAACGATCATCGTGATTAGCGGCTACTACCTGTCGCTTTGGCTGATTCCATTTGGAATTTGGGGGATTGTAGCCATGGTGCGGGACCGCAAAAAACGGCGACATAGATCGGCGTACACGCAAGAAGCGACGCTCACGACTTCAAAACCACGCTCACCGTAAACAACACGATCATCACCACGCTGAGGACGCATTTGACGATCACGCCGACAAACACACCGAGCGTGGCGCCAAGGCCCGCGCGCGAAGCCTTGCCGAATTCGTAGCCGCCCATCAGTTCAAATAAAAGCGCGCCCACAAACGGACCCAGAATGATTCCCGGAATGCTGAAGAACAGTCCCACCAAACCTCCCACAAACGCGCCCAGCAACCCGCGCCAGGTCGCCCCAAACCGTTTCGCCCCATAAGCGCTCGCAAAATAATCCAGCGCCAGCGTCGCGATCGTCAGCACCGCCAGGAGAATCAAAACCAGCCCGCTCGCGCTATGTTGGCCGAACCACAGCCGATGCCCCAGCGCCGCAATCAGCACCAACGGCGGCCCCGGCAGCACCGGCACCACGCTCCCCGCCAGCCCGATCAGCATCACCAGCAGCGTGACCGTTAAGCCAATGATTTCCACAGCAGTCATCAGCGCAAAGATAGCAGAAAACAGCCGAATCCAGTGTGAATTTCTTCCGAATGAGAATTCCCCAAAGACTTTGCGCGTGGAACCGCCGAACGGAGCGCGGAGCAATGCTCCGCGCTCCGTTTGATGGAAAGGGGCAATGGCGGCCCGTCGCGGAGCGACGACGGAGATTATAGCCCGGCACAACGTGCCGGGCTAAGCCGCAAGAAGCTGCGCGTCCTGAACGGGCGCTGGAAGTCTCAAAATCAACGCTCTCCAGCCGTTCCCAGCTTGATTGTTGCAACAATAACCTATGAAATTCGGGTGTTCGGATGACGAACGGCTAATCGAGTAACAAAGTCACGCTGCCAATGACCCCGGTTGCAAAACGCATATTCCAAGTTGCCTCGTTTTTGACAGTGGCCGTGCCGCCGGCGTGTATGTATCTGCTGATGCAACGGGGAGTGCCCTTTTTCAGCCACGCTTTCACCCATTTGACGCGCATTTGGGCTGGCGCGGCCTTGGCGGGAGCCGTTTGCGCCTACCTGGGCGGAGGCGGTCCGAGCAAGCGCCCCACGGAAGTGCCGGAATTTTTGGCGATGGCCTTGAACTTCACGTGTCTTGCGGCCCTCGTGATTGTTCTTATGGTATCATCGGTTCATGACTGAGAACCGCACCTATTTCCCCTTGGCTTCCTTCTCCGTCTCCAAATGAAACTTGTGCAGGAACCGATGAAAAATCGGCGCGAACACCACGCCCACACTCGTCAAAAACGCCACGCCACTGAACAGCGCATAACATCCCGCAAAAATCTTTCCACCGGTCGTCTTCAATTCGCCCAGCGGCCCCATCCCGGAAAGAATCATGGACGCATTGGCAAACGCATCCACCCAACCCAGGTTTTCAAAAAAATGATACCCAAGCATCCCAATCAACAGCGCACTCGCCGCCACCGAAAATCCCAGCGCCGCATTTCGCGCCAGCCGATGATAAAACTTGCGCCGGGGCAAGAGTGGTTTGGATCGATGCTCGTACATTCGTGGGATTTTTGGGAACTCTATTGACGCTTTGGAGATTTGTCGAGCGGACTGATTCACCAGAACTTATCTGCGCAAATCCGTGCAATTCGCGGTTCTAAAATCGGTCCCTTTTAACCAAAATTCCACGCTTGCATTCCTTATAACCTCGGTTATCGTAACCGGCTCCCGTTCCGGAAAGCCGGTCGCGGGCGATAAAGTTTATTTCGACAGTTTAGATTTATGGCAACAGCAAACGATCTTCGCCGTGGAATGGCGATCAATTACAATGGCGACATCTGCGTCGTCCTCGACAGCCAGCACCGCACGCCCGGCAACCTCCGCGCGTTCGTGCAGGCCACCATCCGCAGCATCCGCACCGGCAAATCCGCGGACGTCCGCTTCAGCTCCACCGAGCGCATCGAGCCCGTCCCGATGATCACCACGCGCATGGAATTCAGCTACAAAGACGGTGAGGATTTCGTGTTCACTGACCCGGAAACCTACGAAACCGTCACGCTGAACGCCGAACTCATCGGCGACGCCAAGGATTATCTCGTTGAAAATGGCTCGGTCACGGTGACCTTCGTCGAAGAGAAAGCCGTCTCCATCGAATTACCCTCCTCGGTCGTCCTGACCGTCACGGACGCGCCGGAAGGCATCCGCGGCGATTCCGCGAACAACGTGCAAAAGGCGATTACTGTCGAAACGGGCATCACTGTCCAGGCGCCGTTGTTCATCAAGACGGGCGAAAAGATCAAGGTGGACACCCGCACTGGCAAATACATGGAACGGGCCTGATCAGTCCAAAGTCTAACGTCTAAAGTCCAAAGTTTTTCAGCCCGCCCACAAGGCGGGCTTTTTTGCTGGGAGCGCCGGCGTTTCGCCGGCAAGTTGAAAAGCTCCAATTCGCGCGAGACGATTTTGGAACTTGGAGCTTAGGATTTTCTCTGGAGCTTGGACGCTTGGTCCTTGGAGCTTTTGAACTCGTTTCGACGATTTCCACTTTCCATCAAACGATGTTTGGGTTTAATTAAACAGCAGTGCCAGAACCGTTGCACAAAGGCGAAAAGGTTTTCCGGGGTATTCCCGTTTCCAATGGCGTCTGCCGCGCCAAAATCCTCGTCCTCGGCAAACCGCAGCACACCATCGAGCGCCAACACGTTCCGGATTCGCAATTGCCGGAGGAAGTCGCCCGGCTCGAACGCGCCCTCGTCCAGACCCGTCACGAAATTCTCGACGTCCAGCGCAAGGTCACCACCGCCATGGGCGCCAAGGAAGGCAGCATCTTCGACGCCCACCTGCTCGTGCTCGAAGACCGCACCTTGATCGACGAAGTCGTCCGCATGATCCACGAGGAAAAGGTCAACGCGGAACACGCCTTTCACACCGTCGCGGAACGCTACGCCTCCACGCTCGCCGCGATCGAGGACGATTATCTCCGCGAGCGCGCCGGCGACATGCGCGACGTCACCACCCGCGTCTTGAACAATTTGCTCGGCAAGCAAGAAGACATCACCCTGCGCGACATCACCGAGCCGTGCATCATCATCAGCCACGACTTGACGCCGTCGAACACGGCGCAGATGGACCGCGCCAAGGTGCTCGGCTTCGCCACGGACATTGGCAGCAAGACTTCGCACACCGCCATCATGGCGCGCTCTATGCGCATCCCTGCGGTCGTCGGTCTCAAAACCGCCAGCACGGAATTGCAAACCGGCCAATACGCGCTGCTGGACGGTTTCAACGGCGTGGTGATTCTCAATCCCACCGACCAGACCTTATTCGAATACGGCCAACTCATCCGCAAGCAAGTCACGCTGCAGGAAAAGCTGCGCGATATTCTGCTCAAACCAGCCCTCACGCTCGATGGCCATCGCGTTTTTCTCGCCGCGAATGTCGAAGGAGCAGGGGACGCCGATGCCGTCAAGGACTGCGGCGCCGAAGGCGTGGGCTTGTTCCGCACCGAATATCTTTTCATCAATCGCGACACGCTCCCGACTGAAGAGGAACAATATCAGGCCTACCGGCAAATCGCCGAAGCTTTGAAACCCCATCCCGTCACGATTCGCACATTCGATTTGGGCGGCGACAAATTTCTTTCCCATCTTCAGGTACCGACCGAAATGAACCCCTTCCTTGGCTGGCGCGCCATTCGTTTCTGCCTCACTGAGAAGGACGTCTTTCGTAGTCAATTGCGCGCCATCCTCCGCGGCAGCGCCCATGGAAACATCCGCATGATGTATCCCATGATTTCCGGTCTGGACGAACTCAACCAGGCCAACGCGCTCGTCGAGGAATGCAAAGCCCAGTTGCTCAAGGAAGGCGTCCCGTTCGACGAGAAAATCGAAATCGGCGCGATGATTGAAATTCCTTCCGCCGCATTGATTGCCGACGCCATGGGCCGACGCCTGAAATTTTTCAGCATCGGCACCAATGACTTGATTCAATACGCGCTCGCCGTCGATCGGATGAACGAAAAAATCGCCCATCTTTACGAGCCCACACACCCCGCCATCATTCGGTTGATCAAGGCCACGGTGGACGCCGGCCGAAAAAATAAAATCCCTGTCAGCGTCTGCGGCGAAATGGCCGGCGAACCCATCATGACCGCGTTGCTGATCGGCCTGGGTGTGGATGAACTGAGTTGTTCACCACCGCTCGTGCCGCAAATCAAATACATGGTGCGCCGGCTGAAAATCACCGAAGCCCAGGCGCTCGCGGAATTCGCGCTCAATTGTGAATCCGGCGCCGAAATCCTCGCCAAATGCCAGGAACTCGCCTGGCAAGCCGCCCCCAGCCTCTTCGAAAGCAAAGGTTGATATTCCGTAAGCCAATCCGGCGCTGGATTGAGTCCGGATCGATCGAAGCCTGTTGACGTGATCCAAAGTGTCTCCCTCTCCGCCACGAAGTGGGGGAGAGGGGCGGGGTGAGGTGGTGCTCAGGGCTCGCGGGGGCGAAGCTCTGTTTTCCATTTGGAAATAATTTTCGCCAATCGTTCAACCATCAATCCATATCTGAATTGAGATATGTACCGCGCTTTCGGGTCAACCGCCCCATTGAATTTAGTTGCTCTCCGCCATTTAATTATCTTGAATTCGCGGTCGTTCGCGGTTCGCGTCAACTAAAAGTTCATTCGTGGGTTTTTAACTATGAAAGTCATCATCTTAGCCGCTGGTTACGCCACCCGTTTGTATCCGCTCACGCTCACGCAGCCCAAACCGCTGCTGCCCGTCGCGGGCAAACCCATGGTCGAATACGTGCTCGATAATCTCGCGCCCATCGGCGGCATCGACCGCATTTATGTCGTGACCAACGCCAAGTTCGCCGGCCATTTTCAGAAATGGGCCGACAATTACCGCACCGCGAAGCTCAATTTCACCATCGTCAACGACAACTCGACCGACGACACCAACAAACTCGGCGCCATCGGCGACATTCATTACGTCCTCAAGACCCAGAACGTGGAGGACGACATCATCGTCGTTGCCGGCGACAATTTGTTCAGTGAAAAACTCGAAGGCTTCGGGAAATTCGTGGCCGAGAAAAAAGCGCCCGTGCTCGCCGTCTATGACGTCGGCAACCTCGAGGAAATCAAAAAATACAATTCCATCACCGTGGACAAGGACGGTCGCATCACGTTCTTCGAGGAGAAACCGAAAAACCCGACCAGCACCATCACCGGCATCGCGCTGTATTATTATCCCAAATCCACGCTGGCGCTCATCAAGCAATACATCGCCGAAGGCAACAACCCGGATCAACCCGGCCGCCTCGTGCAATGGCTCTATCCGCGCACGCCGTTCTACACCTGGCGCGTCCCGGGAATTTGGTACGACATCGGCTCCAAGGAGACATTGGAGCAAGCCAACCAAATCTTCGCCAAACGCTGAACGGATTTTTCCTGTAGGAGACGACGTGAGGAGTCTCTGAATTTGTTCCGCACGGAAGGCGTGTATACACAGGTCCGCAACCATGCTTCGTGTCGTTTCCGTGACCGACCCACCGCTGGATAGGATTTTCCAGACGCGTTCCAAACTTTCACCCCCCCTCCGGGGAGATGGCCGGGGTGAGGGCGAGCGTTCCTCCATTTTTGCTGCTGAAGCATTCCGAATCTCATCCGCGTAGCCCTCACGAAACGTCGGAAACTTAAATCGATAAGCTAATTCACTCTTCAACTTTCGATTCGAAACTCGCTTGTTCGTTATTCCGCGTTTGCGTCCCGCTCCCGCGTTTTCGGGCGCGGGAGGAGGCGTCGGTTTTCCCAGCTCCGTCCCCAGCCACGAGAAAAAACTAAGACACTACAGTTGGCTTGGCCGGTTTCGTAATGAAGTTCCGCCTTCATTTCGTCCATCTGCCTCCATGGACATGGCAAACGTAACCACTGCCTTCGCGCTTGACGCGACGATCGCCGCCCAGCTTCTTGCCGTTTCCGCCACAATCTGAGCAGCGGAGAAGGGCCGTTTTGCATTTCGCGCAGTATTTGTTGTCCATGCGGAGCGTCTTCGGGGTTAGCGTGTGGCTTTTCTCAGTTTTTCTTGAATATCGAGCCGGTGAGCTCCCTCGTTTCGGATGCAATCGGTGGCGGGCAATTTCGTTGATGATGAAGATTACGAGTTTGAAGTTAAAGAACCCTGGCTTTTCGATCGGCACGAACTCCGGCTTTAATTTCTTGAGAATAAACACGGGGGATCTCCGAGGAACAGCATCAAAGCAAAGAAGAAGTTGACAAGGCCGACCCAGGGTACTCCTTTGCCGCTGAGCCAACCGGTTACGAGTCCCACAGGTAAAGGGAAGATGAAGTAACCAATGGGAAAAGCGATGACCATAGGCAAGGCACGACTCCCTGTGCAAGCCATGAGTTCGAGGATGCACCATACGATCCCGGCGCTGACAGCGCGGAGCAGATTATACTTAAAGCGTGGCAGGCCAATTGACATTCTTGAAATCGCGCTGCCAAGAAAATATATCGTCATCTGACATAGGATGTCCGGAGTAGACGATTTTGGTGTTTGCTGATTCAGGGCGGGTAAGGTTTGCAGGGCGCTTACTTTGGAACTACGCAATGCCCGTTGCATCTTGGACATTTGCCAGTTCCGTCGCAGAGCTTGCATTTGCGTTCATTGAATAAGCCGGCGCGGCCGCTGCCGCAGCATTGTGGGCAACTTCCTTTAGCTTTACAACGGGGGCAGTCCTTTACGTTGGCCATAATAGTTCCTTTCAGTGGTCTTAGGGTTGGTTTCCGATCTTCCCGTTTACCGTGTTTTGAAGCAGGGTCTGATTGCCCAGCCGGTAAACAAATAATTTCTTTTCGTCCACGCTGAAATGCGTCCACCCGATTCCGGCGTCCTTTGGCAAAATATGCTCCAAGGTAATGTCGGGTGCTGGATTTGGGATGTATTGAGGCTCGACTCCCCCGTCAGCACACTTCTGTAGTGCTTGAAGATAA
>DATNEA010000084.1:0-61504 GCA_035606845.1 Candidatus Angelobacter sp. | reverse complement strand
ACCTGGTGGACCACCAATTCCAGTTCCGGTTTTGCTCTGCAGAGCACCAACAATATCGTCCATTCCACGGGTGGCATTGCGGGCGACCCGACGGACACCGCCCTGCAATGCGGCGGCACGGGACAATATCTGGTGCTGCCTCGCGCGACGGGCGGCGTAACGAATTTCGCGGTGACATTGACGCCGCCGTTTTCGGTTGAAATGTGGGTTTATATCCATTCGGTCGACAAGCTGAGAGAAATCATGACGGAAGGCGGCAACAATGTTCAGCTTGGCCCGGATTTCAACAATGCGCTGGGCCAGGAGGGCATTGAATTCGGCATCAACGCCACCCACTTCTACTGGAAGACGTACGATGGCCCCAGCGTCGCCGCAAATTCCCTGACTTCCGCGGCGAACGGCGTTGCTTCCAACACCTGGTATCACGTGGTTCTGACCTTCGATGGCACCCACAAGAATCTTTACGTGAACGGTGCTGTCAAATCAGCCACGCTGAGCTCGAAAAACGCGATCGGTGCGGTTTACATGCCGGACTTTGTTTCGCCGATGATTTTCGGCAACGGCAATGAACTGGGCAGCGGCAATAGCGCCGTCTTCGACGGCAGCGTGGATGAGGTGGCAGTTTATAACTACGTGCTGGATTCCACCGCGGTCAATAATCATTACAACACCGGCATCGATCCGGCCCCGGCCACCAGTTATCCGCAAACAGTTTTGGCCGACAACCCCACGATTTATTTGCGTTTGGATGAACCGGCCTTCACGGGACCCACTCTGGCCAGCCTGCCGGTCGCGGCGAATCTCGGATCTTTGGGTGCTTCGGCCAACGGTCTTTATCAGCCCGGCACTGTTCCTGGTGCGCCTGGCCCGACATTTACCGGTTTTGGCTCGTTGAGCAACGCGGTGGCGTTGAATTTTATGAATGCCGGCGTGGATGTCGGTGGCGGCGCGCTGCCGGCCGAATTGAACCCGACTGGTGATCAGCCTTTGACGGTCATGACCTGGTTCCGTGGGAACCCCGCCGACGCCGGTCCGCGCACTCAGGACCTGATCAGCCACGGCACGAACAGCTATCGCATCGGGTTGGACTCAGTGCCAGGCAATAATTTTAACCCCGGCGCCGGTCCGCAGCTCGCGTTCACCAACGCAACGGACCTGATCGATTCAGGCATGGATCTGAACGATGGCCAGTGGCACATGGCTGCCGGCGTTTCCGATGGCACCAATGAATACCTTTATCTGGACGGTGTGCTCGTCAAAAGCAATGCCTCGGTGGCGAGCATTCCGGGAAATCCGCAGGACCTCGTTCTCGGCGGCGATCCTTATTTCCTCGGACCGATTCCCAACGCCACGACCGGCTCGAAGGGCGGTTTGTTCTATGACGGCAGCATCGCGCATGTCGCTTACTTCACGAACGCGCTGAGCGCGGCGGAGATTCAACAGGTGTTCTCGGCGGCGAACGTGCCGCCGGTCATTCATGTGCAGCCTTCGCCGACTGATTTAGTGTCAGTGATTAATACCAATGCGTCCTTCCCCACCGTTATTTCGGGCTCATCGCCCATCAGCTACCAGTGGTATTCAACCAACGGCACTCCGGTTTCCGGACAGACGGGTCCCAACCTCACTTTCCTGAACACCACCGTGGACGACAGTGGCGGTTACTATCTCATTGCGGCCAATGATTTCGGCTCCGTGACGAGCGCCGTTGTCAACGCGACGTTTTACGGGCCGCCCGTCGTTACCGAATCGACTCCATCCGATGTCCAGGTCTTTTCCGGCACTGCGCCGACGTTGAATGTCACCGCCCTGGGTCTAGCGCCCCTTGGTTATCAGTGGACGGCCGATGGCACGAATATCAATAATGCTACGAATGCCAGCCTCACTGTGGATGCCTCTCAATCGGGCGCCACTACTTACATCGTTGAGGTTAGCAATTCCGCCGGGAACGCATTCGTGACAAACACCGTCACGGTCCTCGCGGATCCCAGCGCTCCTTATCCGGCGGCTGTTCTGGCGGATCATCCGATCGCGTTTTACCGCCTGGATGAAGGCGGCGGCACGACGGCTTACGATTATGCCGGCGGCAATAACGCATACTATACGAATGTTGTATTCTGGGTACCCGGGTATAATCCAAACTCGGATCCGAACGAAACGGCGCCTGAGTTCGGTGATGTTCCGCAGGAGAATCCGAACAATGATTACGCCGGCAATGTTCCCAGCTATCTCAACTTCGAAACGAATTCGGGCAATGGAGAATTCACCATTGAAGCCTGGGTCCAGCAATACATCAGCACAACCACCAACTGCTTCGTTGCCCTGGGCGCCGGTGGCGCTGATCAGTTCCTTCTTGATTCTGGAGCCACGGGCGGTGCGTTGCGCTTTGTTGTCCGAGACGCGGCGGGCACGAGTTTCGCCGCCAATAGCGGAGTCGTTCTCGGTGACAGTCTTTGGCATCATCTCGTGGGCGTCTGCGACGAAGCCGGCGGCCATCTCTTCCTCTATATGGATGGTACGCAGATTGCCACGACTGCCATCACGCCCGGCAGCGGTATCCTGGCCACGACCGTGCCGTTGAGCATTGGGGCGCGCGAATCCACCAGCAATCCGCCCGGCAATTATGATTTCCAACTCCTTGGCGCGGTCAACGACGTAGCCATCTACGACCAGGCCCTGAGCGCCGCTCAGGTCAGGAGCCATTATACCGCTTCCGGCAGTCCGCCGTTGATCACCCAACTGCAACCGGTCAACGCGAGTGTGAATGAAAATGGCAGCGTGACTTTCACCGTCACCGCCAGCGGTTCAAAGCCTCTCACCTACCAGTGGTTTGACAATGGTGGCAATCCCATTTCGTTGGCCACTAACGCCACATTGACTCTCACGGATGTGCAAGCCAGTCAGGCGGGGGATTACAGCGTCACTGTGACCGATCCGTACGGTAATTCTTCGACCAACGCCTCCATGACCGTCAATGTCGGAGCGCTGGTTCTCGCGGCGGATATTCAGCCGACGAATATCGTTTGCTATGCCGGCTCACCCAATACTCTGACGGTCACGGTGGCGGGGACGGAACCGATAGCCTATCAGTGGCTGCTGAATGGCTCGATCATCCCCGATGCCACCAACGCCAGCTACGGTTTTGCAGCGTTGGTTGGCACGAATGAATATTCGGTCACCGCGACCAACAGCCTGGGCGGGTTGGAATCCGGCACCGCAACCGTCGCGGCCATCGCGCCGCAATTGTTCAACACCAGCAGCTACAGTTCGAGCCTGAAGATCACCTTCAGCGGCTACAACAAGGGCGGCACGTTGACGAATTTCCCGGTGCTCGTGCGATTGAGCACGAACATTTCGGGCTTCTCGTACGGCCAATTTGCCTCCAGCAGCGGCGCGGACCTGGAATTTGCATCGGGAACCAACAACCAGGCGCTGCCTTACGAAATCGAGCAATGGAATCCAGCCGGCGAATCGCTGGTCTGGGTGCAGGTGCCGCTGATTTCCAGCACCAACAACTTCATCACTGCCTACTGGGGCAACCCGGCGCAAAATCAACCCGCCGCGTCGAACACTAACGGCGCGGTTTGGAAAGGGCCGTTCTCGGTCACACCCGAATTCGACCTCGTCTGGCACTTGAACCAGGGCACGTTCCCGTTCACGGACAGCACGCTGCAATTCCCCTCGACCAACGGCGGCACGGGAGAAACAGCGGGGACAGGAATCGTCGGAGCCGGACTGGGCTTCGATGGAAACGCAGCGTTCCTCAACGCAGGAAACATCAACCTGAGCAACTCGTTCACGATCTCCGTCTGGGTCAACATTTCGCCCACCATCGGGAATATCATGACCATTTGGGCGAGCAAACCGGGATCCGGTACGGCCGATGGATTCGCCATGAACGTGAACAACTTCAACACCACCGACGGCGCGCTGCGGTTCATTACCGGCAACGGCGCGACTACGGCGCCGGTGACCAGCCCGGCCGGATCGGTGGGCTTCGGCCAATGGCACCTCGTCACGGCGACCGTGGATACCACCGCAAACAACGCGCGGGTATATGTCGACGGCACCGACGTGACGAGCGGCAAAACCAACATCCTGGCGGATTTTTCCAAGACGAACAACGTGATCCTCGGTGTCGCAGCCGATGGAGCCTTTGACTTCAAGGGAACCATGGACGAAGCGCGAGTGGAGCAAGGGACGCGTTCGCCGAACTGGATCTGGGCAAGCTGGGCGACGGTGGCGACGAACTCGAGCTTCGCCAATTACAGCGCTGTGAACAGCAGCGGGACGATGGCGCCGACGCTGGGCTTCACGGTGAACGGCCCGACCGTGCAACTCAACTGGACCCAAGGCACACTGCAATCGGCGGACCAGGTCCTGGGCCCTTACAGCGACGTCGCCGGCGCGACCTCGCCGTATTCGGTGCCGCTCGACAAACCGCAGCAGTTCTACCGCTTGAGAGTTCCGTAAGATAAAACGGGCGGGAGCGTTTTCGCGCTCCCGCCTGAAACTTGGCCATGAGAAACGGCAACGACAGGGCAATTGAACAGCGGCAGCCGGGTTCAGCGCGGCAGATCGGAACCATGAAGTTCCTTCGAATTCTTGTGGCAAGCCTCATCTGCGGCGCGGTTTCCTTATGCGCTGCCGCCGGTTCGGATGTCGTGACCATCGCGCAGATTAGCGACACACACATGGGCGAAAAGCATTCGACCAATGCGGCCAGCAATCTGCGCACTGCCGTCGAGATGATCAATGCCCGGCATCCTGACGCCGTCATTGTCTCCGGCGACATTGGAGAAAGGCCGGAATACCGCCAGGAGGTGAAGACGATCTTGAAAGGACTCACCGCGCCGGTCTACTACGTGCCCGGCAATCACGAGTTTGGGAATATCAAAGGACTGGAGCAGTATCGCAAGCAATTCGGCCCGGACTATTACCGGTTTCAAGTGAAGAATGTCGAAGTGCTCGCGCTCGATACTCAGTTGCTGGGCAACTACAACGATTTCAGTTCCAAAACCGTCCAGCCGCTGTCGCCGGAAATGGAAGCCGAATCCCAAAAAATGCTGACGTGGATGGAGAAACAGGCCGCGCCGACCCAGGGCAAAATCGTGCTCGCCGTGCAGCATATCCCGCTGTTTCGCGACAACAATTTTCCCAGCGCCAAACCGTATTGGACGGTCAACCCGCCTTATGCCCAGCGCGAAACAGATTTATTTCACCAGCTCGGCATCAAACATTTGCTGGCGGGACATTGGCACAACGCGCGCGTTTTCGAAAAAGACGGGATTACCATTCACGTCGCGCCGTCACTGAGCTGGCTTCCGTTGGGCGGCCAATTGGGTTTTGACATCCACACGGTCACGGCGGATGGCGATGTTCATACCGAGTTTGTGCCGCTGCCGGGCACCGCGGTGGAATCTCATTCAAAAAAATAAGCCGTGAAATCTCTGACTTTGGGAACTATGAATGCGAAGTATGGGAAAAATCCAAAAGCGTTCACGCTGATCGAATTGCTGGTCGTCATCGCCATCGTCGCCATTTTGGCGGCAATGCTTCTGCCGGCCTTGGCCCGGGCAAAAGAGAAAGCCCGCGGCATCAAGTGCCTGTCCAACCTGCGCCAGTTGATGATCGCCATAAAGATGTATCCTGACGATAATTCCGATCATCTGCCGCCCAATCCCGATTACGAAGCGTCTCCGTCCTGGGTGGCGGGGGACATGGCCGAGGGCAAAAGCATTGGAGGCAAATATGGCGGCGCCCTGGACGCGACGAATTCCCAGCTTCTGATAGACGCCGACTATTCGCTGATTGGGCCTTACGTGCGGACGCCGGAAGTGTTCAAATGCCCCAGCGATCTTAGCACCTGGGGCGGCGTTCCGCGGGTTCGAAGCTATACCATGAGCCAATCCATCGGCGGCACGGCCAAAGGCACCTTGGTGGATGGAAGCCATGTTGCGGGCCATTGGCTTTCGAGCGGAAACAATAATCCGCCGGGAGGTTCTCCCTGGAGAGTCTATCTCAAGGAAAGCGATTTCAGCGCCAGTCCCGGCCCTTCGGATTTGTTTGTGTTGACCGAGAAACATCCGAATTCCCTCAAGGATGCCAGTTTTGCCGTGGTGATGCCCACCAGCGCCGCCAGCACGAAATTTGAAAGCGTTCCCGGCAAATACCACAATAATTGTTGCGCGTTTTCTTTCGCGGACGGCCATTCAGAAATCCACAAATGGCTGATGCCGGGAGTCATCCCCGGCGTGGTCTGGGCCGCTGACACGCCGGGCACGGAAATTACCGGCTTGCCGCCCGTGCTGCACGATCCGGACGTCATATGGCTGGCCCATCGGGCATCAGGCCTCGCGTCCGGCGCGCCCGCGAATACCTTTCAACCGTAAACAAACGCTTCATGGGAAAATGGGAATGTATTTCGAAACATTGAAAAATGGGTCGCTCTGACATGGGTTGCAATCTTCGGGAATAGGGAACACATCGAACCGGGCAATCTGTCCGTCCTAAGTTTGGCGCCTTCCTGATTGGTTCCGATTTGATCGCAGCAACCTTGGTGCTCGGGAATTTCTCGGGTCAAAGCACAATTTGCCGCATCAGTCACATGCAAAACACAAACAAAAGGACGCAGAAATGCAAACGTACACAGTTAGTCACAAAGCTGCTGTTGAAAACATTGCAGCGCGAAAATCGGCATTGGTTATTCCATGGACAAGTCTAAACAGGGCAATCACTCTGCCTCTTTCCGTCATCGTGTTATTAGTCATGTTCCTGGTGTCGCAAACGGCCCAGGCGCGTTTCTATGACAGGTTTGACACTCCGGATGCCAATTGGGACCTGACGGCGAACGGAGGCACAGCCAGCATCGCCAACAGCGAGCTGACTCTCAGCGCGCCGGCGGGAACCATCTCCAATCCTTCGGCCGAGCTGACCGCGGCGCAAACGCTCACGGGCACTCGCCAATCCATCCTCGTCCGTTCACACACGGGTGAGGCCAACAAAACGGTCTTCTTCTTCTGGGCGGTCGATACCGCCACGGGCAACATGCTCGAATTGAAGATCAATGACCAGGCCACGACCACGTTGACCGCCGGATATTATGATAATAACGGCGGCACTTATCACTTCGTGGGCACCATGACCTACGCCACCGGCACCAACGGCATCTATCTGGCCTTCAAGGAATCAGGTGGAACAACCTATTGGGAAGTCTCCACTAACAACGCCGAGTCCTGGATCGATGATGCTTCCATGCTCGACCCTATTTCCACGTCCAGCATGATGTTTATCGTGCAACACAAGGAATATGCAGCTACAAGCTCTACTACCGGCACGACGGTGGATTGCTTTAACTATCGCGCCAACGGCGCGGGTTACCATGACATTCAGGATAAGAATTATTCCGGAACGGACGGCTGGGAACTCTATACCGAATGTTTCACCAATGGCCACTATATGTGCCAGCGTTCGGCCTGCGACGACCAGATATATATCAACGACGTCACCAGCCCGAATCATTTTACTGATTCGACCATTCCGCTGCCGCG
The DNA here is from genome assembly GCA_035606845.1 of Candidatus Angelobacter sp. GTDB lineage: Bacteria > Verrucomicrobiota > Verrucomicrobiia > Limisphaerales > DASXHY01 > DASXHY01. Next base: position 53,957 of record DATNEA010000084.1, on the reverse strand, counting down.
CTATGATGACACAGGGTATCACTTCGAGATTATCAGCAATAACATGCTTTGGTGGAAGCATATACCAGGCACTACGAACAGCATTCTTTCTTTTGACAACGCCTATCGTTATCAGAAGCTGGCCTTTGTGGACGCGGATAATTGGACTTACCACATCTACTTTAAATACTCCTACCCGGACACTATCCAGCAGGGTCTGGAATTTCCCATCAACAAATACACCGGCACCCACAGGTTGCAGGGCGCGGTAGCGTGGTATCCAAACCGTCCGGACCAGGGCACCCATACGGGCAAATGGAAGGTTTATAGCGGAACCAATTGGCTCGCCACCGGCTTCTCGCAAACTTTCGATACCAACGTCTGGTACGAAGTCACTTTTAGCGTCGGACTTCATGACGACACTGTCTTTTACACCGATTTTCAAGCCGGGCCGGCCGACAGCATGACGACCTGGGCTTGGAACCATAGTTACAAGGCCCCTGGGGATGGCACATCCGCATCGACCATGCCCGCCATGCAGATGGATGATAATACCAGCGATTCCACCCTGGATGGCACGCGAAAAGACCTCTACATGGCCGAGTGGAACATCGATTGGCAGGACGAAAAACTGCCGGCCACGCCGTAAATTCCAAAGTGGAAGATGGACATCTGACGCACTCGTCCCTTCGGGGACGGGTGCATTCCTTTAGGGGTGCAAGCAAAAAGCTAAAATTTGCGCTACAGCGGTTTGGCGGCGGTTTTTAATGCGGCTGTGACCCCTCTGAGATAAAGTTCTTTCGCGGCGCGATTCAGGAATTTGTCAAGGGCATCGTATTCACCGCTATCTTTGACATTGCGTCCGGAACTCCAATCTTCACCCTTGACTCTGACGTTCAGCCTCGCGTATCAGTTTCCACAGCTCGACCTTCAGCGCCTTCGCTATTTGCAGGAGTATCAGCACAGTGGGCTCGTACAGTCCCCGTTCCAGCGCGCTGATATAGGTTTGGCTCACCTTGGAAATTTTCGACAATTGGTTCTGCGATAAACCCCTGGCTGTGCGGTGTTTGCGGATCACCGCTGCCATGCAATCTGAAAAACGAGGATTTTCGCTCATCGTCCGTGACTACACTTACCGGATGAGCGAATAAAATGGTATAGCAGCATACTGCTTGACCTGCCGCGAACTTTGACGTATACCTCCTCCGACACGGCAAAGGACAAACAGGCGTGATGCGGGAATTACAAGCTGAAAGGCGCAAAGATAAGCAGCAAATGGCGATCAAATGCTGGCGTCTACCCGGCCTGACGATCTCACGGGTTGGGTCGATTCAAACGAAGTGAATTTACAAGATTTCGGGTCGCACTGCGGTCGTTCATTTCATTATGGCGCCCCTGTTCTGATGTAAATCCGACGATACGCGCTTAGGCGCAGCAAGTGAAAGGATGTTTTTTAAGCTGCTCGTCCGGGAAAAGGTCCTAGCAAAAAATTTGCTAAAAGAAAATGGCGATTGCCGGCGTATAGCCTTATGTCGGGTACTGGGAAAGAATCTGTGAGCACCACTCGGAAATGTGCGCATTGGGGATCGGCCATGTTCGCTCTCGCCGTAGCCGCTTTCTTCATCACCCTTAATCTCTCCGGCGCTGGCTTCGCTCAGTTGGACAGTCAGTCCTTCAAGATTTCGATCTTTACGGGTAATACGGAACGCGGTTTCGAAATCCAGTGGAGCGAAGGGACTCGTTACAGTATCGACGGGACAACTCAGCACCAGCTATGGCAGCGTCCCTTCATCCGTTTTTTCAATTCGCCACGTTCCAATCTTGCAGGTGCAAGGACGGTCAACCAAACAACCGCAACAAAAGGTAAAACCAAATGAAAATACCAAAATGTAGAAAGTCGTTATGGTTCAGGGTAGTCACAGCAATCCTTATTCTGATCACGATTGAACTAAACCAGACTCCAGCGTCTGCCCAAACAAAAAATGCAGCGCCACAGGTTCAGTCGCAAGGGGCACATCCCGAAGTTGCCGCTGAGTGTGTATTTGCTATGGCCGTGCTGGTGGTAGGAGGTTTCATCGTTGTGAAATTATACCAGTGCGCCAAAAAGAACTTGCCGCCGAATCCGCCGCCGCCTCCGCCGCCTCCGCCGCCGACAAACGCTCCGCCCGCGAGCCCTCACATTCTTTTTCGTCCGTTAGATGACGGCCCGCCGCCGTTTCCCACGAATGACCCGCCCTGCACCAACTGTCCGCCAGATACCAATACGTACCCGCTGGTGGTTTCTTACTGGGTTCCAAAAGCTTGGTCATCCATAACGAATCAAGCCATTACCAACGCTCCCGCCGATGGTGGAAATTATTATGACATCAGCACCAACGGTTACATGGATTCAAATGCAGTTCCGCCGACGATCTGGTGGGGTTTCATTTCTGACACTATTAGCAACGTGCAGTCGTCAACCGACCTGATGAACTGGTCAAATTATACCTGCAACATTTGGTTGAGCAGCAATGGAACGGAAACCGTGGTTTATGATGGCAGCGGCTATTCTGTCATAACGAATTATGACTACGGTAATCCGACGCAAGGAGGGCCAACAAACGCCACTCAAATGCAGCTTGGCATTTGGCTCAATAACGGCCAAGAACCAACTAAGTTCTTTCGCATAAGGACATCGCCGTGATATAAACAGTGCGGGAGCCGATCAGAACCGGCTCCCGCATTTGAGCATCGCATGAGATTTCACATCGGGCCAATTCCGAATACGGAATCATCCGGTTTACCGCCTGGCCAATGGACGCCGTTGCGTTACGATTGCGGGCCGGGAATTATGCAGTTGTTCGCGTGGCCGATTGGAGGTATCGCGTTCGTCAGCGTCGGTTGGTTGTGGCTGCACGAAACGCAGGCAATGAAACATTTGGGTAATAATCCGACGGCGCTGCTGGTAGGGCTGATTATCGCCCTGCTTGCTTTCATTCCTATACATGAATTGCTGCACGTGTTTACCCATCCCGATTTTGGAATGTCACGAAAAACAGTGGTGGGAGCATGGCCATCTCGTTTGTTATTTTATGCTCACTACGATGGGCCACGTTCACGCGAACGGCTTATCGTCTGCATAGCCGCGCCCTTTTTGATGATGACCGTTGCGCCTCTTTTGATTGCGCTCCTTACGGGTCATGCCTCCGTTATAATCGCCTTCGTTTCCACGTTGAACGCCCTTGCATCGGGAGCGGATATTTTCGCCGTCGGCACCTTACTATGGCAGGTTCCCCGCGGCACAAACGTTTTTAATCAGGGATGGCGAACGTATTGGGCGGCTCGTCAGTAAATCAGCATTCCAAATTGCTCAAGGTTTACCCGCGCCTGCTCAACCTTTATCTGCTAAGACGGCTGCCGTAAACTTCCCTAAACAGCGCAGGGCTAACTACGGCGAAGTTATCATATAAAACCGATGCGGATGACTCCCCGCGTCTGGATCGGAAAAGATAACATTGCCGGCTCCAAAGGTTCCCGAACCGATAACTTCCCACTGCGCGCGAGGCAACCCCGGATCATCCGAAGCCAGCACCTGGTAGGTTTGCCCCGATGGTCCTGAGAACGTCAATTGGAAGCCGCCCGGTCCCAGCATCATCTGCCCGCCGTTAATTCTCGGAGCCTGGTAGATGACCGTCAAAGTGGCCGGGTCACTATTCGTCGAACCTCCCGCGCTGCTCACGACCACGGAATAGCTGCCGACATTAGCCGGGCCGACGGAGGCGATATTCAAAGTGCTGTTAGTCTCGCCCGCCAGAGCATTGCCTTCGAGATACCATTGGTAAGTCATCGCGGTGCACGCGGCGGCATCCACGTTGAAGTTGGCGCTCGTGCCGGCGTTGTTCGTCAGGCTGCGGGGTTGGCCGAGAATTTGCGGCGGCTGAGTATCGGCCACAAAAACCCAATTCGTCGAATACGCCGAACTGCCCGTGCCATCCGTCACTGTGATAACAATCTGATTGCTGCTGCCCGCGGCGAGCAGTGTGCCGATGGCGGGTGTTTGCGTAATAGTCAAAGGATTGGTCAGCACGTCGCTCACTTGAATGTAATTGCTTCCGGTCACATCAATCATCGCAGCCGAACAATTGTTGGACGCGTTCAAGGTAAGCGAACCAAAGCTCCCGGTCACCGCCGGCCCGACTTGGAACAAATCGCTTAAATCATAGACCGTGGCGCTCCGGCCATCGACGTAATTATACCCGTTGTTCTGCGCGTCCGTCTCTCCCGCCGGAATCTGATTCGTCTGGTAAGCGAGGCCAAAGACTTCATCCATGGTCTTGAGATCCGAAGCGTGGCTGTAGGGCAGGGTGCTCGCGTAGGCATTGCCCTTGGCCATGGACGAAATGATCACGAAAGGTATCGTGGTCGTGGTGTCGTCGGTGCTTTCGGTTTCGTCGCACCAAATAATAATCGCGCCATGGTCCTTGTAAGCCTGCGATGCCATGATCCGCGGAATCGCAATCGACAGGAAGTTGTCCCCCGCGGCGATCGCCGACTGATCGCCCGTCCAGGTCGTGCCATGATAAGTAAAGCCGCCCGGCATCGCGTTGTGCATTTCGTTGTAGAGATCCGGCGTCAACCAATTATAACGGCCAATGTTGCTGTTCGTCAGGTCCGTCCAGAAATTCGTGAGCGGATAGCAATTTCGATTTTGCGTGTCCGTGAAAAAGGCCATCGGGTTGTGCTTCACCGCATAGCTATACAACGTGGTGCCATTGTATGGATTCACCGCCACGCCGGAACCAGAGGCGCTAATCGTGGAAGCGGACGAGTATTGCACGTCTTCCTGGTAACTGCGCCAAGGGACGCCTGCCGCCGTGAGTTGACTTGAGAGATGCATCACGCTACTGAACAGGTTGTGCGTTCCAGCGCTGGGATCGCTGTCGGTGTGAACGCCAAAGTCGGTGCCCGCTTCCGACCAAATGTAATTAACCTCGGAAGGGTGCGCGCCCACGGCCACATTATAGTAGTGGGTGGCATAGGAAACCTGCGCCGCATTGGCATTGCCTGGCGTAATCAAGCTATTGAAATACGGGCAGGCCGGATTGCCCAGCAGTTGCTCCGGTGAAGCGGTTGGATTCGCCTGCACGAAATCGTGGTTTTCCAAAGCGATGATAAAGAAAGTCTTGATCGATTGTAGCACGGTCAAGGCCGGCGAATTGGTGATCGTGACATGGACCACGCTTGAGGTGCTGCTCGCGCCACTGCTGTCCGTGGCAACCGCCCTCAGCGCGTAAGACCCGGCGAAGATGTTCGCGGTCTTGGCAGTGAAAGGCGCATTGGTGACATTTGCCAGCGAGGCGGATCCGAGATAAAAGGCCACGTTGGTCGTCGCGCCCCGGCCACCGGCCGCGCTCGCCGCGAGCGCCAATTCCGCCGGCGCACTGAAGCTCGCCCCATCCGCCGGACTGGTCAAAGCTACTGTCAATGGCGCAGCATGCACCACCGTCACATTCACGACATCCGAAGTAATCGACAGCCCGGCATTGTCGCTGGCAACCACCGTCAACGCATACGTGCCCGCCGGAACACTCGTCCAGGTGAAGCTGAAGGGAGCACCGGTCGCGCTTCCCAAATCGGCGCTATTCGCAAAGAACTCGACGTTCGTGATCGTGGCTCCCAAATCGGAAGTATCCACCGCAATCAAAAGGTCGCTTCCCGGTTCAATGGACGTGTTATTGGCCGGCAAAGTGATGCTCGCTTGCGGCCCGGCGGGATTGCCCACGGAACCATAAACCGCGAATCCTGAATTCGTCGCCACCGTCGCCCAACTCGCCCAAATCCACGCGGAGGATTGCGCGCCGGCCTGAATTCTCGCTTCATCCATCGCCCCATGGAAAAAAAAGGAATTATCCGAAGCCTTGCCCAACAGCACGGTATTCGTCTTGGAGAAGTTGGCGAGAATGGAATTGGCGCCCTGCGTGACCTCATTGCCATCCACATAAATATGCGCCGTGTTGGCCCCAGTATCGACGGCGGCGGTCACCAGATGCCATTGGCCAAAAGTCACCGACCCCGCCGGGCTGGTCGTTGCCGCCGTGCTGGCGCCATTCCCAGTAATAAAGCGCAGAGCGCCGTCGGTCGTGTTGAAATTGTCCACATTCATCGCAAAGCCATTCGCTGTTCCGGAGCCCGGCTTGCTGGCCCAGACGGTTTGGATGTTGTTGGCGGTGGGTGAAACATTGATCCAGGCCGAAATCGTAAAGGAATTGCTCAAGTTGATCGCTCCGGCGCTCAGATAAGTGGCGCCGTCGAAGGCAACACCCGGCCCCGCTACTCCGGAAGTGGAAGCAGTCCCTGCGCCCGGCAGACCGGGATTTTGCAGCGTGCTGTCCGCAAAAGGAAAACCGCCTTGGTTCAAGTGCCAGACCAAATCAAAATCGGACGAATCGCTTTCAGCCGAAGAAATCAGCGGCACGAAAGTGGTGCTGAGGTTGCCGTCCGCGGTGATGGTGTGCATGGCGAATCCGAGCTGCCCGCCATTCGGCAGCCAGCTCGTCGCCGGCGCGACATGGATGGTCAGGCCATTTTTGGTGAAGACCCGTCCGTTGTGCCAATGTCCTGCCAGCAGATGTTTGATTCCCAGGCTCGCCAGCAAGTTGGATTCGCTTTGATCATAAGGCGGATTCACCGTCCAATAAGGGTTGGAAGAGGGGAAACCATTATCCAAGTACAGTGGGATGTGCTGCGCCGCAATGAGCACGTTGGTGGTTCCACCCTGCTGGCCCAGCCAGTTCAACATCGTTTGCGATTCCGCAGCCATCCCGGTCGAGAGCGGCTGCACGATTCCGGAACTAAAATCGTCGTAATTGCCCAGCAGCTCGGAATCCAGCATTAACACCTCCACGTTTTTCACTTGGAACGAGTAATAATCCGGCCCGAACTGATTCCGCCAGGCCTGAAGGCTGGTGGTGTCATTGCTGATATCGTGGTTGCCGGGCAAATAATAAACCGGCGCTGTAAGCCCTTGTAAAATGGTTCTGGCTTGCTGCCGGTCGCTGGAATTTTCGCCGATGTCGCCGGAAATAATCACCGCATCTGGATTCAGCGCATTCACCATGGGGACAACCAGTGCCAGATTTGCGGCGGCATCGGGAGCCTCGGCGACGCCAATGTGAGTATCGCTGATCTGCGCGATTCTCACCGTATTCGTTGCCGGAGCGACCGGCGGCGCGCCCGTAAATCCGGGCATCAAAAAGCTATCTTTCCAAACGAGCCCGTTGGTGTTCGAAGCCGCAGCCTTGGTCAGCGCCGGGTTGCCCCAATAAGCCGTAATGTAATCGTCCGGGCCTGTTATCAATGGCACTTGCACCCAGATCAGCGACTCGCCCGCCGGGTTCCATTGCTCAATCTCATACGGCAGCGCCTGCAGATTGGTCGAGGCGGCGAATTGCAAATCCGCGCCGATCGCCGAGGTAAATTGGTCGTAGGAAAAACCGGGCAGGTTCGTGCTCAGCCGGACCAGCACCGGAAAATTCGTCAGCGCTTCTCCCTGAGTGTATCCGCTGAAAGTGACCTTCAGGCTTGAGCTGAATTTTAAAGGATTCAACACGATCGGGGGTTCCACGACCCGCACGGTGATCGCGTCCGAGGTGGCGCTGAAACCTTTATCGTCCGCCACCTGCGCGCTCAAGCTGTAGGCGCCGGCCGCGACGTTCGTCCAATCGAAAACGTAAGGAGCGTTCGTCGCGTTGCCCAACAGGGTGGTTCCTTCATAAAAAGACACATTCGTCACCGTGCCGGCGCTCGATGCCGCCGATGCAGAAATCGAAACGGTCGCGGGAGAAAGAAAATAAGCATTCGCCGGCGGACCGGTCAGATTCACCGCCGGCGGGATATAGGCCACCGTGACATTCACCACGGACGAAGTGACCGACTGTCCCTGATCATCGCTGGCCACCGCAGTCAGCGCGTAATTGCCAGCCGCAGCATTTTGCCACGTGAACATGTAAGGCGAGCCAGTGGCGCCTCCCAAGTCGGTCGCATTGGCGTAGAACTCGACGTTCGTGATGGCCGCGCCCGACTCGGAAGCGCTCGCCGTGATCACCACATTCGTGCCTAGCGGCAGGGTGGAATTCGGCGTTGGCGAGGTAATGCTCACTTGCAGCGCGAGCGGATTGTAGGTGCTGACGCTGACGTTATCGATCGCCAGCATTTGCTCCGGGTTGTCTCCGATGTTGTTGTCATCGGCCCAGCGCAGGAACATCACGCCATTATTGGTCAGCGGAGTGGCAAAAGTGATGTTCACCGCTCCGCTGCTCATCGTCGTGCCTTGCGTGAAGTTGGGCAAACAAAGTCCGTTTTGAGCCGGCACTCCGTTGACCAACGCGGCATTGCCCGCCACGCCCACTTCGGTCCAGTCGGCAGCGCTGTTCGTGCCCGTGGTGCTGTAAAAAAAGCAATAGCCCGGCAGCTCCGTCTCTTCGGTGTTTATGGTGCCGCCGCTTTGAATGACGCCGTTGGTCAGACATTTGCAATCATAACTGACAGTGATACCGTACAACGTTGAGCCGGTATTGTTGACCAGGCTTAACTCGATTACCTGCGCGCCGGTGCTGGCCGCATCCGAGCCTAGCGCACGGTCGCTGGCGCCGTCCCAGCAGCCTACATTGTACAAGTGCGTCCCGCTGCTGACGACCGCGCTGCCCGCGTTCCAAATCGTCAGTGTCTGCGTGTTGTTGGTCGCCGCGGCCATTCCCGCGGCATTGACCGGTTTCGCCGCAGTGTAGGTTCCCGTGGACCCCGGGATGTCCATGGAAGCAAAACCCGCCGGCAGGCTGGTGCCCGCAGGCCCCACGCCATCAAAATTCTGGCTGTAAGAACCGGTGAAGCTGATTGGAACCGCCTGCGCACTTATAGCGAACAAGGCACCCGCCAAAGTGACCGTTTTGACAAATAGGGGGAGGGATGTGTTCTTCATTGAATCAGATCGGCCAAGACTTTCGAGGAGAAATTCTACGTCCGTGCGACAGGTGGGGCGCCAAATGGAATGCTGGCAGACTGGGTTCTCATACAGAAACAGCCAAATTGTAGCTGAAAACGAATCTGGTGCCACATCATAGGAGTATATGGGGTGAAGATTCAAAAACACCGCCCCGAACCCGCCTAGCAAAATTGCCCACAGCCAAATGTTAAAAGTTGGTCTAAAGTACTATAGACTATGCACCCGCAAGAAGAACAATCTCGTGCGTTACTGGCAGCGATTGTGGATTCTTCCGACGACGCGATTATCACAAAAAACCTCGACGGAATCATTACCAGCTGGAATCGCGGCGCGGAAAAAATCTTTGGTTATACACCCCAGGAGGCCATCGGCCAGTCCATCACCATCCTGATCCCTCCCGATCGACTCAGTGAGGAACCCGTGATCCTCGAACGCATCAGGCGTGGAGAGCGAATCCGGCATTACCAAACCGTGCGGCAGGCCAAAAATGGCGCGAAACTGCATATTTCCCTTACTATTTCACCCGTCATCAACTCGGAAGGAAAAATTATCGGCGCATCGAAAATCGCCCGAAACATTACCGATGAAGTGACGGCGCGCGAGCGGATACGCCAAAGTGAAGAGCAATTTCGCGTCACCTTGTCCAGTATCGGTGATGCCGTGATTGCCACTGACCGTAATGGCCACATCACGTTCATGAACGCTGTTGCCGAACAACTCACCGGCTGGGAATCCTCGGAAGCTATCGGCGTCCCATTGGTCAATGCGTTCAAAATTGTCAACGAATTCACCCGGAAACCCGTCGAAAACCCCGTCACGAAAGTTCTCCAGGAAGGAAAGATCGTCGGGCTGGCGAACCATACCGTGCTGATTTCCAAAGACGGCACCGAACGACCCATCGATGACAGCGGAGCGCCGATACGAGGAAGCGCGGCGGATTTGAGAGGCGTGGTTTTGGTTTTCCGTGACGTTACCGAACGCCGCGAAGCCGAATTACGCGACCTAAGGTTGGCGGCCATCGTTCAGAATTCAGACGACGCCATTGTCGGTAAAAATCTGGACGGGATTATCACCTCTTGGAACGAAGGGGCGCACCGGATCTTTGGCTATTCCGCGGACGAAATCATCGGCAAGTCGATCAAAACGTTGGTACCTCCTGATTTGCAAGAGGAAGAGGACAGAATCCTCGAGAGTTTGCGGAAGGGTGAACGTGTTTATCATTTTGAAACCGTGCGCATGGCAAAGAATGGCCGCAAAATTCCGATTTCAATGACTTCTTCCCCCGTTAAAAACCACGACGGCAGTATTATCGGCGCTTCACAGACTTCCCGGGACATCTCTGAACGCAAACAGGCTGAACGCTCCCTGGCCGAAGCCAACGAAAAGCTTCGGTCGTATGCCAATGATCTGGAACAACTGGTTCGCGAGCGGACGCGCACCCTCGAAAAAACGATCGCCGAATTGGAGTCCTTTTCCTACAGCCTTTCGCACGATATGCGCGCTCCGCTCCGGGCCATTGAAAGCTTTTCGGAACTGGTCCTGAAGGACCACGGCGAAAAAATTGGTCCGCAGGGTTCCGACTTCCTCAAAAGAGCCATCGGCGCCGCCCAGCGAATGGACCAATTGATTTTGGATTTGCTGGCCTTCACTCGCGTGTCCCGGAATCCCATTCGCATCGAGCCGGTTGACGTGGAAAGCTTGATTCACCGCATCGTCCAGGAACGGGCTGAATTTCAGCCGCCCCGGGCCGACATAAAGATCCAATCTCCGCTCTTGCGTGTTAGCGGAAACGAAGCGTCTCTGACCCAATGCCTCACCAACCTCCTGGACAATGCCGTAAAATTCGTCGCGCGCGATACGCTTCCGCGGGTGTATATTCACTCAGAGCGAAACAATGGCGGTGTGCGCCTTTGGGTTGAGGATAACGGCATCGGCATCGATGCGAACGGAAAACAAAGCTTGTTTCAAATGTTTCACAGAGTTCATACCGATAACTACCCCGGAACAGGGATTGGCCTGGCCATCGTGCGCCGGGCGGTCGAACGCATGGGCGGTGAAACCGGCGTCGAATCCGAGCCCGGCAAAGGCAGCCGCTTTTGGCTGCAACTCCCGGGAGAGGAAGCATGAAAAGTGATCGCTCCGTTTTATTGGCTGAAGACGACTCGAACGACGTGCTGCTGCTGCAACTCGCCTTTCAGGAAGCCGGAATCCGCAATCCCTTGCATGTCGTCCACGACGGCCAGGAAGCCATTGATTATCTTTCCGGAACGGAAAAATTTTCTGATCGCAGCCGGTTTCCTTTTCCCGCTTTGCTGATACTGGATTTGAAAATGCCACGCAAAACGGGCATCGATGTTTTGGAATGGCTTGCCAAAGAGGATGCGATGCGCTGCCTGCCTACGATCATGCTGTCTTCCTCCGTCCATCCGGGCGACATTGAGAAAGCCTACCGTCTGGGCGTCAATGCGTTCGTTGTCAAATCTCCCAGTACCGCCCAAAGGACGGAATTTGCCAGGATGATCAAAACTTTTTGGCTCACGTTGGCCGAGTTGCCGTTGATCTGCACGGACGGCCTGGAAGCCGCTCGCGAAGGATATTCCCCCTAGCCATGACCCCGGAGCGCCGATCTTCCGACCGGCGCGAACGAGGTTTTTTCAGGCAGCGCAAAAATTCGCCAAAAGACTCGGTGTAGCGCAGATTTGCAATCGGATTAGAAATCTGCGCCCCATTAATATGTCTCACGTGAAAAAAGTGCCTTCGGCGAAAAGAGCTTTTTCAACGCGCCGCGCAAAAAATTACCTGTACGGGTAATAGGCAGCCCATGTTGCTTCTGATAGAACCAAACCCGTAGATACCCTTTCAACCAGGATCTCGGGGTAACTGGGTATTCGTCGAGCCACTCGACGAACGACAGACCATAACCAAAAAAACGAAAGACTAACAATCATGTACCTATCACAGAAGCGAAGTTTGTTAGCGGCCAGCGTTTGTGTTGCGCTAGCCAGCGCAGGAATGACCGCCCAGGCGGCGTCTAAAGGCACGGCGGGCCAATGCGCAAACGCAAACAAAGTAAATGCCATATGGACCTACAATTGGGGTTCGAGCGCGCCCAGCAACCTGCCCGCGGGAGTCGAGTTCTATCCCATGTGGTGGAGTTATTACGGCGCCAGCCAGTCTCAGGATACCGCCGCGCTCACGGCGATCAAGAACGCGGGTTATCCCGTGTTGCTCATGTATAACGAGCCCGACCACACCGACCAGGCCAACCTTACCACCGCCTATGCGTTGCAGGGATACACCCACGCCAGCGTGGCCGCGCGGCAAATTGGCTTCGGTAACCTCATCTCTCCTGCCTGCGCGGACGACAACGACACGTGGATGCAGCAGTTCATGGCGGCGGTGAAATCACAAAACCTCCTGTGCCATGCGGTTGCCATTCATTGTTACCTGAGCTCGGCCAGCTCATTCCTCAGCTACGTGGACGGCATCCATAATCGCTACGGCTACAACGTCTATGTCACGGAATTCGCGCCCACGGATTGGAAGAGCCCAACCGCCATCACCGTGGCCGATTGTCAGGCCTTCATGTCCACAGCCGTTCCAGGATTGAAGAGCCGCGGCTACGTGCTGGATTACTCCTGGTATTGCGGAACGACTCCGGGCACCGGCGTGCTGCAAACCGCCGCCTTATTTGATACCAGTGGCAATCTCACCACGCTCGGGAGCCAATACAAAACCTACTAAGTCCGGTTTAGTCAGATAGAGTTTGATACGGGGCCATCCGCATTATCTGCGGATGGCTCCTCAGCCCAGCGCTGGATTGAGCCACGAACAATAGCCTTCGAAAGCATTCCAAAGCTTTACCCTCTCCTGGGGGTGAGGGTGAGCGTTCATCTAGTTAGATTGGTTCGCCGAGTTCTTCGAACAACGATGAATCAAAATCCCAGCAACAACACGCCGCAACGGTCAGAACGTCCTCTCGCCGCCGGCATTTGCCTCGCGCTCGCCGTTTTAGTTTGGCTCGCCTTCAGCCAGGCCATCCATTTCGGCTTCGTTAACTTCGACGATGACGTCTATGTCTACAAAAATCCGCACGTCACCCAGGGAGTTACCCTTGCCGGAGCCAAGTGGGCCTTCACGCACGTTCATTCATCCAACTGGCACCCGCTCACCTGGTTGAGCCACATGCTCGATGCGCAACTCTACGGCTTAAACGCCGGCGGCCATCATTTCACCAGCATCCTCATCCACACCCTTACCGCGATTCTACTTTTTCTGCTGCTGCGGCAAATGACTGGCTTCCTTTGGCGGAGCGCATTGGTCGCTGCCGTGTTCGCGGTCCATCCGCTGCGCGTGGAATCAGTCGCCTGGATCGCCGAACGGAAAGACGTGCTAAGCGGATTCTTTTTTGTCCTCACAATCGCCTCCTATGTGTGGTTCGCACGCCGCTGGTCATGGATTCGTTATCTCCTGGTACTATTGATGTTTTCCTTCGCGCTCATGTCCAAGCCGATGGTGGTAACGCTCCCGTTCGTCCTGCTATTGCTGGACTACTGGCCGCTAAAACGGTTCACACCATCCAAACAAAGTCCAATCCCCTGGCGCTGCCTCATTGAAAAAATTCCGCTGCTCGCACTCTCGGCCATCGTCTGCCTCATCACCGTGCGCGCACAACAACAAGCGGTCTCGCCATTAACACTGCCATTGCGCATCGAGAACGCCGCCGTTTCTTGCGTGATCTACCTGCGCCAAATGATTTATCCCGCCGGATTGGTGGTCATGTATCCGTTTCCCGAGCATGGCTTGCCGGCTTCCGCAATCGTCGCCGCTGGCATCATCTTATTGGCAATTTCCGCTGCCGTGATCGTCTTGCGTCGAAAATTTCCGTGGCTGCTGTTCGGGTGGCTCTGGTATCTCGGCATGTTGGTGCCCGTCATTGGAATTTTGCAAGTAGGCGCGCAGGCGCACGCGGACCGTTACACTTATCTCCCGCAAATCGGCTTGTCTATTGCCCTCATTTGGACCGCCGCCGAACTTTGCTCTCAATTGCGCCAGCGCCAACTTATTCCCGTCGCCGTTTCCGCCGCCATTGTGTCGCTGCTCGTCATTTGCACGCACCGTCAGACAGCCTATTGGCGGAACAGCGAAGCTCTATGGACCCGCGCCCTCGCGTTCACCTCCGGAAACATCGTCGCGCAGAACAATCTCGGAAATGCGCTTCTTGAGGAAGGCAAAGTCGACGCAGCCATTGCCCATTTCCAGGAAGCGCGCCGCATCAAACCCGATGACGCGAAAGCCGCCTTTAACCTTGGCAATGCCTTCGTTCAAAAAGGCGACCTAAATAACGGAATCGCGAACTTGCAGGACGCCTTGCAATTGAAACCCGATTACGTCGAAGCGCACATTAACCTCGGGGGCGCTTTGTTGAAGACGGGCAGGGCGGGGGACGCCGTCTCTCATTTTCAAACGGCGTTGCGGTTGGATCCACTCCAACCCAATGCGTGGAACGATCTCGGCTACGCTCATATGCAACAAGGCGCCAGGGATGAAGCCGCCGCCTGTTTTCAAAAAGCTTTGCAGATCGATCCCGAACAGCCCGTGACCCTGAACAACATTGCCAACGCCCTCATGCAGCGCGGCCAGATTGATGAAGCTATCCAGCACTATCAAAAGGCGCTGCAACTCAAGCCGAATTACCCGGAAGCCGAATACAATCTCGGCACCGCTCTTGCCGGCAAGAACAATTTACCCGAAGCGATCCTTCATTTCCGCAAAGCCCTTCAGTTGAAACCCGATTACGCGAGCGCCGCCTACAATATCGGCATCGCGCTATTCCACGAAAACCGGGCGTCCGAAGCTGAAGTCTTTTTCCGCAAGGCCGTTGAAATCAATCCGCAGTACGCCGAAGCGCACTACAATCTCGGCAACGCGCTTGTGCGCGAGAAAAAAATAGGCGAAGCCATCGGCGAATTCAGAACGGCGCTCCAAATTGAGCCGGGCCAGTTCATGACGAGAAACAATCTCGGGTTCATCCTGCTTCAAAGCGGCAAAATCGACGAAGCCATCACCGAATTCCAAACCGTCCTGCAAACGCAACCCGAAAATCCGGACGCTCATTTCAATCTCGGAAATGCATTCCTGCGAAAAGGCCGCGCCGGCGCAGCGACGGACGAATTTCAAAAAGCTCTCGCGCGCGAACCGGACTTCGCCGAAGCACACTACGGTTTGGGCACCGCGCTGCTCCAACAAGGCCGCGAGACGGATGCCCTGGACCAATTTCAGCAGGCGATTAAACTCAAACCGGATTACTCCGACGCGCTGAATGATCTCGCCTGGGAACTCGCCACCGCGCCCGAAGCCGCCGCGCGCGACGGCGTGAAAGCCGTCGAACTCGCGCAAAAAGCGGATCGGCTCACCGGCAGCAAGGATCTCGACGTCCTCGACACGGTGGCCGCCGCTTACGCTGAAGCGCATCGGTTCGATGACGCCACGCGAACCGCTCGTCAGGCGATAGAATTCGCCCGAACCTCCGGCCAAACCGATCACGTGGCGCAACTAAGCTCCGAGCTGCAACTCTACGAATCCGGCCAGCCATTTCACCGGAGCGTGAAGTGAACGTTGGGCAACCGCATTCTGCTTGGAACGATCGACTGTTATCCATCGCTGGATTGACCCAATGGACCGTGAACATTTGGAACGGTTCCAAAGCATCTCCCTCTCCGCCACGAAGCGGGGAGGGGCCGGGGTGAGGTGGTTCTCGGGGCTCAGGGGATATCTAATTAGTTCTTCGCGGCCGCACCACTTGCCGCCGGAACCCGATTCGTCGGTGTGAAAAAACTCAGCAGATCAATTTCAAAAATCAAAGTGCTGTTCGGTCCAATGTGCGACGTCGGAAACTCACCATAGGCAAGACTCGGCGGCAGATAGACCTCCCATTTATCGCCCGCTTTCATCATTTGCAACGCTTCCATCCAGCCTGGCAGAACCTCCGTCACTCCGAAAGTCGCCGGAAAACCGCGCTGGATCGAACTATCGAATACTGAGCCATCAATCAACTTGCCGACATAATTCACTTCCACCGTGTCATTCGTTTTAGGCGATGGCCCCGGCGGACCGGATTGGAGGATTCTATATTGCAGCTCGGCTTTGGCGCCGTCGCGGCCAATCACTTCCTTGATATGCACGCCATCTTTTTTGGCATTGGCCGCCAGGAATTCCTGTCCTTCCTTGAGATTTTTGGCGCTCGCAATTTTCTCCAGTTCCTGCGCCTTCACCGCCATCATTTTGGAGAGCGTATCCATCGCGGTCTTTTTTTCCGCTTCCGTGAGCGCCGGTGTGCCGGCGATCGCATCCTTCATGCCCTGCGCGAACGCCTTCAAATCAATATCCACGTCCATCTGTTTAAACGTCGAAACAATATCCAGCCCGAGCGCGTAATTGAACTTCTGGTTTGGAATAGTCAAATCCGGCTTGTCTTCCGCCAACAAGCCGGTCGCAGTCAACCCCAGCGCGAGAATAATGGCCGCTGTTATTTTCATGCGATATATCTTCATTGAATGGGCGCGTGGGAGGTGTTGTCCGTCGGAGCAAAGCTCACCAATTCCAGTTCGTAGATCAAAGTGGTGTTGATGCCGATTTCCGGCGGCCCAAAATCCGCGTAGGCGAGGCTCGGCGGAACGAACAATTCCCATTTGTCTCCCGGTTTCATCATCTGCAACGCCGCCGCCCAGCCGGGAATCACGTCATTCATTTTGAAAACCGCCACATCGCCGTGATGCACCGCCGGATCGAAAATATCGAACTCGCTTCCGTCAATCCGCGTGCTGCGATAGCGCACAGTAACGGTGTCCGTCAGCTTCGGAGACGCGCCGCTCTCCGGGCCGGACTTGAGAATTTTATATTGCAACGCTGCCGGCTTGCCGTCGGGCGCCGCAACCTCCTTGATCTTCACGCCTTCCTTCTTCGCGTTCGCTTCGAGAAATGCCGTGCCCTCGCGCAAATGCACCTTGCCTTCTGCCTCTTTTTTCGCCACAGCGCGCGCCAGGTTGTCATCCTGCATTTCCTTCATCACCGCCTTCACCTGTTGCGGCGTAAACGCCGGTTTGCCCGCCTGCATGTCCTCCATTCCGACGCCGATGGTCTTCATGTCGATATTGAAATCATCGACCTTCAATGCGCGAACGACATCCATTCCCAGCGCGTAACTAATCCGCTGCTTCTGATCCGCCAAATTGACGGCATCCTCCGCCGGAACAGTCGTCGCCAGTATTCCAAGCACAAAGAAAGTCAGGATCAGGCTTTTCATTGGAAAATTTTAGTGCACCACGCCAGTCATTCGTCATTTTTGGCCGCTCACCGTTCAAACGGCATCACATTGCTTCGTTTCAATTTGTCGAATTTATCGCCGAGCTCTTCGCGCAGGGCGTTTTCCGTTTGCTGCGAATAATTAGCCAGCACCTTGTCCACCGCCGACCAATCCACGCTTTGCCCCTGATTTTGCAATTGCTGCGCGCGGTCCCGATAATCCTGCACCTGCGTCTGATAATCCTGGATCATCGCGTAGAGATTGTTCACGTCGTCCGAAGTAAAGCCCATTCCCGGCCCGAGCCGCTTCAACATCTGATACTGCTCACTCTGGTCGCGCTGAAATTGCGCGAACCCATCAGGCCCCAGCACTTTTTGGTAATCCGCGTCGCGCTGAGCTTCGAGTGTTTTCATCTGCTGCGCGTAATCTTCCGCGCTGATGTCTCCCTTTTGCAATTTGACATCGAGGCCGTTCTTCTGCGAGTTCCAGTTTTGTTCGGCCGTTTGCATTCCGGAAACCTGCGAGTCGGTGACATTGAGGTCCTTTAGATTGCGCGCCAAATCACTCGCGCCCGTATCGCCGCCATTTTGCATTTGCGCATAACGATCATTACCGAGCAGTTTCAAAAGCTGCTGATTATATTGCGTGTACAGCGCCTGGCTCTGCGACGCCGCATCCTCATCCGTGAGCTTTCCATCATGCCGGGCCTTGTCGAGTTCGAGCCGTTTGCGATCCAAATCCTTTCGCAGCTCGTAAAGCTGATCGCTCTCGTCCGCGGACAATTGCACTCCCGAACGGTCGAGATCCCTCAGTTCACGCGCCTGATCCCAACGGCGAAAAGCCTCATCGCCCAGCGCCGCCCGCATCTCCTTTTCGCGCGCCTCATCGTGATCGAGATCAAATCCGGTCAAAGCCGTCTGGTCGATTTCTCCGCGATCGAATTTCTTCTGGTTCTCGAGCGCCAACGCGTGCCAGTGATCTTCAAACGTCACCGCCGCCACCTCCGCAATGACCTTTTCCGAAATCTGCGCATCGCGCAAAGCCTGGACCCAACTCGTGGCTGGCGCGACGATTGGTTTTGGCGCGGGTTCCACGCGAACCGGCGCTTCAACTTTCGGAGCCTCCGCCACGGCGGGAGTTGGGGAGGGCAGGGTAGCGGGGTGTGAGCGATGGAGGGCCAGCCAATAGCCGCCTGCGACCACGTTCAAAGCCACCGAAACAGCAAGCAAGAGCCTGGAATTCATAAGCCCATTGAGAGATGACGATTCATATCCATACCGAGTGGACCCAAAGCCCGGGTGAACGGCGCCATACTATCTATTCCTCCCGGAACCGCCAAGCTACCCATTCGGGTAAACTTGTAACATGGGTCGCGCGCTCCAAAAACATTAATAAGGAAGCGGAGCCAAATCAATTGAAGTCACCTAAACCATTCGAGAGTTAGGCAAATGTTGACGCTAAACCTATGGAATTCTACGGACTGACTAAATAAATCTTGAATCTTCCGATAGAGCTAGAATTATGGGCGCGTTCCAAGGCAGCAAATCGAATTCCGTGTTGTACCAATTGTCCGGGCTCATTTTGTCGAGAGGGAATAATATGAATTACTGGAGAGATTCTGTTAGCAATGGTTCGAATCTGAACGGCAACTTTGGATGCAGAACGGCTGGCGCGCTCCTGCTGCTGCTTGTTAGCTTCATCGTTGGCAGTTGTTCTTCCACGCCCAAGGACCCGCCCGGCACAATTCACCTGGATCACGGAGAAGTCTTCACGCGCGAGCGCCTGGTTAACGAACGCTTGAACAATGTGAACTGGCTCAACAACGCACTGCTCAATACTCCCGCCGGCGGCACTCTGCAGGGCGCACGATTTCGTTCGGTATCCACGAGCATTTCCGGCCAGGTTTCCGCCGAAATTAATCCGTTGGGCGGCGTCTCCCCGATGGACCAAGTCGGCGCTCAGACGGCTCATTATCAAAATGCAGCTCAAAGGGAAGCGTGGAAGCAGCTATACCAGGGTTTGGAGAGCAACACGATAAGCTACACTGCGCTTTTAGGCACAAATGGGCTGCCCGCTGCCCCCGCCGGGTCAAGTTCCAACGGTCTCAGCAATGTTTCTCCCGTCATCAACGTCAATAATTTCCCTACCGGTCCAACCAATCCCCCGCCGGGCCCCTCAAACGCTCTCGGTCTGCCCAGCAGCATCGAGTTAACTTCAGTCGAAAAGTTTCAGGACCAATTGGCCTATCGCGACGCAGTTTTGGGCGAAATCCACGAGCAGCAATTGGACGACACACACGATCAAGCCGGAATGACGCTCTACACGCTAAACTTCCATCTTTCGGTCGAACCGGGGCTGCACAACAAACGCTTCGGCCGCGTCAGCGCATCCTTTTGCAAGGGGCCAGACGGGGCGACTCCCAAACAGCAATACCAGGATTGGATGTATTCTTTTCGGAAAACATTCGACGAAGCCGCAATCTCCCTTCAACGCCGATACCTTCAGAACGCTTTGAGCGACGAAGATATCCGACAACTCATCGTGAAAATTTGGGCATCTGAAGATGCTGCGACTCAGTGGACCAACGCGCCCACGAACCATTTCGACCTTTTCGGAACAACATATACGGACAGAACAAATTCGCTGCGGAATCTAAAACTGATGACGAAATCCAAGGAACTGCTCGGTACTAATTTGGACGGTGCGACGGTTAAACGCGATAAGAGCATGCGATTTCTATCACCCGAATTGACAACCACATCTGCCGACATGCTGACAGCCATGCCACAACAACTGCTGTCGAACTGGTTTTCAAACAACCTTACCTTGATATCGAAGCTCAATTCCAACCATATGGTGAGAATAATCACCAATGAACTCTCGCCAGCGTGGGTGACAGGATTTACGAACGACACAGAATTTATTAATTCCGTGGAATGGCGCGAAATGGAAATTTCAAATAAATTTGCCGCGATATTTAAGGACACGTACGAGTATCAGACGAATAAGTATCACGCCCTGACCAACGAAATCGCCGATCTAAGTCCGTTCATGTCCGATCCGGATCTAATATACAATAAAAGGCATACCGCTGCGGACTTGGACAATGACAAAAAGGTAATGAAAGCTTTGTGTTGGGTCGTGCGAGACCAGTTTGATAAGATTAACCATTTTTCAGGGCCTCTAGTAAAAATTAAGGCTCCCGATGCCGTAAGCCTGACTAACAATCAGGACTTCATGTATCTGATGAAGGTGGATGATGTGCTTCGAGGAGACGACGATTTCGCCTCCGCGATGCAGAACCTTGAAGACAAGACAAAAAACCGAACCTTCGTCTACGCAATCGAGCCGAAGGAATACGCGCAAAACCTGATGGATGAGTCTGACGCGCAGAGCTCAAGGAACCTCTCCTTGGGCCTCGCCGCCGCAATTCCTCAAATCAGCACCAGCCTCAGCGCGTTTTTGAATTACTTGCAACAGGACCAATACATGCTCGAAACCATTAAACGACGCCCGCTACTCACGTCTTATATGGATGGAGACAGGCAATTTGGATGGTTAATTGGAGGCCGCTTCAAAATCGCTGATAAAAAACATGGCTTCAAGTTGAGTTACGAACAGATTCCGTTGCAGGAAGCCGTCCAGGTCACCTTGGAAGTTCCGTCCTGGTGGACTTCGGTGAAGGTCGATGCCTCCAGCCAGTGGTTGAAGCCAAACGCCGATCCGTTTTCCGGCGGCCAAATCCGCGATCCTGACATCATTGAATTGAAGCCCGACTATGCCTCTGTGACTCGCGCTTTGATGGAACGAGCTGAGCCGGATTACAATCAGCCTCAAATTTATCCGGCTTGGAATTCTCACCAATACGGCTACGTCGTCCAGGCAGGGACGCCGGCAAACCTGCTCATCCTGGGACGGAATCTCTGGCGAAACCCCAAGGTGTTTATCGGCCTCGTGGGTGCCCAGGATGTTGAGAGCTATAGTGTGCTGCCGGACATGCAGGGCATTGTTGCAAGTTTTTCGCAAATCAATTTGCCGCCCACCCTTTCTACGAATGCCGACCAGCCCGTCA
Organism: Candidatus Angelobacter sp.; assembly: GCA_035606845.1. Classification (GTDB taxonomy): domain Bacteria; phylum Verrucomicrobiota; class Verrucomicrobiia; order Limisphaerales; family DASXHY01; genus DASXHY01. The sequence continues at coordinate 32,621 of DATNEA010000084.1, read as the reverse complement.
CGGAAAATTTGCGCGTCGTCACAAGCGATGGCGAGGCGGTGTTGAAGGATGGCGTGACCATTGTTTCCACCGGCGGCCCCGCGCAGGGCAGTGGATTCATTGTCCTGACCAATTCCTTTGGAGTGGCCAGTAACAATCTCACATTTACCGCGACACCTGGCGCTCCCTCGGTCTATTACTTGCTGGCCCTTTCCTGGTCCGGCAATAAACCGGCAGCGGTCGCGACCAACAGCATCATCAACGGAGTCCTGACCTTCCAAATCCCGGCGAATACTGCCCAATGGCCCACGCCTCTCGGCCATATTGATGTGTGGATGCAGGCATCCTCCAATACCGAACCCGTGAGCGTGCTGCAGGGAGGAGAGCAGGATTTTCTTGTCTTTCCCAACATCACACAAAGCCAATTCGCTTTCGCCACGACCAACGTCACTGTTTCGGCAAACAGCAATTCCGCGCCGAACACCGCTTTGACCGTCACGCCTCCGGCGGGTGTGAAGCTGGATTTCTTTTGGAAAGCCTGGCCCGGTCTCCTTTCCCAATTGCAAAATTCATCGGCCTCGATTCAGCTTCAATTGACAAATACCAGCAATTCCACGTTGACAAACCTGACTGATTGGAAATTTGACGGCACGAATATTCAATTTCAATTGGGCAACGATCCGAATGTGTCGAGGATTATCAGCGGTCTTAATATAACGAATAAAACCTCGGCGATCTGCAATGGAACCATCCTGGCGCCGAATTGCTCAGTTATGGTTTCCAGCAATATCACGATTTTGCGCAGCGACAATTGAAAATTAATTCGTGCGATCTGGCGCTTGATTACTTCGAAGTGAACTGTTCGGCTTTAAGCCTCATCCAAAATTTTGCGCAGCACCACCAGCATCACATCCGCCGTGTAAGGCTTGGGAACGAAATGCGAAATCCCGGAGTTTTTTGCCTTCATCATTCCGCCTTCGGAGGTGAGACCGCTGGAGCCGACGATGCGCACTTCAGGGTTCATTTGCTTCAAAGCCACAATCAACGCCGGCCCGTCCATGACCGGCATGGCCATGTCGGTCAACACCGCCGCGATCTCCCGGCGGTGTTGCGCGTACAAGGCCACCGCTTCCGCGCCGTTGCACGCCAGCAGCACGCGATAACCAAAGCGTTCCAGTGTCTTGCTCGCCACCACGCGCACGCCCTCTTCATCATCCACGACCAGGATCAACTCACCGTTGCCGCGAGGCAACGGCGCCTGTCCGGTGGTTTTGTCGGGCTCAGCCGCGATCGTGCTGGCCGGAAGATAGACGCGGAATTTGGAACCTTTTCCGTCTTCGCTGACGACTTTGATAAATCCGCCGTGGCTTTTCACAATCGCCAATGTCGTCGAAAGGCCCAGCCCGGTTCCCTTGCCCAATTCCTTGGTGGTGAAAAACGGCTCAAAGATTTTATCGAGCACTGCCGGCGGAATTCCCATGCCGGTGTCCGCGACGGTGATCATCACATACGCGCCGGGCCTAGCGTCCGGGTTCATCCCCGCAAAAACCTCATCGATCACCACGTTCTCCAGGTTTACGCGGAGCTGGCCGCCGTTGGGCATGGCGTCGCGGGCGTTGACCGAAAGATTCATCAAAACCTGGTGCAACTGGGTTGGGTCGCCCGTCACCATCCACAAATCGCGGGCCGGCATCAGGATGAAATCAATATTTTTGGGGAACGTGTCGCGAACAATTTTGCTGATGTCCCGCAGGATGCTCAACGGGTTCACCGGAATGCGTTTTCCTTCGACGCCGCGCGCGAAGGAAAGCACCTGGCCGACCAATTCCGCGCCGCGTTGCGCGCTGCCGTGAAGGGTGTTCAGCAAATGCAGGCCATCCTCGTTGTTCACCATGCCCTTGAGCATTTCCACCGCCATCAGGATGGGCGCGAGCACGTTGTTCAAGTCGTGCGCGATGCCGCCCGCCAAGGTGCCAATGCTCTCCATTCGTTGCGCCCGCAGAAATTGCGCTTCCATTTTTTTCTTTTCGGTAATGTCGGTATTGATGATCAACACCGCCTTGGGCTGGCCCAGTTCGTCGCGCAATAACGTCCAGCGCGCTTCCGCGATCATCTGGCGGCCGCTCTTGCTGATCTTCTGCATTTCGCCCGACCATTCGCCGGTGGCCAGCAAATGTTCCATGGCATGCCGGAGCTGGGCCGCGCTCTGGGTGTCCTCCAGCCGCATGCATTTCGAAATCGACTGGCCCAAAACCTCGGAGGCCTTCCAGCCGTACAAACGTTCCGCGCCTTTGTTCCAGTAAGTGATGCGGTCCTCGAGGTCCCGCACGAAAATGGCATCCGTCGCTTTGTCCAGCAATTCGGCCTGCCGGATGATCTCTTGTTGCGCCGTGCGGCGCTCGGCGCGCGCGCGGACGCTCACGATGCCGAAAGCGAGGTCATCCGCGAGTTCCTGCAACAACTTGATCTCGTCCTCGCCCGCCTCATTTACCTCGGATGAGTAAAGCGCCAGCAGGCCGAAGGTGACGTTCTCATGCCGCAACGGCAGGCAAATCACGCTGCGAAAACCTCGCGCCAGGGCGTCATCGCGCCAGTGAAATACGTTGCTCCTCTCCGCGATATCCTTGTAAACGATAGCGCGCCCCTCGCGGATGGTTCTTCCGGCCGGCCCGCGGCCGCTGATTTCGTTATCCGACCAGGTCAACTTGAGCTCGGTCAGGTAGCCGCTCTCATCGCCCGCATATGCCACCGGGGTGATGGCGAACGACTCGTCTCTCGCCGCGTAGCCCACCCACGCCATGCGGTAGCCGCCAATTTCCACCGCTTGCTGACAGACGTTTCTCAAGAGCTGCCGCTCTTCGGAGGCGTGAATTTGCGCTTCGTTGATCGAACTCAACAAACGCAAGGCCCGGTTCAGGCGCGCCAGTTCAAGCTCCGCTTGCTTGCGCTCTGTGATGTCCTGGAACGCGCCCTGCATTCGGATGATTTTTCCCTCCGCGTCGCGCACCGCTTCGCCGATGCACCGGACCCAGATGCGGCGTCCTTTGGCGGTGATTTTGGGAAGCTCGAAATCGTAGGGGGTGCCATATTTCGCGCAAGCGCTCACGTGGCGGATCACTTCGCCGCGAGATTCCAGGGGGAAATATTGAATGCCTTCAGCGAAGGCCGGCTTGTATCCGGGCGGATGATCGTGCAGCACGCAGGTTTCATCGGTCCAATGCAGGTTCCACTCCGGCAAATCAATCGTCCAGCCGCCGAGTTTTGCCGCCTTGCCCGCAATCCGCAGCAAGCCTTCATTGTTGCGGAGCGCCTGCTCCACCTTTTTCCGCTCCGTGATGTCCTGAATCTGCGAAATGAAATGGACCGGGTTGCCCTCGGTGTCGCGAATCAGTGAGACGCTCAAAAAAATCCAAATCAAATGTCCCTGTTTGTGGAAATAGCGTTTCTCGATGGAACAGGTGCGGATTTCCCCAAGCAACATCCGGCGCATGTGATCGAGACTGGTTGGGAGATCGTCCGGATGGGTCATTTCCTGAAACGTCTTGCCCATCAACTCCTCGGCCGAATATCCCGTCAAATTGGACAAAGCCTGGTTGGTCTTGAGCCAGTATCCATCCGGTGAAACGAGCGCCATCCCGATGGCTGCACATTCGAAGGCGCTGGAAAATTGTTCCTCGCTGGAGCGGACGGCTTCGGCGGCCAATTTCCGGTCGGTGATGTCCACATGCATCACCACCGCGCCGCCTGGCGTGCTTTCATTCAGAAGCGGGGTGACGGTCAGCCGGAACCAACGCTTCTCGTTTGGCCCGTGGCAGGCGTATTCAAGGGCAAATTCCCTGGTCTGGCCTTGCAGCACGCACCGAATTCCCCGCGCGGCCTCCATTGCCTCCCCGGCGCCGCTCGCGGCCGCATGTTCACAGACGTGAAGATAATTCTGGCCCACGCCGGCATCCGGCCCTTGCAGCGCTTTGGCATTTCCAAAACGCCGCCACGCCTCGTTCACGCAAACAATGCCTCCGCTGGAATCAATCAGCGCGATGTGCGCGGGCAACGCATTCAGGATGGCAAGCTGCGTTTCGGCTCGTGCCTGGTGAATGAGCCTGGATTGCTGCTCGATATCAGTGCTCGAAACCCGGTCCTTCATGGCGAGGGGTAATTGGCCCAATCATATGCCCGGAAAACATCATTAAGATCGTCGCGGCGCGCAGGTTCCCAAAAATCGCCCGTGAGCGGGCCTGCCGGCCGAAATATCTACCAACTTGCACCAGAGTATTTTATCGCCCCGCCCGCGTCAAAGCCATTCGCGCGCGAAACTCCGTTTTTTCGGCCTCAAAACGCCTCAATTGGCATAAAAAGTTTGTTTATTTGGGGGCATATCGCTAGCGTGCCCGGGAATTCGCAAGCGTGTGGCGGATTCGACACTAAAATATATGGAAAAAATTGTTATCTCGCCCAAAAAAGGCAAACAAGGCTTGGGCGCAGGCGTATGGAACCTCGGCCCGGGCCGCGACCCGTTCGGCGGCCCCACCCGCGAGGAAATTCCCATTCTCGACCGGATTCCGCTCCTGGCGAAATCCGGCATCACTTACGCCGAAGCCCACGACGTCGAGATCCCTGTGAAAGACGTTGCGAGCACCCGCAAACTCTTGAAAGAACACGGCATGAAGATGGGCATGTACACGCCATCTTTTTTTGCCGACCCGATCTTCAAAGACGGTGCCATGACCAGCAACGACAAAAAGGTCCGCCAGGTCGCGCTCAAAAACGCCTTTCAGGCCGTGGATGTCACCGTCGAACTCGGGGCCGAAGTCATGGTCTTCTGGAACGGCCGCGAAGGTTTCGATTTCGTCCTCGCCAAAAACGGCCGGGATTCCTTCCGCCGCATGGTTGACGGCTTTAATGCGGTGGGCCAATACGCTCTCAAAACTTACGGCAAAAAATCCCCGCGCTTCGCCATTGAGCCCAAGCCGAACGAGCCCCGCGCCAACATGTATCTCAGCACCGTCGGCGAGGCGCTCTACCTGATCAGCCGCCTCGATCCCGCAGTTCAACCGCTCTTCGGCCTGAACCCGGAAACCGCTCACAGCCGCATGGCCGGTCTCGATTACGTCTGGGACGTGGAAATGTGCCTTGAAGCCGGTAAACTCTTTCACATCCATCTGAATTCCCAGGACACCACGCGCTACGACCAGGACCTCCCGTTCGGTTACGTCGAACCATTGAAAGACCTGGCCTTGTGCGTCGTTTTGCAGGATGCGAAATGGGATGGCATTCTTGCGTTCGATGTCAAAGCCCCGCGCACCGATCGTCAGGAAGACATCACCGACATCCTGACCACGAGCGCCGCGAATTTGCAACGACTCTGGGCGAGAGCCGCCAAAGTGGACCGCCAACGCATCGCCGAATTCCGCTCCGCTCAAAATTACACCGCCCTGGCCGGCTACCTGGCCTCGTGTCTTTACTGACGCAGGGGAGCGCCGAGCACCAGTTCGGCGCGATGGAAAAAATCGGAGCGCCGATCTCCTGATCGGCGCGTTTGAAAAATTAAACCGAGCGCATCGCTTAGTCTTTTGCACAGCCCTTGTCAATCCCACAATTGTAGGGACACCATCCGGCTGGCCTTTATAGCGCGGGCTGCTAGTCTGCCGTGTCGCCTATGCCCGGTCATTTCAAAAAGCAGCGGAGCGCCGAACGAGAACTCGGCGCGTTGAAAAAATCAATTTTGAAAAACTCCAAACCAGTCCTCGCGCTTTTCCTGGCACTCGCCTGTTGCTGGTCCTTCCGCAGCGGCGCCCAGGATGCCGCCACCAACTCAACCGCCGCTCAACTTTGGAAAGACCTATCCCAATCCATCGACGCCCGCGTCAGAGACCTCGTCAGCCGATTGACCCTCGAAGAAAAAGTCGGCCAAATCCGCAACGACGCCAAGGCCATTCCGCGATTGGGCATCCCGGCCTATGATTACTGGAACGAAGCCCTGCACGGCGTCGCGCGCGACGGCATCGCCACGGTTTTCCCGCAAGCCATCGGCATGGCCGCCACCTGGGACACCTCGCTTATCCACAGAGAAGGCCAGGTCATCGCCACCGAAGCGCGCGCGAAGTTCAACGATTATTCCGCCAAGCACAACGGCGACGCCAAAATCTACGCCGGCCTCACCTTCTGGTCGCCGAACATCAACATCTTTCGCGACCCGCGCTGGGGCCGCGGACAGGAAACTTATGGCGAAGACCCTTTCCTGAGCGGCTCACTGGCCGTCGACTTCATCAAAGGGATCCAGGGCGACAACCCGAAATATTATGAAGCGATGGCCTGCGCCAAGCATTACGACGTTCATAGCGGCCCCGAGCCTGAACGCCACACCATCAACGTCGATCCGCCTGAGCGCGATTTTTACGAAACCTATTTGCCGCAATTCGAAATGGCCGTGCGCGAGGGGCATGTCGGCGGCGTCATGGGCGCTTATAATTCCGTCTACGGCGATCCCGCCAATGCCAGCCCCTTGCTGCTGACCGATATTTTGCGCAAACGCTGGGGCTTCGATGGCTACGTCGTTTCGGATTGCGGCGCCATCCGCGATATTTTCGCCAACCACAAATTCGTCCACACACCCGAGGAAGCCGCCGCGGTCGCGGTCAAGGCCGGTTGTGATATTTGCTGCGGGCACGACTACGACCCGCTCGTGAGCGCAGTCCAGCAGGGGATCATCAGCGAATCGAATGTGGACGTCGCCGTTTCCTACGCGTTCAAAACGCGATTCCGCCTTGGCTTGTTCGATCCGCCGGACATGGTTCCATTTTCAAAAATCACCCTCGCCCAAAACGACACGCCCGAGCATGAAGCGCTTGCGCTACAGGCCGCGCGCGAATCGATCGTCCTGCTGAAAAATGACGGCCTGCTGCCGCTCAATCGCTCCAAGCTGAAGCGCATCGCCGTCATCGGCGTCAACGCCGATTCCGTCCCGATGTTGCTCGGAAATTACAACGGCACTCCCTCCCGTCCGGTCACCATTTTGGATGGCATTCGCCGCGCTGTGGGGCTTTCCACCGAAATCACCTACTCGCCCGGCTCGCCCCTCGCCATTTCCACCAATGACGACGCCGCCGAAATCGCGTCCATGCAAAACCAAGCCGTCACCGTCGCGAAAGCCGCGGACGTGGTCATCTACGTGGGCGGCATCAGCCCCAGCCTTGAAGGCGAGGAATTTCACAACCACGCGCCCTATGATGGTTTCCTTGGCGGGGATCGCGTGCGCATTGAATTGCCCAGCCCCCAAAAGAATCTGCTGAAGGCCTTGAAAGCCACTGGCAAACCGATTGTCTTCGTGGAGTGCAGCGGCAGCGCCATCGCCATGCCATGGGCAGCCGAAGAACTCCCGGCCATCGTGCAAGCGTGGTATCCTGGCGAACAAGGCGGCAGGGCCGTCGCGGACGTTCTGTTCGGCGACACCAATCCTTCGGGCCGGCTGCCGGTCACTTTCTATCGCTCGACTTCCGATCTCCCGGATTTCGAAGACTACTCCATGGCCAATCGCACCTATCGCTATTTCAAAGGCAAACCGCTCTTCGCCTTCGGCCACGGCCTGAGCTATACGAAATTCAAATATGCGGACCCGAGACTCGCCGATGCTCAGGTGTCAGCGGACGAAACCGTGAAAGTCACCTTTGATGTGAAAAACACCGGCGACGTTGGCGGCGACGAAGTCCCGCAAGTGTATTTTCGCCACGAGCATTCCGTCGTGCCGCAGCCCGAACTCGCGCTCTGCGGCTTCACGCGCGTGCATCTCGCGCCCGGCGAAACCGGCCACGTAACGGTCGAGATTCCCGCCAAAGATTTCCGCTATTGGGACACCGCGGCCAAAAAATACGTCGTCGAACCCGGCGCTTACGAACTCCTCATCGGCGCCGCGTCCGACGACATCCGCTTGCACGTTCCTTTTAAAATCGCCTCCGGTCGGTGAAGTGAAGCCAATGGCGAGCGCGCGAATAGCTTTTTGAACGCGGAGTTTTTCTCAGCCTACCATTTGGGAACAATCAAAGGGCGCGATCGTGCCGTGCTTTCATAGGGCTGAAGGCCCAGGTAGGTCCATCGCATGGAATATGCAGCCCTGTAAGGGCGGAACAATGTATCTCAAACTCCTAATGCCACGTTCTGTGGCGCCCTTTCAGGGCTGGGGACTTTTGGATCTTTTACCTGGGCCTTCGCTCGATCGGACTCGCTTCAGCCCGGGCTGTGACATGGCGGGCTTTCAGCCCTGGAACCGGAAGCCCAGGTTTTGCAAGACCTACTGCCATTGAAAGACGCTGCGGCTGACCGAACCGCTTCGTCCAAATCAATGCACTGCCGTAACTCGGAAATGAATTGCGTCCGCCAACGCGCGCGAGTAGGGTTGGCGCTGTTACCAATCCTGAAGGCCTCTCGCTTGCCACGAGAGTAAATCTGTTGACGCATGAAACCTGACCACGTCCAAAACACGCCGAATTCCCCCGGCAAATATCTGCACATTTGCCTTTGTTTCATGCCGCTTTCCTTGTTCGTTGTGATGGGTTTCGCCATTTACCGGCGCGGCTGGTGGCTGTTGCTGCCAATCGTCTTTTTGCAGGTGGTGTTGCCGATGCTGGATTTTGTCACTGGCTGGCAAGACCGAACCAAATTTGAAAAAAAGGACTTTTCCGCCTTTGAAATTTTCCTGCTGCACTGGAACACCCGGCTTTACGCCATCTGTTACCTGACCACAGTCATCGGTCTGGCGGTCAACCTCCATCATTTCAGCCCGATCGAAATTGGCTTGCTCATAGGCGGTTGCAGTTTGCTGGGCGGGATTTGTTTTGGCGCGGCCCATGAACTATTGCACACCCAATCCGCGATCGATCAAATCCTCCAGCAGATCACGACCATCTTCCTGTTCTATCCCCATTACAAATTGATTCACATCCGCAGCCATCACCTCAATGTGGGAACGGATGAAGACGAGAATACCGCTTGGCTCAACGAAAGTGTTTACGCCTACTTCGCGCGCACCATCCCCGGCAGCGCCGCTCGGTCCTGGCATTTGGAAGCGAGGCGATATGCTTCCAAGGGGCAGTCCTCCATCATCCGCAACAAAATGTTCAAGTATGTTTTCAGCCAGTTGGCGCTGCTGGCGCTGTTATATATTATTTCCGGCCCGCTGGGACTGTTGTTTTATCTGGCGCAAATTTTCGGCGCGCACATCGTTCTCGAATCGGTAAACTACATTCAACACTACGGGCTGATGCGCGAGCAGCAGGACGGCAAGTATGAGAAGACCGCGGCCGAACATTCCTGGGATACTTATCACTTTTTTTCCAGCTATGTGACTTTCCGCGTCGGTCACCATTCCTATCACCATCTGGCGGTGGAACCCTATTACCTTCTGGACGTCGAACCGGAAGCTCCGAAATTGCCCGCCGGCTATTTCTGGTGCATCCCCGTGGTTTTCCTGCCCCCCTGGTGGCGGCACATCGTGAATCCAAAATTGAAGCCGGTTTCGTTGCAACCATCTCCTTCCCAGGCGTTTTAGCTCGGGAAATCGGGGAACGCAGCCTCGCCTGCGAGTGGAGGCACCGTCCCGGTGCCAGCACCAACCGCGGTCTGAATTGTGCTGAAATCCTCTGGCGGCGGGACGCCGCCGATACTCGCAGCCAGACGGTTGCGCTACATTTGGATGCGTTCGCCCTGAACCTGGGGCGTTTGTCCGCTTGACGTCCGCGGTCTTGGCCACAATAATCTGCCCACAATCCATACGTTACGACTGTGCAAAGCGCGTATGGAAGTCTCCGGCTGGGAGGAGACGCTAAGGAGATATTTTCGCGATTTTGAATTTCGGGTTAGACTGCAGCTAAACCGATGGCGGGGTGTGTGTCGTAGGGGTCATGCACTCCGCCAACTTTTTATTGTTGTCGACCGTGTTGTTCCTCTGAGTCTCGATATCAAAATTAAAGCGGTGCCACGTTCGCGTGGCACCGCTTGCCCCTACACGCCCGACCCCACGGGTGTCTTTGGTTACCGCGCGGCCGGACAAATTCGTTATGCCAACATCGTAACGAAGCCGCGGAATTGGACATCCCTCTTTCGAGGGGTGAGTGATGACCGGGAGGTGCTTCCGTCGGAAAAGGGAGAGAACAAATTCGAAAAAGTCAGTCGGGAGAGAACCGGCTCAAATGATTTTCGGGACTTGAGATTAGAACAATCCCTCAAATGCTGTAGCGGCAAACCTGCCGATTGGCAGGGCAGGGCGCATCGCTCCGCGCGCGCCCTACCTACGGCAGCGCAGGCATTCCTCAAAGACTCACACGACCGGCTTTGACTCCTTCTTCCGCATTTTGCCTTGCGGCAAAAAAGGCTTCCGAAACGCTTCTTCAAAATCGTAACCACCCCGGAAATCCGCGCGGCTGTCCCGGTCGGTTTTGGAAAACAAGCCGGCTTCGACGATATTGAAAACGATCTCGCCAAAATCCTCGCAGCGGATGATTCCCCATTCCTCCAGCACCGTGATGGCCATCGGTCCGAATTGCGCGAGCGCGTATTCGCGGATGCCGGAAAGCAGTTCCTGCCCAGTCACATGGAATCCCTCCCGCCGTTCCTTCGGCGCGGCCTTTTGCGTGTAATCCAGCGCATCGCGCACGAACGCGTACGCGTCGCGGCGATATCGCGGGTCCCTTGCGACGATCTCATCAATACCTTCGTCAAAATTGGCTTCGTGCATTTAACGTGTCATCCGCACGGCGGTCGGCACTGCCGGGCGTGCGGTAAAATATGCCTTAATCGCCCAGCTTATTAAAAGCAAACTCAGAACGATGCAAAGCATCAATTGTTCCCGTTTGCCAAAATGGTGCATAAAGGAGATTAAACGGCGAGTTCGCAAAAAACAACGACTCAAATTGCTGCGGTTGCATGTGTTTATGTTTGCGCATGATTAGGCGCGCTCGTAGTGTTCGCGCGTGGACGGTATCGTGGTCAATCCATGGATGATGCTGCCGTTTGGCCTGTTTTTGGCGGCCATTGCGCTCGCGCCGCTGTGCTTTGCGGATTGGTGGTCTAGGCACTATGCGAAGGTCGCGTTCGGTTTGGCCATGGTGGTGGTCGCGTACTATTTATTCGGTATCCATGCCACTGACCATGTGCTCACCATTGGCCGCGAATACATCAGCTTCATCGTGCTGATCGGTTCGTTGTTCGTGGTTTCCGGCGGCATTCACATCAATGTCAAAGGCGAGGCGTCGCCATTGGTCAATGTCGTTTTCCTGCTCGTCGGGGCGATCATTTCGAACGTGCTCGGGACGACCGGCGCGTCCATGCTGCTCATTCGGCCATGGATCCGGATGAACAAATACCGAATCACGGCTTATCATATCGTTTTTTTTATTTTCATTGTTTCCAACGTGGGCGGCTGTCTCACGCCCATCGGCGATCCGCCGCTTTTCCTGGGTTATCTTTACGGGATTCCTTTCTGGTGGGTGGCTGAGCATTGCCTGCCGATATGGGCCATGGGAATCGGCATTCTGCTGGCTATGTTCTTTGTGGTGGACCGTGCCAATTTCACTCGCGCCCCGCGCGAAATTCGCGCCTTGGAAACAGCCCGCGAAGAATGGCGTTTCGACGGGCTTTCCAACATTTTTTTCCTCGCTGTGATCCTGCTGGCCGTGTTCGTCAGCAAACCGCTGTTCCTGCGCGAACTGCTGATGGCAGGCGCCGCGTTCGGTTCTTATTTCACCACCAAAAAACAAGTCCACGAAGCCAATTGCTTCAATTTTCATCCTATCAGGGAAGTCGCCATCCTGTTTGTCGGCATTTTTGCGACGATGCTGCCGGCTTTGGATTGGCTGGCGGGCAACTCGAAGGTATTGCTGGGATCGGAGCCATCGGTCGGCGTTTTCTATTGGGGCACCGGCTCGCTCTCCAGCGTGCTGGATAACGCGCCAACTTATCTGAGTTTTCTCAGCGCCATTTTCGGTTCGTTTGTGAATTCCGATATCGTTTCCCAGGTGCAGGCGCACATCGCCTCCGGCACCGTGGATTTTGGCAACCTGGTGGGTCCCTACGCGGACCAGATTCGGCACACACTGGAGGCGCTCGTGAAATATCACGGAGCGGAGGTGCTCGCTAGAAATGTGAGCGTTCGCGAAATTGAAGTCTGTTTCCTGTTGGGCAACGTCACGTACAACAAATACATTCTCGCCATCAGCATCGGTGCGGTCTTTTTTGGCGCCAACACGTACCTGGGGAACGGCCCCAACTTCATGGTGAAATCCATAGCCGACCATCAGAAAATCCGCACGCCGACATTCGTCGAGTATCTTTGGAGATTTACTCTGCCGTTTATGATTCCCGTATTGATTATCGTTTGGCTGGTTTTTTTCCGATATTAAATGCGTAGCCGCCGGCGTGAGGAGGCGGAAAACAATGCCATGCCAGCGTTAAATATGCGACAATTCTGAAACGGGGCGCACTTCCGCCAAAAATTTGCTTGGCACTCGCCGCGCATTTCGGGGAAAATCTCCGAAACGGAATTAGGGAATCCGGAGTGCGTAATCTTTACAATATTCTCTTCAGGATCTTTTTCCTGCTGGCTTCACCGTATTACTTTATACGGCTGCGCCGGCGGGGAAATTGGCGTTCGGGCTTTTCACAGCGCTTTGGCAAATACGACGTGGTCTTCAAGCAATCCATCACGAACCGGCAGGTGCTTTGGCTCCATGCGGTTAGTGTGGGAGAAGTGAACGTTTGCACGCAGCTCATCAAGGCCATCGAACCGTGCATGCCCAATCTCAAAATCGTCGTCTCTACCACCACGACGACCGGCATGGCGGAACTGAGAAAAAAACTTCCGGCGCTGGTTGCGAAAATCTATTACCCGATCGACAAACGCAAATACGTCAGTCGCGCGCTTTCAGCCGTTTACCCGGAAGCTATTGTACTGGTGGAGGCAGAGATCTGGCCGAATTTCATCTGGCGCGCCATGGACATGGGCATCCCCATCTTCCTCGTCAATGCCCGCCTCTCCGAGCGCTCCTATCGCGGTTACAAACGTTTTGGTTTTCTGTTTCGCCCGCTGTTTGCCTCGTTCGCTGGCGTCGGGGCACAGACGGAAACTGATGCCGCGCGCTTGCGTGAATTGGGTTTCCGTCCCGAAGCGATACGCCTGGTCGGCAATTTAAAATTCGATGCCTCGCAAGTTGCCGCCGATAATAAATTGGACGTTGCAGGCATATTGCAACGGTTGGGCGTGCCAGCGGACGCCCGGATTCTTGTGGGAGGGAGCACGCACGACGGAGAAGAGGCCGTTCTCGGTCAGATTTTCCGGCGGCTAAAGAAACAATTTCCTGATTTATTTCTGATTGTTGTGCCACGCCATTTCGAACGCGCCCGCGAGGCGGCGCGGGCCTTGAAAGAAGCTGGCGTGAAATTCAAATATCGCTCCGATATCACCAGTGACACCCAACGCAAACCCGGCGAAATCGAGTGTCTGCTGGTGGATACGACCGGCGAATTAATGTCTTTTTATAAACACGCCACGGTTGTTTTTGTGGGGAAGAGTTTGACGGCGGAAGGGGGCCAGAATCCGATCGAGCCGGCGGCCTTGAGCAAGCCCGTGATTTTCGGTCCCAACATGCAAAACTTCGCGGATGTTGTGCGGCTGTTTCTATTGCAGGATGCCGCGGTGCAGGTTCAAAACACCGCTGAATTGGAGCAAAAGCTGGCGGACCTTCTCGCCGATGAGAATCGCCGGGCCGAACTCGGCCGCAACGGCTTAAAAGTTGTCCAGCAAAACCTCGGCGCCATCGAGCGGACCATGGACATGATTATCAAGCGGCTCGACAACGGCCAAATCTACATCAAGAAGTAGCAGCGGTGCGATTAGTGGCACGGGCGTCTCGCCCGTGCGTGAATCCACCATTCATGGACCGCCGTAAGAGCTAACTTCCCAAAATCCTTCGCCCTTCGTCCAGGAAGATGCCTTTGAAATTCATTTCGAGCGCCTGTGGATTGCTCGCCTTGGACAACGCTTCCTTTTGCGTGATTTTGCCGTCCTTGACCAGTTGGAACAGGGATTGGTTGAAGGAAAGACTGCCGTCATCCGCGCCGGTTTCGATCGCGGCGCCGAGTTTATCCAGCCGGTTTTCTTCGATCAACTTCCGCACCGTGGGCGAGTTGACCATGATTTCCAGCGCGGGCGTCAGCGCTCCGGTCACGGTGTTCACCATGCGCTGGCAGACGACGCCTTGGAGACATCCAGCAAGCTGACGGCGGATTTGTTCGCGCTCATCGGCGCGGAAGAAATCCAGGATGCGGGTCACGGACAGCGCGGCGTTCGTGGTATGCAGCGTGGACAATACGAGGTGCCCGGTATCCGCAGCGCTCATGGCCGCGGTGAAACTGAGGGAATCGCGCATTTCGCCAATCATGATGATATCGGGATCCTGCCGCAGAACGTTCTTCAACGCATGATGGAACGAAAGCGTATCCAGGCCCACCTCGCGCTGTTCGACCACGGATTGGTTGTCTTCAAAAACGAATTCAATCGGATCTTCGAGCGTGATGATGTGCTTTTTGAAATTCGCGTTGATGTGCTCCATCATCGCGGCCAGGGTGGTCGATTTGCCGGAGCCCGTGGATCCGGCCACCAGCATGATGCCGCGCGGCGATTCGGCCAGTTTTTTGATCTGCGGCAACAAACCCAGTTCCTCAAAACCCGGCACTTGCGTGCGCACATAGCGCATGGCCAGGCACCATTGGCCGCGCTGCTGGAAGAGGTTTGTGCGGAAACGGCCAATGCCCGGCTCAAAATAGGAAAAGTCTATTTCGCGTTCTTGTTCCAGTTTCGCCTTGAGATGAGCCGGGGTGATCGTTTGGACAATTTTATTCGCCCATTCCTGCGTCGGATACGGACACTCGATGGCCACAAGCTGACGGTTGATGCGGAAAACGACCGGACAATCGATTTTCAAATGAACGTCGGAAGCGCCGCCATCGACGGCGGTTTTAAGAATGCGATGAAACAATTCCATGGAGGCACAATAACAGAGAGCGGTTTTGTGCCAAATAGGAAATGTTACTCTCCTACGTTCGTTGCTTAATTTTTTCTGCTAATGATATTTAGAGGGCGCGTCACTCCGTGCGCGCCGCTGTTGGGCAGTATTGTGGCGCGCGCGGAGCGACGCGCCCGGCCACGACGGGCAAGAAGGAAAGCTGGAAACTAAAACCAGAACGACCCAACGCGGTTGGCACGTCAGCCCACGCGTGACTGCGCCATCGAGCTCAGACGAGCCTGGGCTTGCTTGGTAAGGCTGGTGAACACCATGGAGACGTGATACCCGGCGTGCTTGTTGCCGGTGCAGGCAATCACCACTCCGTTGCAATTTACGCGGCCGCTGTCGCCGGGCGATTGCAGGGTGAGCGTCATTTCCGTCCAGGGCGAGAAAGCAGTCGCGCTGCGAAATTCGATGCCGTTTTTGTGGATGATGACCGAGCCGGGCGAGAGGGCCAAACGTGCCTGTCGCGCTTCTACAGTGACGTGGTGGTGGAGGGAACTGGATTCAATTTTTCTTGCACTCATACAGGCTGAATAATGCTAGCACGGAAATCCGAATCGTCAAATAGGCTTTGGCTCGCAGGTTGCGTCCTTGCGCAAAATGTAAATACCTTGCCTACAGCTTGTTGAGCTGGGTTGTGGGTGTTCGTGTGAAACGCATTTTTACCATTCAATAACCGCCGCGCCCCACGTCAATCCGGCGCCGAAAACGATCAGCAAAATCAAATCGCCGCGCTGCATGCGGCCGCTGGAAACCGCTTCGTCGAGCGCGATGCCGACAGAAGCGGCGGAGGTGTTGCCGAACTTGTTTACGTTCACGAAAAGCTGTTCCGGTTTTGCGCCCAAACGCTCGCCGACCGCGTCAATGATTCGCCGGTTCGCCTGGTGCGGAATGATACATTTGATTTGTGAAACGGTAATCTCACAACGGCGCAATGCTTCTTCCGCCGCGGTCTGCATCGCCTGCACGGCGTTCTTGAAAGTTTCCTTTCCTTCCATCCGCAGGTAATGCTGGCGCGCCTTGAGTGAGTCCACCGTGGCCGGACAACGGCTGCCGCCGCCGGGCATGAAGAGCAAATCCGCCTTGCCGCCGTCGGCGCCCATGACCGCCGTCAGCAATCCGTGCGCGCCTTGGCGGTTTTGCAGAATGGCAGCGCCGGCGCCATCGCCGAACAGCACGCACGTGTTGCGATCGGTCCAGTCCGTGATCGAGGAAAGTTTTTCAGCACCGATCACCAGCACGGTTTCGTACGTGCGCGACATGATGAATTGCTGGCCGATTTCCAGCGCGTAAATGAAGCCGGAACAAGCCGCTTCCAAATCAAACGCTGCCGCGCGCTTGGCGCCAAGCTTGTGCTGCACGAGGCACGCGGTGGATGGGAACGGCATGTCGGGAGTGATGGTCGCGACGATAATCAGGTCGATTTGGTCCGCCGTCACGCCGGCCATTTTCATCGCGCGCCGCGCGGCTTCCGCGCCGAGGTCAGAGGTGAATTCGTTGGCCGCGGCGATGTGACGCTCCTTGATGCCGGTGCGCGTGGTGATCCACTCGTCGCTGGTCTCGACCATTTTTTCCAGGTCGGCGTTGGTGAGGATTTTTGCGGGAACGTAGGCGCCGACGCCGCTGATGGAGCATGTGCGCCCTTGAAAGTTGTATTTGGCCCGCGGGTTTTTGAATTTTTTAGGGGAGGATGGTGGACTCATGCGGAGACGGTCGGTGAAACGGACGTTTCCATGGCTGCCAGCCGTTCGTTCGCTCGCGCGATTTGTTGGGAAACGATCTGATTGACGCCGTGGCTGATTTCTTCGGCGGCCACACGAATGGCATTGGCGATGGCGCGTTCACGGGAGGAGCCGTGAGCTTTGATGACGGTGCCATTCAAGCCGAGGATGACGGCGCCGCCGTAGACTTCCGGATCCATGCGCTGTTTGAGCTTGAGCAAACCGCCTTTGGCGATCATCGCGCCCAGCTTGCGGATCGGGGAAGCCGTCAATTCTCGCTTGAGAATATTTTTGATTGCGTAACCAAGGCTTTCGGCGGTTTTCAAAACGATGTTGCCGGTGAAGCCATCGGTCACGGCGACATCCACCGCGTCATTGAACAAATCGAAGCCTTCGACGTAGCCGATGAAATTGAGGTCCAGTTGCTGGCACAGTTTGACCGCTTCGCGTGTGAGATCGGTGCCCTTGGTTTCCTCGGAGCCGTTGCTGAGGATGCCGACGCGAGGTTTGGGCGTGCCCAGGAGTTCCTTGGCATAAATGCTTCCCATGACCGCGAATTGAGCGAGATGCAGCGGTTCGCAGGCGTCATTCGCGCCGGCGTCGAGCAGGATGAAATCCTGATTCAACGACGGCATGCGCGCGGTGATGGCCGGGCGTTTGACGCCGTCGAGGCGGCCCAGTTTCATGGAGCCGGCCACGAGCGCGCCGGTGTTGCCGGGCGAAATGACGGCGTCGGCCTTGCCTTCGCGCACGAGTTCGATGGCGCGGACCATCGAGGAATCTTTTTTCTTCCGGATGCCTTCCAAAGGTTTGTCCTCCATGGTCAGCACTTCGGTGGTGTGGAGAATTTCGACGCGGGTATCGTCAAGCTGGGCCGCCTTGCGGGCGGAGTTGATTTGAGCCTCATTGCCAACGAGATAAAGCGTGGCGATGGACTTATCGGCTTCGAGTGCTTGTCTGACGCCTTCGATGACGACCGAACAACCGTGGTCGCCACCCATGACATCCACTGCGATTCGCATAAATGAAAAGAACGCGGGGAGAGTGTCCGCGCGTCCTTGACAAAAACGATCAGGCTCCGGCTGTGACCGTAATGACCTGGCGTCCTTTGTAAAAACCGCACGCGGGACAAACCCGGTGGGGGACATAGGGAGCCGCGCATTGCGGGCAGATGCTCAATTGCGGCAGTGTCATCGCGCTGTTATACGCGCGCCGCATGCGTTGACGGCTCTTCGATGGTTTTCTTTTGGGAACGCCCATAAATCAATGTTCTGTTTGTTAAAATTTCAGTTTATCCAGGTCAGCCCAAGCGGAGGGTTCCTGACTGGAAACACCGGGCTTGGTGGCCTTTTTCGCCTTGCCCGTTTCTTTTGCCGGCAAGCCGCGACAATCCGTCTCACACAACGGATGTTGCGGAAACTCAAGGAGAATATCTTCGCGCACGTAGGGCGTCAAGTCCACGCAATCATTGTCCACGGGCGTCTTTTCCTCGCCTTCCAGGGGCAAAAGGCGGGTCCAATGCTTCAATTCCAGCACGTGTTCGAACGATTTCAGGCAGCGGACGCACTCGCAATTCAGCGGCAGACGCAAATGGCCCTGCACCAAAAGCTCGTGGTCCATGGCCTGGATCTCGATATTATAGCGCAAAGGCTTCTCGGCCCGGCACATATCGTCCTGAAAATCGAGGTCCAATTCGACGACGGGCAGTTCGCCCTCCAGCTTGACCTCGTGTGCTTCCAGATGACGTAAATTGACTTTTAATGGCATAACTGACTCAAATTTAACTCATTTAACCGATTTAACCAAGGGTGCCGGTCGCCAGCCCGTTCTAAAGTAGGAGATGACGTGAGGAGTCTCTGAATTATCCCCCATTCAAAAGAAATGATCGCCTTTAATCCTTTGCCTCCTGCAATTTGCCCAGCAACGCGGTTCGCACGTGCGGTGGCACGAAGGCCGTGATGTCGCCGCCGAGGCGGGCGATTTCCTTGATGATGCGCGAACTGAGAAACGTGTAGGTGTCCTTGGGCATCATGAAGATGGTTTCGACTTTCTCGTTGAGCTTGCGGTTCATCAGTGCAAGTTGGAATTCGAATTCGAAATCGGAAATGGCCCGCAATCCGCGCACGATGGCTTGGGCATTGCGTTGCTTGACGTAATCGACCAGGAGTTTGTCGAACGTGTCGGCTTCGGCGTTCGGGATGTGCTTGATGGACTGGCGCACCAGATCCAGCCGTTCTTCGAGGGAGAATAACGGCTGTTTGCTCTCGTTTTTGGCGACGGCCACGATCACGTGATCGAACAATTTGACGGCGCGTTCGATGACGTCCAGGTGGCCGTTGGTCAGGGGGTCGAAACTGCCGGGATAGATGGCGGTGCGCATGGGCGAAATCTAGCAATTGGGCGGCAAAGTCCAAAGTCCAAAGTCCGAGGGCCAAAGTCATTTTGTTTGTTCCTCTGCGCTTCGGCGCGGCAGGTCGGGTTTTGAGTAGGAAGCGCCAAAACCCAAGCGTCTAAGCACCAGAGAAATTCCAAGCTCCAAAGTCCACTTTGGGATTCGCGGCGCTCCGACTCGTGGTGAAGATTTCCGCGGGGTTTCGTTTACGGTGGCGATTGGAGGCGAAAGAAGACGTTCGGAGCGGTGCTGATGTTGGTTGCGTAAAGTTTGGTTGCGTTGGTGATGGGGGCGGTAAGGGCGGTCCAGGTGGCGCTGGAGCCGAGGCTGGGGCTGGTGCGGACGCCGTAGTCGGTTGCCCAAAGCGGCCAGGAAAGGATGGTTGTATTGGTGCGGCCGGAGGTCAGGACTTGGGAGGTTAGCATCAAGGGAGGCGTGAGCCGGAGGATGATCCCTTGACCATCTATTCCGCCGTTGTTCGCCGTGCCATAAAAGGCGCCGTCTCCGGCTTCGAGCAGCGGAGCCGTGGGATTTTGTCCGTCGGGTAAATTGCCGCAGCTAAATACAATCGAGAAGTTCGCCCCGTTCGTGTCTATTTTGTAAAATGATCCGATACCAAAATGCCCGCCATTCAGCGATGTGCCATAGATAAAGCCGTCCGAAGCCTGAATGATGGATTCGGCATTGTAGCCATCATCGACGGTTCCGATGAAGGAGTGCAGTATCGTGTAGCCGCTGCCGTCAGTGGCTATCTTGAAGAGAATACCACCGGTCGAGGCGCCACCCGAGGCGGTTGTTCCATAGAGCATCCCATCTCTGCCTTGGATCAGGTTGGCCAGTGGTTCCTCGCCGTCCGGCGAATTGGTGAAGGTGTGCAGGATCGCGTAGTTATCTCCGTTCGTCTCCATTTTGAACACGATGCCGGCATTGGATGAGCCGCCGCCGGCGGTTCCATAAAGTGCGCCGTCGCCAGCGAGGGTGATGCTGGCTGGAAATCTGCCATCCGGGGCGTTGGTAAAATTATGCAATATTTGAAGGCCGCTGCCGTCCAGGTTCATTCGGAAAATGGTGCCATAATTGGCAGTTCCACCTTCTCCCTCGCAGCCATAGAAGACGCCATTGCTGGCCAGGAACAGACTGCTGGGATAGAGGCCCTCGGATGGCGAAAACGCGTGCAGTTGAGCGTAGCCTGTGCCATTCGTACTCATTATGAAAATGGCTCCGACGCTGTTGGTGCCTCCCTGGCTGAGAGGGCCATACAGAAAGCCGTTGGTTGCCTGAACGACGCTGAGCGGGTAGGCGCCATTGAAAAAGTTGGAGAATTCGTGGAGAACAGTATAGTTGCTGCCGTTCGGATCGATCCGATACACCAATCCATAGCCAGAGTCGTCGTTTTCGGCCGTTCCGTAGAGGTAACCATCGTGGCCCTTGATGACGCCGCCGGAGGGAACGCGGCCGCCGTCGTCGGCGTTCGTGGTAAAATTGTGCAGGACGGTTTCGGTGAATGGTTGGGCGCGGCTGGCAAAGGCGTCCAAAAGCAGCAAGGAAACGAAGATGTGAAAAAACACCATGCGGGTGCGAGACGCGAGGCTGAGCGGGAGCATGTGCGGATGGTCTGTCCACGAGGATTGGGCGTCAAGGGGAATTTGGAATCCGTCGAGCGCGCGGGCGCGGGTGACGGAGCGCGGGTCTGCGACCCGCAGCAACTGTGGAATTGCAAAACGTGCGGAGAATTCAGTGGCGTGCGAAAAAGGAAAATCGCTGCGGCTCACAGAGCCGCGCTCCGGCTTTTCTAAGACAAATTCTCTTTCTTGAGAAAATTGGTGCTTTGAGTGGCGGCCTCGCCGAAAATTCTGGAGGCGAATTCTTCGTCGAACGGGTCGGAGCCGGGGATGCGCCAGGGGACTTCGTAGACTTTCACGGCAGCGCCGAAGCCCTTCAGCTTTTGCAATTCGGGCAGGGCGGTGCAGGTGGCGGCCAGGGCGGGGTCGTCGCGCTGCAAGTGTTTGTAGGTCGTTTCACTGATGATGATGCGGCCGCGGCCAGAGAGGCTTTCCAGGCGGCTCGCCATGTTTACTTCGCGGCCAAAGACGGTGTAGTTGAATTGATGCTGTTCAGAGCCCATGAGGCCGGCGGTGGCCAGGCCGGTGTTGATGCCGCTGCCGAGCAGGAGGATGGGCATCATCGGGCGGGGCGGCTGGCCGGCGGCGGCCCGGGCCATGTTTTCGAGTTCGCGCTTTTGATTTTCTTCCACGCGCTTTTTGTTCATTTCGAAAACGGCGCGTTGGGCATCGATGGCCGCGCGCACACAGCAGAGGGCTTGTTTTTCCATGGCGGTCGGCGCGCCCCAAAAAGCCATGACGCAATCGCCGATGTATTTGTCGAGTGTTCCGTCGTGTTTTTTGACCTGATCAGCGACGAGGGCGAGATAGGTGTTGACGGTGTTCAGCGTTTCGCGGGCCTGGTCGTCGAAATAGGCTTCGGCGGCTTCGGGAGAAAGTTTGTTTTGGGCGATGTAGGCCGCGGCTTTATCCTGGCTTTTGTCGGTGAATTCGGTGAAGCCGCGAACGTCGGCGAACAACACGGTGACTTCGCGGCGCGCGCCGCCGAGTGAAAGCGTTTCGGCCTGGAGCACTTCGTGCATGACGTTCGGGGAAACCATGCGTGAGAAAACGGATTTCACGCGGCGTTGTTCGGATTGCTCGAAGACGACACGCCAGGCGGTTTGCATCGCGAACATGAGGGCGAAGGTGCCGATGAACGGCACGGCGATGGGCAGCCAGTAGCGGTAATGAATGTACAGCAGCGTGGCGGCGGCCAGATAGGCGGCGGCGAGCAGAAACATGGCGCCGATCCCCACCCGGACCGGCAGGTTCCACACGAGCAGTGCTGTGATGATGCCGGTCGTGATCAAGATGAGGAGATCCACGCCGAGCGAGCTGCGGCGGATGAAGCGGCCGGTGAGCACGGAGTTGGCGACATTCCAGTGTTCGCTAACCAAAAATGTGTTCGGATCCAAAGGCGTGGAACCTTCGTCGCGCAGGTCGTTGCCGGTGGCGACGGAACCGACGACAACCAGCTTGCCGGCGAAACGATCGGTGAGGCCGTTGGTTTCGCCGCGCAGGCGTTTGGCGTCCTGCAATAGCAAATTTTCAATGGGGGCCTGGGTCAAGTGCGGGTCGTTCGGCTTGAGGCGCCAGTCGATGTAGAAATAACCATCTCGGTCGACAGGAATGGTCCGTTGAATGCCGTTGGGGCCATGCAAAATAATTCGGCCGGCGTCGAGATTCACGTCAGCGTGATCGAGGTCGAGGCCTAGTTGGTGGGCGGCGAGGACGATGCCCATGTGCCAGATGCGTTCCTGCGTGAATGGTTTGGCTTTTGCGGCGAGATTGGGTGGAAGATTGTTCCAGAGAGTTGTGGGATCAAAATTTCCGTCTTTGTCCAACGGGATGGCGATGTCGCCGTTGGTGCCGCGCGGCAAAATGACGTGGTTGGTTTCGATTCGAGCCTTGTTGAGATCAACTCCGTATTCGGGATCCGCCTGGAGGCGTTCAAAGGCAAAGTGCCATTTTTTGTGAACGTGAAATGCCTTGGTGCGGCGCAAGACGCCATCGGCATCCTTATCGGTGGTTTGCTTGTCAGTATTGATATGGCCAAGCGACATGGCATTGGTGGTGAACACCGGCGGGGGGATGATGTCCTTGGTGGCGGCGATGACGACGTTGCCGGCGCGGCGCATTTGCAGGCCGAAAAAGTCGTCGGATTCCATCCAGGTATTGTCGGCCATGTGAACCGGCGCATGATCAAAGCGGCGTTCGGCAAAGATCACATCCAGTCCCACGGCTTTGGCGCGCTCGGTGGAAAGCTCTTCAACGAGGCGGCCATAAACTTCGCGCGGCCAATAAAGGCCATAGCGATAGCCCAACTCGGGCTCGTTTTGGTGGGGCGGGGGAAGATGGTTGGTCCGGACGTAGGCGATGCTGGCGTCATCGACGTAAACAAACGCGAGGTTGGTGGCGGTTTCGGCGGGGAAGCGAAGGGCCTGGCGGACGCGCCAGTCGTAGGTCATTTTCTCAATGCGTTCAAAGAGGTCGGCGTTGAAGGTGCGGAGGAGGCAGAAGAGGGCGATGACGCCGAGGGCAATCAAACCGGGAACCAGCCTGACGCGTTTTAGCTTCACTACGGCGAACTAAACAAAAAAACCAGAGCAACACAAGGCTGCTCTGGTTTTGAAAGGCTTGATGCAGGATTAGCGACGCGAGTCGATGCCGCCGCCAAAGCCAACCGAGGCCGCGCCACTCACGGGCGAGACGAAATAGACTCGCTGATCAGGCGCGATGAAGGTCACCGGTTGCGCGAAGACGATGCGGAAATCCATCGAGACATGCACGAGGCTTTCGAGGATGTCGACGGAGATCGGCGTCACGAGGCCGGTGTTGGTGTCGAATTGTTCGCCGGCGTTGACCACCTGGGTAATCACGTTGCCGCCGGGGCCGACGTAGGCCATGACGACCGAGCCGCTCACCACGCGGAGAATGCCGCTGGCGCTGAGGAAGTAGATGGTGCCGCGAATGCCCGCGACGCCGTTCGGGACCTTGACTTCATATTTGGAGGCGGGAGTCAGCTTCTTGACGGTGCCGAGAATGCTGCCGGCCTTGAGGTCCATTTCGGTGTCCGTGACGACGTCCGCGCCCGTTTGCGTGCGGGACAGTTTGTCGACGGAGAGAACGGTGTTTTCAAAAACGCGGATGCCGTCCTGCTCGGCCTTGGGTTGGTAATGGGCAATCTGGGACGGGCTGGCGGCCGGAGGCGCAACGGCACCGGCGTTGTTCAGCACGAGATCGACGTAGTTGTTCATGCCCGAGGCGGTCTGAATCGTCACGCCGGGCTTCAGGATCATGCCGACTTTAATCGGATGAGGAGTGGAATCGCCAGTGACGAAATAACGGGCGTCACCGGAAACGGCGACGACTTTGGCGATACCGTCGTTTTGGGCGTAAACCTGTCCCGCGAAAGCGAGAGCAAGGATGGAAGAAGCGACCCCGATAAACAAAGTTCGAATTTGTCTCATATACACTCCAGCAGTCTGTTGTTCGGTTAACCTATCTATATGGCGCCAGTTTAGACTTATGCCCGTCAAAGTCAACAGGATATTCATGGAGAGTTTACCTCTATTTTCAGCTCGCAAAAATGTGCAGTTTCCCGTGAATTTAAGGGCCAAAAGTCATTGTGGCCCAACGGCTCGGGGGCCGAGGGACGAAAAATTTCTTTAGATTTTTTTGAACGATAGTTGATAGGGGCTCAATTCGGCGCCCGCACCATTTTTCGGAGCGCGGATGTGTCGGAGACCAGCCGCAGCAATGTTATTCAACACAGGTCGTTCGGAACCTTTCCAAAGGTTAACCCTGCTGCGGCTGGCTTTCAGCACAGCCGCGCTCCGGCGCGAGTGGCAAGTTGCGCCCTGTTGATTGGCGGACACCGTCACGCGCGCTTGCCGGTTGCGCGCTAATCCGGTATCAGTTTTCGTCTGATGAAGCTTTGTTATTCCTTTGCCGCTGGATTGCTGGTCGCGGCAACCATGGGCGCCGGTTGTGGCGCGAAATCTGGCGGGCACCCCCTGCCTGAACCGCCGAAAGTGGCCGCGTGCGAGCCGGGTGTTCCCGGCGGACGGCTGGTGCTGTCGGTGCTGGGCAATCCGAGAACATTCAATCCGGTGCTGGCAGTGGACAATCCTTCGGATGCGGTGGCGCGGCTGTTGTTCAGTTCCTTGGTGACGGTGAACATGGAAACGCAGGAGGCGGAGCCGGGTCTCGCGGAATCGTGGTCGGTGGCGCCGGACCAGAAGACGTGGACTTTCAAGCTGCGAAAAAATTTACGCTGGAGCGACGGCCAGCCGCTCACGGCGGACGATGTGGTGTTCACCTGGAATGAGGTAATGTACAATCCGAGATATAATCGGCTGACGTATGATCTGTTTCGGGGCGATGGTAAAAACTTCGAGGTCACCAATGTGGATGACCTGACGGTGAAGGTGGTGACGCCGGAAATTTTTGCGCCGTTTTTGGAATACTTCGGGAGCGTCGCGATTTTGCCGCGGCACATCCTGGGCGCGGCGGTTGCGAGCGGGCGGTTCCTGGAGGCGTATGCGGTGACGAACAATCCGCGGACGATTGTCGGCAGCGGGCCGTTCCGGCTGAAGGAATTCGATTCGCAGAGAATGGTGGTGCTGGAGCGCAATCCGGAGTATTGGGAGGTGGACAAGAAAGGACAGCGGCTGCCGTATTTCGACGAGGTGCAATTGGATCTCACGACCTCGCCCATCGAGCTGGAATCATTATTTTTCAACGGGAAGAGCGCCGCGTTTGAAACCATCAAACCGGAGCAGGCGTGGGCATTTCAGCAGGCGGCGGCGAACGGGAAGTTCCGGCTGATCGATTTGGGCGTGGGCGTGCAGCGCGATTTTTTCTGGTTCAACCAGAACACGGGTTCGGACAAGCACGGCAAACCGTTCGTGGATCCCGTGAAGTCAAAATGGTTTCGCGACCGGCGGTTTCGCGAGGCGATTTCCTGCGCCATCAACCGGGCCCGCATCGTGAAGGATGTTTATAATGGGCACGCGCAGCCGGTGTATGCGTTTCTTTCCGCGGACAACAAAAAATGGAACAACCCGGGAATTGCGAATTATTCGTATAATCCCCAAAAGGCCCGCGCGTTGTTCACGGAACTGGGCATGACGAACCGAGCGGGCGACGGCAGGATGGTGGACGCGGGCGGGCATCCGGTGGAGTTCACGATGGTTTCGAGTTCTGAAAATCCGATTCGCGAGGCGATTGCGGTGCGGTTGGCGGATGATTTGAAGCAATTTGGGATTGTGATGCATTACGATGCGGAGCCGTTCCCGAAGATGTTGGAGCGGATCAATGAAACGATGGATTACGAAAGCGCGTGCATGGGATTCGGCGGCGGCGGGCTGGATCCGGCGTCGCAAATGAACGTGCTGATGTCGGGCGCGCCGTTGCATCAGTGGTTTCCATCACAACGGACGCCGGCGACGGATTGGGAGCGCAAGATCGATGTGCTGATGACTGACCAGATGCACACGCTGGAATTCGACCGGCGCAAGCGGGATTTCGATGAGGTGCAGGCGATTTGGGCGAACGAAATGCCGATGATCTGCATCGCGGCGCCCACCACCGAGGCGGGGATCCGCAAGGACATCGGCAATGTGCGCCCATCGATCGCGAGCGCGTATCATGTGACGTGGAATGTTGAGGAGTTGTATTTTAAGAGGTGAGGGATGAGGAGTTGCCAGTGAAGTTGGATCGATGCGCGCCCTCATCCCGGCCTTCTCCCCCCGGCCCGGAACGATGCCACTTACGATGGCGGCAACTTGCCATACGCACTGGAGCGGGGCTGTGCTGAAAGCCAGCCGCGGCACGCGAGCGTTTGTTAACGTTTACCATTCAGGTTAAATGACACTGCTGCGGCTGGTCTCCGACAGCCGCGCTCCAAAATGGCGCCGCCGGCAGATTGCGCCCGCTTACGATGGCATGGCCTATTTAAGATTGCCCGCAGCGTCCGCATTTCTTAGGATTTTTTTGGTCCGTTGGCGCGTTTCTTCTGACGCAATGTTTTCTCTTGCGAGATCATGTTGACCGCCCGGCTTTTAATCAGTGTCGTACCGAATGGATTTTCATTTTTTGACTTTTGCCGGCCGGCTGTGGCGGCCGGTTGTTTGCGGGTGTGCGGTTGCGGCTGTTTGCCTCGGGGCTTCGGCGGGGCTGGCGGAGGATTCTTTCCTTTCCACGAACTCAGGGCCGACGCTGAATTTGAAGCTGGACGATTACCTGCGGATGGTCGCGGAAAGAAATGAGACGCTGCAGGCGCAGATGCTGGAGACCGAGGCGGCGCATTACAAGGAACGCGGTGAATGGGGTATTTTCGAGCCGAACGCGACGGCATCGGTCACGCGCGAGGGCAATCGCCGGCAAAACAACACCGAGCAGGAGGCGGCGCAATCCGGCCAGCCGGTTTTCGACGAGCGCAATACGATTTATGATACGGCGCTGGAAACGCTCGTTCCCACCGGCGGCAAAATCCGGCTTGGCTTCACGGAAAGCGATTTGTTCAATAACGTGAACCCGGTGCCGTTTTTTGGGTCCACCAACAATGTTTTTACCCGGCAATTTCAATCGTTCGCGGGCGTTTCCTTCACGCAACCGCTGTTGAAGAACGCGGGCCAGACGGTGACGATGGCGAACATCCGGATTGCGGCGATGGAATCGGACATCGCGTTTCAGCAATATCGGCGGCAGTTGATGCTGGCGATTTCGCAGGCGGAAGCGGCGTATTGGAATTTGTATTTCGCGCAGGAACAATTGAGTTTTTTCAAGCAGTCCGTGCTGCTTGCCCAGACTGTGTTGTCCGATGCCCTGGGACGATTGAAGGCGGGGCAGGCTTCGGAACTGGACGTGATGGAGGCGCAATCGGGGCTCGGGCTGCGCGAGAGCAAGCAGAACGAAGCGTTGCAGAATTTCTACGATGCGCTCGGGCAGGTGCAAACGTTTTCCGAGATGTCGCCGCTCGAAAACGGCCGGGAGTTGCGCGCGGTGGACCGTCCGCCGGCGGCGGTGACGACGCCCTCTTACGCGGAGAGTTATCAGCGCGCGTATGATTTGAACCCGGATTATCTGATCCAGCTTCAGAAAGTGGAGCAGGAAAAGGTGCGGCTGGGGGTTGCGCGCAACCAGCGGCTGCCGGAATTGGATTTCAAGGGCGCTTACGGCTACAACGGCCTCGGTTCGACACCGGGCGATTCGTTGAATTTTTTGGAGTCGCGCGATTTTCCGTCGTGGTCGATGGGGTTGGAATTGCACATTCCGCTCGGCGGCGGCATCAAGGAGCGCAATGATTTCAAGGCGGCCAAGCTGACGTTGCAGGAGTCGGTGGCGAATTTGAACGCGATTCAAACGCAAATCGCGAACGCGCTGGACGCGGGGATTCGCAAAACGCGCCGGTGGCAGGAGAGCATCCAGAGTTACCAGAGCGTGATTGATTTCAATGAAAGCCTGCTCAAGACGCAGGAGGCGCGGCTGCGGGCGGGGACGATCGAGCCGCGCAAGGTGCTGGAAGTGGAGGCGGATTTGTTTGACGCGCGGCAAAGCCTGGCGGAGGCGCTGGTGCAGCGGCAGCGGGCGTTGCTGGCGTTGCAGCTCGCGGAGGGGACGATTTTGAAAGAGATTCATCTGGACACGACGCGGGAGGAATTGCGGCGGAAAACGGAGGCGATGCTGTCGCGCCATTCGCTGCCGCTGAACGCGTTCCAGCCAATTCTGCTTTCGCCGGATTCTTACACGCCGTAATATCGAAAAAGTGTCATCAGCAATTTTCAGTGGAATGGCTGGCATTAGTGGCGCGGGCGTCCCGTCCGTGAGTCCCTGCTCGCACGGGCGAGACGCCCGTGCCACTAGATTTTCCCGTGCGTAACATGTTTCGTCATTTGAAAGTTTTCCTTTTTGTTGCTTTGCTCTGCGGTGTCGCGGCATGCGCGCGCGCGGCGGAGCCGCTTATTATTGACGGAATCACCGAGCCGTTTCGAGACGTTACGCTGACGGTTTCGGTGCCGGGCATTATTCGCTCGGAGCCGATTGTGGAAGGCGCTTCGGTCAAGAAGGGCGAGGTGCTGGTGGAGTTGGATAAAAAGCTGGAGGAATTCGAGGCCGCGCGGCGCAAGGCGGTGATGGAGCAGACAAAGGCGGAATACGACGCGACGCGGCAGCTTCGCGAGACGACCAAATCGGTCAGCAACGAGCAGCTCGAGAAAGCAGAGTCGGATTATAATGTCGCGGCGGCGGAATACGGCGCGGCGGCGGAGGAACTCGCGCGGCGGGAACTGGTGGCGCCGTTTGACGGGACCGTGGCGGAGATTGCGCTGCGCACCGGCGCGGCTTGCGCGCCGTATGAGCCCATCGCGCGGCTGGTGGATACGTCGCGATTTTATTTTACGGGGCATCTCGATGGAAAATCGGCGGTGCGGCTGACGCTGGATGAGCCGGTTTCGCTGGACGTCGGCGGCGTGGCCAAACCCGTGACGGGAAAAATTTGTTTCATTTCCCCGGTGGTGGATCCGGCGAGCGGGCTGGCGACGGTGAAGGCCATTTTCGACAATGCGGACGGCGCGATTCGACCAGGGCTCGCGGCGAAATTGACGGTGCAATGAATATGAGAGTGATGGCCAAAATTCATTTCCGGTTAGAGAATCAGAGACTCCGTCCCCCTGAGCCCTTGGCGCCACCTCACCCCGGCCCTCTCCCCCACTTCGTGGCGGAGAGGGAGGCGAGATCCAGCGTTCGAAGTGGATCCGATCAAGGGCGCTTAGAATGGTCTGAAATGAATTTGGGCCGCCACTATATTTAATATGGAAGCGAATATCGACGGCCTGAGCGATGCGTTTCAACGCGCGTCGGATGAATTGGCGACATTGCGCCAGTTTCCGGGTTCGCCGCGCGAATTCTGGCCGCGCTTCCTGGCGGCGGCGGCGCGGGTCGCTTCGGCCGACATCGTCGTGCTGCTGGCGGGCCACCCGGGGAAGACACCGCGCTGGTCCAAGCTGGGCGAATGGGCGGTTTCGACGGCGCCCTCGCGCGTGCGGACGGGGTTTACCTCGCGACTCGAACAAACGGCGGAACGTTGCCTGCGCGAATCCAATTTTGTTGAGCCCACCGATCCGGCGGCGGGAAGTTTCACGCTGGCGGTTCGTTTGAAATTGCCGCAGCCGGAGGATGAAGTCGTGCTGGCGGCGCAGGTGGTGGATTTCACGGAATCGGCGGCGCGCGAATCGCTGGCGCGGCTGAATCTCATCGCGGACACGGCGGCGTTGTATCAGCAGCACCTGGCGGCGCGACAGGCGGCGAGCGACGCGCAAAAATTTTCCAACGTGCTCGATTTGCTCGTGCCGGTGAACGAGGCGACGCAGTTTTTCTCTGCGGCGCTGGCGTTTTGCAATGGCGTGGCGACACAGTTCCGGTGCGATCGCGTGAGCCTCGGCTGGCTTGAGCGTGGAAGCGTCCGCCTCCGCGCCGTCAGCCGCACGGAGCATTTCGACCGGCGCATGGCGGCGGCGCAGGCGCTGGAGACGGTGATGGAGGAATGCCTCGACCAGGACCTCGAAATTCTTTGGCCGCAACCGGAGAATTCGTCGATCATCACGCGCGACCACGAGAAATTTGCCGCGGAACAGAAGTCCGGAAATCTGTGTTCAATTCCGCTGCGGCTCGACGGCAAGCCGGCGGCGGTGCTGACGTGCGAACGGAATGAAACGGCGTTCACGGAGGCGGAGTCGCAGCAATTGCGGCTCGCGTGCGACCAGGTGGCGCGTTCGTTGGATGAGCGGCGCAAGATGGATCGGTGGTTTGGCGCGCGTTCGGCGGATGCGGCGCGGGAGCAGCTTAAAAAGTTCCTCGGGCCCGAGCACACGTGGCAGAAGGTGGCGGCGATTGCGGGCGCGGTGGTCATCGCGGCGCTGTTTTTCGTGCATGTGAATTATCGCGTGGAAGGGAATTTTATTTTGCGGAGCGATGAGGCGAGTTATTTGACGGCGCCGTTCGATGGCTATGTGGAGAAGGTGTTCGTGCGCACGGGCGATCATGTGAACAAGGGCGGGCCGTTGCTCAGTTTTAATCGCAGCGAACTGTTGCTCGACGAATCGGCGGCGGCGGCGGACGTGGGGCGTTATCAGCGCGAGGCGCAGAAGGCCGAGGCCGATCATCGGCTGGCGGACAAGCGCATCGCGGACGCGATGGCGCAGCAGGCGCAGGCGCGGCTGGATCTGGTGAAGTACCGGCTGGACAACGCGGTGATTCGCTCGCCGTTTGACGGCGTGGTGGTGGAAGGCGATTGGCGCGAGCGCATCGCGGCGCCGGTGAAGCAGGGCGACGCGTTGTTCAAGGTGGCGCGCATCGACACGCTTTACGCGGAGGCGGACATCAGCGAAAAGGACGTGAAGGAAATCATGGGGCATTCGAAAGGCGAGATCGCGTTTGTGACGCAGCCCAAGTTGAAATATCCGGTGACGGTGGAAGTGGTGGAACCGGCGGCCGTGACGAAGAAGGACGGGAATGTTTTCCTGGCGCGCTTGAAACCCGACGGCGGCGCGCCGTCGTGGTGGCGGCCGGGCATGACGGGCTTGTGCAAAATCGCCACGGAGAAGCGGTCGTTGTTTTGGATCCTGACGCATCGGACGGTGGATTTTTTGAGGATGAAGTTGTGGTTCTAGCGTGAATACTTTCAGTGAGTCGTGGTACCGGGTGGCGAATCAGAAGATTTGCCTGCGGCCGGGCGTGCGCGTGCGGCGGCAGATGTTTCGCGGGGAACGGTGGATCGTCCTGGAGAACCCCTTCAGCAATGAATTTTTCCGGCTGCGGCCGGCGGCGTATGAATTCGTGGCGCGGCTGCGGCCGGATCGAACGGTGGAGCAGGTCTGGCAAGAGTGCATCGAGCGATTTCCGGATGAGGCGCCGGGGCAGGAGGCGGTGATCCAACTGCTCTCGCAGCTCTATTTTGCCAATTTGCTGCAATATGACCTGGCGGCGGACAGCGCGCAGCTTTTCGAGCGGTTCAAAAAGCGGCAGCAGCGCGAGCTGGGCATGAACCTGCTGAACATCATGTTCATGCGCTTTCCGCTGCTGGATCCGGACCGGTTTTTGGTGCGGGCGATGCCGTTCGCGCGCAAGCTCATTAGCGCATTCGGCGCGATCCTCTGGCTGATTGTGGTTGGCGCGGGGGTGAAAGTGGCGTTGGATCACTTCGATTTGCTGCGCGAGCAAGGGCAGGGAATTTTGGCCACGAACAATCTGTTCCTGCTCTATGTCGGGCTGGTGATCATCAAGGCGATTCACGAATTCGGGCATGCGTTTTTCTGCCGTCGCTTCGGCGGCGAAGTGCATGTGATGGGCGTGATGCTGATGATTTTCACGCCGATGCCGTACGTGGATGCGACGTCGGCCTGGGGCTTTCGCAGCCGCTGGCAACGGACGCTCGTCGGCGCGGCGGGAATGATCGCGGAATTGTTCGTGGCGGCGCTTGCGGTTTTTGTCTGGGCGAACACGGCGCCGGGAATCATTCACAGCCTGGCGTACAATATGATGTTTGTGGCGTCGGTCTCGACGTTGATTTTCAACATCAACCCGCTGCTGCGCTTTGACGGCTATTACATTTTGTCCGACTTGCTGGAAATTCCGAACCTGAGCCAGCGCGCGACGGAGCAGTTGCGGCATTTTGCGGAATATTATCTTTTCGGCGTAAAGAATTCGCGCAGCCCGGCGGACAATGGGCGCGAGGCGGGGTGGTATGCGTTTTATGGCGTTACGAGCGGGATTTATCGGGTGATTGTTTTTGGCGGCGTGCTGTTCACGGTGGCGGACCGGTTCTTGATTATCGGCATGGTCATGGCGGCGGTGTGCTTGATTTCGTGGG
>DATNEA010000069.1:0-34222 GCA_035606845.1 Candidatus Angelobacter sp. | reverse complement strand
GGGCGTGCATCTTGACAGTACCCCATATTGGTGGTGTTCGGTTCCTCAAAGCTGGAATGAAGAACAACCCAACGCGAGCACAAGCACCATGAATGAATCAAAGGAACCGATTGCGTCGTTATCGCAAATCGAGGCTGAGGTATTGGCCGAAGGGCGTGAATGGACGCGACGACGACTGCAAGAGAGACTGCAAGAACTGGCCGAGCAACACGGCGAGTTTTCCCCCCAAAGCCAACGAAAGCTGGTGCATCGGCACCGGCAGAAGTTTCACCTGCGCACCGGCGCCGGCGACATTGAGTTGGACGCCTGGTAGGGGCAGGACCCGCAGGACAAACACTGGGGCTGTCCATTACGGGAACTATGGAAAGTGCCGCCGCATCAGCAAATGAGCCCGGGATGGATGGAGACTCTGGCCTTTACGATCACCGCCACGACTTCCTATGAAAGCGCTGTCGCGCTGTGGAACGAGCTGGGACACCCAGCCGATGACTCCAGCTTGCATCATCTGGCGCAGTCGCTGGGGCAACGGGCGGAAGAGCAAATGCAAGAGCGGTTGAAACAGACACCCCGGCAGCAAGGACCACAACCGGCTCGAAGCGCTGTGGCGGTGTTGATGCTCGATGGGTGGCAGGTGCGCCAGCGCGGGCCGGGTTGGGGAAAAAAGAAAACGAAGCAAAGCCGCGTAGAATGGCACGAATTGAAGACTGGCGTCTTTTATTTGCAGGAGCACCGTGCTCGCAAAAACGGTCGGGGAGTGTTGAGTCAAAAGGCAGTGGTCAGTTGCCAGGCCGAGCCGATGGAGTTGGGTCGGCGATTGCATCAGGAGGCTTGTGAGCGGGGTTTGGCGCGGGCCAAAGCCAAGCTCACTGTAGCCGATGGGGCGCCGTGGATTTGGAACGTAGTCCAGGACCGATGGCCAGGAGCAACCGAGGCATTGGACTTTTACCACGCCAGTCAGCATCTATGGGATTTAGGTGAAGCGCTCCATGGGACACGGGAGTTGGCGCGCCCTTGGGTGGAAAACAAACTCCATCAACTGCGTCATGGCCGACAAACTGCGGCGTTGCGAGAGATAGCCGCTTTGCCCAAAGGACGCAGGGCTGTCGCGCCCATTGTTCGACGCGAACAGAACTACTTTGCCGAGCACGCCTGTCGAATGAACTATCAAACCATCGCCCGCCGTGGCTGGCCATCGGCTCGGGTGCAGTGGAATCAGCGTGCCTTCAGCGGCAGGGACGCTTCAAACGTTCCGGACAGTTTTGGACCGCCGGCGGTTTGGCCAACCTATGCGCGTTGATCGAAGCCCGTCAAAACGGCCACTGGAACAAATTATGGAACTCCTAACGGGGGTGTTGGCCGGATGCACACTTCCTTCACCAATTTGGTTTTTTTGCGTTGACCGGCCAGCCAGCCCCCACAATGATCGACACAAATCGAAAAGGACACCGATGAAAACGGACATCAACACCCAAACAAACATCAGAAATTCGGCTCTTTTGCTCGCGTTGATTCTCCAGCTCACGATAATGCTCCACCCCGTTCATGCCGCTGGCTTCGCGACGGCAACCTCGGCCGGTGGTTGGGCAACCCACGGGCATTTTCAGCAGGGGACATATTATATTGATGAAACGATGACGAACACCTCGTTCGGAGACTCAACGGTGGTGATGAATCAATCCAGCAGCACGCACACGGCGTCGGCGAATTGGCAAGACACGTCGAACGCCGTTATCGATGGCTTGACCATTCCGTGGCAGGACAGCATGGCGGCATCCAGTTATGCGACCGTGAGCGGGGGGAGTTTGCACTTGTACGCGCAAGGACACGCGAAGATCACCCCGACGAGCTTCAGTTACATTGATTCCGACGACAACCCCAACATTGTCTATAATCCATATAACTCGGAGTCGGCCGGTTTTGCGGATGCCTTCCTGGGTGACACGATCACGGTCACATCAGCGACCTTGGCCGCGGGCAGCCCGGTTGACCTGCTTTTGACCGTGACAATGCATGATAATGTCTCAGGCACCCCGGGAGGCGGGGCTGAAGCTGAGTGTTTTCTGGACGTGGGCGAGTCGTTCTCAGAGGCATGGCAAAATTATGAAGATGGGAGAATCGATGGAACACTGGTCGACAACATATCCGCTCTCGACGGGAGTCGGTCCACGTATGGGGTGGGAGCCCTGAGTTCGTCCAACGCCGTCGTGGTGCACACTGTTGTCGGAGCTTCACTCACCGTGAATCTGCACGCTTCGGCCAGCACCGGGGCCATAGCGAGCGCCCAAACTGGCAACAGCGAAGCGCTGGGAGTCGCCGATGTCGGCAATACGGTATTCTTGAATTTGGACCCCCTCACCCCCGGCACGGGTTACACCACTGCATCCGGGTTCAGCTATCTGACGTTGCCTGTTCTTAAAATTGCGCCCAAGGGAAACCTGTTGGTCATTTCATGGCCCGAATCCGCCGCCGTCGGATTCACCTTGCAAACCAACGGAGATTTGACCGCGCCAAATTGGAACGATTATGGCGGGACCATTTCCACTAATGGCGGAACCGAGAGCGTCACCATTAACCCTCAGGCAGACACGTTGTTTTTCCGGCTGGCACACTAATCCGGGTCTAACAGCCCGTTAAAAAATGGCGATTTTTCCGGGAGTTGAAAGGAAAGCTGCCAATAGCAATGGTGACGAACGCTACCAGCAGCGCTTCCTCCGAATCCTGCTTATACGGTAATGCCCGATTGCTTTGTTTCCTGATGCATGATAATATCAGACGTGCCAGCGAGTACTACTCCTACGACAACCTGGCGGGTTCTGTTGGTCGACGACGATCCGCTGGTATGTGATTCCATTCGTCGAATGCTTGAGTTTGACCAATGTCAGGTGCAAGCGGCGACCAGCGCGGCGGATGCTCTGGCCATTTGCGAACGGGACGTTTTCAATCTCGTGATCCTGGATTACATGATGCCGATCATGAAGGGCGATCAATTGGCCGTGGCCCTCAAAGCGCGCTATCCCGATATGCCGATCATCATGATCACCGCCGATGCGGAAAAAGTTGAGGGCACGCTCGAAACGCCGGCGGGAGTCGATTTGCTCATGGCCAAACCGTTTCAGTTGACGGACCTGCGCCAGGCCGTGCGCAAGGTGCTGGCCGGGGCCTGAACACCCCTAAAATCCCGCCTTTTTGCTCCAAAATCAATCTGCAAGCAATTCAATATGAATAGCTTGCTACTAAATACTTACCGTAAGTTTTTCCTCTTCACGCAAATGCGATAGAACTGGCACAAAAAATAAAGTGCCAGCCAATAACGAAAAAGCTTCAGGGGAACCGGTTGCTGCACCCCATCGGCAAACACCGGTTGTTAATAGACACCATTTTCACGCCAACAACGGCAAAACGAAGCCGCAGAAAGCCGCGGACAAGGCCGAAGAGGAAAAACGCCTCATCAAAGTGCCGAAAATTCACTCATTCCGGGATTTCTTGGTAAAATGTGCGCGTGTGCCCGGCGGGCAGGGAGAATATCGCCAGTATTCTTTCGCAGGACGCGAGCCATTGATCGAAATTGTGAAAACCATCGATGACGTTCTGGGTTCGAACGGCGGCACACCATTGGCGGATGCCACGATTGCCATCTGCGGCGGCGCGCAATTCGGCAAAACCGCCACCGAACTGAACCTCGGCGCCTATTGCACCGGAGTGAAGTGGCTGAATTGGGGTTTTTATTTGCCGGACCGGGAGCTGGTGGAAGGCATGGTGGACACGAAATTTCGCCCGGACGTTCTCGACCAGATCGATTGGTTCGCGCGCATGACCCGGGTCGGAAAGAGCGTGAACAAATCAGGCAAGAGCGTGAATCGCAAGGGCGCCTTCTCCGTGACCAACGGCAAACAGCGCTCGCACGGAATGATTCTCGGCCTCAACAAAATTCCAACGAGTTTCACGTTCGACGTGGCCACGCTCGATGAGGTGGATGACATCAAGCCGGCGCGCGAAAAATTCGTGCGCGGGCGGATGACTTCCAGTCCCGTGCGGTTGCTGGTCAAAATCGGCACGCAACGCGTGGCCGGCCGCGGCCAGCACAAGGCATGGAAAGACGGCAGCCAGGGCGTGATGCTGCATGGCTGCCCCGGTTGCGGTCACGAACAGAATTTGGAGGAAAACTGGCCGCGCGTGTGCCGCATCGCTCTGGCAGGTGAGCCGCGGCCCGGCGATCCATTTCTCACGCACACCGGCGATTTCCGCCATCACGACACGGCGCCGGTCGCCGCAACCTATGACCCATCGCACAAGTATTATTTCGCGTGCGTTCGATGCGGCACAAAACTCAATCGGACGGCGGACGGCTTTAAATGGCATCATCGCCGTCCCGAGCGAATTCCATTGCGGCACTGGTCGTTTCGCGTGTCGCAATTCGCCATCGCGGCCATCGATGTCTCGCAAATCGTGGGGGAATGGGCGCGCGCCGTGGCGGACCCGGAAGCGATGGCGACGTTTCTCTGCGATCGCAAAGCCATGCCCGAAAGCACGGCGCAGAAATTGACGGTGGAGATTCTGGAGCGCGCGAGAACGATCGGCCTGGGCGCAGGGGAAGCCGGCAACAGTCAAAACTCGAAACCCGAAACCCAAAACCCGAAACCTGAGCTTTTCGGCGGCCTCGACACTGGCCGACGTTGCTGGTTCTTCGCGCGCGCGGTTCACGCGCCGGACGTCAGAGCCGTGCTTCACGCCGAACAGATTCCGCTCGGCAATCTCGTTGAGCGCGTGACCGATCTCTTCCATGCACTCGGACTGCGGGCGCTGTTTATTGATCAGGCTCCGGCCACGGACGAAGCGCGCACACTCGCGCTGCGATTAAACGGGCTGGAGGGCCTTTCGCAATGGCCCACTGTGCCGAAGGACCGCTCCGGATATATCTCGCTGCCGGGCGGTTTGCGCTGGAACGGCGCGCGTCAACGCTGGGAAAATCTTCGCTGCGCCGTGGTGGCGTTTACCAAACGCCGCCTCGGCTCCGGCATCGCGCACGGCTTTGATGTGTTCGAGAAAGGCTCGCAAACCATGTTCGTGCCGCTGATTGAAACGAATCGCTTCGAAACCATCGATCGCGTCGTGCGTGAATTCCTGACGCCCGCCGAAAATGTTTCAGAAGTGGTTTTTGCTGCCGGCCAGCCATTGTACGTGCGCACCGCGCCGGCGATGCGCTTGCCGCCTAAAGGTGGCGAGACGCCGATCGTGTTCGAAACGCTTGAAGAACATCTGCTCGCAGGCTCGGAACGCGTGGAGTTGTGCGATGGTTCACTGGGCGATTATGTGGACGGCTGCGAAAATCATTTCCTGCTCGCGGACGCTTACAGCGGCCTGGCGGAATTGGAAGCCGGTGATCGCCATTTGCAAGCTTCCGAGCCGATCCAGGTTTTCGAAAATACCCGCCGCAGCCAAATCCTTTCATCACGCAGCGCGCGAAGGCTGGAGGGGTAAAGAAGCCATTGAATTCATCCGCGCAATCCTCCCACTTCGTGAAACTCAATGCGATTGCCAAACGGATCGCGCGAAAAAAATCGTTTCCAGGGGACGGGTCGTCCATCCTCCGTGGCAATTTTCGCCGCTTCGAGCCGGCGCCGAAATGTTTCCACATCCGCGCATTCCAAACCAAAATGCCGGTAGGCATCCGGTCCGGCGCGCTATTCCTCTACCGACACATGCAGATCCAAACCATCCGCATCAAACCACACGCCGCCGCGGCTGCGGATGGATTCGGGTTTGGGAATTTCGCGCAATCCGAGCAGGCCCGCGTAAAATGAGCGTGCCAGTTCTTCGCCGCCTTTCGGCATCGTGACGTTAATGTGAGACAAGCGCATGAATGGAATGGCGAGCGTGGAATATCACCAACGCACAAGCCCGGCAAGAAAGGAATCCGCGTGGATGGCTTCTCGCTTGAAGGAGCGCCGAGCCCCAGCTCGGCAAGCTGGGCTTTTTCCAAGCGGGCCGAGCGGGTGCTCGGCGCTCCGTTGTGCGAAGCGAGTGCTTTGCTCTTGCTGGCGATTGGCGCGTCTGCTTCCCTAACGATGCAGTTCAAAGCCGCGCGGCGCGAGACGCGCAGCCGGTGCGAACAATCAATTTGAATCAATATCTATGAAACGCTTTCTCTTTTTCGGCACCGCGGTGATTACGGTTGCATTCGCATGCTGGCTCTGTCTGCCCCGCGCGGATGCGCAGCCCGCTTCCAGGAATTCAGCCGGCACAGTCGCGGCGCCTTCATCTTCCCAACAAGCCGCGGATGTTCAGCGTTACAATCAACTGGTCCAGAACCAGGAAGACCGGGCCAGACGCGTGGAAGCTCTATTGGAGCGCCAGGAGAAATTGATGGACAAACAGGAAGCGGCCTTTGCGCGATTCCAAAAAATCCTGGACACCTGGGAGCAACAACAGAAGCAATACCAGAAATATTTGGATACCCTGCCGAAATGAGGAACGTTCGTTCCTCGTGCTCGTTCTCTTCCTTGTCCTCGATTTGCCGGGAATTTCGAGGACGAAAAGATTCCTGAGTTTCAGTCGCTCGTAGGCTGCATCAAACTAATTTGAGAAATCCGAATGAACTTTTCGAGGAGATAATCTACAATCTGGCAGAACAATCCCTGATGGCCCATACCTTGCAATCGAAGTATCAGAGTGCCTCTTTTCACTCCTCCTCCCGCTCCAATTGCGCCATCCACGCCGTGATTTGGTCCCGGTGCTGATCCAGTGAGCAGCCCACGCGGCCCGCGATCAGCATCTGCCCGGCCAGCAGCCGATTCACGCGTTTGTGAATTTTGCTGGTTTTGTCATCGAGGTCCGTTTCGATTTTATCCACCCGCATCTTTAGATCTTCCACTTCGCGGCGGGTGGCAAAATTCGAGGCCACGGAAATCAGTGTGGCGATGAAACCTGTCACCACCGCGCCGGCGAAAATGAAAATGCCAATCTGTTCGTTCGTTGCATCGGCGAGAAATGAAGTCATGGAAGTTGCAAAGTTGGCGGTTTCCCGCGGAGCACGGAGGCGCCGAGGAAAAAAGAAAACCTCGGCCCCTCCGCGACTTGGCGGTTTATTTAGTTGCCGGGCAAAGTGGTGTTCGTGTTTTCGTCGACCAAAGTATTGATCTGAGTTTTGACGCCGGCGAGTTGTTGCGCCACCTGGATGGCGGTCATCACCTTGTCATCAATCTGCCGCGTGTAACCGGGAATCGTGAGCGCGACCTGGCGCAGTTGCTCGAAATTCTGCACCAGCGTCTGCGCGACATCCTGCGCCTCGTTTAATGCGCTCTGAGTGTTCGCGTGATTGCTCGCTTCGGTCACGAGTTTTTGGCGGTTGCGAAAATTCGTCCACGACAGCAATCCGCCGATGGCCGCCAGAATGATTTCCGCCACCGTGTGCGACCACGGAATTCCCGCAGCGCTGGCCGCAGTGTCGGCAGTGGCGATGCTGTTCGACACAATGGGCGCCAGCGCCAGGTTCGTGAAATACACCGGCGGCTGCACGACCATGGTCAGATTGGTTGCGAGTTGATATTGAACCGTGGACGGTGTGACTTGGCCAGTGACGGCGTTCGTTTGCGCTGGGATGGTGATCGCATTCGTGGTGATGAGCGTCACAAGGTTCGTGCTGACGGGCGCGAGTTGCTCGACGGTTCCGGGTTCCGTGAACCACGATTTAAGTTGCGCGCAGGCCGTGAGGCCAAACAGGCAAGTGAGGGTGGCGAGTGACAACATGGCGGCGGATTTGGTCCCCGCCTGTTTAACAATGGCAGCAATTTTTAATTTCATTCCCGCATCAAATCACGATCCGGAAATGAGAAAAAACTTACGGTAAGTTTTTCGGAGGAAGTTATTGATGGTCAGCCAAATCAAATCGAAAAAAATCAAAAAAAGAGCTGAAAACGGCGATTCTCTTGCGTCAAATCGGAAGCAGCAATGACGCAAAAATTATAAGAATGAAGCGTTTTCGCAGTGTTTTCAGGCAATTTCATTGGAATACGTCGTGGCCCAATAATGCAATTCATTCGCGCGAAACGCTTCCACGGCTCGTAGCCGGTAACGATTTCAATCGATCCATACACACCCGTGAAGCCGTTCGTCATTCGTTATTGCTGTTGGAAATGCGAAATGGTTTCGCATTTCCGCATCCGGTTGCAAATGAGCGCGTTGTCTCGCATTGGGGAAACCGCTTCGACTTATTCACATGGACGGACAATGTCTGACCCCGTGGGCGATACTGGGGCATAAACAAAAAGAAGAATTATGGGAGAAGCAAAAGTCCGTATGAAAAAACGTGCGATCACATTGGAGCCGGCTTTGGAGGAGCTGGCCGGGAACCTGACGCCCCACCAGCGCGTGATGCTCGCGAAGAAATTTTTCCGCTGGTCTAAGCAGCTTTACGTGAGCGTCGATATACTACGCCGCCGCTCTGCACCTCGGCCACGGCCCGCTTTGCGGCCCGTGCCGCGACGGCGTCTGGCATTGAATTAAGCGCAGACCATTTATCCAGCGGAAAATGTTCCTTCAACTCCATGGCGGCCCAGCCGAGCTTGGCGGGGTCGGTGCACGTTTCGAGAAATTGCTGAAAATATTCGAGGCAACTTTCCCGCGTCGGCACTTCTTCCGCGGACCATTCGCGCATCGCCTCGGGCGAGGCTTTGAATTTATTTTCATGCTCCTGGGCCAGTTCCTCCGCGCGGCGGACGTAAAATTCATCCACTTCACGGCGGCCATTTTCCAATTGGGAGATGTACGTGGGATCCAGGTTCAACTTCTCGGCCATCTGCACCTGGCTGAAACCCAGGCGTTTTCGAGCGGCCATTAAAAGTTTTCCCTTTTCAAAATTAGTTAAAGATTTTTGTTGACTCACTTTGACTTTTAAAAGATTATCAGTGGCGTCGATTTTGACTATTCAATAGTTCAATCGATAAAGCAAGGAAAAAATGAGGAATAAGGGAAAAGGGAATCGGCGCGGTGGGGAACAGCGGGGACGATGCGAGGGGGCTGGATGCGCCGAGGGGACCGCAGATTGGGGATTAGCCGCAGCGGGTCAAAGTGAGGGACGGCCTTGGACATTTTTCCGATGCGTCTTTCACTGTGGACCCGCTGCGGCTGGGGCGCAGAGTGGAAATCATTTCAAGCGCCACTCTTCTATCAGTCTTGTAACAGTCACGGTCAGGAGGCTATGGAATTTTCCGCGTGAAAAGGATCGGAGCCTCCTGAGGTCGGCGGCTGCGGTTCAAGGCAGCAATGCGGGAAACATTTCGAGGGAATTCTTACTTCAGCTCCTACAATTTTTATGAGTGTCAGCGCACATACCATCAGCGTGCTTGCGCGCGCCGCGGCCGAGAAGATCGGGGAATTTCCTCTTTCGGAACGCATCAAGATTTACCAGGCCCTCGCGGAATCGCTGCCCCGCGAGCCGGCGCGCGCCGCAGCCAAAGAATTGGCGCGCATCCTGTCACAAGCCGCCGCCATGGAATTGGATTTTCAGGAACAAGTGCGTCGGCAAGACGAGTGAGCTAATCGAACCAAAGGAGAAAATGAATACGTGTTGGAAATGCGGAAAGTTGGTGCCGGAAGGAAAGACGGAATGCGACTACGAGTGCGTGAGCCGGATGTCCGAGGAGGACACGGAGAAATTTGCCCGCTGCCTGGAAAAATTGGCGCAGCGCCGGCGGATTGACTGGACCAAGGTGCAAACGATGGAAGACGTGATTTGCATTCTTTCGAGCTTGTTCGGCGAAGCGACCGTCGATCCGGATTCGGCGCTGGCGCGGAAACTGGAACAATTTTTGGAGCCGCCGCCGGAGCCAAAGTAGTCAATTCCCCATCGCACCCGAATGCGCCCGCGCGGGATGTAATGCGGATAAATCGAAAGCACTGCCGCCGTTGGGGACGATGGGATTAATTCGAATGTGGAAAACAAAGAGGCCATCAATTTATCAGGAGCAAAATCATGAATTCACGTTTCACGAATCACGTTTCACGTTCCGACCCCGAATATGCCGCGCAGGAGCGGTTTAGTGTCATCGGATGGTTCATCTTCCATGCTGCCGCGCTTTGGTCCGCGGCGTTTTATTGGCTGAAATTTCGGCGCGTGTGCGCGTGGCATCAACCGAAGCCGCGGCGAATAAGCGGCAATCCTTTTGCGTTCCGCAGCACGCACGGCATGTGCCCGGACTGTTTTGCGCGCGTCAGCGCTGAAATTATTTCCCACGGAGAACCGAACCTTCGCGTCAGCGTCGCGAAGGGCGAAAGCCCGGGCGGGCCGTCTCTTCCCGCGCCCGCGGCGCGCAATTGCGCCGTTTCGGCATGGCTGCAACGGCCCTCTGCCGGTGACACAGACACGGGCCGCCCGGCAGTTCTCCGTGGGAGATCTTTTTAAGGGGCGGTGAACCATCATCATTCAACCAAGGAGAATTATGCGTAAACGTCAAAAACTCGAACCATGCGTCATCGGCTCGCGCGCGGCACTCGAAGCGGTTGTGGCCGATGTCGTGAAACTCAAAATCGAACACACCCAGGCGGTCGCCGCCATGGAATATGAAATCGCGGAAGTGCAGAAACGTTACCAAGAAAACCTGATCGGGATTTCGCGGCGAATTGAGGCACGGGAAGCGGGCGTGTTTGTTTATTGCCGGAAAAATCGCGCGGCGCTGTTTCCGGAAAAGAAATCGCTCGACCTGGTGCTTGCCACGGTGGGGTTCGAATTGAGGCCGCCGCGCGTGGAGAGGCTGAGCGCGAAAGACACTTTTGGCAAAATCGGTTTGCGCCTGGAGAACCTCGATTGGGGCGCCGCGTACGTGCGTTACCCCGATCCCGAAGTGAATAAGGAAAAAATCCTCGCCGACCGCACGCAATTGAAGCCGGAACAGTTGCGAGAAGCCGGATTGAAAATTCATCAAGATGAGAATTTCTTCATCCGGCCGAATCCCACCTTCGCCGACGAAAGCGTCCGTGAGGCCGCTTGAGGAGAAGTTGCCGTGCTGACTCCGGCTGAACTGTCATTGCGCTTG
The DNA here is from genome assembly GCA_035606845.1 of Candidatus Angelobacter sp. Taxonomy (GTDB): domain Bacteria; phylum Verrucomicrobiota; class Verrucomicrobiia; order Limisphaerales; family DASXHY01; genus DASXHY01. The sequence continues at coordinate 23,192 of DATNEA010000069.1, read as the reverse complement.
CGGTCGCCGCGGTGGCGGCCGTTGGCCGACACCGATTGTGTGAAATGGGCGCTTGACGTCGGCGCCGACGATATCGAACAACTCATCGATCTCGGCCTGCTGGTCGTGTTTGACATTTCCGTGACCATGGAGAGCCGCAGCCCGTTGATGTCGCATCGACGCGAACTGCGTTTTCTCACGCGCAGCATTGAACACTATCGCCTGACGCTGGGCATGAGGTGCCTGGAATTGACCTGGCCGCAAATCGTGCAATTGGTCCTCCCCCCGGACAAAAAGACGCTCGGCGGACCTGAAATTGACGCGCTGCTGAGTTGCGATCCAAACCACCGCATGAATTTGATCCGCGCCGGTGAACTGGACCCGCCGCAGGAGCGATGGAAACATCGCAAAAGCGCATGGTGCCGTGGCAGAAATTGCGGCGCCGTGGTTACTCGCGAAAGCATCGAAGATTTTTTGCGGCGGAGAAAGTTGTGAGGACAGTTTCGAAATCCGAATGCTGAAACCCGACGAAATCCGAGGCCCGAACTCCAAGTCGCGGATCCGGTCGCGAGCACCAGTGCGGGCAAATCGTTCCACGCGATTGTTCCGCGATTTTTTCGAAAGTTCGGCTTTTCGGATTTTGGGCTCGGATTTCTTTCGGATTTCGGCCTTCGGCCTTCGGATTTAACGCCACATGAGAGCCATGCCTCCTGAACGAATAAAACTCCAGGTCATTTCCCGGATCGTCGCCGAAAAGCTGGAGGCACACGCTAAGATCATCCACACGCTCATCGCCGCGCAGCGCCGCGGCGCGGCGGAACAGTTCGGCTATGCATTTCTCGCCGGGCGAGCGTTGTTGCAAGCGAAAGCCATCGTGCCGAATGGCAACATCAAGGTCGCCAATTCGGGATTTAAACATTGGGTGGTGGCGAATTTCCCTGAAATCACGATGCGCACGGCCGAGAATTGGATGCGGTTCGCCGAATCGATTATTTCCCGCGCGCAAGTGGACGTGGCGACTTCGCCATTGCTGCTTGGCGCCATGGAGTTCAGCGGCGCCTCTCACGATTCGATTCTTCAACTCGTGCCTCAGGTCATGGATGGCAAAGGCATGATGCGATTCATGCGCGAGTGCCGGCTGTTGAAAGTGCCGCAGCGGACGCGCGTTGGCCCGTGCAAGACTCTTTCCGCCGCTGAGGCGAAAAAAGCAAAGGCCGCCTATGCACGACGTGTTTGGGAGAGGACTATTGCGGACATTGGCCGGCGGCAAAAAGTTTTGGGTTGCCTGGAGAACACTGCGGATTTGAAACGCTATTTGGATGCGCTCACGGAATTGTCGAGGGCGATAAGCAGTCTCCTCGCGCATCGGGGCCAATCAACGAAATGACGTCGCGCAATCCACTGGATGGCCTTTAAAAGATGGCGGCTTTGCTGAACACCAGCCACCATGGCCAAACCACGAGGATGCAAAATGTGGCTCCGGCGAACAAATTGACGACGGACTTCTGAGTTCCGCGCCGGACAGGCAACAAAACAATGCCCAGCGCGAGGCCGGTAACAAAACCACCAAGGTGCGCGATAACATCGGCATTCGGATCCAAACCGAATAACGCGAACAGCATCGCGCCCGCCGCCAGACCGCCGAGGCCGAATTTCAGCCGGTCCGACCGGCGTCCGTTCGTGAACAATGCCTGCGAAGTGAGCAGTCCGACGCAGCCCATCACCATTCCGGACGCGCCGAGGCTGCGGTGGCCTTGCGAAAATAGGACCCAGTCCGCAATATTTCCGCCGGCGCCGGCCAAATAGGCGGAGAGCAAGCCAACACCGGTTCCGAAATTTCCCATCGTGAGCGCGAGCAGGAAAAATCCGATGCTTGCGTTCGTCGAAAAATGGCCGAGGTCCGCGTGAAGCCAGATGGCCGTAAAGAGCCGCCACCATTCGCCATCTGATACAGCAATGGCGTCCATCATGCCGGCCCTGGTGATATCGTGAGCCGCGTGGGTTTGAAGCCAGTAAAAGATAGCAACCAGAGCCACCCAACCCAAGGCCGCCCAATCGAACAGGACGCCTCTCGGAGAAATTTTCTGCCGCCACGGCCAGCGGCGATTTTCGAGCCGATACTGCTCCAGAATATTCAGCGCGCGATCGTAATCCTGTTCCGGGACGGCCAATCCCCAGCCCGATTCCTCCGACATGTCAATCACAGGTTCGATTCCCTGGCTGGCGAGAACCAGACTCCAATCCATGGCCTGGCGCCGCGAGCGCGCGGGGATTCGATTCGTCATGATTTCGGCCACGGTGGTTAGAATCATCCATTTAGGGGACACTCGCAACCGTAGTTCTGGCGCTGGTTACTCCTGATTTGCATGGAATCATTTTTGCTTTATTCTGGGCCAGGGATTGAACGTTGGCATGACACGCGCGGGCGCGGTTCAGTGGGTTCGTCTGTAATAATGGCGATGAAAATGATTCAACCTAACTGTCGAGCGCAGTTCGCGGCTGAGGACGTGGACTTTATCCTATCCGTCCTCGGGCGAAAAATTGGCACCGCCGATTGCCTGATCAAACTTCTTTCGGACGAGGAGTCGCGGGATTTAATTCTCGATGACGAAGCTCTTTTCCACGCGGTCCTCGAACGGCGCGGATGCCTCCGTGTTTCAAGCCGGTTTTATTTTTATATTCTCGTGCGAAATGTGTTTCGCCGTTCTGGAGTGAACCAGCGCGCTGTCGCTGATTACGTCGCCGAAGTTCTCGCGGAATTTGCGCAATCGGAACGGGCCCGATGCGTTCTTCCCAGCCAGACGAAGGCCTTGGATTATTTCTTCGAAATGCTGTCCGCATTGAACCAGGCGGATGACCGCACCAGCTTTTTGATTCGCGCGCACATTGGGAACTACTCGCTGTTCTTTTCCGGCGTGTTCCCGGACCGCATTCGCTTTCGCGCGGAAGCACGGGGCTTTCCCGACGTGAAATATTATGATTCGCTCGGTCGCACTCATTTCCGCGCCGCCAGTGATCATCGTCTCGCGCAAAAATACGAAGTGGCGGAAATTTTTAACACGTTGTCGGAACGTTTTGAAACGACCCGCCTGGCGCTGAATGACATTGCCGACCGTTTTTTTTCCATCGGGGATATAGACTATTCGCTGGAAACGCTTTTGGGGCGCAAGAACGATTCGGAATCCGGACCAACCTGAGCAGGTTCACGCCTTTGTAGGAGCCGACGTGAGGCTCTCGAATTTTCTTCGCGGAAAGGATCAGGCCTCCTCACGGCCGTGTTGCCCAAATTGGAGAGCGCGGGTCTGCGACCCGCAAAGATGTGCAAGGTAGAACGTGTGAAGGATTCGGCGACTTTCGAAATCAAATGTTGCTGCGGCTCACAGAGCCGCGGTTCGTCCGGTTGGGTAACACCCGTCACGTCGGCTCCTACTGAGATATTATTGCAGCAGCCCGAGCTTCTGCACCGCCTCGCGCGTGGCCGAGGGAGATTCGTGCAAAATGCCGTTCCATCCCCGTTTGATTCCCGCCTCCACATTTTCCGGGCGGTCGTCGATGTAAAGGATTTCCGCCCCCTGGCGGCCACTGGCGCGCTCCACGATTTGGTACAGTTTCGCCGTGGGTTTCATCGCGCCGTGTTCGTACGAGAGGACATAACCATCGAACTCACTGAAAAACGGAAAGCGAGTGCGGATGTGTTCGACGGCGAGATCGTTGGTGTTGGAAAAAATATACGTGGGCAGCCTGGTTTTCTTCAACTCAGCGTGAAGATCGATCATCGCCTGAATGGGCGTGAAGATGTCCGCGAAGAACGTGTTGAATTCCGCCCGTGTGCCGCAAAAGCCGGACGCGGCCTTGATGTGATAAAAAAATTGCTCCGTCGAGAGAAGGCCTGTCTCGTATTCCGTCAGAATCGAGGCGTGTGTGGAAAAGAACGTCGCCGGGTCCGTCGCCGGCTTGCATTGCTGGACGATGCGCTTGGCGGCGATGGAATAATCGAAATCCACCAAAACTTTCCCAAGGTCGAATACAAGAACGGAGAGCTTCATCGAATGGTTATTGAGTCATTTCCCGCCGGCCTTCCAAGGCGCGGCTCAGCGTGAGTTCATCGGCAAATTCCAATCCGGTGCCGGCCGGCAGACCATGCGCAATGCGAGTCAATTTCAATCCCGGTCGTGCCAGCCGTTTCGCCAGATAAAATCCGGTCGCGTCGCCCTCGACGTCGGTGCCGAGCGCGATGACAATCTCCTTGATAGGTTCGGACGTAAGACGTTTTTCCAGTTCGGCAATGCGCAAATCCTCGGGTTCAATGCCATCGAGTGGAGAAATTTTTCCGCCGAGCACGTGATATTTTCCGCGATACGTCCCCGATTTCTCAATGCTCAAAATGTCGACGGGTTGCTCGACGATGCAGATGAGCGAGGCGTCGCGCCGCGAGTCGGCGCAGATTTCGCAAGGGGATGTTTCGGTCAACGCGCCGCAATTGGTGCAGAGCTGAATTTTCTCACGCGCGCGAATGACGGCGTCCGCGAGCTGCCTGGCATCGGCCTGCTCCGATTGGACGAGATGCAGGGCGATGCGTTCGGCGGAGCGCGGGCCGATGCCGGGCAGGCGATTCAATGCGGCCACCAGCGCGGTGATGGGTTCGGGAAGAGCCACGGAACGGTTCAGCCAAATCCGGGCAGATTGAAGCCAGCAGTGGCCTTGCCCATTTCCGAGTTCGAAATTTCCTTGGCCTGGCTCAACGCCTGGTTTGCAGCCGTGAGAATCATGTCTTCGAGCAATTGCGCGTCGGAGGGATTCAACGCCTGCGGATCAATTTTGATGGAGGCAATCGAGCCATCGCATTTCGCCACGACCTTCACCGCGCCGCCGCCGCTCGTCGCTTCGACAGTGCGTTTGGCGAGGTCGTTTTGGATTTGTTCCATCTGCTGCTGCATGCGCGCAGCCTGCTTCATGAGTTTTCCAATGCTTGACATAGCGTTACGGCATTAAATTAAACCGAACTTGCGGGTGCGCCAGCCTTTTTCGGGAAAGAATAATCGCGAATCGGCTGGCAAACCTGGATGCGATATTCGGAATAAAAGAGCTTCCTGCCGAGATCCTGCGCCGCGCGGTGTTCCGGTTGCTCGCGCCAGTTGCGCACCGCGTCCTCCGATTCAAATTCCACAATGGAAACCCGTTCGCCGTCGTCGGCGGCAAAGGTCTTGATGGAAATAAACCCGGGGGCCTTGACGGCGAGGTCATGAATGCGGGAGGCCCATTGCGCGTATTCACTGGCGTTTTCAGGCCGGAGCCGGGAGCGAAAAATGGTGATGACCATGGCGTGAAGTTACGCCCGCACCTCGACGATTTGCCCTTTGAAAACCTCGAGCGCCTTTTGGATGAGCGGATCGTTCTTAAAATCGTCCTTGTTGAATGGCACCGGCACGTTTTTTTCCTTTGTCGGCGCGGGCGCTGCGGCGGCAACGGGCTTGGCCGGCGCTGCTGCAGGCGCTTTTGGGACTGCTGGCGCTGCCGGTTGCGGAGTGGGTTCGACGGCAACAGGAGACCGATTTGCCGGCGGCTCGGCTTTGATGAATTTGAACTGCGCGTTCGCGTGCCCGAGTTCGGCCATCTTGGTCTGCAACAGCGTGTGATTGCGCGCGTTGTCCACCAGCGCGAGATGATCTTCGAATTCCGGGGCGAAGCCTATGGTCAAAACGTTTTTCGTGAAGGATACCGGATGCGCCTCGATCAAATAGCTGCGAGTGAACGGGCTGGCGCGTCCGACCGATTCCACCAATCGCGCCCAGAGCGTTTCCAAATCCATGTCCGCCGGAACAGGGGCGGCGGGTGCCGGGCTGGGCGCCGCAGCCTGAGTCGTGGTTTCTTTGATTTCGCTGGCGCTTTGGCGAGGCTCGACTTTTTCCGCGCGGAACGGTTTTTGACTCGCGGACGGTGCCGGAGTTGGAACCGGAATCGAAGTGACTTCCCCGCCGCCTCCGCGCAAATCGTTCAGCCGCTTCAGCACCGAATCGATGCTCACGGCATTGCGCGCTTCGACCGCCTTCAGCAGGGCAACCTCCACCAGAATCTTTTTGGAGGCGGCATCGCGCAGGCGGGTTTCGGCGTTGGCGAGGACCTCCATGATGCGCGTCAGCGCGTTGGCGTCGGCCATGGCGGATTGCTCGCGGAGCGTGGCAGCTTCGTCTTCCGACACTTCGAGCAAATTCAGATCGCCGCGCGAGACCTGAAAAATCAGGAGATTGCGGAAATGGTTCAGCAAATCGGAGAGCAAGCGGCCGAGGTCTTTGCCGCCTTTGGAAAGGTCATTCAGCAATCGCAACGCGGCTTCAATTTCACCGCCAAGAATCGCGAGCGAAAGCTCCAGCAATTGTTTTTGCGCGGTGAGGCCGAACATCGAAAGCACGTCCGGCTCTTCGATTTTATCTCCGCAAAAACTGATCAACTGGTCGAGCGTCGATTCCGCATCGCGCATTCCGCCGTCGGCTCCGCGGGCAATGGCATACAACGCCTCGGACGAGATTTTGACGTTTTCCTGCTTCGCGATTTTGGTGAGTTGCTGAACGATGAGCGACGCCGGAATGCGGCGCAGGTCAAAGCGCTGGCAGCGCGAGAGAATGGTTGGCAGAACCTTCTCCGGATCGGTCGTGGCGAACATGAATTTCACATGCTCCGGCGGTTCCTCCAGCGTCTTCAACAGCGCGTTGAAGGCCGCGGTGGTGAGCATATGGACTTCGTCGATGATGTAGATTTTGAATTTCGAGGAAGCGGGCGCGTACTTGCAGGTCTCGCGCAATTCGCGGACCTGCTCCACGCCGTTGTTGCTGGCGCCGTCGATTTCGAGAACATCGATGGAGCGGCCTTCGGAAATTTCCCGGCATTTGGGATCATTGTCATCGAAATCGGCCTTGGGGCCGCCGGTGCAATTCAGCGCCTTGGCAAAAATGCGGGCGATGGTGGTCTTGCCGGTGCCGCGCGGGCCGCAAAAGAGATACGCGTGGGCGATGCGATTTTGCTCGATGGCATGGCGGAGCGTCTGGGTGACGTGCTCCTGGCCGATGACATCCGCGAATGTCTGCGGGCGATATTTTCTGGCAATGACCTGATAGCTCATGTGAAGGAAGAATGCAGAAGAAAGAAGGAAGAAACGAGGAATTTTTGTGTGGCGTTGGCAGACAATTCTGAATTCTTCATTCTGCCCTCTGCATTCAAAAAAAGTGCCAGGGTGACCACGGCAGATGTCGAGCAAACTACCGTTGCTGCCTTCCGGCCCTGGCGGGGTTCGTAAGTCCACATTCCGTGGGCCCTGACGATGAAGAATGTGGGGCAGCCCGGGGCCGCCTTCAAGGAGAATTCGCATTCAATTTCGATGACAGCGCCAGGCTTCACTGGTAAAATCGGCGCCGGCGTGAACGAACTCAACCCAGGTTATGAGGCCGGTCTTTTTCATCCGGATATGGGGAATGAAGTGGTCAATGGGAGAGTGTTCCTGGACCGGTGGAAGCTTTATTTCCGATCGGAATCGGTTTCAGAGGAAATGCCGATGGAAACTCTGGAGGTGGAGTTCGAGGATGGCGGCACGCGGATTTATTTCAAGGATCCCGAGCGCCCGGACCTGTCGATTTTCACATCGGACCAATCCATTCTGAAGCATCCCGCGATGCGTCACGCGGCCCAGGCGCAGGCGCAAATGACACAGGTGCTGAGCAAGCGGGAGGCGAACCGGGCCTTGCGGCTGACGGCTTATTTTTTGGTCTTTTGCGTGGTGGCGACGTGGTTTTGCTCCGTCAGCCTCGGTTTCATGGTGCGGACGATCGCGTCGTGGGTGCCGATGGAATGGGAACAGAAGTTTGGCCAGAAAGAAATTGCCAAGTTGCGCAGTGAGGGAATGCTGATTGATGACACCAATCAAATCGCGCAAGTCACCGAAATCGCCCAGCCGCTCATCAAAGTGTTGCCCGAAAACAGGCGCGATTTGAAGTTTTACATTTTGGACGACGAGGATGCGAATGCGTTCGCGCTACCCGGTGAATACGTCGTGATTCATAAAGGATTGCTGCAGATGGTGGATACGCGGGAAGAACTGTTGGGAGTCCTGGCGCATGAATTGGCGCACGAGACTCAGCGGCACATGATCCGGCACACGATTGCGGCGGAAGGATCGCTGGCCGTCTTTGGCGTGTTTATCCATAGCAAGAGGGCGACGGGCAGTTTGCTCGGGATGGGTTCGGGGATATTGGTTTCTCAAGATTTTTCGCGGTCATACGAGTCGGAAGCGGATGCGGTGGGCTGGAAATATCTGGTGGCGGCGAATATCGATCCGCGAGGAATGATTGAAGTTTTCAAGAAGCTCAAGGCGGAGGAGGATGCGATGGGGTTTTCGCATTTGATGCCGCAATCGCTCGCCAGCCATCCGGCGCTGTCCAAGCGCATCGCGGTGTTGCAAAAGAAGTGGAACAAGTTGGATCGCAAGACGGGGTTTCTGCAATTGCCTCCGCTCCCGTGGCCCAAGGCAACCAATGCGGACGAATCAAGGCTGCCGGTGCAACTGCGCAAACTGATGCGCGGGGGCCGGTAAGTTGCTGGTCACGAGAAAATACGCGCAGGCTCGGCAGCCTGCGACACGGCAGGCTGGGCAGCCTGCGCTACGGTCAAAGGCTCTAACGACTGAACCAGCCGAGTTTTCCTTTGCTCTCGTTGTAGAACAAGCCGAGGATCCGCATGGTCACGCACAACAAGTAAACGCTGACCAATCCCAAAAGGCATTTGACCGCAATATCCACAAAAAGCACGGACATATCCTTGGTGGCCAGGATGTTCGCGCCGGCCTTGCCGGACAGCCCTTCGCCGTATTGTTTGACGCCGTATACGATCAGCACCAGCACCACGGTTATGGCGTATTGAACGGGAACTTTCATCATGGCTGGAATGACGATGAGCGGATTGCCGGCCAGAGCGGAGTCCTTCATCGCGACCGCAAGGAGGGCCATGGGAAAGTAAATGATGCCCAAAATCCGGCTCGCGATGATTGCCTCCACAGGGATATCCACGTCGAATAACTTGGCCACGACCAATGCGACCCACAACCAGAAGGAGGCAATAAACGTGGCGAAAAGTTGGAAGGCTGCGCCGCCGAGGCCTCCGACTTCCGGGAAACCGATGGGTTCCTCTTCATCCGAAGTGGTGGTATGGATGATGTTCTGCATGAACAGGAAGATGAAGCCGTACAGCGCCACGGTGATGATTAATCCGAAGAGTGAGCGCCACCTGACAAAATCCAGGGCCGCGAAGGCCATGGTGGCGCAAATCAAAATGACAATTCCAGCTCCCTTGAAAGGATACCCGAAGGCGCTGCCCAGCTTCGCGTAAAAGCTCTTTTGCGCCGCGGCCTGGAATTGAATGGGGACAGCTTCCACGCCACAGGTCCGGCACGTTTTGATGACCTTTCCGCCCATGTTGCGCGAGGTGACGCAGAGTTCGCAAAAGGTCCGGTTGCATTTGTTGCACAAATAATGCGCGGGAGCCTTGGGGTGGTATTTGCAAAAGCGCGCTCCGACGATTCCCGCGGAGTCGCCGGCATCGAGAGCCGGAGGGGCGGGTGAAGCATCGGTCTCGGTCGAGGCGGGCGCAGGTTCCGCGGCGCGCGCCAGTCCGGCCACCCTCAGGCTCGTGACGGGTTTGGGCGGCGGTGGCGGCTCAGCCTGGGGCGGCGGGGGAACGACCACCGCTTTGACGGCGTCCGGGCCGTCCGTGTAGAAAATCATGTCCACCGAACCGAGGCGCAAGGGCTGGCCGCTTTCGATGCGGGATTCCTGGACTTTGGCGCGGTTGACGAAGGTGCCGTTGGTCGAACCCATGTCCTTGATGAGGGCTGAGCCGCTATCGATGACGATCTGGCAGTGGGAACCGGAGACGCTGAGGTCTTCGATCTTGAAATCATTGCCGGCAGAACGGCCTAAAAAGTTAAGGCCTGGCTTGAGCTGGATTTCCCAAGCTTGCGGCGTCCCTGGGTTTACGACGAGTCGTGGCATGTGTGGCGGTGCTTCCTGCTGATTACTCCGTTAATACCGTATATTACCGCAACTTGTCACGCAAAAACGTGCGGTTTGTCACGCAAAAACGTGCGATGAACCTCCCATTCCGCCCGCTGGTACGCTGGCGGGGATGCCGTAGCACGGCATCCCTACCACCTACGATTGGTCTGGTTTCACGATTGCGACGACGGCCGAATCTGGTTGCAAATATTTTACGGCGGCAGCTTTGACCTGCTCGAGTGAGACGGCTTCGTAGAGCGCGTCTTCGGCGTCAAGGTGTTGGTAACCGAGGCCATATAATTCATCGAGCGCGGTGGCCATGGCGAGGTGGCCGAGGTCCTGGCGGGCGATTTTTTTCTGGCCGATGATTTTGGCCTTGGCGCGTTTCAGCTCGGCTTCGGTGAGGCCTTCGGCGCGGAGCAGGCCGGCTTCGCGGAGCAATTCTTTTTCAACCAGCTCCACTTTTTCGGGCATGGTGCCGACATAGAACGCGAAGTAGCCGGGCGCGAGGCCGGGGAAATGTTGGGCGCCGACGTAATAGGCGAGGCCCATTTGCTCGCGCACGCGCATGAAGAGGCGGGAGCCGAGATCGCTGCAGGCTTCCTGGATGAGTTCGAGGGCGTAGCGATCGTCGCTGTGCAAGGTTGTGCCGGGGAAACCGACGACCAGGACGGCTTGTTTTTTGTCGCGGTGTTCGATGAGGCGGGCGGGTGCCGGGGGTCGAGTGTCGGGTGTCGAGGGCCGGAAGCTTTGGGCGTTTTTCCAGTTCCCGAAGGCTTTTTCCACGGCGGCTTTGACGTCGTTTGGTTTGATGTCGCCGAAGATGGCGAGGACGCAGTTGTTCGGGACGGCGAGTTTTTGATGGTGGGCTTTCAACGCGGCGACGGTGAGCGCATTGATCGTTTCTTCGGTGCCGAGCGTCTCCAAGCCGTAACCGGCGCTGCCGAACAGGCCCTGGCGCATGGCGACGCTGGCGCTTTTGAGCAAATCATCCTTGCGCGCCTGGATGTTGGCGAGCTGCACTTCGCGTTCGCGTTCGAAGGCTTCCTCGGGGAACGCGGGATTCAGCGCGACGTCGGCGATGAGGTCCAGGCCGGTGGCGAAATCGCTGCTCAGGACTTCGGCGTTCAGGCCGAAACTTTGGTTGCCGCCGTAGGTGTCGATGCTGCCGCCGACGGATTCGATTTCGGTCGCGATTTCTTCGGCGCTGCGGCGGGTGGTGCCTTTGACGAGCGTCTTGGCCATCAATTGAGTAATGCCGTTGTTGGCGGCGGTTTCAGAGAGGATGCCGCCCTGGAAGACGGCGCGAAATTCGACGAAGGGCAGCCGGTGGTTTTCCTTCACGAGCAAACGGAGGCCGTTGGGGAGATCGAATTTTTGAATCGGCTCATCGGCGCTCGATTCCTTCGTGAGCGAAGCCTTGGGTGCGGCGCCTTCGGGCAGGAGCGCGTAAAGCGTGCGATTCTCGGGCGTGAGATACTGGCGCGCGACGCGTTGGACATCCGCGGGCGTGACGCGCTTGATGGCGGCGAGATAACGTTCGGAGAACGTCAGGTCGTTGGCGGTGAGCCAATTTGAACCGAGGTCGCCGGCCTGGCCATCCATGGTTTTGCGGCTGGCGAACATGCCGGAGATGAATTGCTTGACGGCTTTGCCAATTTCATCGGCGGAAACGGGACTGGATTTTATCTTTTCCAGTTCGGCAATGACGGCCTCGCGCGTGGCGGCGAATTTGTCGGCATCGACGACGGCGCTGATGCCGAGCAGGCCCTGGTTGCCGGGACTATAGGTCCAGGCGTCGATGTGATGGGCGACGCCTTGTTTCTCTCGGATTTCCTGATAGAGGCGCGAGCTGCGGCCGTGGCCGAGCAGGACGGCGAGGACGTCGATGGCCGGCACGTCGGGATGGCGCAATTCCGGGATGTGCCAGGCGAAATGCATGTGGCCGAGTTCAATGGGCGCTTCCTCGACGATTTCGCGCGGCGCGGTTTGTTTGGGTTCCTCGGGCAAAACGATCGGCGGCAGGGCTTTGGCCTTGGAATTTTTGTAGCATTCCTTGATTTGCGCGACGACTTCGCCTGATTTCACGTCGCCGGCCACGACGTAGAAGACGTTATTGGGAGAATATTTTTCGTGATAATAGCTGTGGATGTCCTCGGGCTTCAGTTCGTTGAAAATGTCCGGGTAGCCGATGACAGTGAAACGGTAGGGACTGCGCGTGTAGGCGGTTTCGAAGAGGCGACGGCTGGCGCGGCGGTTCGGATCGTCCACGTTCATGTCCATCTCGCGGCGGATGACGTCCATTTCCTTGGCGAGTTCGTCCGGCGGCAGCGATGCGTTTTGCATGATGTCGCAAAGGATGTCGATGGCGGTGCGGGTGCCGGTATTGGGGACATCGATGTGATACACGGTGCGGTCGAAGCTGGTGTAGGCGTTCATGTAACCGCCGGCTTCCTGGACTTCCTGGTCGATGCGGCTGCCGGCGCGGTTGGCGGTGCCTTTGAACAGCATATGCTCGAGCACGTGGGAGAGGCCGGCGCCGAGCCATTTGCCTTCGTGGATGCTGCCGGTCATGGCCCAGGATTGGGCGGACACGACGGGAGCGCTGTGGTCTTCGCGCACGATGATGGTGAGGCCGTTGTCGAGCGTGGTGGTGGTGACGCCGGGCGGCAGGGGGGCGATTTCGCCGTTCGAAGTTGCTTTGCTCATTGAGTTAATCGAGTGGCAGAAGGTAGTCGGAAATGGTCCAAAGTCCAAGGGCCAAAGTCCGCAGTCGACAGTTGGTTTCGGGTTTCGAGTTTCGGGTTTCGAGTCCCGCCTTCTCCCGCCATTGGCGGGATTTGGAGCGGCGAGTTGGATTTTGGGTTTCGAGTTGAGAGGGGTGGCACCCGGTCGTTTTGGGTTGATTTAGGTTGATTTGGTTTAACTTGGTTTAGTTTACGTTCAGGAGAATTGCGGGAAAAATGAGTGTTCAGAGCTGACGGCGGGCGCGTCGGCGTATGTTTGGTGAGGCGGTGATTCTCCCGGTCCCGGTGTTGGTTTGTTCCTCTTTTCATTTGCCCTGTCTGCCCTCCTTCTGGGGATGGTTATAACATGGGTGTCAAATGCGTGGCGCCGATGATCCGCGAAAAATTCAGAATCGAACCGATGATTGAGTTCTAACAGTGGTGGTGTGAAGCGGGATTTTCGTTCAGGAGAAAGGGCGAATCGAATCCTGAATCTCGGCTCCTTCGGATGCCATGGACGTATTAGGCCAGATGTGGGGATTTCCAGCAAGGGTTATCAGAGGGACATGCGGGTCAGGGATTCTGAAATCGGCGAAACGCGGTGGCGCGCTTTTGAATCCCGAAGGTCCGCCGAATGCCATTCGGCGATACAGCAGGATGCCATCCTGCGCTACGGCTTTGTGCTTTTGCAAATCTTGCAGAATTAAATGCGTCTGACTTGCAGGCAGTCAACGGTGAAACATTTCACGCGCAATGGTCAGCTCATTTTCAACAGGGTTATAAAGTTGACTCGGCGCGCCAAAAGATTATGGTTGGTTTTGTTTTCAAGCGGGTTTGAACGGAGGTGTTCAATATGCAAACTGACGATTCCATAAGACGTTCAAAAATCAGAATATTCATTGTGCTGGGCGTGGTGGCGCTGGCCGTGGGGGCGTTCGGGCTGATGAGATTTATGATTTGGTCCCGGGCTCCGCAGCGCATTGCCGCGGCCAAGGGGAAGGGGGCGCGGGTCATCGCCAAACACCTGGCCGAGCCGTTGAGCATGACGGCGGAGGTGGACACGCCGGCGGAGCGATTCGCGAATATCACAACGTTTCCGGCATGGGGATTCGTGCCGATTGGGTCGCAGACGTTTTGCGAGGTGCCATTGCAGATTGACGGGATGATTTGCCTTTGGGGCGCGGGCAATGCGAAGAATGGCATTGATTTTCCGGAGGAAAAGACGGGGATTCAAATCGGCAAATCGTTTGAGACGCTTTATGTGTATCACGGCTCGTTTTTCAGTTCGCCCAACGGGACGCCGGTTTATGAGATTGTCTTTCGCTACGAGGACGGCGGGTCGGCCACGAACCAGATTCGTTATGGGAACGATGTGCTGGATTGGTATGGCCATGGCAAGCTGACGGCGGCGCGATCCAAAATCGCGTGGCAGGGCATGGCCGATCTGGAGACGCGACAGCAGCCATTGCAGTTTTGCCTGACGGCGGTCGAGAATCCGCGGCCGGATGCGGTGGTGGCGACAATTGATTTGTATTCGTGCAAGAGCCGGACGGCGGCGTGCATTTTGGCATTCACGCCGGGGCGGAAGGGGTTGATGCGGTGAGTAAAAAGCGGTGTCGGCGCTGCGCTTTGCCACCGCAGTCCAAAATGACATGGCGCGAGTTTTGGAGTGCGCGGGCATGACCGCGCTTTAGGACTGGCAGACGTGTCTGCCAGCCGGGAAAGCGGCGACATGTCGCCGCAGTCCATAGTACTGTTCGCGCCGATCAGGAGATCGGGGCTCCGACTTGCGGGGTGGGATTTCAATTTTCAGGGGCGGCGAACCTGATTGTGAGTCGTCAATCGGGAATCGTATATCGTAAATTTTTTGTCCGCTTCCTCACCCCTTCGTTGAAACTACAGCGGGCAGGCCGTCGGCGCCTACGGGGAATGAAACCCCTCCAAAGGGGGATGTTGGAGGGAGGGAAAGAATTCATCTTGTGCCCTGTTGTGAAAAGATTGGTTTCATTATGGTGCGGGTTGATTTGGCTGGCTGTTTTTGCGGCGGTGTCGTCGCGGGCGGCGGGGCTGACGTTTTTGCACACGCGGGGGCAGGATATCGTGAATGAACACGGGGAGAAGATCATGCTACGGGGCGTGGGGTTGGGGAATTGGCTGCTGCCGGAGGGATATATGTGGATGTTCGGGAATGAATATGATCGTCCGAGGCGAATTGAAAAATTGGTGAGCGACTTGATCGGGCCGGAGAAGGCGAAACAGTTTTGGACGGAGTTCCGGAAGAATTATATCGCGGCGGCGGACATTCAGCGGATTGCGCAGTTGGGGTACAATTCGGTGCGGCCGGCGCTGAATTCGCGATTGTTCGTTACAGATGGAAATGCGACGGAATATTCGGAGGAGGGTTTTGCATTGTTGGACAACCTTATCCAGTGGTGCAAGGCGAACGATGTGTATGTGATCATCGATATGCACGCGGCGATTGGCGGGCAGACGGGGCAGAATATCGATGACAGCGTCAACGACCAGCCGGAACTGTTCATGGAGCAGAAATACCAGGATGAACTGGTGACTTTATGGACGATGATCGCGGAGCGTTACAAGAATGAGCCGGCGGTGGCGGGTTACGATTTGTTGAACGAGCCGTTGCCGGCGAAGACCGGCGCGGAGAAGGCTTACAAGGCGGAATTGGAGCCGCTTTATAAACGCATCACGGCGGCGATTCGGAAAATCGATTCGAAGCACATGATCATCGTGGAGGGCGCGGATTGGGCGAATGATTGGTCGGTGTTCACGAAGCCGTTCGACAGGAACATGGTTTATCAGTTCCATTATTATTGCTGGGACAATCCGACGACGCTGAAGGGCATCCAGCAATACCTGGATTACCGCAGCCGTTTCAACGCGCCGGTGTGGGTGGGTGAAACGGGCGAGCGCGACAATGCGATTTATTGGGCGACGACGGAGAATTTTGAATCGAAGAACATCGGGTGGTCGTTCTGGCCGTGGAAAAAAATGGACACGCGCAACACACCGTATTCGATCAATCCGCCGGCGGATTGGGACGCCATCACGGCGTATTCGCGCGGCGGGGAAAAGCCGCCGCCCGAGGTGGCGCAGCGGGCGTTTGATGAACTGTTGAAGAACATTCGATTGGAGAACTGCGTTTATTTTCCGGACGTGGTGAATTCGATGATGCGGCGCGTGCCGGCGAGGATCGAAGCGGAAAATTACGGTGAGCAAGGGTTGAATAAATCGTATTTCGTGAAGGACCCGGAGCAGTATTCGAAGTTTTATCGGCGTTCGGATCCGGTGACGGTGACGCCTATGGACGCGGATCGTTGGCATTCCGGCCAATACATCACGCTCGATTCGACGGAGTGGACGAGCTACACGATTTCGAGCGATGCTTCAAAGAATTACCAGTTGGTGGTGCGCGCGAAGGCGGCGAACGGGCCGGCGGCGGTGGAAATCCAGGTGGGCGATGAGACGCGCACGGTGACGCTGGGGGACAAGGATTGGAGCGAGATCAAGGTCGGCGCGGTGTCGTTGGCGGAGGGTGCGAATAATTTGAAGTGCGTGGTGAAAAGCGGCGAGGCGGATTTGGATTGGATTGAATTGGATCCGACGCGGGTGCAACGAGCGGCGAGTGCGAGCAGCGAACTGCCGACGGGCCGCTGACTAAAGCTCCGCGTTAAAGGCTCCAAGGACCAAGCGTCCAAGCTCCAGAGAAATCTCAAAAACGAAGCTCCAGCGAATTGGTTGGATAAATCCGAACGCCGAAGGTCGAAATCCGAAGTCCGAAGGGGAACGATTTGATGAGCTCAGTTTCTGAGAGACTCAGGGATTCTGAAATGCCACTTGCGAGCCGGCTCGGGCTTCGGATTTGTTTCGGATTTCGGACTTCGGATTTGCGGAGCCTCACACTTTTGCTAAATGTTTCCGAAACGCATCGGAAAACGAATTATGAACAGTTTGTCATAATTCATAAAGTGGTTGATTAAAGGGGGCGGGGCTGGAATAACTTTCAGGCGAAAAGGATCTTCTTATGAAATGTTTCCAATACGTTCTGTCGTTCGCGAGCATCGGCCTGATGGCCGGCAACGTCCTGGCGCAACCGCCGGAGACGCCTTACAAGGTTCTCGATACGGTCCAGGTGATGGGCAATGGCGGCATTGATTATGTCTTTGCCGACAATGACGGGCGGCGGGTGTATGTGCCGCGCGGCGGGCAGACGTATGTGTTTGATCTGGATTCGCACAAGCTGATCGGCTCGATTACGAACATCAGCGGGCACGGCGTGGCGATTGACAAGAACTCGCATCACGGCATCAGCAGCAGCAATCCGCTGGGGATGTTTGACACGGAGACGATGCAGAAGATCAAGAGCATCGAGGTGCAGGGGCGGCCGGATGGGATTTTGTTCGAGCCGTTCACGGGCAAGGTTTTGATTCTCAGCCATGTGGCGCCGAGCATTACCTTGGTGGATCCGAAGGACGGTTCGGTGACGGGCACGATCGATGTGGGCGGCGCGATGGAGGAGGCGCAGAGCGATGACAATGGGAAATTGTACGTGGACGTCGAGGATGAGAAAAAAATCGCAGTGGTGGATTTGAAGGCGATGAAGCTGGTGACGAAGTATGATCTCGGCGACGGGGCGGGCGATCCCAGCGGCCTTGGGTTCGATGCGAAGAACCATCTTTTGTTTGCGATGTGCCGGCGGCCGAATGTTTGCGTGGTGATGAATGCGGATAACGGGAAGGTGCTGAAGACGCTGCCGATCGGCAATGGAACGGATGGCGGCGGCTTTAATCCGAATACGATGGAGGCGTGGAGTTCGCAGTTCGATGGGACGTTGACGATCATCAAGGAGAAGAGCCCGACGGATTTTGAGGTGGAACAGACGGTGCAGACCAAGGCCGGTTGCAAGACGTCTTCGCTGGATTTGAAGAAGAACCAGATTGTGACGGCTTGCACCGAGCGCACGCCGCAGGCGGCCGGTGCGCAGAATGCGCCGGAGCAGGGGAGGCGGCGCTTTCGGGGTGGTCCGGGGAATTTGGATGTGTTGTGGATCGGACGGTAAATAGAATTTGATTTGGGGAAATTTATTTGGACGCTCGCCCTCGCCCCGGCCCCTCTCCCCCCGGGGGAGGGGGAAGCTTTTGAACTCTTCCTGGTAGTGCCGAGCGAAAGGCTTAATCCTGCGAAGGGTTTTAGAAGGTCAGAGCCTCCTCACGTCGGCACCTACATTATTAGAGATGGATAATGCCGCGTTGGATGGCGACGGTAACGGCTTCGGTGCGGTCGGCGACATGGAGTTTGCCGAGGATGCTCTTGAGGTGATCTTTGACGGTGTGGCTGGTGATCTTGAGGACTTCGGCGATTTCCTTGTTGGCCAGGCCTTTGGCCATTTGTTCGAGCACCTGGAGTTCGCGCGGGGTGAGGTCTTCGAATAAATTCCGGGAGGCCAGACGCGTGGCGACTTCCTTCGGTATCCAGCGCTG
Organism: Candidatus Angelobacter sp.; assembly: GCA_035606845.1. GTDB lineage: Bacteria > Verrucomicrobiota > Verrucomicrobiia > Limisphaerales > DASXHY01 > DASXHY01. The sequence continues at coordinate 4,949 of DATNEA010000069.1, read as the reverse complement.
GCCGGCGGCGACGGCGCGGACGGCGGGGATCAATTTGTCGCCGGTGGTGTTTTTGAGCACATAACCCTGCGCGCCGGCTTGCATGGCGCGATGGATGTCGGTGTCGCCATCAAAGGTGGTGAGCATCAGGACGCGGGCATCGGGATGTCTGGATTTGATTTCGGCGGTAGCGCGAATTCCGTCCTTCAGCGGCATGCGCAAATCCATGAGTACGATGTCAGGTTTGTGTTTATCGAAGGCGGCGATGGCCTGGACGCCATCGACGGCTTCGCCCACCACTTCGAGGTCCGGTTCGGTGTTCACCAGGGCGGTGAGGCCCATGCGAACGACGAAATGATCATCGGCGACAAGGATCCGGATTTTTGCGTCTTTCATAGTACAGCTTCTGAGGCGGCGAAGTTCGAGGAGGGAGAATCCTGTTCGATGGGCACCTGGACACGGATCGTAGTGCCGTGGCCGGGTTCGCTGGAAACCGACAGTTTGCCGTCGAGGCGCTTGACTCGTTCGGACATGCCGAGCAGGCCGAAGTGGCCTTCGTCCGGGCCGACGGAATTTTGCCGGTCGAAACCGTGGCCGTTGTCCTGGATTTCGAGCGTGACGTTTTGGGGGCCGTAATCCAATTCTATGGTGGCCTGGTTGGCGCCCGAATGCTTGATGATGTTGGTCAAGGCTTCCTGGGCGATGCGCAGCAGGTTTTCCTCGACTGTTTCCGAGAGGGGGCGAACGTGGCCTTTGGCGGTCACTTCAAGCTGCACGGTAGTGCCGTCGGTGATTTGTTTTCCGGTGGTCGAGACGGCGCTGGGGAGATCGAATTGCTCAAGGGAGCGCGAGCGCAAGTCCCAGACGGAACGGCGGACATCGAGCTGGCTTTGCTGGACGAGATTGCGGGCGAGTTTGAGGTGATGATCGGCGCTTTCGGGCCGGCTTTCGGACAATTTCGAAGCGGTATCCAATTGAAGCGCGATGCCGGTGAGGGTTTGCTCCACGGTATCGTGGAGTTCCTGGGCGAGGCGCGTGCGTTCGGCGAGGACGGCCTTGAATTGGAGTTCGGATTCGTGGCGGGCGGAGATTTCGAATTTCAACTGGGCGGTTCGTTCCTTGACGCGTTCTTCCAGTTGATCGTGGGCTTCCTGCAATTCGTGCTGGGCCTTTTCGCGGTCGCGAATCACCACGCGCAGCACGGAATTTTTCTTGGATACCGTGACGGACCATGCGACGGCGATGAGGAGGACGGCGAAGAGGAGGCCGAAACCGACCCATAGCCGTTGCGGTGTGAACCAACTGGGGGTTTGCAGGACGCGAACATTGTCGGAGCCGGCGAGGAGCAATTGCAGGGAGCGAAGCGCATGGTGCTCGTCGGTCTGGGTGACGCAGACGCCGGTGACCTGGACAAGGCTGCCGATGGGAATTTCGGCGAGGCGACTGTCGTTTTCGGGCACTTCGGCTTCAGCGGTGAAGCCGAGGTCGCCGGCTTGCAGAAGCAATTCGATGGCGGAGGTGCCGGAGGTCAGTTGGCTGCGGCGGACGGTGCGTTCCAGGAGTTTTGCCTGGAGGGTCACGAGATCCGCATGGTTGGTGATGAAATCGCCGTGGTTTTGGCCGGCCTTGATCTGAGGAATAAAAACGATTTTGGGCGCCGGCATTTTATCCGGGGATTTGCGATAGAACGCGTCGTTGAGCACCGGCAACATGTGGTCGATGTCCGGGTAACCGACGACGTCGACGACATCGCCGACGGCGAGGGAATTGGTCTGGCGGGTTTGAACGTGCAATCCGCCGGAGGCGTCCTGCAGGAAAAGATCTTCGCCGGGGCGCTGGAGGGTGACGATGCCTTTTACATGGACGCGTTCGCCCGGGATGATGTCGCGGCGATATTCGGCGATGCCGTTCAGGGGGATGGTTGGTTTGTCGAAGGGATTCTCGCCCTCCATTTTCTGGATGACGAAATCGTTCGTGGTGGGCACGAACATGACGACGTACATCAAGTGGCGGAGGGCGGCGTTAAAGGAGGCGGCGAGGGTGCCGCGGGCCTGGACGGTGGCGCCCACGAGGCTTTGGGGATCCATGTTGGCCGGGCGCTTGGGAAAGACGTGGATGCGATTGCCGCCGGACGCGACTTCAACGTCGAGGTTGCCGGCGAGGGGCGTGACAGCGCGGACAATGCCGGTGATTTCGACGCGCTGGCCATCTTCGAGGCCCGAGGTGAGTTGATCAATGGAAACGCGCTTCGCTTTGGGCAGCGGCGCGGTGCCGAGAATGGTCCAGGTTGGTTTGGAAATGATGGGCGCGAAGGCGCCGGGTTGGGTAATGCCTTTGACTTCGACGACGTCCCCGGGCACCGGATGGTCATCCGAGCGGTTTTCAACGAAAATGCCGCTGGAGTTGTCCTGAACGAAAAATTGTCCGCCCCACGTCGGCTCGGCGGCGGTGACGATGCCGTGGACGAGAACGGGAATTTTTTTTCGCGCTTGATCGGCGGACAGGGAGAGGACGTCGGCGGCGTTGGTGAGCAGCGTGGGGGTGATCTGGGCCGGGGCGTTGAGGGCGCAAAAAACGGCGAAAACGGCCAGGAAAAGTCGGACCAACTGAGCGCGGAAACCGGCTCTAAAATTGGTCTGACGGCTCATACCTGAGAGTAGAAAATGGGGGTGAGGAAGTCGAGGTGAATGTGGGTATAAATACGACTCCGCCGCTCAGCCGGGAACGTTTTTTGGTGAAAAAGACCGAAAATCATGTTGACGCCATGGTTCCCGAGTTTAAAGTGGTTCCGACAGGATTTAATGCCCTGCTCATCCGAAGTCTGAGTTATGCGTCAGATACTTTGTAGGCTGAGTGGGGCATATTTATTTCCGACTTTTAGTAAACTGCGGCTGATATTCAAAATCCTTAGGGACAAATTGCCAGTGCCGGTAAGGAGTGTGCCAACGTTCGTCACCGAAAACTCCAGTTGAAACTCCGATATTGAATCCCGGACGGATTTTCTTTATTTCAGCCAAAATGGTTTTATAGAGCTTTTCCTTGGCAATGGTCCTTTTCCCGCGAATTTTTTGTCCCGGGAGTTTTGCGATGTGCTTATCATTCAGCCGAAACGTTATGGAACCAAGCACGATGTCCAGGCATTTCAGCAACAGGTGGTCGTGCGACCGTACGTTTTTGCTCACTCACTTTGCAAAATGCTTCGACGGTTGAATCCGAATTCGCTTTTTCGATGAACGCTTGTTCAAATCCACCATTCCGCGACAGAAACGGTAACCGCTCGTAAATGCATTTCGGCGTGACGATGGAACTGGATTCGCGAACGCGGATGGTTGCTACCTCGGAAAGACGCCGTTGTTTGATTTCGGGTGCCGTTGTTGTTTGCGTTTCGGCCAACTCCGGCAATTTTCGTCCGAAACTTTGGATAACGTGATTCGCCACAGGGTCGAGACAAAGCAAACGCCAGTTTTCATCTGCGAGCGGGCCAAATGGCTGCGCGAATAATCGTTGCCGGATAAATTCGTCAACCCACGCTGACAACTGCGGGAGATTCACCTGTAAAAATGGAAAGCGTGAAATGTTCGCAAACACTTTCGCGCTCGTTGTCACCGGCGCACTGAGACTGTCAGCAATGCGATTTACCAAGCGTCCAAGAGAATCATTGTATCCCGTCGCCGTCATTATGCCGCGGTCCACGCGATAATCGCCAAATTGCGTTCCGGTCTGAACATCTTGCGACCGAAAGACATCTCTTTTGCCAATGGTGGCTTTCAATTGCTCGTATGGCATCGCTGTGAATTGCGGCAGAGTTATTACGTCCAATTTCAGCCCGGCAATTTCTTCTTCCTTTTCGCGCATGATGAACGGCACGGAAAAATCGAATGTTCAAAGCCTTGACGCAATCCAACGGAAATCAAATCGCCCGTGCTGCGGGTTTTTGTGTCATCCGGCGACGCCTCCACGAATTCGTAACCATCTCGCCGCAATTGTTCATAAAACTCGGCAAACTTCAGATGCTCCACGATGCTCAAAACATCGATCAAACTTTTCGGCTCGCGTCCGGCTTTGATTAGATCGCGATTTTCGAATTCATTTCCTCGCCACATGAGCCGCAAGCCGCGGCTAACAGTTTGTTCCAAAAGAATTTTCGCGCCCGTTGTGCGGAGTGGCACAATGACACAAATGTTATTTACGTCGAAACCTTCGCGGAGCATGAGAACGCTGATAACGGCTCGCGGTTTCGGATTTTCGTCCATGTCGAAAAGTTTTTCGCGCAAGTCCGCCTACTCCGCTTCCGGCAGCTCGCCCTTGCGATTTGAATCAACGCGCAGGATTTCGTCGCAATTCAGCCCTTGTGTTCTCAGAAAATCTTCAACCAGCGGCGTTACGGTCGTATCTTCGCAGACAATCAGCATTTTGGGGTGCTTCGTCGGGTCAATCGTCGCAAACTCCTTTTCCAGTTTTAACAATTTCGCCAAACCCGCGCGAACCATGATGCGCTTGGCCCTCCGATAAAATCGCGTTGCCGAGTTCATCGCGGTCGGCTCTGAATTGTAGTTCCTCGTTGGACAAGCCAGCGTGCCAAAGCCAATCGTGAAGTGGCGGCTAAAATCAGTGTTCTGCACAAGGAAAACCGCCGCTGTTACGGCAGTCCGCGGATGACTCAAGCCTTGCGTCGGATCGGCAAAAACCGTGTCGCTCGCTTAATGCGCACCCAGGGCATTCGAGCCAAGAGCAAACGAGCCTTTCGACTGCGCACCACTGATAGTCGCCATGCCGAACGCGTCGCACCGAATCGGCTTAAACAACTGCCCAGCTTGAATCGACCCGATCAGGCCTGGGTCGCTGATATCACCTACATCTGGACAGCCAACGGCTGGGTTTATCTGGCCGCAGTCATGGACCTTTTCAGTCGCCGGATCGTCGGCTGGTCCTTGGGAACTTCCCTGGAAACATCTTTGGTGACAGAAGCC
>DATNEA010000047.1:0-208433 GCA_035606845.1 Candidatus Angelobacter sp. | reverse complement strand
ACCTCAGCCTCGATTTGCGATAACGACGCAATCGGTTCCTTTGATTCATTCATGGTGCTTGTGCTCGCGTTGGGTTGTTCTTCATTCCAGCTTTGAGGAACCGAACACCACCAATATGGGGTACTGTCAAGATGCACGCCCCGCTGGGCACGCCTTAACAACTTCTGGTCATGATGCTTGTCCGCGAGGAACCGACCACGGCTGCCAACCGCAGCAACCCATTGGTTATTCATTAGTGTTGTCCCATGCAACTCCAAGAAAGAGATGTGGGTAATGACAAGCCTTCATGGACTGCTGCGACGGTAATCGGGCATCAGTCGTGGACGAAAATGATTTTGCTGCCCTGGGGTTCAAAGCCAAAGTTTATCTGCGGCAATTCACTCAATTCGCGAGTGATCTCCTCGTGCCGCTCGCGGGGGGCGTAGAACATCAGGAAGCCGCCGCTGCCCGCACCCAATAATTTGCCGCCGACGGCACCTGCTTTACGCGCGCGCGCATACCAGTCATCAATCACGCTGCTGCTCACGCCGCTGGTCACGCTGCGCTTGAGTTCCCAGTTTTCATGGATGATTTCGCCAAAGGCAGTCAGATTGTTTTTCTGCAACTCCGCTTTCAACACATGCGCGAGTTCGACCATCTTTTTCATGGCTTTCTGCTTGGCTTTGTCTGATGCCATAGCGGCGCTCTGAATTTTGAGCAGGGTGGACGCACTGCGCGTGATGCCGGTGTAAAAAACGAGCGTATTTTCCTGTAGCTGCCGCGTGGTTTCACGTTTGCATATGATAGGCTCGACGCTGACGGAATCGTCGGCGTTGAATTGAATCAAATTAAAACCACCAAACGCCGCGGCATATTGATCCTGCTTGCCGATCGGTTCGCCGCAACGTTCGATTTCGATGATGCAACTTTCCTCGGCCAATTTCTGGGCTGAGGCATAACGATTTGCAAAAGCGTGCAACGCGTTCAACAATCCGACTGTAAACGAACTGGACGAACCCAGCCCGGTGCCCTTGGCAGGAATATCCGCGATGGAAGTGATCTCGATGCCGCCGGGAATGCCGAGCATTTGCAGCGCCTCGCGCACGAGCGGATGTTTGATTTTTTCCGCTGATTTCGCATCCTCGGTTTTCGAATAGCTCAGGCGGATGCGCTCGTCGAATTTCTTGTTGACGGTGACATAAACAAATTTGTTAATGGCCGTGGACAGGACCGCGCCGCCGAATTTGCGGTAAAAGACCGGCAAATCACTGCCGCCACCGACGAAACTCATGCGCAAGGGTGTTTTGCTGATGATCATGTCTTTTGGCTTAAAATAAAATCCACCGCTTCGTTCAGCGTCTCAAAAGTGAAATCCGGCCGGGCGTCATATTTGCCATCTTTGCCAGCCGAACCGGTTCGCACAAGAATTGATTTCACGCCGGCATTTTTCGCGGTCTGCAAGTCGGTGGTCGTGTCGCCAATCAGCCAGGATTGTTTCAAATCGATGTTCAAATCGGCCACCGCGTTTTGAATCATGCCCGGCTTGGGCTTGCGGCAGGCGCAATCGATCTTCAAGTCCGGGCGTTCGCCGGCAAATCCCTTTTCCGGATGATGCGGGCAAAAATAAATCCGATCCAGGAACGCATGTTCGCGTCCGAGCAAAGTTTCGAGCTTGTTGTGAATGTTCTGCAACTCCGCTTCCGTGGCCCAGCCTTTGGCGACGACGGGTTGATTGGTCACCAGCACAGCGCGCCAGCCATTGTGATTCAATTGATGCAAGGCTTCCGCCACGCCGGGCAGCAACTCCAAGCCCTCCGTATTCCGCAAACAATCCTTGTCCGGCACGAGCGTGCCGTCGCGATCCAGGAACACCGCGCGTTGCGGCGTGGCAAAGCTGCTGCGCGCAATCACGCCGGCGGCAAATTCCCCGCAAATCCGGTCGTATCGTTGTGGCGTGCCGATGTCCTTGATGTATTCGGGTGAATTGTAGCCGAACAGGTTCGCGCCCTGCTGGAGCATGGCTGGGAACAGGTCCTTGCCAAAATCAAGCAGCGTCCCCGGTTGCCGGGTGGTAAACCAGGATTGAAATGGCTTCAGTGCGCGCTTTTCCAAAACATAAAGGCCGGCGTTGACGAGATTCTGCCGCCAAATGCCTTCGGCGTGCGGCCGATTGTGAAACGCAACAATGCGCGAATTGGCATCCACTTCCACCAAATCGGAATCGAAGGGATGATCGTTCGGGTGCAGCAACAACGTCGCTTCGGCATGATGCTGCTCGTGCGCGCGCCAGATGCGGTCCAAGTCCACATTGACCATCGTATCGCCGTACATCACGAGGAAACGATCCGCGAGATGGTTGATGCTGGTCAATACTGCGCCGGCGGTGCCTAGCGGTTCGATCTCTTTCACGTGTTTGATGCTGATGTCCCATTTTTCGCCGTGGCCGAAATAGTCCCAGATCAAATCGGCGCGGTAGTGAACGAAAAACAGCAAATTGGTGAAGCCGTATTTTTTGGCGAGTTCAACCTGGTGCTCCAATAGCGGCTTGCCGGCAATGGGAATCATCGGCTTGGGCAGATCCCCAAGCCGGTCTTTGAGTCGCGTGCCTTTGCCGCCCGCCAGGATAACCAATTGCTTCATCAGTTCAGGTTGGCGAGGTTTTCCTTGATGGCGAGTTCCACGGCATCATTCGAAGTGAGGCGCGGTTTCCAGCCGGCGGCTTTCAATTTCGCGATCGAATATTGAAATTTCGACACGTCGCCCACCCAGCCTTTCGAGCCGCCGGTGTAACGGATCTTCGCGCCCGGTGACGCGAACCGCACGGTGGCTTCCGCCATGAATCGAACCGTGGACGCGGAATTATCGGGCGCGATGTTGAAAACATTGAGCCGTTTTTGCTGGTTCTGAAACAAGAAGACCATGGCTTCGACCAATTCGCCGACGTGCAGGTAAGGCTTTTCCTGGGAACCATCGCCCAGCACTTCGAGCTCCGCCGAATTCTTTTTCAACTTTTTCAAAAAATCGTAAATTGCACCATGCGTGGCGCGGCTGCCAACGACATTCGGGAAGCGGTAAATCCACGCCTGTTTCAGGAATCGTTCCAGCGCGGCGGTGATGATTCCCTCCGAAGCCAGTTTCATGGCTCCGTAATTCGAAATGGGATGCAACGGGCCGGATTCTTCCGTAAGCGCGCCGCCCAATTCCCCGTAAATCGCCGAAGTCGAAGCGAAAACGATCTGTGGAATTCCAAATTCCTGCATGATCTTGAGCGTGTTGTAGGTTGTGAGAAACGTGCGTTCGAGGTCGATGTCGGGATTCGCGCCACCAGCCTGGATGTCGGAATTCGCCGCGAGGTGCCAGACGGTATCGATGGGACCGGACTTGGTTTGGGCTTTGAGAAATTCGCGAAACGCCGCCGGATTGTTCACATCCACTTCCTGAAACGTGAACTGCGGCGATTTCAATGCATTGGCCAGATTGGCGCGCTTGCCGAGGACCATGTTATCGACGCCGTAGACTCGGCGGCCCTGCGCCAGCAGTTTGTCCACCAGGTGGCTTCCGATGAACCCGGCGGCACCGGTAATGAGGCATTTTTTTGCCATGACGCGCGCACGATAAGGGTTAAACTGCCAAAACACAATTGCCACTTGCCCGGAAATGCCGCTCTGGCAGTCTTTACGGTGCCCATGCCACAACGAATTTTGGTAACCGGCGGTGACGGTCTTCTGGCGTATGCGTTGCGTGCCTTTATGTCCGACGATTGCGAGATGATTTTTCTGTCGCGCACAGAGTTTGATTTGACCGCGGCCACACAGATGCGCGAACAACTCAAAGCGTTCCAGCCCGAAGTCGTCATCAACACCGCGGCTTACAATCTCGTGGAACGCTGCGAACAGGAACGCGAGCTTTCCTGGGCGGTCAATGCGACCGGGCCGGAGACTCTTGCGAAGTTATGCGCGGAAAAAGGCATGCGACTGATGCATTATGGAACCGACTACGTGTTTGATGGAGCCAAAGCCGCGCCCTATGTCGAGACGGATACGCCGAATCCTTTGAATCATTACGGCGCGGGCAAGCTTGCGGGCGAACAGGCGGTGCTCGCCGCTTCGCCGAAACACGCTGTTTTGCGGACGAGTTGGGTCTTTGGCTCGCATCCGACCCAGACCAAATCTTACGTGCATTCGGTCCTGCGCGGCGCTCGGGCGGGAAATCATTTGAAAGCCACGGCCGACCAGGCTTCAGCCCCTACTTTTTCAGATGATCTTGCGAAATGGACAATGGAGTTAATCCGCAAGGGCGGCGCTGGTTTGTTTCACGCGGTCAATGATGAAGGCGTCAGCCGCTTTGAGTGGACACGTGCCATTTTGGATGAAGCAGCCGCGGTGGGACTGGTTTCGAAGCAAATCTCAGTTGAGCCGGTCACGTCGGATTTCTTCAAATCGTCGATGCCACGTCCGAAAAATTCGATTTTATCGAATAAAAAACTGGCGGCGCTGCTTGGCGAACCGCTGGGCTCGTGGCGCGTCGGACTGCGAAAAATGCTCGCGCAGGAAGCCCGGCGTTAATTAGATTGTCCGCCCTTGAAAACCCAGTGGACAGAAGTCAAGGTCGGCGGTGTCTCGGAGATTCCGAGCCTGCCGGGCGTGCGCGTGGAAGCCCTGCCGGTCTTTAAAGATCAGCGCGGGACTTTGCACGAACTGTTCCGCACGGATGAGATTCCGGCCGGTTTCAAGCCATTGATGGCCTGTTCATCGTGGTCGCATCCGAATGTTGCACGCGGCCCGCATCAGCACGTGGCGCAGGATGATTATTTCACGTTTGCCGGGCCGTCGGATTTTCGCGTTTACCTGTGGGACGATCGCCCAGGCTCGGCGAAGGCGGAGCGCGGCTGGTTTATCAACACAGGCGAAAGCGCGCCGGCGCGGATTTACGTTCCGCGCGGCGTGGTGCACGCTTATCACAACGTTGGAAAATCGCCCGGGCTCGTGGTGACCGTCACGAGCCTGTTGTTCAAGGGCGAAGGCCGCAAAGAGCCGGTGGACGAAATCCGGCACGAGCTTGATCCCAATTCACCTTATCGTCTGCCCGAGAAATGATTCACGAACGAAGCCACTGCCGCACCTGCGGTTCGAAAAATCTCACGCTGATCCTCGACCTGGGCAAAACCGCCCTCGCGAACGATTTCCTGACGCCCGAGGAGGCCCCGAGCTACAAAACGTCGTTGCCGCTCCGGGTCGTCCTTTGCCGCGATTGCTCGCTCGTGCAATTGGCGGACACGGTGGATCCCAAAGTTCTTTACTCGCGCTACGCTTACATTACGAGCACGTCGCACACGATGGACACGCATCTCGGCGCGCAATCCGCGCACCTGCTCGCGACGGGTGAACTCGGCCAGGGCGCGAAAGTGCTGGAAATCGCGAGCAACACCGGCGTGTTTCTGAAAAAATTCCAGGAACGCGGCTGCGACGTCCTCGGCGTCGAGCCCGCCACGAACATTGCCGAGGTGGCCGTGAAGGCCGGCATTCCGACGCGCAATGAATTTTTCAACGCCGCCAATGCGCGCAAGCTGCGGACCGACTGGGGCGCGGCGGATTTGATTTTAGGCCGCCATGTGTTCGCGCATATCGATGATTTGCGCGATTTGCTCGCGGGTCTTGAGGCCATTTCTCATCCCAAAACGCTCATTGCATTCGAAGTGCCTTACTTGGTGGATTTCTACGAGCACACGGAATACGACACGATTTATCACGAGCACTTGTCCTATGTGTCCGTGCGCGCGGTGGAAGCGTTGGTGAAAGATTCGCCTTTCATGCTGTCGCGCATCGATCATTATCCGATTCATGGCGGCTCAATTTTATTCCACCTGCGGCACCGAACGCCGTCGGCGAGTCCGCACTCGAGCGTTGCGGCGGCGCTGGAGCGGGAAAAGCAGTTGGCGCTCATCGATCCGGCGGCTTGGCGTCCATTCGCGGACCGCGTGACGCGGATTCGCACTGAATTGCCCGCGCTGATACGCAAATTGAAATCCGAAGGCAAACGGATCATCGGCTATGGCGCGTCGGCCAAAGGTAATACGCTGCTCAACACGTGCGGCCTCACCAGGCAGGATTTGGATTACATCATCGACAACACGCCGTTCAAACAGAACAAAATCGCACCCGGCTCGGGCATCCCGGTGCGTCCGCCGGAAAAACTGCTCGCCGACCAACCGGATTACGCGTTGCTGCTGGCCTGGAATTTCGCGAAGGAAATTGTCGGACGGGAAACGGAATACCAAAAGCGCGGCGGCCGGTTCATCGTGCCCATTCCGGAGCCGAAAATCGTGCCCTTCCCCGCGTAGCCTGGCGCGATCGTTCCCATGAACCCTCCCGAAGCGACATCGCCAGCGCCGCTCGTGAGCGTGGTGGTGGTCAATTACAATTGCAAAAAATGGCTCGACCGTTTTTTTTCATCGCTGCGAGCCCAGACGATTTTTGACCAGCTGGAAATCATCATCGTGGACAACACCTCCACGGACGGTTCCGACGAGCTTTGCCGGAAAGAAATGGTCTTGTGGCCGAATGGAGTTTTTGTTGCCACCGGTGGAAACTATGGATTCGGTGGCGGCTCGAACCGCGGCGCGGCCGTTGCCCGCGGAAAATTTCTGTTCTTCATCAATCCCGACGTCTGGCTTGAACCGAATTGCATCGAAGAACTGCTGAAGCGGACGGAAGCTGTTGGCGGCAGCATCGCGTCGCCGCGCGTTTTGGATTACGACAGCGACAACCTGCAGGGACAGGGCGCGGCGGGTTTTGACATTTTCGGCTGCATGACGCGCCCGCGCGAAGGTGAACTGCTCGCGCAGCCGTTTTGCGTCGCCGCGTTTTATTTCATCACCAAGGAATTGCTGGTGAAAGCCGGCGGATTCGACGATGAATTTTTTCTCTACAACGAGGAAATGGACCTTTCCTGGCGCGTGTGGCTGGCTGGCGAAACCATCCGCCAGGTGCCGAGCGCGCGCATCCATCACCAGGGCGCTTCGTCCGGCGATCGCAAGGTCGAAAACCGGACCAACGAAACCAAGCGCTTTTACGCGAATCGCAACCAGATTCTGACGCTGCTGAAAAACAGCCGGGGATTGCTCTGGATCCTGGTGGTGAACCAGGTGGCGTTGATCACTGTAGAGGCAATCGCCGGTTCGATGATGGCGCGGCGGCTTTCTTTTATGCGCTGGTCTCTAATGAAGCCGCTCGGCGATTGCTGGCGGCTGCGCAAGCACATCTCGGCGGAGCGCAAGCGGATTCGAAGTTTTCGCCGGCGCGGAGATTTATGGATTTTGCGCCGATTTTTCACTTTCCGTTTCGGACGTTGGATGGACGTGAAGCGGCTGTTGGCGGCGAAAGGCGTGAAAATCGACAAGGCGCGGTGAGCCGCGCGCGAGTTATTTTTTCGGCTCGCCTTTTTTCACCGGCGTGAAAAAGCGGCGATTGAACAGCGATTGACGGGTGTAGAATTTGATTCCCGTTCGGAAAGGGCTGAGCAAACGGGCCACCCGGGGAAACGCCGTGCGAAACCAGTGTTGTTTCACTTCGTGTTTTTCTCCCCACATATCCTCGTAGAGGGCCTGTTGCGGCCATTTCTGGAAGACCGGCTTGACCATCACCCGTCGCGCCTGCACCAGCGCCATGATCGGCATGAAGGTGATCAACTCGACCCGGTCCCGAATTTTGTTGGAATCTGCCACCTGATACCAACTGCCGTAAGGACCGGTGCGGTAAACAATGAGGCGCTCCACTTCGAAGCCGTTCTCCGGGCTTAAAGCGGCGTAAAAAAGCTCCGGAGAGAACTGGTAAAAGCCGTGTCCGGAGGTGTTGTTGACGGGCGTGTTGATGAAGAGCCGGCCATCGGCTTTTAACATCTCCATCGCGCTGCGCAGCGCCACGGGCAGATTAAAAACATGTTCCAGCGTGCCGCCGTCATAAACGACATTGAACTGCTCCTTCAAGGCATCGGGAACGGGCACGTTCAGGTCATGGATGTGATTGGCGCCTTCATAGGTGGCGTTGTCCATGGAATCCACCTGCGTGGCGCCCAAAGCCTGAAAAAACGGTTCGGAATAAGGGGTGCTCTTGATGGCCGCCTCCAGATTCGTGGTCGGAAGCCCCTGTTTTTTCATCAAATCACAGACGACGCCGGGCGGCACAAAAAGATGCTGGCGACCCAGCATGATGGTGCGGCCAAATTGAACCCCCTGCTTGCGAGCGGCTATCAGGAATTGAGCGGCGTTGCTGTCCAGCCCCATAAGGCAAATTAAATCAATTCGGCTTGTAGCCGGCTGTGGCCGGCAAACAAACGCTTAGAATTCGGAAAACTTGTTTGATTCGAGCTCAACGAAACTCGGTGGCACGAAGTTGTCCAATTCGCTGGAACATATGTTGGCCCAAAGCATCAACGCAAGGTCAAATCTCGGCGGCTGCGTTCGTTGACACCCCCTTTTTCCGCTGTTACTTTGCGCATCCTTTGCAATGGATTACAAAGACACATTGAATTTGCCCCGCACGGATTTCCCAATGAAGGCCGACCTCGTGGCCCGGGAACCGGAGCGGCTCAAGAAATGGCACGCGGCCAAGCTTTACGAAAAAATCCAGGACCAGCGCGCGGGCGAACCGAAGTTCGTGCTGCACGACGGCCCGCCTTTCGCCAACGGCGACGTGCACATCGGCACGGCGTTGAACAAAATTCTCAAGGACATCATCGTCAAATATAAGACGCTGCGCGGCTTCAGCGCGCCGTATGTGCCGGGCTGGGATTGCCACGGGTTGCCCATCGAGCACAAGGTCGTGCAGGAAATGCGCAAACAAAGTGCTGCCGGCGTCCCGCCGGCAGAACCCGGAACTTCCGGTCCCGCCAAGGCGGGACCGGAAGCACGTTCCGAAAGCGCGGCGACGATCCGCAAGGCGTGCGAAGCCTATGCCCGCAAATATATCGACATCCAGCGCGAGCAATTCAAACGCCTCGGCGTGCTGGGCGATTGGGAGAATCCGTATCTGACGCTGAACAAGGAATACGAAGCGGATGAATTGCGCCTGTTCGCGGACATCGTGGAGCAGCGATTTGTTTATCGCGGCAAAAAGCCGGTGTATTGGTGCATCCCGTGCCGCACGGCACTCGCGGACGCGGAAGTGGAATATGCCGATCACGTCAGCCCGAGTGTTTATGTGAAATTTCCCGTCGTGGGCCAGGCCAACACGTTCGTCGTGATCTGGACGACCACGCCGTGGACGTTGCCCGCGAATCTCGCCGTGGCGTACAACAAAGGCTTCCAATACGTGCAGGTGGAAGTCGGCGGCGAGAAATACGTTCTGTTCCGCGGCCTGTTGCCGGCCATCGCAGAGAGATGCGGGTGGACTCATTTCAAGGAAACGCCGGTCGAGATCGAAACGCTGGCGACGCTGCAATACCAGCATCCGTTTTGCAATCGCACCGGCAAATTGTTCGCCGCGGAATTCGTCACGAGCGACACGGGCACGGGTTTTGTGCACATCGCGCCCGGGCATGGCTTGGAAGACTACGGCCTCGGTTCACAAAACGGTTTGCCGATTTATTCGCCGATTGATGACAACGGGAAATTTGCCTACACGAACGATTTGCCCGTCGAACAGCAAATGCCCGCCGAGATGATCGGCAAATCGATTCTGGAAAAGCACGGCAAGAGCGAGGCGAACGAGGCGGTGCTGCATGAATTGCGGCTGCGCCACGCGCTGTTGCACCAGGAAAATTATCATCACAGCTATCCGCACTGCTGGCGCAGCAAAAACCCTGTGATTTTCCGCGCGATGGACCAGTGGTTTATTGAGATTGACCATGTTGTAGGAGATGACGTGAGGGGTCTCACGACAAAACAAAGTCAGAGCCTCGTCACCTTGGCTGCTACGGGTAAAACGTTTCGCCAGCGTGCGGTGGAGGAAATCGGGCGCGTGAGCTGGATTCCCGAATGGGGCGTGAATCGCATCAAAGGGGCCGTTGAATCGCGCCCGGATTGGTGCATCTCGCGCCAGCGCACGTGGGGCGTGCCAATCCCGGCGTTTTATGATGCGAAGGGCGAGCCGATTCTCGACGCGCAAATCGTCCGCAACGCGGCGGACTTGATCGAAAAACATGGTTCCAATGTTTGGTTTGAAAAATCCGCGGCGGAATTGTGGGGGTTGCTGAAGCCGAAGGATTGGAAAGGCGCCGACGCCGTCGCGAAATCGAATGATACACTGGATGTGTGGATTGATTCGGGAAGTTCGTCTCGGTCCGTGCTGATGCGGCGGGCGGAGCTTCAACGTGCTGTCGGCGTCTCGCCGGCAGAAGAATCCAAAGGCTCCAGCCCCGCCATGGCGGGACCGGAAGCACGCTGGCAAGCCGACATGTATCTCGAAGGCAGCGACCAGCATCGCGGATGGTTTCAATCATCGTTGCTGCTCTCGCTCGCGGGGAATGGCGCCGTTCCATTCAAGACTGTGTTGACACATGGGTTCATGGTGGATGCCGACCGCGAAAAAATTTCCAAGAGCAAACAGGGCCAGGGCGGTTACGAAAAACCGCAGACCGCCGAAGCGTACGTGAAACGTTACGGCGCCGATATCGTGCGCCTCTGGGTTTCATCACAGGATTTCCGCAGCGACATCGTCGTGAGCGAAGAGCGCATCAATAAGGTTGCCGAGACTTATCGCGGTATTCGCAACGCGTTGCGCTACCAGCTCTCGAACATTTTCGATTTTGATCCGGCGAAACACACCGTTCCCGATGAAAAAATGACCGGGCTGGATCGCTGGGTGTCGGCGGAGTTTTCGAAGTTGGAAAAAGAAGTCTGCGGCGCCTACGATCAATACGAGTTCCATGTAGTTTACCAAAAGGTGAGCCAATTCATCGCGGTGGAGCTTTCGTCCATTTATCACGATGTCATCAAGGACCGGCTTTACACCGACGCGGCCAATTCGCATCGACGGCGCTCGACACAAACGGCGTTGCATCGATTGGTAACGGGCTTGTGCAAAATGCTCGCGCCCGTGCTGGCGTTCACGGCGGATGAGGCGTGGGAATTTGTGCCGGGGAAAACGGTGGAATCGATTCACCGGACGGGGTGGCAGGTTTCGGAAATCAACCTTTCCGAGCAGGAACGCGAAGATTGGAAATGGCTGGCTGAATGGCGTGAGCGCGTCTTGCCCGAATTGGAAAAATTGCGCCAGGCCAAAACGATCGGCAAATCGCTCGATGCGAAAATCGAAATCAAAGTGCCGTCAGCGCAGGGGCATCTCGCCGGGCGAAATCGTGAAGCGTTGCGCGAGTTGGTGAATGTTTCGGAATTGATCGCGTTGGCTGGTGAAGAGCCGGCGGTGATTGTTTCCAAGGCCGATGGCGAAAAATGCGAGCGCTGCTGGCATTGGGAGAAGGACGTGGGCTCCAGCCCGGAGCATCCGACCATTTGCGCCCGGTGCGTGGAAGCCGTGAAGCAAGCGAAAGCCTGACACTAAAGAAAAAGCCCCGTTAGGGGCGGCCTATTTGTAGGGTTGCAAGCGGGGAATTCCCAAGCTCCGTGGGAGCGGCATATAATTCCCCTGAAGATGTCGCTCTTACGGGGCTCATGATTTCTGGTGCGGCGAGGCTACAAATATGCCGCGCCTACGGCGCTCCTGACGAGGTGCGTATTCTTTCCAAACGCATCAATACACCGGCACGAGGTAACTCTCCGCGAAGTCCGGACCGGACAGGCTCAGGCTGATTTCGAACTCCCAAAAAAATGTTTCCGAACCACTGAGGCAGGTGGCAGGCAGGCCGGACGGCGGTTGAAATTCGAAATCAATATTCTTGCCCGGCGAAAAGTCCTCCGGTGACTCCAGCGACCAGGCGCCGCTCCATTGTTCTTCGTGGACCGTCACCGTGGAACGGCCGCTTCTTTCGGTCCATTCCTTGGCACAGCGGAGCGTGAAAGTTCCCTTGTTCGTGCGGCGTATGCCGGGCGGGGTCAGCCAGTGCACCACAATGGGTTCATTCGTGCGGTACGGAAAATGGGCAAACTCAATCCGCGAATTTCCAAATCGAATCGCGCGGCACAGAGCCACGAAGGTAAACCAGCAACAGAGAATGAGGATCAAGTCGAACAAGCTAACGACCGCTTTTACCATCAGCGGTCCCTTGTCGACCCACGCCCACCAATTGAACATCGTGAGAAAGAGCGCCAAATAACCGGCAAAGACAATGCCCCCGACGGCCCGAGCCCAGCAATGCGAACCAAACCCGCGCGGGTCCCAATCATAATCCTGCAACGCCGGTTCATTCACATGATTCGCGATCGCCAGGGCGCGGCGGCGCTTCGCGCGAAACAATCGCCACGCCATGCTCCACAGAAACAAGCCAAAACTTAGAAACACCAGCCCAACGGTGGCCAGGCCAAAATACGGCGCATGCACATCCGACGGATTGACTCGCACAGTTTTGAATCCGACGAGAGTGACCCAAACTCCAATGCCGGCGAACGGCAGGCCGATCAAGAACATCACGAACGCACCGAGAGCGCCAACTCCGGATTGCAGGCCGCGCTTGATAATAACGCCGTTGAGACGGCGTTTTTTGGTCAATTGAGTGTAGTTTCCCAGTCCCATCGCGAGCACAATAAGCACGGGCTGTGCCGGAGCAACTGAATTCTCAGCCCCTGGAACCCGCGACCAGCCAGATTCCCCACACGACAAACAGTATTCCCGCGATTTTGCCGATGAACAATCCGCGCGGTGCGATTTTTTCGATGAGCACGAGCAGGGTGAGAAGGGCGATCCACCACAGATTCATCACGCCGGCGACAAACAGGAGCAGCATGAGAAACCAGCAGCAGCCGGCACATTTGATGCCGTGATTGAGGCCCATGAGAAATGCGCCCGATTTTTTCTCGCGCCAGGCGACGGTTAGGAAATTGAACGGTGAACAGCAGCTCGAGAGACACGCATTCTTGATGGGCGTCCACTGAAAAATTCCAGCGGCAACGAGCAACAACGCGCCGAGGAGTGGACTCGTGCTGGCCATTTTCGGCGAAAGCAGCGCTTTGGCGTGCAAGGCCCATTGAAGCACCGCCGCCCCCGCGCTGAAGGCCGTCCACACCGCGAGATAACCCAGCACGAAAATGCCGGTGGCGACGAAGGGACGCTGCTGCTCGCGGCGATTTCGCTGAACTTTCGCGAACGTGAGAATCATGGGCGTCGCGGACGGGAGCATCATGGCCACCATCATTTCGGCCCACATCAGGAACAATGGAGCGAGCGTGACGGGAGACCATGGGTTGGTGTCCGGGCCGGACATGCTCATGCCGGCGCAGCAGGCGGCGCGGCCGAGGTTCATGGAGTGCGCCTCATGAGCCATGTCGACCCAGGCGAACAACGTGGTGGCAGCCAGCGCCGCCAATACAATCAGCCGATCTCGTTTCAGCATCGATTCCATTTATTGTAGCGGCGGTCTGAGACCGCTGCTGAAAAAGCGAATTTGGCGGCGTCCACAGAGCGACGCTTATAGAGCGCCGCTACAATGTCAGTTGCAGGCGCGCGAGCGATGGCGCTTTGGGTTTCGTTGAATTTAACACCTGCAACGAAGCGAGCAACTTGAAATCGTGAAACGGGCCTCCGGTTTAACAATTTTTCCGTCTTCACATTCTCTTAAGGCGGCCTCGCGTAGAGTGGCGGCATGAGAAACAAAACAGCCGTTCGCTCTTGGAAAATTTCCGAAGCGACCCGCTTTAAGCAAACAACAAAACAGCAAGAAAGGACAAAATGAAAACCACGACCAAAACCATGCTCGCGCTGATTGCACTCAGCACATCGGCGCTCATCGTCAACGCGCAGGACGGCCGTCCGTGGGGCCATCGGCCTCCGCCCTCGCCGTTGATGCACGCGCTCGATGCGAATCATGACGGCGTGATTGACGCCGACGAAATTGCCAATGCGTCCGCGGCGTTGAAAACGCTCGATAAAAACGGCGACGGCAAACTGACGCAAGACGAGTTGCGTCCGCCACGCCCGCCGCGCGGTGAAGGCCGCCCGCCCGGTTCGGATGGAGATGCTCCGCAGCAAGCTCCGGCCGCGAACAATTAGCCTCCCACAGCCCAGCCCAACCGAAGGACGAGCGAGGAAACTTGCTCGTCCTTCTTTTATCGCGAAGCGCGGCATTCATGCCGCTTCATCTACGAGGGGCGCAATTTGCCACCCGCACCATTTTGGAGCGCGGCTGTGTCAAAGACCAGCCGCAGCAGTGTCATTAACCGCAAGGGTAAACGTCAGCCAACGTTCGTGCGCTGCGGCTGATCCCGCTGCGCGGGACACAGTCGCGCTCCGTGCGGGTGGCAAGTTGCGCCCGCCATCGAGAAACTGCGCTACAAATCGCTTGTTGCCACCGCCGAAATAAACCACAAAGAAGGCGATGGTTCGTCCGCGAACGATGTGCCTGCTGCTCGCGCTGGTGACCGTGCTGGCCTATTTGCCCGCGCGGCACGCGGGTTTTGTGGTCTTCGACGACCCCGTTTACGTAGGTGACATTCACGTGAAGGCGGGTCTGACCGCGGCTGGAATCAAATGGGCCTTCACGACCTGGCACGGGAGCAATTGGCACCCGCTCACCTGGATTTCGCACATGATCGATGCGAGCCTGTTCGGCGGCGATCCCGGCCCGCAACATTTCGTCAATGTCCTTTTCCACGCCGCCAACGCCGTCCTGCTCTTTTTGCTGCTTTGGAGAATGACACGCAAACTTTGGCCCGCCGCATTCGTCGCCGCTTTGTTCGCGCTGCATCCGGTGCATGTGGAATCGGTCGCGTGGCTTTCCGAGCGGAAGGATGTGCTCAGCACTTTCTTTGGCCTGCTGACCTTGCTCGCGTATGCGAAATACGCGCACGCATCAAACATCGGAAACGCCCCGTCGAAATCGAGGGGAAAAGTCGGTTCAAATTCCAAAGCCTGGTATGGCTGCGCGCTTTTGCTCTTTGCGCTGAGCCTGATGGCCAAGGCAATGTTGGTGACGATGCCGTTCGTGATGTTGCTGCTGGATATTTGGCCGCTCCAAAGAGCACAACTGCTTGAAATCTCCGAAGGGTCAAAAACCCGCGACACGCAACACGGAGCACGCACCACGCTGCCAAAGTTAATTCTCGAAAAAGCGCCATTCTTCGTCCTAACCGTCGCCTCGAGTGTCGTCACCTTCCTGGCCCAACGCAGCGAAGCCGTGGTCTCGCTGGAACAACGTCCGTTCGGACTGCGCATCGAAAACACACTCGTCGCCTACGCGAGATATCTCGGCAAAATCGTTTGGCCCACGAAGCTGTCCATCGTTTATCCGCTGCCGCATGAAATTCCCGCGTGGCAAATCGCCGGTGCGGCCGTGATTCTTGTGTTCCTGTCCGTTCTCGTCTGGATCAGCCGCAAACGGAATCCCTATCTCCTCATTGGATGGCTCTGGTTTTTGGGCACGCTCGTGCCGGTGATCGGCCTGGTGCAGGTCGGCGGCCAGGCATTGGCGGACCGTTACACCTACGTTCCTTCGATTGGCATCTTTATCGCACTGGCCTATGGCGCGGCGGATTTGGCGGCGCGCTTCCGGATTTCCGTCGTAGCCGCATCCAGCATCGCTGCAATAACGCTTTTCGTCTGCGTTGGACTCACCGAATACCAACTTCGGTTTTGGCAAAACAGCGAAACACTGTTCACTCACGCGCTTGCAGTCACCAAAGAAAACGCCATCGCCCACATCAATCTTGGCGTGGCGCTGGAGCAGGACAATCAGCCTGACGCCGCCGCCGGCCAATATCGCGAAGCCATCAACATCGAGCCGGGCCGATTTCAGCCGCACAATAATCTGGCGAACCTGCTCGCCGCCAAGGGCGAGCGCGCGGAGGCGTTCAAGGAATACCAAGAAGCGCTGAAATTGGATCCGAAGGCCGCTTTGGCGCACGTGAACTTCGCCACGTTGCTCGTCGACATGGGCCGCTTCGATGACGCCATGCATGAATATGCCGAAGGCGCCAAGCTCGCGCCCGAGGATCCGCGTCCCCATTATTTGATGGGCAAAGCCGAGTTGCGCCACGGGCAAAGCGCGGAAGCGGTCAAGCATTTCCACGACGCGCTGCAACTTGATCCGAATGATTTCAAAACACTCACCTGGCTGGCGCGCGTGCTCGCGTCAGATCGGGACGCAGCCGTTCGCAACGGCGCGCAAGCGGTTTCGTTTGCCGAACAGGCGAACGACATGACTGGTGGCGAACAACCCTTCGTTTTAGACACGCTGGCGATGGCTTACGCGGAGGCCGGCCGCTTCAGCGAGGCGCAGGCGACCGTCCAAAAAGCCATTGATCGCGCCAACGCCGCCGGCGCGCAAAAGACAGTGCCGGAAATGCAGAAACGCCTGCAACTTTACCAATCTGGAAAACCTTACCGCGAGGATTTTACAAAGGCGGCGTCAGGGTTTTAAAAACCCATAGCACCGCATCGGAGGGCCGAGTGAGGCGGGAGCGAGCGAGTCATTGGCAGGGACGGGGTGGTTTCCCGTTGCCATTGTTAAAGATTGCAAAACGCACCCGACGGCCTGACCATTTCGCCCGTTCGACGATTGTCCAAGCTATGAAACAAAAACAACCGACCTCGGTCGTCACGGGCGCCGCGGGCTTTCTGGGCTCGCACCTCACGGATTTGCTGTTGTCCCGCGGGCACCGCGTCATCGGCATCGATAATTTTGTGACCGGTTCGGTGGACAACATCGCGCACCTGGGCGGCAACCCGAATTTCAAATTCATCCAGCAGGATGTCACCGAGTTTATCTTCCTGAACGAACCGGTGAATTACGTTTGGCACTTCGCCTCGCCCGCCAGCCCGATTGATTACCTGGAACTGCCCATCCAGACGCTCAAAGTCGGCTCCCTCGGCACGCACAAGGCCCTGGGCCTGGCGGTGCACAAAAAAGCGCGATTCCTGATCGCGTCCACCTCGGAAATTTACGGCGACCCGATGGTGCATCCGCAGCCCGAGGAATACTGGGGCAACGTGAACACCATCGGCCCGCGCGGCTGCTACGACGAAGCCAAGCGTTTCGCCGAGGCTATGACCATGGCCTATCATCGCGAACACAAGGTCCAGACGCGGATCGTGCGGATTTTCAACACCTACGGCCCGCGCATGCGCATCAACGACGGTCGCGTGGTGCCGGCATTCGTGAGCCAGGCGTTGAAGAACAAGCCCGTGACCGTCTTCGGCAAGGGCCTGCAAACGCGCAGCTTTTGTTACGTCTCGGATTTGATCGAAGGCATCTACCGCCTGATGATGAGCGATTACGATTTGCCCGTGAACATCGGGAACCCCACCGAAATGACCATGCTGCAATTCGCGGAGGAAATCATCAAGGTAACCGGTTCCCAAAGCAAAATTGTATTCAAGCCGCTCCCGCAAGACGACCCCAAGCAACGCCGCCCGAACATCACCAAGGCAAAAAAGATTTTAAAATGGGAACCCCGCGTGCCGCTGGCCAAGGGGTTGGTGGAGACGATTGAGTATTTTCGGACAAAGGTTTGAATGTTCCGGGCTGAGAGCCTGCCTGAAAATTGCCAGGGGCGCTGCGGCGAGGGATTTTGGCCGCGGACAAGGCGGCGAGGCTCCGAGCATCCCCGTCCCGCCATGGCCGGATGAGAGCCGAGCCAACGCAGTCCACGGACAAAAAGACCCGCCGCCCGGAGGGTTTTCGTGCAAAAGGCTCTCTGGCTTCGTTGCTCCTCAGTCACAGAGCCTTTGGCTAGGCGGTTCTGAGTCGCGCCTCGCCAGAGAGCCTTTTGCACGAAAACAGCACCCCTTGGAATTTTCAGACAGGCTCTGAGATTCGAACAAAGAACTTGCCGGGTTCGGCTTCCGCCAACTATTAATAAGATCGTTGGCGATTCCAAGAATGGATATTTTCATCGGCCTCGGCACATGGCATGAACTCGATCAAGCTGCGAATGAACCTGGCCGCCTGGCTGGTCCGGCGGAAATACGTGGCCAAAAAAGAGAAACTCGTCGAGGGGCGGCTCTTGTTCCATTGGCGCCGCATCGGTTATCGGCGCACCGATCTCATTCGGGCGCTCCTCGCCTCCTATCCGAGCAGCGGTTATTTGGAGATTGGCTGCAGGAAAGACAGGAGTTTCAATGCCGTGACGGCCGCGAAAAAGACCGGCGTTGACCCCGCATCCGGTGGAACGCATCGCATGACCAGCGACGCGTTCTTCGAAACCAACCAGGAACGATTCGACTTTGTATTCATTGACGGGCTGCACACCTACGAACAGGTCCGGCGGGATGTGATTAATTCCCTGCGATTCCTCCAGCCCGGCGGCATTATTGCCATCCATGACATGCTGCCTTCGAGTTGGGAATGGGAGCATGTGCCGCGATTGCATCGCAGTTGGAACGGATCGGTCTGGAAGGTCGCTTACGAGATCAGAGAGCGCTTCGGGGCGAAGTTCGGCATCGTGGTGGCCGATCATGGCATTGGCGTCATCTTCAACGATCTCTCGCCCTATCCGCCGTTCTCCTCGGTTGAGCTCGAACGCATAAAAAAGCTCCGATTCGCGGACTTCGAGCGCGATCATAAAGCCTTCAATTTGGTTCCCGTCGAAAAAGTCGCTGATTTTATCAAGAACAGGTTCTATTCGGCTGCTTAAAAGGATCGGAAAAAACGCTTTGGTCCGCCGCTGCATGCGGCGCTGGGGAGATCAGTCTCGCGCGGGAATTTTTGATTTATGCGGCTTGACGTGGCGAATTCGCGAAAAAATCATCGAGATCAAAAACTTTCAAAAGGGACAGGCACTGATGGAATCGCATGTTCGCGATAGTGGCGACCAACAATACGGTTAGGAACGAAATGACTCTCGATACAAAATGTTACAATAGTCAGCCCTGACCCCTTTCCAGACAACAATTAACGAATTAAACGCCGACCTGAATCAACAGCTTGCGAACATAAACGGCTTGATGAGTTTATAACGCAAATTGCTCATGCCATTGACCATCATGCGGCCTATTGACCGTCCATTTCGTTTCAGTTGGGATTTTTGCGTTGTGTGGGCATTGCTTGCAGTGCCGACTTTTTTATTAACAAGGCGGATGGATTTAGGCCCATGGTATTCTTACTGTGGTTGCATAATTTTGATTTCATTTTTTTCCACATTTGTTCTCTATGGCCCTGTCTTGTTGAGCCGTCAAATCGTTCAATCAGGAACACACGGTTGGTTTGTCTTGCGCGTCCTTATATCAATCCTTTTAGTGGGAACTTTGCTTTTTGTGGGGTTGCTGGCATCAGGATTTTATTCTCGCTCAAACGCTCGCATATTGGCGTTCTTTTTTGTAGCGGCGGCTATCGTCTATTTGCATTGGAGGACTGATGAAACAGACGATTCATCGAAGAAATAAAAAGGAGTCAGAGCTGACTATTGTAACTTTTGAGCCATCGGCGCTCACCCGGGATTCTTCCCGGCACAAAGATTTCTTTTCTGACCAGGGTATTCATAGCAGAAATCTCGCAACAAAATACAGTGATACTCCTCGGAAGTGGAATTCAAGAAATTAAAGAAATTCTAAAAAGGGTCATTTCTGATGACGCAACTCTGGGGTGAGAAACTCGGATTTGCGGCATTTGACAGGCATGCTATAACGGTTTCGAAGGAGGCGAAATGCATGAATGAAGGCAGAACGAGACAAAAAGGGCTTGGGAGTCGGAAGGCAGCCAGGAGATTGCGTCACACCGCGCCACTTTCCGCGACCAAAAATAAAAAAATTACCAAACGAACCCATTTCAAATTTGGGGCCAGTGGTGCCAATCAACAACGTACAACAACCGTTCATCATTTTTGCAAAAAAGCGAACCCATTTTGGCGCATCGTCGCACCGTTTTGCCATTGCGGATAAGGGTCGGGGCCAAGTGCGCAAAAAAAATAGTGGCAAGCGGTGTCCAAGTTTTTTAGGATTTAGCAGTGTCTTTTTCCCTGCACAGTATTTACGCTCGAATATTCAAAATCTGGCGGCGAAAACGATTCGCTCTTTTCGTGCGTCTTCTTTCGCCTCGTCCCGACCAGCGGCTTTTGGATGTGGGCGGCAATCCGACTTCCTGGATGATTCATCCGGTGCTGCTGGGCGCGATAGACACGGTGAATATTTACCAGGCGGACTGGCAATTGAACCCGGAATATCACATCCGCACCTTCGTCGGGGACGGCTGCGCGCTGGTTTTCCCGGACAAAAGTTACGACATCGCGTTTTCCAACAGCGTCATCGAGCATGTGGGTTCGTGGGAGAGGCAACAGGCATTCGCGAAGGAGATTCGCCGGATCGGCAATGCCATTTGGGTCCAGACACCGGCCTTCGAATGCCCCATAGAGCCGCATTATCTGGCGCCGTTCGTCCACTGGTTGCCAAAAAGCGTCCAGCCAAAAATCGTTCGCTGGCTCACGCCCTATGGCTTGTTGCAAAAGCCGTCTGTCAAAAAGGTCGATGAAATGATCGAAACGACCCGTTTGTTGACGAAGCGCGAAGTGCGGGAACTTTTCCCTGATTGTGAGATTCACACGGAGCGACTCCTCGGCTTCATTCCTAAATCCTACATTGCGTTCAGAAAATGACGGATGTTCCGGCCCCGCGGCGGCACGGATAGCCAGTTCTTCGCGGTTTTTTCCTATTGGGTGTTCTCCTAATTTGGATGCTGATGGCCGGGGTTATTTTCAAGTTAAGAATGGGGCACTATGTCCGCCGAAAAATTGAAGCAATTTCTGGATCACGAGCATGCGAAGTATGTGACCATCACTCATCCTGAGGCTTGCACGGCGCAGGAGGTGGCGGAATCGGCGCATGTGCCGGGGAAGGAGCTGGCGAAATCCGTCGTGGTGCAAATGGGCGGGCGGATGGCGATGGCCGTGTTGCCGGCGGATCGGAAACTGGACCTGTCGGAGTTGCGCGAAATTGCCGGGAACGCGAACGCGCGGCTGGCCACGGAGGATGAATTCAAAGGGTTGTTTCCCGATTGCGAGGTCGGCGCGATGCCTCCGTTCGGGAATCTTTATGGCATGGATGTCTACGTGGCATCGCCGCTGGCCGAAGATGACGAGATCGCGTTCAACGCAGGGTCACACACCGAATTGATCCGCATGCCGTTTGACGATTTTCAGCGGCTGGCGCATGCAAAGGTCGCGGATTTCGCCACATGAGTTGTTCGCGCCGAGCTGGTGCTCGGCGCTCCGTTTCAATCTCAGTTTAACCACAATTTCGAATCAGAGCGTGAACCCAGTCGGTAAATCTCAACCAAAGGAGTTTTTGTTATGCGAATCACGAGCCAAGCGTTCACGGATGGAGAAAAAATTCCGGACAAGTTCACGATGTATGGAGAGAATCACGCTCCTCCGATGCATTTCGACGAAGTGCCCGGCCGCGCCAAGAGTTTGGCGCTGATTGTCGAGGATCCCGATGCACCGGAGGGGACCTTCAATCATTGGCTGCTGTTCAACATGGATCCGAAGATTAAGGATATTAAGGAGGACAGCGTGCCGGTGATGTCGACGCAAGGGAAGAATGATTTTGGCGAAGTGGAATATGACGGGCCCAAGCCACCCTCGGGCGAACATCGCTATCGTTTCAAGATATTCGCGCTGGACACGGTGTTGCCGCTGCCGGATGGCTGTTCGCGCGATGCCATCGAGCAGGAGATGCAAGGGCATGTTCTGGAGAGCGCGACGTTGACTGGCAAATACGCGCGCTAAATAAATGCTCCAGGGTTGAAGCTCCAAGTGTCCAAGCGTCCAAGCTCCAGAGAAACCTCAAGCACGACGAGGCTGTTACCACTCACAACGCCAGGCCCGGGCCTCGGCTCGGACGAAATGCGATACGTGTAGCTGGCGAGCGGACACCGCGAGAGCGTGCTGGCCTGAGTTGATGACTGGCGGCGTTGCGTGAAACACGCAACTGCCCGCGCCGGTTTCTTGAAGCCGGAAGTAACGTTTCGATTCGGTGACGGGCAAAAGGACGGTGAGCGTGCTGTTCGAAGCGAATGGCGGCAGGGGCACTGTCTGCCAGGTTGCCGGGGCCAGGTTGGTGGTAGTCATCAATTGCCAGTTGGTAAAATTGCCGGGCCAGGAAAACTGCAAGACATCCGGCGAAGCGAAGGTAACCGACAATGCCGGCGATTGCGCTTCAACAGGGCACGTCGATGCGAACGCGCCCAGCGCAACGGCAAAGGTTTTCCAGTTCGGAAACACGGCCGCAGGGTGATTGATGGCGGAGTGTAGCAGATGCAGGATTGGTGTATGGTGTAAATACTCCGAAAGGATTATGCGGGCGTTATAAAGGCGGTTGGATCGTGGAGGTTTTTTGAAGCCTGTCTGGAAGATTCGGTTTCGGAAGAGCGAACTGAATTCGGACGCGACGAATTCAACATGCGTCGTACGGGAATGGTTTTTGGGGAGCGTTAGCAAACTTCCTTTTGTCGAAAACGAAAATTTCCGCGGTGAATATCACAAAAAAGTTTTTTTATATTTGACCCCATAGTGTTTTTTCGATAACCACCACGGACTGTCTCGTTGTGTACGAACCATAACCAGCGGGACGCGTGATTAACGTCAGCCAATGCTGCAATCCAAATCATTTCTTGCGGTCGACTTCGGCGCGGGCAGCCTCAAGCTCGCTGAGTTTGAAGTTAATGAGGCAGGGGGATTGCGCTTAAAACAGTACGGAACCAAAGCTCTTGGCCAGGAAGGCGCGCAGGAAAGCACCCGTGAAGCGACCATCCTGAAAGCGTTACAGGCCCTGATCTCCGAAATGGGCATCAAGTCCAAGGATTGCAACGTCTGCGCGCCCGGTTTCCACGTTTTTTCGAAGTTCGTGAAGTTGCCGCCGGTCGAGCAGAGCAAGGTCACGCAAATCATCCAATACGAAGCGCAGCAGAACGTGCCGTTCCCGCTTTCGGAGGTGGTTTGGGATTATCAAATCCTTGGCCAGGCGGCCGGCGGCGAGTTGGAAGTGCTGCTGGTGGCCATCAAGTCGGAAATCGTGGAGGGGCTTTTCCGCGTGGCCGATGCGGCCAGCTTGAAATTGCAGGTGGCGGATGTTTCACCGGCGGCGTTGTGCAACGCGTTCAAGTTCAATTATGGCGACCTCGAGGATTGCACGATGCTGCTGGATATCGGCGCCAAGACGTGCAATTTGCTGTTTTTCGAAAAAGGGAAAGTGTATTCGCGCAGCATCAATCTGGGCGCGAATTCCATCACGCAGGATTTTGCCGCGGAATCGAAGATGAAGTTCGATGTGGCGGAAAAAATCAAGATTGAGGAAGGCTTTGTGAGCCTGGGCGGCGCGTATGAAGAGCCAGAAAACCCGAACCAGGCGGCGATTTCGAAGATTGCGCGCCAGTTCATGACGCGGCTGCACATCCAGGTGAACCAGACGATGCAGTTTTACCGCGGACAACAGGGCGGTTCCCAGCCGGCGCGGCTGTTTTTGTCGGGTGGCGCGTCGATCATGCCCTACACGGCGCAGTTTTTTGCGGAAAAGCTGAATGTGCCCGTTGAGTATTTCAATCCGTTCCGCAACGTGCAGATCGATCCGACCGTGAACCTCGAGGAACTCGTGCGCGTGGCGCATTCGATGGGCGAAGTGGTGGGGTTGGGTTTGCGGAACCTGGCGCATTGCCCGGTGGAACTGAATTTGATGCCGGAGAGCACCCGGAAATGGCGCGCGTTCAACGAAAAGAAGCCGTACTTGATCGCCACCGTGTTCACGATTGTGGTGGTGGTGGCGGTGATTGGGCTGCTGTTTTCGCAGTTGAGCAGCGCCAAGGCGGACAAGATTGCCACGATTGAGCCCACGCTGCAAAAGCGGCAGTCGGCCAATAATGAATTCAACCAGGCGCAGACCCAATTGACCGATGCCACCAACGAGTTTGGACAGCTCGCGGCGCTGACGACAGACCGGTATTACTGGGTGGACGCGCTGCCGAAACTGCGCACGGTCCTGACGAACGTGCAAGCGATCACGTCGAACAAATGGCATTCGGCGGCGGGCGTGTGGATCGAGCGGTTTGCGACGCCTTCGGCTCCCGATGGGGGCGCGGCCGGGGCGAACGCGTATGCAGCTTCGACGCCGGATGCCGGTGCCACGATCGAGCAGGACATTGAAAACAAATACAGTCTGGGCCTGAGCGATCAGAATGCGGCCGCGGCTGCAGCCACTCCGCCGCCGCCGGGCAGCGGTGTCACGAGTGTTATTATGGTCTGCCGGGCGGTGAAGGGCCCGAGTGACCAGGCAAATTCGGAATTGATGTATTCCCTGCTGGATCATCTGAAACAAAGTCCGCTGGTAGACCCGAAGGGGACGCAGGTGGGAGAGAAGCTGATCACGGACGACTCGCCGTTCACGTTCACGTTCGCTGTCAAAGTCGCCTTGAGGAATCCGCTGAAGTTCTGATATGTCCTGGGTCAAAAGAAACCTTTATTTTGTGATTAGCTGCGTGCTGGCGGTGGTGCTGCTGATCGCGGCGGGCTGGTATTGCTATTCCTCGTGGCAGAGCAATGATGCGAACTGGCAGAAATTAAGCCAGGACTACACGACGTTGCAACAGTTGCCACCCATCGACCAGACCAATTTGGACATGGTCCGGCAACAGACCAAGGAAGTTCATCAGCGGGTGGCGCAAATGCAGGAATGGTTTCCGCCCATTCCGGCGATCCCGAACACGAACCAATATAGTGATCAACACATGGCCTTTGCGGTGCGGCAGACGGTGGGGGAACTGCGGGCGGCAGCGGCGGAGCACAATGTGATGTTGCAGCCGGAATTCGATTTTTCATTTTCCTTGCAGGAGAGCAAGGCGGTTTACGATCCGAACAGTTGGGACCAGTTGGCGAAGCAATTGGGCGAAGTGAAGGCGATTTGCGACATCTTGTTCGAGAGCCGCGTGTCTGAATTGGACGCCGTCCAGCGGGAGCGCACGGCGGATGACGTCAACAACATCGGCGGCGGCGGCGCAACCCAGCCGGATTACATCGATTCGACCTCCATCACCAACCAGTATGTGGTGATCACACCGTATCAAGTGACGTTCCAATGTTTCACGCCTGAATTAGGCAATGTATTGAGCAGCTTCGCCAACCAGAAGCATACCTTCGTGGTGAAAACCTTGAATATTGAACCGGAGGAAGCGATGGCGGGCGGAGCGATGGAGCCAGGCGTGGGTCAGTACGGGCAGTACGGCCAGTACGGCGCGACCATGCCAACTTTCCCGCGAGGCGGGCCGGCAATTACGGTCATTGATGAGAAGAAGCTGAAAGTCGTTTTGCAGGTGGATGTAGTGAAGAAACTTCCGGCAGCGGGCAGATAATGCAATTCCTAAAGAAAAACTACGAAAAAATCGTGCTGGCCGTGGTGGTGATCGCGGCGCTCGGGGTTGTGGTGTTCCTGCCCATCATGGTGTCGAACGAGAAGCAGAAACTCAATGACCTTGAGCATTCGGCCACTCCCCTGCCGAAGACGGTGGCGCCGATTGATTTGTCCAGCCAGGACGCGTTTTTGCAGCGCGGCAAGACGCCGGTGACTCTGAACCTGATGGATCCCCACAAGATCTTCAATCCGTACCGGTGGCAGTTGAAGAACGGCAAAGTATTTGAAAATCCGGCGGGCCGGGAAGTTAAACAGCTAATGGTGACCAGGATTTCTCCGTTATACGAGGTGTTTTCGTTCGTGGCCGCTTCGGTGGCGCCGGGTCTGCCGACGCATTACGCCATCGGCATCAAGCATGAGGCGGCGGCAACGATTTCCGGCCGAAACGTGAAAGTCACGAATGTGCCTATGCACCAGACGACTAACAATTTTACGGTGATCGCGGCGCAAGGACCGGCGGACGATCCGACGGGCGTGACTTTGAAACTGAGTGATACCCAGAAGACAGTGACCATCAGCAGAGACCAGCCTTATCAGCGCGTGGAAGGCTTCACTGCCGACCTGGTTTACCCGCCGGACAACCGGACTTTCCTCAACAAACGCAAGACCGATCCGGCTCCCATCTGTTTTGCCGGTGAATGCTATAAAATCGTAGACATCGAGGAATCCGAAGTTGTATTGTTGCAACTTTCGAACCAGAAGACATGGATCAGAGAGCTTAGCCCGACAAATTCGACCGCCACGGCTCCATAACCGTAACCCACAATGAAAGCAGCAGTCATCAAGTCATTTGTTCTCGTACTCGCGACGGCCTCATTTCTCCGCGCGCAAACTGAAGCTCCGGCAACGCCGCCACCCGTTTCAGCGCCGGCGCCGGCGCCGGGCGGCCCCACGCCGGAGGAACTTGCCGTGCAAGACGCGATCCACCGCCAGGCCGATCAGATTGAGTCGCGCAACAAGCTGCAGCAGGCGCGCGCGGCGGAAGCGCGCAAGGACTTGCAGGCGGCGGCCAAACTGTATGATGAAGCGTGGAACTTGGCCGATGCCGTAGGGCCGACCGCGGATGCCGAGCGGCAAATCGCCACCGGCGGCATTGATTCCGTGCGCATGCAACTCGCGATCGATGCGCAGCATCGCGGGGATTATCTCCAGGCGGACGCGGAGGTGAAAGACGTTCTGCGGGTCGACCCGAGAAACCAGGTCGCGCTGCAATTCAAGACGGCCAATGACGCGTTGATTGAGGCCAATCGTGGAAAAACTCCGAGTCCGGGCGCGATTGAGGAATTGAGAGCCACGCGGGAGGAGAAAATTCAGGTTTCGCAGTTGGTGCAAGACGGCAAGCTGATGTATCAGCTCGGCAAAACGGACGAGGCGGAGGACAAGATGAACAAGGCGCTCGCGCTGGACCCCAGCAACCAGGCGGCGCTGTATTACCTGAGCCTCATCAAGCAGACGCGTGTGCGCCAGGTGGTGGACGCGCGGAACATCACCTCAATGAACCGCATGGTGCAGGTGGAAAAGGGATGGGCTGACAATGATGCCCGCATGAAATTGCCCGTGCCGAATCCGTATGCCGGCACGAACATCATTTACACGAGTTCGCAGCGCCAAAGAATTTACGAGAAGCTGAACGATATTGTTTTCGACAAGATTTCCTTCCCCGGGCTGCAACTCAGCGAGGTGATCCGCAATCTCTCGGACCAGACCGAGCGGCGGGACATCGACCAGCAGGGAATCAATTTCCTTCTGAACCGCCAGCAACCGGCTGCGGTGGCGCCGCTGGCGGGTGGTTTGCCTGGCCAGCCTGGAGTTCCCGGCGTGCCTGCGGCTCCCGTGCAGCAGTTCGATCCGACCACCGGCCAGCCCATTCCGGCGACGACCCAGCCGGCCGAACAAGTGGACTTGGGCACGGTTCAAATTTCCCTGGATAACATGAGAAATGTGCGGTTGATGGATGTGCTGGACGCGATCGTGAAGTCGGCGGACCATCCGATCAAGTATTCCATTCTGGATTACGGGATTGAGTTTTCACTCAAAGGCCCGGACCAGGAGCAATTGTATACGCGCACGTTCCGGGTTGACCCGAACACGTTCTACATGGGCTTGCAAAACGTCAGCACCATTTCCTTCGGCGCGGCGGCGACCGGCGGCGGCGGCGGCGGCGGTGGTGGTGGCGGCGGCGGCGGCGCGGGCGGCGGAGTTGGCGCGACAACGATTCCGCGCGTGGATGTTACCGGGCAGGGAAATCAGGGCGGCGGCGGCGGCGGCCGTGGAGGTGGTGGTGGCGGGCAGGCCCAGGCTGTCAATCTCGCCGGTGCGGCGGGCGCGGCGGCGGGCGCTGGCGGCGGCGGCGCCGGAACGGCGCGTGGCTTGCGCTACGTGACGGGCCTCGATACGACGGCGGAAATCAATTTGGCCGTAATCAATTTCTTCAATTCGGTGGGCGTGAACCTCTCGGCTCCCAAGAGCGTTTTTTTCAATGACCGCCTGGGCATGCTTACCGTGCACGCCACGGAGGAAGATCTGGACTTGATTGAGCAGGCGATCGACACGTTGAACATCGCTCCGCCGGAAGTGACCGTTAAGACGCGGTTTGTGGAAGTGAACCAGAACGATACGCGCGCGCTGGGTTTTGATTGGTACTTGGGCAATTTCATCATGGGCAATAACACGGCCCTTTCGGGTGGCACCCAGCCGACGATGAATGGCAATCCGAATCTTCCCGCGAATACCGGTGGCACATTCCCCGGTGACCCGAACTTTGCCACGGAGCTCCTTCCGCAGCAGTCGGACACGTTGTTAAGCGGCGGTCTGCGGAACGCTATCGGCGCTCAAAACATTCCGGCAGTGGCCAGCCTGACGGGCATTCTGACGGATCCGCAATTCCGGGTGGTGTTGCATGCGTTGGAGCAGCGCGATGGCGCGGATTTGTTGAATGAAGGCGAAGTGACGACGCTGAGCGGGCGGCAGGCGGAATTCCAGGTGGCCGATCTGACGACCATCGTCACCGGCGCTCCCGCGAATTCGACCGCCGGCACGGCTACCGGGGTTGGCACCACCGGCGGCGGCCTGGGCGGCAATGTCATTCAGAACGCCGGCGCTTCGATCAACTACACGTTGGACACCGAGCCTTACGGCACCACGCTGGACGTCGTGCCTTACGTTTGCGCCGACGGCGTGACAATTCAGATGACTCTGATTCCATCGGTGACGGAATTCGTCGGGTACGATAATCCCGGCAACTTCATCCCGACGATTCAATCGGGCAACGGCGGCATTCCGTTGACGGGCCAGTTGCCGTTGCCGCGCAGCCGCATTCGCCAGGTGATCACGAGCTGCATCGTTTGGGACGGCCAGACAGTCGTGCTGGGTGGATTGATCACTGAAAACGTGCAACGTCAGAAAGACAAAATTCCATTCCTGGGCGATCTGCCGGCGGTGGGCCGTCTGTTCCGCAGCGAAATCAACCAGACGCAGCGCAAGAACCTGATTGTGTTCGTGACGCCCACGATCATCGATCCGTCCGGCAATCGCCGCCACCTGGATGAGGACATGCCGTTCGCGCAGAAGAGCATTCCCGAGCAGGTGATTCCGCAGTGAGATAAAGAAATGCGCGGAAGCCGTGAAGTCGTTAGCAAGTCAAATCGCTAAAAAACGCGTTTAAAAAT
The DNA here is from genome assembly GCA_035606845.1 of Candidatus Angelobacter sp. Classification (GTDB taxonomy): domain Bacteria; phylum Verrucomicrobiota; class Verrucomicrobiia; order Limisphaerales; family DASXHY01; genus DASXHY01. The sequence goes on along the minus strand of DATNEA010000047.1, from coordinate 179,353 downwards.
GGACCAAGAGCCAAGAAAGCATGGACAAAGATTTCGCGGCCTGATAAAAGCTTACAAACGAATTATGTCATTTTCGCTCAGTGCTCGGAAGGCTGCGGTTTGCTGGTGGTCGGTGTTTGCAATTCCTGCGGTGGTTTTAAGCCAGAATTCCTTTGTTACCAATGGAGGCGAGTCTTCGATTACGGGCCAGCTTCCGGGCGATCAGGTTTATCCTCAATTGAGCGTGACGACCAACGGCGGTTATGTCGTCTGGCAGGACAACTGGATCGATGGGCATGGCTTGGGCGTGGGAGCGATGCGGTTGAAAAACGATTTGACCGGCTCGGGCGTGGCGTTCCCAGTGGACTCGCTGGCCGCCGGCGACCAGGAATCCGCGCGGGTCACGATGTTGAACAACGGTGGCGCGGCCTTTGCATGGCAGGGAGGGCGGCTGGGTTTTGAGCATATCTATTCGCGTTTTCTTTCCCCGAGCAATAACTGGGTAACCGGCGATGTGCTCGTCAACTCGGCGACGAACCGTTACCAGAGCAGCCCGGTGATGACGACCCTCCTGAACGGCAACGTGGCCATTGCCTATGTCAGCGATGACCAGGCCGCGAGCGGCAGCATGAAGGATGTGTATCTGCAAATGTTCTCGCCAAATGGCAACAAGCTCGGCGGCGAAGTGTTGGTGAATCAATTCACGGCGAACAACCAGCGCTCTCCGGCCATCGCGGCGCTGGCCAACGGCAATCTGCTGGTGGGCTGGGTTTCGGAGCAGGAACGCTGGACGGACTTGAGCAATGGCGTGCCGAGCGTGGATGTTTACGCGCGGACTTTCGATTCTGGCGGCGCTCCCATCACGGGCGAAATTTTGGTGAATGTGAGCAGCAACGTTTGCGCCGCGCCTGATTTCACCGCGGCGGCGGACGGCGGCTTCATGGCAACGTGGAATGAAAAAGACTTGGCGGTGGTGCACAACGGGTGGGACGTTTATGCCCGGCGTTTCACCAGCACGGGCGTGGGCGGGAATGTGACCCGCGTAAACACGCAGCTCTATGACGATCAGCTTGGGCCTAAAGTTCGCCGGAATGGTTCGACTTATCTGGTCATTTGGAACAGCCATGGCCAGGACGGTTCGGACGCGGGTGTTTTTGGCAGCTATTTGAATGATGATGCGACGACGTCGGGCCCGGAGTTTCAGGTGAACACCACGACCGCGGGATCGCAAATGCATCAGGCCCTGGCTGCGGATGGCGCGGGGCGTTTTCTCGCTGCCTGGACGAGTTTCAAACCCGGCCTGGCGGGCTACGATCTCTATGCCCAGCAATACGCGAATCCTGCCGCGGTTGTGGTGGGCACGAATGATTCCGTGTTCAACACGGATCCGAACGCGAACCCGAACAGCGTGAGCAACACGGTTCCAACTCCGCCGGTCATTTTGCCGCCGGGTAATCCCACCGGCAATCCGACCAATTCGGGGACAATCCTGTCGTTCGCGGATGTGAGAGGCACCTATAACGGTTTGGTTTACGATCCGAATGGTGTGACTTCCGAAAACTCGGGCTATATCACGATCACGACTTCAGCCAAGGGCGGTTTCAGCGCGAGGCTGCAGATGGGCGGCGCGAAGTATTCTTTCTCGGGCTCGTTTGACACCACCGGCGCCTATACTGGCAACGTGGGTTCGTTGACGGTGACGTTGCAGATTGATTTGCACGGCGCGGATGCGATCACCGGGCAGATTTCGAATGGGACCTGGACAGCCGCGGTGCAGGCCAATCGCGAGGTGTTCGGCAAAGGCCATATGACACCGTTGGCGGGCAATTACACGATGGTGATTCAGGCGACGGACGGGACCATGGGCAACGGCATTGGGACCGTCAAGCTGAGCAGTTCCGGCGCATTGAAATGGAACCTGGTGTTGCCGGATGGCACGAAAGTAAGCGAGTCCACCACGGTTTCGAAGAACGGCGCCTGGCCGTTGTATGTGCAGCCCTACAAGGCCGGTGGCGTGGCCGTTGGCTGGATGAAGTTCAGCGGAGCGGCGAGCGAAGGCTTTGGCGGGCAATGTGTCTGGATGAAACCAGCCGGAGCGGGCGCGCCTTATGCCGGTGGTTTGACCAACGGCGTGACGGTTTCCGGATCGCTCTTCAAGACGCCGCCGGTGGGTTTCCGTAATTTTGGAAATTCTAAAGTGGTCCTTAGCGGCGGCGGATTGAGTTCGCCGATCGTCAACGAAGTCACGTGGGGCATGAACAACAAGATTGTTTCGCAAAACAAATCCTTGAAGTTGAGCCTCAATTCCTCGAGCGGGTTGTTCCAGGGAACCATCGCGACCGGGTCGGGCAAGGGCAAGGGCTCCACGATGTCATTCCAGGGAGTGCTGTTCGAGAAGAACAATATGGGAATGGGGATTTTCCTGGGCACCGACCAAAGCGGGACGGTGAGTTTTGTCCCGAGCAATTGATGAATGGATAGAATGAATTTTCGTATGTTGCGTTCAGTAAAACAAATTGTCTGGCTCGCCGGCCTCATCATCGGCTGCCAGTCCGCCTGGGGCTTCGCGTTGATTGGGCCGATTCCGACTGCGGGCCCGGACGCTTACCAGACTCCTACCATTGCCTACGGGCTTATCAGTGACCTCGGCGCCCCCAAGGACATCAAAGACGAATATCGGCGCAATACGCCGGTGCTGTACTATTCCTTTGATTCCAGCTTTTACAGCTACTTCGGCACGAATGGCGTCGCGGAAGTCGACAAGGCGCTGGCGATGTATAATGCGATCGGCGATGTCTCTCAGTACAGCACTGATTTATCCGAATTCCCGACGGATTCGCGCCGTGTGAATTTCACCGCCGCTGCCGCTGAACTCCTGGACCTGAAGTCGTTCATCATGGGCCAGATGACCGAAGAGTTGGGATTTTTCCAACCGACCCGCTGGGTATGGGCTCTGCGTGACCGAAAGCATGTGGGAACCGCCCCTTGTCCTGCCGATATGCTTTACGGCATCATTAAACGGAACTTTAGCTATGTGCCGGTGGATGCGTCCACCTATCCAAACAGCAGCTACGTCAACGGCGTCCTTTATAGTTATTCCATTTTTGAAGTTTGCCAGCCGCCCAATCCCGTCGCCGACGCCGTGGAATTTCCGGTGGATCCGCTGGCCTCGCCTTACTCCGCCGTGGCCGATTTTCTCAGTTTTTGGTATGACGGCCTGGCGGCGGGTGGATTTTATACCTCGCTGACTCGGGACGACGTGGGGGCACTGCGGTATTTGATCAATACCAATAATTTCAATGTTGAAGCGTCCGGGCCCAGGACCACGGAATTCCTCACGAACGATGTGCCGACTACGATCCAGACCTTTGATTTGAGCCTGTTTGCGCAGCAAGCGCTCACGAACAACGGCGCGGCTTTGTCGGCTCTTTACCCCGGGCTTGTTGTCACCTCGGACACAAATTTCTTTGGCATCACGATCACGACGAATGTGACGGAAACCCTGGTCACCTCGCCTTTTGACCCGGCCGGAACATTGCCGCACATCGGAATATTCTCCACCAATTACACGACCAACGCTTTCACCTTTTTCGGTCATACCTTTGGGAACCTGGTGACCAATACATCTTCCTCCATCGGTTTGGTCGGGACGGTTAATCTCCAGTTAAGTCAAAATCCATTTGCAGCGGCAGGGACGCTGGCGGTGACCACAAATTTTGGCATAACCCCGATATTTGTTCCCGGAGCGTTTGGAGACTTTTTCATCCTGCCCACCAACCTGTGCGGCGCGCAGGTTCTTTCCAACCTGACGACCACGGTGACGGCCACGACGAATTTGCCGCAGTTGATTTCGACCGTTGTGCCCGGCGTCACGAACCCGGCGATTACATTTATCCCGGGCAGCGTTAGTTTCTTCACTAACCACACGGTGGCAATTCTGCCGGTGACCTGCCCGGTGGATTCCGTGGCGGACCGCGGCGGCATGGGCAAGGTCATCTTTGTGAAACGCGATTACGACGCCATTGTCGGTCAATTTTGGCAGCCGGTGACGAATGATTACACATTGTTCGAATCGGACGAAACGAACAGCCTCATTTTCCCGCGCCATATGCAGCGGCGGGTGCCAAGGCCGGATTTTCTGTTCAGTTGCGCTGATTTGGCGGACGATACCACCTTTACCTACTCGAACACGGTGGATGGCGTGACGGCAATGTTTACCCAGACATTCACCCTCACTGGAGTTGGTGAAAACCTGGATGTTCGCACGCTCGGGTTCAACTCACCCAACCCTCCCAATGTTGCCGGACCGGGAACCATAGAAGGACCGACGGTGTTGCCGGATCTCATCATTCTGAACAAGACGGCGCCGTACTTTGAAAACACCTTTCCCGGCGACGAAACCATACAGGCAAAGTTCGAGGCGTGGGGCTCTTTTGATGGGACCACGAATACGCCGATTGTGTACCCGAACGGCGAGAGCCTGGCTGAGATCGAAAAAGATCTCTTGACCGGTCCGGCCATGGTGAACCGCTACCTGCCCAACGCGAATGTTGGTTTGCCTTACTCGGCGCAGTTGACCGCCACGGGGGCCAATGGTCCCTTTACCTGGTCGCTGGCCCCGGGATCGCCCGGTCTGCCGGACGGCTTGACGTTGACGCCGGATGGCCAGATTACCGGCACGCCGACTGGTCCGGCGGCAATTTATGATTTCACGTTGCGCATCACCGACACCGCCGGCGCCACCCGGGATGCTCAGAACACCATTACCATTTTCTGACGCGCATGAAATTTGAGTCAGATATTCGGAGCCCAGTTCGTTTTATGAAACGTTTTTTGTTGTCGAGTCTGCTGGTCCTGTCCCTGGGGCCTGCGGCGTTTGCCGGCGGGAATTATGAGAATGATGGCAATGTCTTTGTGCCGACAGGCAATTGGGACCTTGTTCAGTTGGACACCCCGAACTTTTTCAATGCCGGGACTTTTGTTGTCGATACCACCTTGTTCCAGTCGCCTGGATTGACAGCTCCGATCCTTTACGAAACGACCGACACGCTGAATGTCACCAACACGGGCATCCTGGCCTCCACGCCTGGTTTCGATTTTGAACATTTCCCGGCCAGCGTGGGCCAGCCGCAGCCGCTGGAGAATTTCGTGAACAAAAATACTGGCTTTGGCGGCGGCGCGATTTACGCCACCAACACCGGTTTATTTATTGCGCCGGATCCGTTTTTGCCGAGCGAGCCAGCGGAACCGGCCACAGTGAAGGTGCGGGCCAACAACGTCGAGAATTCCGGTTTGATCCAGATGGACAACCTGGGGCTGATTGATATCGCCGGCAACAATCTGGACTTGAGGCGGGGACAGCTCATCATGAATGGAGGGTTCGACGGCAATTTTGGGATCAACACGGTTGACTATGGTTGGGGATTTTTTGGCGACACGAACCTGCAGCCCTGGCAGCCGGACATTGACCTCACGCCGACTCAGGCGCGCTCTTCGGCATTCCGTTCCCTGTTTTTCGGCGGATTTTTTGAGCAAATGTCGGTAAGCAATGCGACGTTTTATATCCAGAATCCGAACCCGCCGGTGATTAACAGCAATGTCGTCTGGCGCATCATTTACATAAAGGATTACAGTCCTGCCACGGTGGCAAAAACGGTCTACTTCGGCAATGATCCGGGTGTGGGCGGAGGGGCGTTCCACGTCGAATGGGCGGGACAATATCGGGACCCAGTAAGTGGGCTGACCCTCACAAACTATTTCTATCTTTCCGATGATCCATCGCTTCGCCGCAGCACGAACGCTTTCCTGCCTTTTAGCCCTCCGCCGGCGGATTTCACGGTCTTTGAATCCCCGGTGCGGGCGACCGTGCTCGCGCCCACTCCGCCAAGCACCTTTTTCAATCCCTCTCCCGTTGGCGCGATTGTGACGAACGATTATTCTTATGTCAGTTACCAGCCAACCGCGGTGCCGATCGACACGAATGGCGTTGTGGGTGGCAACCCAACCAATATGCCGGGACGCATCCTGATCTCCGGCAGTCAGTCCGTGAACCTCGCCAACGCGCGCGTCGCGGGCGCGGCCTATCTCAACTTAAATTCCCCCGTGGATCTGGTGGATTACAGCAATTCATTGCTTTCGGCGGCCTATTCCGACATGAATATCGGCGTTCCCAGCGGTTCGCTCACTCTTTCCAATTTGGTCGTGCCGAGCTTGCCGGTGTGGTCCGGTGTGCCGGGCGCGCCAACTGGGGTTCCCTTCTCTCCCATGGCCGGTTTGCAGGCATGGAGCGGCAGCTTTCTATTCGTGGATGCCACTGGCGTGACGAATGACGTGCGGGTGCTGATCATTAACAGCGCGCTCCGACCAACCAGCCCCACGATCCAAAAGGATATCTTTATCCATGCGCCGGTCAGTTTGCAAATCAACGATGTGTTTAACATCTACGAGAAATTTGGAGTGGATTCCGCCTCGCTCACCATCGAAACCAACGATTCCAGCGCTTTCAGCCTGGTCGGCGCGATCAATCTCCTGGAACCGGATATTTTGTGGTCCACGAGTTTCACGAACTTGGAATACATGACCAATTTCGGCGTCATCACGACGACGAACCTCGCGAATTTCGCCGGCAATATGTTCAGTCCGGAATCCGACCGGGCGGACGCCACGCCTTACCAGGCGTTTGTGAACCATGGCTTTATCAGCGACCAGGGCGTGTTCATCAAGGCGAACTACTTTGAGAACAGCGGGACGCTGCAAGAAGCCCTGGATAATGGCATGGACATTCGAGTTTCCGGCCCGGCGTTCGGCACGAATGGAATTTTCATGGCCACCAACGGCCCGCTTTCGATCTCCGCGGACAGCCTGTTCGCGAGCAACGGAGTCATCAGCGCCGGCCAATCGCTCACCTTCACGACGCCGTGTTACTTGAGCGACGGCTATCTCTTTACCAACCAATTCGGGCACATTACCAATGGCACGCTGCCGACGGTGGTGACGAACGGCAATTTCTGGACTGCGGGCGGCGGCGTGCGCATCCTGGGCAAACCGGCTACGGGGGATTTGCTCGGGACCACCATCACGAACATTTCGCTCAACGGTTTGGATTCCGTCAACGTGTGGCCGGGCAACGATTATGGCTGCACCGTGGCTGGGTTTTCCACGAACCTCGCGCTGGGCCGGATGGTCTTCAAAGCGGACTCCGCGCCGAGCCAATTCACCTTCATGAGCCTGGGCGGCAATGCCCTGTATGTGGATTCAATTCAATTCGAAGGTTACGCGACCAACACGGACGCCAACGGCAATTTCACCGCCTTTAATTTCCAGCCCGGAACGAAAATTTACTACGCGCAGGCATTGGAGAATGGCGTGTCCATCGCGGAGAAATTGAACGGCAAGAATAACGGCGGGTTCTGCTGGGTGAGCAATTACGCGGGCGTCTTCAGTTCCACGAATCTTCTCTATCCGGACAACAACACCCACGTGTTTAACGAGGCGCTGGTGATCAGCCCTGATATTGATTCGGATGGGGATGGTACCGTCAACCGTGATGACCCGACGCCGATTCCGGCTGGTTGGGTTTTCGATATCTCGAACATCGGCCCGGTGCCGTGCGGCGATGTTATCCAAGGCACGAACACTGATCAAAATCCGGGCGACCCGAATCAATCGGACAACAATGGCGGCAATCCGGACATATTGCCGTTCCCGGTCGGCCAGTCGGCCACCGGCTCATTGTCATTCACTGCGGCCCAGGGCACTTACGACGGTTTGTTCTATGACACGAATGGCGTGACGCCGGCCAGCGCCGGTTCCTTTACGGCGAACGTGACCGGCAAGGCTGGATTCACCGCCAAATTGCAATTGGGCGGGAAAACCTATTCGTTCTCGAAATCATTTGATTCGTTTGGCCATTTCCATGGCGATGTTACCGGCAAGGGGCTGGCCACATTGACGGTGGATTTACAATTGGTGAACAACGATCAAATCGTTGGCGCGATTTCTTCCGGCAGCGACTGGTCGGCCCAATTGATGGCGGACCGCGCGGCGTTCAGTTCGAGAAATCCGGCGCCGGCGGCGTGGATTGGCAAAGACACCATGCTGCTTTCGAGCGACACGAATAGTTCCTCTGCGGCGGCTGGCGATGGGTTTGGCAATGTGACGGTGAGCAAGAGCGGCTCGGTGCAATGGAGCGGCTTGCTGCCGGATGGCACCAAGGTCACGCAGAAGAGCGCGATTTCGAAGGACGGCATCTGGCCGTTGTATTCCGCGCCCTACGGCGGCGCGGGTTCATTTATCGGCTGGATGCAATTCACCAATGGCGATCCGGCCATCACGGGTTCAGCCGTGTGGATCGTGCCCGCGGGCAATAATGCGCTGTATCCGGGCGGATTGACGAATGAGTTGAACGCCGCCGGATCGCCCCTGACCGGCAAGGCAGTGCCCGGCCAGCAGAGACTGGTCCTGTCCGGCACGTCGATGTCGACGACGAATAATTTCATGCTTTCAGGAAAGAGCAGCCAGAGCGGCACGCTGAAATTATCGCTGAACGCCAAAACGGGAATGTTTACGGGCAGTGTGGTCAACGGCAGCGAGACACTTTCGTTCCGGGGAGCGTTGTTGGAGAAAAGCGGGATAGGCGGGGGCTTCTTCCTGAATGCGGACAAAAGTCAGGGCGGCAAAGTTTATTTGGCGCCCGCGGATTGAGCGGGCGGTTGGCTGGACCAACGCGTGCCAGGGGCGCGCCGATTTCATACTGCCGGTCGAAAACCGGCGGTCAGTGCAGAAACAAGTCAGAAGGTTTTTATGCGTAGATTGCGAGCGAAGTTTTTCGTACCCGGACGGCGGAGTCTGTTTGGTTTGGCAGTGATGGCGTTTGTGGCGCTGGGAGTGACGCAGGCCCTGGCGCAGCCGGCCCCGGCCAACGACAATTTTGCCAGCGCGACGGTCCTCGATCCCTCGGCAATGTGGGGTTCGGTTTCCAACAGCAGCACGGGAGCGACCTCCGAATTGGGTGAGCCCACGCATGCGGGCTTCGCGCCGACAGCCACGGTTTGGTACAAATGGACGGCGCCGGCGGACGGGGAAGTGGAGGTGGACACGATCGGCACCACGTTTGACACGGTGCTGGCGGTTTACACAGGAAACTCCGTCGGCTCGCTGGCACAAGTGGCGGCGAACGACGATCTGTTCATCACTTTTCCCGAGCCGGGCCTGGGGCAGCTTGCCCAGGAAAACGACATGCTGCTTCCCGTTGATAACACGAACATCCCTCCTTCGCCTGGAACTCTGCTGCTCGGGCCGACCGATCCGATTCCTCCCCTGCCTTTTGGCAATGGGTCTCAGATCGTTAACCAGCCCTTCATTGGATATCCCCTGATCACCACACCGTTCAGCGGAGCGAGCGGGTTGCGGTTCAACGCCAAGCTGGGTGTGACTTACTATTTCGTCGTCGGCGGCAAGTTCACGGGCGGATTTCCACCGAACACGGGCCCCTACCGGCTCAACTGGGCGTTTCACTCGGCGGGTGTGTTTCGTTTTGCTTCAGAAACCCGTGATAGCGGCTCCGGTGTTTCCGGCATGTTGCTTTATCAAGCCGCGGAATCGGAGTCCACTGGCTTCCGGTCAGGCTTGGCGCCCAACCTCGCCACCACCGAAAACTCAGTTTACAATTTTGCAGTGCCTGGCGTGCTGGTGACGGTGACCCGCGTGGCGGGTTCATCGGGGCAGGTGACGATTGGCTACAAGACAGTCGATGGCAACATGCTTTCGAGCCATTACTCCTATGATACGAACAGCGGGATCCTCACCGGTGATGGAAATCCACTTTCTTTGGGTGGCGACGCCCCGGCCATTGGGGGCGTGGATTACACGCCTGTGTCCGGCACGCTGACCTTCAATGACTTCGAAATGAGCAAGACAATCGTCATTCCCATTCAGGATGACCTGGGCGTAGCGCAGCCGAACCGCGATTTTGGAATCGTTCTTTTCAATCCGCAGCTTGGCCCGTCGGAAAACCCGATTGTTTCCCAGCCCAGGCTGGATCCGGTGGATTCCGTGGCCCTGGTGCGAATCCTGGATTTGGACATTGACCCGAGGGGGCCGGCGGTTGGATTTTCGGTCGTCACGAATATCGATCCGAACGCGGGCACGACGAACGTTTTTACCAACACCGAATATAGTCTGCAATCCTCGAATGCGATGTTCAACTTCATGAAAACCGACTATCGCATTCCTGAAGATATATCGGATTATTACACCAGCGGCGGACGGAATGCGCAAATCACAATTTATGTGAACCGTTCGGGCACCAATCAAGACGCCGCGAGCTGCTTCTATCGCATTAACACCGAGCCTTTGGATGATCAAAGCACGGCGATCGGCGCCAATGTATTTTTCCCGCTCCAGCCCGGCTCTGATTATGCGACGCCCACCCCCGTCAACGACGCGAAAGTCCTGGGCCGCGACCCGTCTGATTTCAGCGGCAGCGAAAGCGGCACGCTGACCTGGGGTTCCAAGGATTTTGATCCCAAGCCCATCACGTTTACCATCAACAACGACAACATCCCGGAATTTAACGAGGATTTTCGAATCACCCTTTACGACTTGGAGGGCGATCCGAAGCATCCGGTGCCGGTCGGCATGGTGGGTGAAGCGACGGTGACAATCATGTTCGACGACAACGATCCGCCGGCCGGCTCGGTGGACGAATACTACAATCCGGACTTCAGCCTGGACATCATACCTCCGGTCAACGGAAATCTGGTCGGCGCGACGCCGCGAGAAACGCCCGGCACGGAGTTCGGCAGCCAGGTCAATGCGCTGGTTGTGCAACCGGACAACATGACCATCATCGGCGGCAATTTTGCGACTTACAACAGCGCCTCACGCCACGGCATCGCGCGGATTGACACCTCGGGCGAACTGGATACGACCTTTGATCCGGGCGATGGCATCAATATCACGGGCGGTGATTTCGTGAGCGCGCTGGCGGTGCAGCCGGACGGCAAAGTCCTGGTGGCCGGCAGCTTTACCTCATTCAACGGGCAGTTCTGCGGCAATATTATCCGTCTCAACCCGGATGGCTCCGTTGATTCTTCCTTCCGGGAGGCAACCGGAACGGGCGCGAACGGGATCGTCCGCTCCATTTTCCTGCGCGGGGACGGCAAGATCATCCTGGGCGGCGATTTCACATTCTTCAATGGCACCGCGCGCAATTACATCGCGCGCTTGAATCCGGATGGCACGGTCGACACGACTTATACTTCGGGGAATGCTTTGAACGGGCCGGTGTATGCGCTGGGACCGTTGCCCCCGACATCCACCCTGATCAGCACCAACGGCGCGGATCCGGAGTACACCAACATCGTGAATGTGGGCGCGCCCGCGGGCCAGGTGACGCTTGATTTCACCAACCAGACCGCCCCCAACGAGGTGCGGGTCTATTACGGCTCGGTAGCTACGGGAGCACTGATTTATGACTCGGGTCTGATAGGCGGCGCCGGCGAGGTCGTGATCCCGTTCGGCCCGACAAATGGGCTGACGTTGAACACGGTTGAAATTGTCGTGAATCCAGGCAACGGCACACCGGGCGTCGCCTGGACAATGGCGGCCAACGTTCAGAGTTTTGGCGGCGACTTGCTGGCGGTGGGCGGTGATTTCACGGCGGCAGGCGGAGTTTTGGGGCAGGATCATATTGCCCGGCTGCTGATCAATGGTTCGCTGGATACGACCTTTGATCCCGGCAGCGGCGCCAATGGGCGCGTGCGCGCGCTGGCAATGCAATCGGACGGCAAGGTCATTCTGGGCGGCGATTTCACCTCGGTCAACGGCCAGGCGCTGGGCCATATTGCGCGTTTGAATACCGATGGCACCGTCGACAATGGATTCTTCTGCGGAACGGGAACCGACGGTGGCGTTTATCACCTGCATTATATTCCCGCCGGGATCATCACGAACACCGTCGCCGGAAATCAAGTGTTCACCACCAACAATGACATGATTTATGTTGGCGGGCCGTTCTCAATTTACAACGGCACGCATCGCCTCGGTTTCGCGCGTTTGAACGCGGATGGTTCGCTCGACACCAGCTTCCTGGACACGGCCTACAATCAATTTGCCGGTTTGCCGCGGTTGAATTTTGGCGATCGCCTGAATGCGGTTTTTGCCTCCGACGTGCAGACCGATGGCAATGTGATGATCGGCGGCTTCTTTTCGCAGGTTGGCGGCGGCCAGTTTGACGTGAACGAGCGGCCGGAACCGCTCAATCCATGGGCTTATACCGAGCCGAAACAGCGCGATGGCGTGCGCAACCGGTTCAACGTCGCCCGCTTGATTGGCGGTTCGACTCCCGGGCCCGGCAACATTGGATTGGCCAACTCAAGCTATCCGGCCTCGAAACTGCAGGGATTTATTTACGGATTGCTGACGCGCACGAATGGTTCGCTGGGTTACGGCTCGGCGAATTTCTCGGTGGTGCCGATCAGCGCGCAGCCGGTGCAGGATTTCACCTATTACGCCATGGCGCCGATTTATCCGATCCAGTGGCAATACTGGGGGCAAATTTTCGGCACGGACACGCGCATGCACAGCGACGGTTTGTGGGGCACGAACACGGTCATGAATGACAGTTTCGGCAACCAGTGGTCGCTCGGGATCAACGGCGCGCAAAGCGTGCTGGTCGGCGTCAATTCCGGCGCCACGGGCAACGCGAACGCGCAATTCCAATTGTCCAACCCGGGCGGCGTTGACCAGTTTTATCTGGGCGGTGAAAACATCCCGTTGGGCGTGGCTTTGGGCCGGACCTTTGCGCCATTTAACATCGTGGATGACACCAAGAAACCGGGCACGTTCGGGTTCACTGCACCCACTTATATCGGCAGCGTATCCGGCGTCATCAGTGTGATGCGGACGAACGCCCAGGATTTAGGCCCGGTCTCGGTTGATTACTTCACCAGCGCGGGGTCGAACACGATCGCGGGCGTCGATTATACCGACACGAGCGGCACGCTCACGTTTGCCAACGGTGAGGTCGTGAAGACATTCAATGTCCAAATCACCCAGAGCAATTATATCAGTTCGATCGAGAAGACCGTGAACTTGAATCTGACGCATTTTCCGGTGGGCGCACAGATCGGCCTATCCAACGCCGTGCTGCGCATCATCAATCCGAACTTCCAGGGCTTCCTGAACTTTGATTCGACGAACTACGTCACCAACCTGAACGCGGGCGCGGTGCAAGTGACGGTCAATCGCAATGTGGGCGACAAAGGCACGCTCGATATCCAGGTCGTGACCTCCAACGGCACCGCCGTGGCCGGCACGGATTTCGTGAACACGACCGCAACGCTGCATTGGAACAGCGGCGACGCCACGTCCCGCACAGTAACGATTCCGCTGATCAATAACGGGCTATTGGGCGGCGCGAAGACATTCTATTTGAGCCTGGTGAACCCGCTGCTCAATGGCACGAGCGATTCCATGATTCTGGGCACGGCCACCAATGCGACGGTGACAATTGATAACGACAACAATTACGGCATCTATCAGTTGAGCGCGCCGAGTTACGTCGTCAACGAAGCGACGAATGGATTCGCCACCATTACGGTCACCCGCACTTCATCGTCACTCGGCAATGCGACGGTGAACTTCGCGACCTCGGACGGCTCGGCAGTGGCCGGCGCCAATTATGTGGCCACGAACGGAACCCTGACGTTTGCTCCGGGCCAGCTTGCGGCCAGCTTTACCGTGGGCATCAAGGACGACGGCGTTACCAACGTGCAGCCGTTCTTCTTCAATGTGACCTTGTCCAATCCGAGCGGGGGCGCATTGCTGGGTTCGCCCGCGACGGCGCAGGTCGATATCCTGGATGCGCAATCCTTTAACCGCCCGCCCGGCAACGGAGACGTGACTTTCAACCAGCAGGGCCTCAACGGGTCGGTTTTGGCGATCAGCCTGCAGCCGGATGGCAAGATCATCGCCGGCGGCAATTTCACGACCGTCAACGGCCTGCCTCGGAGCCATGTCGCCCGGTTCAACAGCGACGGCACGCTCGATACCATTTTCATGAGCGGACTGTCGGGCGCGGACGGTTCCGTGTTCTCGGCGGCCGTGCAGGGCGACGGCAATATTCTCGTGGGCGGCTCGTTCACCACGGTGGACGGAGTGGCGCGGACCCGCATGGCGCGCCTGGCGGTCGATGGCACGCTGGACACGACGTTCAATCCAGGCGCGGGTGCGGACAATTCCGTGTTCGCGATCGCGGAGGCGTCCACGAACAGCTCGGGGCTGATTTATGCGGGTGGCGCATTCACCACCTTCGGCGGCGCCGCGCACCCCGGCATCGTCCGGCTCGCCAACAATGGCGTGCCCGATCCTTCCTTCCTCAGCACCGGCGTGAATGGCACCGTCTATGCCATCGCGGTCTACCCGGAGAACTCCATCTATGCCGGCAAGGTGCTCATCGGCGGCAGCTTCACGACGGTCAACGGCGTGAACCAGACCAACGTGGCGCGGTTGAATGCGGATGGTTCGCTGGACACGAATTTCGTGGTCGACGCGGACGGGATCGTGCGCGCGCTCGCCATCCAAAACGACGATGCCGCCTTGCTGGGCGGCGAGTTCCTGAATGTCAACGGCATTTCGTCCGTCCGCGTGGCGCGTGTGAGCGGGAACGGCACGGTGGACACGGCCTTCGCGGCTGCGCTGGCGCCCAGCTTCTCGGATACCGTCGACTCGATCGCGATCCAATCGGACAACCGGATTGTGGTGGGCGGCCAGTTCCTGACGGCGAATGGCGTGACTCGTCCGCATATCACCCGATTGATGCCGACCGGCGCGACGGACCCGATGATCAACTTCGGCGACGGCGCCAATGGTGATGTGGATGTGGTGGTGATTCAGCCGGCGGACCAGATGATCCTGATTGGCGGCGGCTTCACCCAATATAACGATCAGCCGCAACCCTACCTGGCCAGAATTTATGGCGGGTCCGACACTGGTTCGGGGGCGTTTGAATTCACGTCGCCGGTTTACCAGGTGAATGAAGATGGATTGCAGGCGGCGATTACCATCCGGCGCACGGGTGGTTCGAGCGGCCCGAACCTGGACGGCAGCGGCAACGTTTCCGTCCAGTTCTCGACCACGCCGGATACGGCGGGGCCGAACACCAATTACATCACGGTCGTGACCAATGTGTCCTTCCCGCCGGGCGAAGTGCTCGAGCAGGTGTTTGTGCCCATTCTGGACGACAAAGTGATTACGACGAACAAGACGGTGGATCTGTCGTTGTCCAACCCGAGCCCCGGCACGGAGTTGGGTGACCAGACCAACGCGGTGCTGACCATTATCAACACCGACAGCACCATCAGCTTCTCGTCGCCGGCCTTCCAGGTCGCGAAGAATGTTCCGACCGGTTTTGCGACGATCACGCTTTCGCGCCAGGGCGGCATCGGCAACTCAGAAACCGTGGGCTTCGCAACCACGACGAACGGCACGGCGCTTATCGGAACGGATTACACGCCGACCAACGCCATTGTGACGTTCAATCCGGGCGACATTTCCAAGACAGTGCTGGTGGGCATCACTAACAATGGCCTTGTGGAGGGCGACCAGACGGTAACGATGGTCATCAGCAACATCCTGAATGCCACCATCGCCGACCCGTCCAACGCGGTGCTAACCATCAAGGACACCACGTTCGCACCCGGCAAGTTGTCCTTCGCCACGACAAATTTCTTCGCGAATGAAGGCGACCCGGGCGCCGTGGTAACGGTCGTTCGCACGGGCGGTTCGTCCGGATCGATTTCGACCTTCTATTACACGACTCCGGGCACTGGGCTGCCGGGCTTGAATTACATCTCGGTCAGCAACAGTTTGACCTTCTCTGACGGGCAGACCAACCGGTCGTTCACGATTCCGTTGGTGGATAACAGCGTGGCGCAGGGAATGGTGAACTTCGGCGTGTCGCTGGTCACCGATGCCGGTTCGGGCACGACCCTGGCGTCTCCGAGCAACGCCATGGTTTTCATCAACGACAACGACAATGGTTTCGCGTTTCAAAACCAGACCAACACGGTGCGTGAAACGGCCGGCCAGGTCTCGGTCAACGTCATCCGCATCGGCGCGACGAATGTTTCATCCTCGGTCAATTACGCCATGGCGGACGGCACCGCGGTGTCGGGCGCCAACTATATCGGGTCTTCCGGTTCGTTGACCTTCGGTCCGGGCCAGACGCTGAAATCGATTGTGGTCCCGATCGTGGATGATCCTCAGGTGACGGGTGACCTGTTCTTCACGGTGGCACTCTCCACCAACGCGAGCTCGCTCGGTTCGCAACTGGCTTTCCCGAGCACGAATACGATCATTATCCAGGATGCGGATGCCGGCATCAGCTTCACGAACACCTCGATTGTCGTGCGCCGCGACGCCGGCCAGGCGCTCATCACGGTGGTGTGCAATAATCCCAGTGTCGAACCGCCAATCATCGACTCCAACACGGTTCCACTGTCAGTGCAATATGCGACCGCTGACGGCACGGCGGTGGCGGGCGTGGATTATCTGGCGACCAGCGGCACGCTGGTGTTCACGAACGGCAATGGGACAAATACGTTCATTGTGCCGATCATCAACAAGGTCTCCGCCCAGGGCGAACGCGACTTCAGCATCCACCTGCAGAACCCGACGGGTCCGGGTCATCTCGTGGCGCCCAGCAATCAGGTGGTGCAAATCATCGATGCGACCTCCGGCTTCAAGTTTTCGAAGGCGACGTATTCGGTGAACAAGACCGACGGCCTGGCCACGATCAACGTGTTCCGCAGCGGCTTGACCAACTCGCTGGCCACGGTGGATTTCCTGGCCACGAACGGCACGGCGATTGACGGCGTGCATTACTTTGCCACGAACGGCACGCTGGTGTTCACCAACGGTGTGACGAACCAGAGCTTCTCGGTGCAGATTATCGATACCACGGTGGTGCAACCGAACAAGACGGTGCTGCTGGAGTTGCTCAGCCCGAGCAACAGCATCCTGAGCGCGCCGAGCGCGGCGACACTCACGATCCATGACACCAGCGGCAGCGCGGTCATTCCGGCCGGCGCGGCGCTGGTTTCGGAATCCGGCGCGGGCGCGCCGAATGACGTGATTGATTCCAATGAAACGGTCACGGTCCTCTTCGGTTTCCGCGACGCCGGCGGCTTGAACGTCGGCAACCTCATCGCGACGCTCAACGCGGGCGGCGGCGTGACACCTTCGCCGACTCCGGCGACACAGACCTATGGTCCGCTGGTGGCGAACAGCCACTCGGTCTCGCGGCCGTTCACGTTCACCGCCATGGGCACGAACGGACAGCAGATTGTCGCCACGTTCCAGTTGCAGGACAACACGACGAATATCGGAACGGCGGTGTTCGGGTTCCAATTGGGTTCGGCCACGACGACCTTCACCAATGGCAGCACAATTATCATCAACGACCACGCCATCGCGTCGCCGTATCCCTCGACCATCAATGTGAGCAACCTGGTCGGCCAGGTCTTGAAGGCCACGATTACGCTGACCAACCTGGCGCACGGTTCGCCGCAGGACATCGATGGCCTGCTGGTGGCGCCGGATCAGCACGACACGCTGTTCATGGCGCACGCCGGCGGCCAGAATTCGATTACCAACGTGAACCTGACCTTTGACGACGCGGCCGGCACGAGCCTGCCGCAGTCGGGACAGATTACCTCCGGAACCAACAAGCCAACGGCTTATCTGCCGGTGCCCGTCTTCCCCTGAGCCACATGAAAACGATTCAAAGAAATTTTCATAAAAGCTCCGGGGACCGTTCGGGTGCTGCCCGGTCCGGAGTGCAAACCCAAATACGTTCAGTTTTTATGCGGAAGGATTTACTAGCAATTGGCCTCGGCGTGGTGTTGTCGGGCGTCACAGTGTTCTCAAGTTTGGCGGCGCCCGGGACCGTGGCGTTGCGCAATGAGGTTCCACCGCCGGTGAGCCGCGGGCTGGTTCATCCCAACGGATTGTTTGATTCCGCGAAAACAATGGAGATCGCCATCAGCCTGCCCCTGAGAAACCGGGAAGCGCTGACCAATCTGATACACGACCAGTCGGATCCGAATAGCCAGAATTATCATCATTACTTGACACCCGCCCAATTCACGGACCTGTTCGGTCCCACGAAAAAGCAATATCAGCAGGTCATCGATTTCGCTGCGGCGCACCACCTGGAAATCGTTCACAAGCACGCCAACCGGCTGGTCTTGACGGTGCGGGGCAAGGCTGCGGATATTGAAAATGCGTTCCAGGTCACCCTGCGGACCTATCAGCATCCCACGGAAAACCGGACGTTCTTCGCGCCGGATAAGGATCCGGTGGTTGACGCGAGTCTGCCCATTTACCAGGTCAGCGGATTGAATAATTATTCCATTCCTCATGCGGATTCGCACTTGAAGACTCTGGTCCCTATGCCTGATGGCAAAACCAAAGTGAAAGCGAAGGCTGCGAGTCCCAATGTTGGTTCGGGTCCTCAAGGTTCCTATCAAGGCAACGATTTTCGCAGGGCTTATATACCCGGAACAACCCTGACGGGAGCAGGCCAGAATGTAGCGCTGGTGCAATTTGACGGATTTTTCGCTTCTGATATTGCGGCCTACGAGGCGCAAATCGGATTGACGGGCAAGGTGCCTAATGTTGTTGTTGTGCCGGTGGATGGAGGTGTTCCGGTGCCTGGACCGGGAGTCGACGAGGTATCGCTGGATATCGAAATGGTCCTTTCGATGGCGCCAGGAGTGGACAACATTTATGTCTATGAAGCCCCGCTTGCGGCTCCGTGGGAAGATATGCTGAACGCTATCGCCGATGATAATCTGGCGAAACAGGTCAGTTCTTCGTGGGGCGGTGGTACTTTTAATCCGGATTTGGCGGCAGAGCAAATTTTCCAACAAATGGCTGTCCAGGGCCAAACCTACTTCAATGCATCTGGCGATTCTGATGCATTCCTGGGCGTCGTCCCTTTCCCGTCAGATAGTCCGAATGTTACAAGCGTGGGCGGTACCACCCTCACCACGGATAGCGGTTCGACTTATAATTCTGAAACGGTCTGGAACTTTACTCCCTCTGCGAGTCCTCCCGAAGGGAGCAGCGGGGGGATCAGCCCATTTTTTGCCATACCTTCCTGGCAGACGAATATTAGTATGACCACTCGTGGCGGGTCGAACTCGAAGCGCGATTTCCCCGACGTGGCGCTTACCGGGGACAATGTCTTTGTCATATTTGGCAACGGTCAGGCGGGGATTTTTGTGGGCACGAGTTGCGCGTCGCCGCTGTGGGGTGGTTTTGCCGCATTAATCAATGAGCAGGCCGCGCTTAATGGCCAGCCGCCGGTTGGCTTCTTGAACCCTGCACTGTACGGGATTGCGACTAATGCTTCGCTTTATAGCACTTGTTTTCACGACGTCACCACCGGAGGCAATACTTGGGGTGGCAGCCCGAATTTGTTTTTTGCCGCGCGTGGTTACGACCTTTGCACGGGGTTGGGCACTCCCAATGGCACGAATTTGATCAATGCTCTTCTGGCGCTGAATACCCCGGTAACCCACATTTCGCCGCCGCCGCCGCCCTACGGCACAACTATGGCTTCGGTCAGCGGAGGGAACCCGAACGGCGCGTGGGAATTGTTCTTCCAGGATGACGCCCCGATCAGCGGAGGTATTGTCGGCAACGGATGGATCCTTTCGCTCACGACCGCAGATACAATCGGGACGTCGGGTGACAATGAAGTGCTGATAACGACAACAAATTCGACGGCAATCTCAAGCCAGCCAGTCACTTTCTTTGTGACAGTCACGAATTATGGTCCCTCGATTTCAACCAATGTGCTCGTAGCCGACCAACTGCCTTTGGGCACGACCATCGTCGGGACCAACACAACCCAGGGTTCGGTCAACCGGGTCGGTGCCACTTTGAACTGGAATGTTGGGGATTTGGCGGTCGGTTCGGGTGCTGAATTGGTGCTGACAGTTCAACCCGACAGCTTCGGCAGCTTCGCGAACCTGGCAACGGTGAGCGCCGGAACGCCGGACCCGAATCCGGATGATGATGTCGCTTCAACAAACGTGAGCGTCGTACCGCTGACCTTCTCGCTGACGCCGCAATTCCTGAGCAGCAACAAGACCTTCCAGATTTCCATACCCGGCCCGGTCGCCGCCGGTCTGACGGTGGTCATCCAGGCGAACAGCAACCTGTTCAGCACCAATTGGGTGAACGTCTACACGGGCACGCCGCCGATCAACTTTGTTGACCCGGCAGCGAGCAATTACATGAGCCGCTTCTATCGCGCCGTGGTGGTGCCGTAATAATCAATCAGGCCGTGCTTTCCGCTTGCGTTCAGCACGTGGCGGAAGCATGAATGCGCCATGAAATTATTCGGGCTTACCGGCGGTGTTGGCATGGGCAAATCCGCTGCGGCTCAGATCCTCGCCGAACGCGGCATTCCCGTCGTGGACACGGACCTGCTGGCGCGGCGCGTGGTCGAGCCTGGCCAGCCGGCTCTGAAGGAGATTCAGCAAACCTTTGGCAATGCGGTCGTGGCGCCGAATGGCCAATTGTCCCGGAGCGCGCTCGCCGATATCGTCTTCTCCGATCCCGCTGCCCGTCAAAAGCTGGAGAACATCACGCATCCGCGCATTCGCGATTTGTGGCGGGCTGAGGCCGGGGCGTGGCGCACCCAAGGAATTCCAAAAGGCTGCGTGGTTATTCCGCTGTTGTTTGAAACCAGCGCCGACAATGAACTCGACGCGACGATTTGCGTGGCCTGCTCGGCGGCAACGCAGATGAAGCGCTTGCAACAACGCGGCTGGTCGGCGGAACAAATTCAGCGGCGCATTGCCGCGCAATTTCCCATCGAGAAAAAAATCGCGAAAGCGAATTTTGTCGTTTGGAACGAGGGCAGCCTTGAAATCCTCGGCGCGCAATTGGATTGCATCCTGGACCGCTGAATCTTCTCGCGGGCTTGCGATACGCCGCGAGTTGCCCAAAATTAGAAGCATGCCGGTTCAAGCTCATCGCGGCGCCGCTTCGGAGGATTTCAGATTATTCGCGGTGGATCAGCTTCCCGTCTTGCGAATCGCGGCGGCGGATTTTTGCTGGCTGCTCGACCGGGATTACGCGCCGCGCTCCGCGCTCGAAGTGGTGGGCAATCGCTATTCCCTCGCTGTCCGCCAGCGGATGGCCATTTCACGATACGCCTGTTCCGAAAATGAAGCCCGCCGCCGTCGCGAGCGCACGATCGAATTGGCGCAGCTTCGCGGGCGGGAACTTTGGGTTGACGGTTACAACGTGCTGACCCTGATCGAGAGCGCGTTGAGCGGCGGAGTGGTTTTGTGGGGGCGGGACGGATGCTGCCGGGACATCGCCGGCATTCATCGACGCTACCGCAAGGTTAGTGAAACGATTCCAGCGTTGCAATTGGTGGGAGAAACCATCGCGGCATCGGGCGCGGCGGGATGCCGCTGGTGGCTGGACAAGCCGGTGTCGAACAGCGGCCGGTTGAAGGCGGCGATTATCGAAATCGCGAAGACCAATCGCTGGAATTGCGAAGTGGAGGTTGTGTTCAGCCCTGACCGCGAGCTTTCTCATACGAACAATCCGATTGCGACTTCGGACGGCATCGTTTTGGATCGTTGCCGCTCGTGGGTGAACCTCGCGCGGCATATAATCGCCGAGCGAATCCCCGGCGCGCGCGTGGTGGATTTGGGAAATGGATGAAGAGGCTTTACGCGAATTGCGCGAATTTTGATTCGGAAATTCGCGCGAATTAATGAAATTCGCGTAAAAGTCCTTGTTCAAAGCGCGGCGGACGATTGAAAATTGCTCCTAAATAGTTTAGCGTCCCAGGAATCAATCATGAACGAACCGGAAAAACGCGGCGAGCCCGCACCTCAGGGTGAAGTGCTGAAAGCAAAGCCCGGGGAAGCCACGCCTGCTGCCCCAGCGCCGGCGTCCGCCGATCAGCTCACGAAGGAAGAACAATGGGCCTTATTTGAAAAAGAGATGAAGGAGAACGATTGGGGCCATCAGCCTTGCTGAACACATCTCGCGCAAGACGGTTCAGGGAGCTTCCGGGCCAACATCTGCCGGAGTCAGAATGCGATTGATGATTTTCCCTCGCGTGAATTGATCGGCGCCCACGTCGAGCTTGCCACGGCGCTTTTGTCCGTCGATGTCCATCGTGACAAATGGATATGAACCAACTCCGGCGGCAATGGCCGGACTGCCTTTTTGAAGATGCCATTCACCCTGCGCATCCCGCGCCAGTTTCGGATCCATGAGCCTGTATCCGCTTTCCGGAATGTTCCCGACATCGTTGGTGCAGCCCCAAATGATGTTCCCCCGCCAGAATGCATTCGTGAGCGGACCGTTGATATCCACGGCCTTGCCTGGAGTGACGATAATGTTGTTCGCAAACGTGAAATCCTTCGCGCCGAGCCCGCCTCTGCGACGCTCCAGCATCATCAGGCTTTTCCTATTATCGACGAGCGTGTTGAAAACCACCTGGATGTGGTCGGGACGATCATGTGCGGTCAGTTTGGCCGGCGGGATGATGCCATCGCCATTGCCGATGTGGATGGCGCGAGAGCATTTCTCGAAATAATTGCTGAAAATTTTGTCATCATGGCCAAAGATGCGAATACCTTCGCTGCCGAGGAAAAAGTTGGCGTAAACGATATTGGCGTTGCCATGGCGCAGGGACAATTCACTGCAACCCTCGCCGAAAGTGTTAAAGCGATAGGTATTCTCGCAGGATTTGTTGCAGATGTTTTCATTTTCGCCGTGGCAATGCAGGAACAGATTGGATTCCACCAGCGCGTGAGCGGCCGCCATGCTCCGCCAACTGACGCCGATTTGAATGGCGGAGCAGTTGTTCTCGTGGGTATCGCGAAAGTTGTTGAAAAAATTGTGGTGAATCCACGTGCGCTGCGCCATCTGGTTCGTGCCAGGACCGTGAACGATGATCATCTGGCCCTCTGTAAATTTATTCTGGAACGTGTTATGATCGATTTCAGCATCATCGCCGCTGATCATCAGGTAATGTCCGCGGCCGGTGAGTTGGAAGGTGCAACGAGTATAGCGGCAGTGGTTCGCGCCGGCGGCAATTTCTTCTCCGCCGACAAGTGTGTGTTCCTGCCCGACTCCGTGAGTGAATTTGAAACCTTTGATGATGATCCATGCGGCGGGTGGTTCGAGGTGGAAACCGTCCGCGCCGGTGATTTCCGCCCCGCCGACACTTTCGGCGCAAATCGTGATGGGCCGCTTCGCCGTCCCTTGGCGCGTGATGCGAATGGCATTGCTCGAAGTATAAACGCCATTCGCGAGAACAATCGTTGAGCCGGACGTCGCGTTCGACACGGCGGTTTCGAGGTCAGCAAGTGAATTGACCTTAAACGTCGCTGCCGACAGGGTTGTGGCGACCAGACAAAAAATTGCCGGCAGAAGCAGGGGTTGGTTCCGCATGCAATTCTGGAGGGATAGCGCGGGCCGAAAGTTACAAGGAATCGAAAGGGGAGCGGATAGATTGGGCGATCTGAAAGCGGAATATTTTTCAAAACTCCAGTGGAAAATTTGCCGAAATGGGGTAGCTAGATTCCATGAAACTTCCTCTTACCGGCGGCTGTGTTTGTGGTGAAGTGCGCTATGAATGCAGTTTCGAGCCTTTGCTGATGCTCAAATGTCATTGCCGGGATTGCCAGCAGATTACGGGCGGTCCCTACGTGCCCGCGGTGATTGTGCCGTTCAAGGCATTCAAGGTTGTCAAAGGCAACCTTCAACGCTACGGGACGCCGAGTTTTGGCAGGGGGTCATAATTTGCGTGGCTTTTGCGCGAAATGCGGCTCTCGCCTGACGGGCGCCGAAAATCCGGAACGCGGCATTATCGGGATTACTGCTTCGAGTCTGGATGATCCAAGCTGGTTTAAGCCTGCGATGGACATTTTTGTGTCCGACGCGCCAAGTTGGGATTTGATGGAAGCTGCATTACCCAAGCATCAGCAGTACATGCCTCGCGGCTGAGTCTTCGCAACACTCCATGAGGAGCAACAACTGCTCACCGGAGGATATGGGTGTTGTTTTCTAATGCCGTTTTTGGAATGTCTGCTAAATTGCGTGCATCATGGTACTAACCCAGGAAGAACTTCGGAGTTTGGTCGAGGTTAATCAACGTTCGCCGCATCAATTGCTGGGGATGCATCCTTTGGGAGACGGTTCGGGATTGGTGGTGCGCGCGCTGTTGCCGAATGCGTCGAAAGTCGAAGTGCAGCCGGTGCATGAGAAGGGCCGGCCCAGCTTCAAACTCGAACGCCTGCCGCACTCGGATGTTTTCGAAGGCGTCACCAAGGCGGCCAGCCAGGTTTACGCGTACGATTTGGTCATCACCGACAAAAAGAAACACACCTATCGCACGCGGGATGCCTATTCGTTTTTGCCCACGCTGGGCGAGTCGGATTTGTATTTGTTTGGCAAGGGCGACGAGCGGCGCATTTTCGAAAAGCTCGGCGCGCAATTGCGCGTGATCGATGGCGTGCCGGGAACGAGCTTCGCCGTGTGGGCGCCGAACGCGCAGCACATCAGCGTGGTGGGCAGTTTCAACGGTTGGGACGGGCGCTATCACATGATGCGGTCGCTCGGGCCGTCAGGAGTGTGGGAAATTTTCATTCCGGGCGTCGGCGAAGGCGCGATTTACAAATTCGAAGTCCGGAACACGCACGGACACATTGTTTTAAAAACCGATCCGTACGGGTTTTTCTTTGAGAATCCGCCGAAAAATGCGGCCATTGTCTGGGACGTGAAAAAATTCAAGTGGACCGACCAGCCATGGATGGAAAAACGCCGGTCACGGGACGCGTTGCGGTCGCCGTTGAGCATTTACGAAATGCATATCGGTTCGTGGCGAAAAAAAACCGCGAACGAATCGCTTGGCTATCGCGACCTCGCGCGGCCGCTGGTCGAATACGTGAAGCAGATGGGATTCACGCATGTGGAATTCATGCCGGTGGCAGAGCACGCATTTTATCCCTCGTGGGGCTACCAAGTGACCGGGTTTTACGCGCCGACGAGCCGTTACGGAACGCCGGAGGATTTTAAGTTTTTGGTAAACAGCCTGCACGAAGCCGGCATCGGCGTGCTGATTGATTGGGTGCCGGCGCATTTTCCGCGCGATGAATGGGCGCTGGCGAATTTCGACGGGACCGCGCTATACGAGCATGCGGACCCGCGCAAAGGCGCGCACCAGGATTGGGGCACATTGATTTTCAATTTCGGACGGCATGAGGTCGCCAATTTCCTGACGGCCAACGCGCTGTTCTGGTGCGACCATTATCATGTCGATGGCCTGCGCGTGGATGCGGTTGCGTCCATGCTTTACCTGGATTACTCGCGCAAAGAGGGTGAATGGATTCCGAACCAATACGGCGGACGCGAGAATCTGGAGGCGATTGAATTTCTGCGGGCGTTCAACCATATCACGCACGTGGAATGCCCGGGTGTCATCACGGTGGCGGAAGAATCGACCGCCTGGCCGCAGGTCACGCGGCCGCCCTACATCGGCGGGCTGGGATTTTCCTTCAAGTGGAACATGGGCTGGATGCACGACACGCTGGGTTATTTTACGCACGAGCCGATCCACCGGAAATATCATCAGAACGATCTCACGTTCGCGATGCTGTATCATCATCACGAGAACTTCATTTTGCCGCTCTCGCATGATGAGGTCGTGCACGGCAAACACTCGCTGCTGGGCCGCATGCCGGGCGACGATTGGCAGCGGTTCGCGAACTTGCGCGCGTTGCTGGCGTATCAGTGGATGTTCCCGGGAAAGAAATTGCTGTTCATGGGCGGCGAGATCGGGCAAAGCCACGAATGGAATGCGAATGGCGAAGTGGATTGGTGGCTGCTCGGCGCGGGACCGTATCATCGCGGTCTGCAAAAAATGGTCGAGGACTTGAACAAACTGTACACGCAGGAACCGGGTTTGTGGCAGGCGGACTATGATCATGCGGGTTTTTACTGGATTGATTGCGCCGACAATGACAACAGCGTGCTTTCTTTCATGCGCCAATTGCCGGATGGGACGCGCCGTGTGGCGGTTGTGTTGAATTTGACTCCGGTGCCCAGGTTTGACTATCGTATCGGGTTGCCAAGTGCCGGCAAATGGCTCGAAGTGCTCAATAGCGACGCGGGTATTTACGGCGGCAGCAATGTGGGGAATCTGGGTGGCGTGGTATCGGAAGAACACAAATCGCACGGGCACCCTTGCTCGGCGGTGTTGACCTTGCCTCCTCTCAGCGTGGTGGCGTTTCGGCAGGAATAAAAATGAATGCCGGGCGCTGCCGGCAGTCTAACCACGGGGCCTGAATGAGCTCCTGATGGTGGAGAAAATCCCCCAAAAAATTGAATACCAACCACATACCACGTGTGGCTAAGTGAGATACTTTGCGAAAATGAAGCGATTGAACACAATTTACATTGGCGCCATCGCCATGGCGGTGGCCGCTGGAACGGTCGTTGGCTATGCCAGGGACAGGCAGTCCAGGAACAATGGCGACGGACAAAACTCGCGGCGTTCACAACGGCAAAATGGCGACGGCAACCAGACCAACGGCGCTGCTGGCCGCGGCCAGGAGCAGGGGCGCAGAAACAGCGACTTGTTTGGCGGCGATAATCCCGCTCCCGGCAATCACCGCGCTGGAAGGAACGCCGACAACAATGGCCCGAGACAGGGAGGTACGGACAGATCACAGTCAGACCGCGAATCCCGGCGTGATTCCTCCAAAGATTCATTGACCCGGCACAACACGGCGAATGGTTATGAAGAGACATCGGCCTCAGGCAGGGTGCGCACTCGCGCGGAGAAAGAGTCCGACGGCGAGCACGTCTCGAAATTCGACGTTACCGGCAGGAAGCAATCGGAGGAAGTGGATCGCACCGATGGTTCCAAACAAGTTTCGCGTTTCGATGCCACCGGGCGCGTGCGCCAGGAGGAAGTGGACCATAAGGACGGTTCGCGCGATGTCAGCAATCATGAGTTTGGCCGCGACGGAAAAGTGCGCGCCACGGAAACGGTGAAATATGATGTTCACGAACGAATCGTGAACAAGACCGTGACCAAAACCGTGAACAAGGTGGTCATTGTGAATCATTATGACCGCGGCCGTTTTGGTTTTGTGTATCATCCGGTGTTCGTGATGAGGCCGTTCGTGAGATGGTATGATCCTTATTGGTACACGCCGGCGGGCGTGGTGATCGTGCATCCGTTCCATTATCATTGGGGTTGGGACAGCTACGGCTGGTATCATGCGTATTACGGTCCTTACTGGACGACGTATGATGTCTATCCGACGCCGTCGTATTGGGTGACGGACTGGATGGTGGCTTCGTATTTGCAGGATCATTACGAGGCGCAAATGAGCGTTGATCAGGCCCGCGCGGAAGCGCAGGCGGCGCGCGAGGAAGCGGACAAGGCGGCAGCAGCCGCGCAGACGGCGCAGGACCAGGCGGAAATTTCCGAGGCCAAAGCAGCGCAGGCGCAGGCTGAATTGCAGGCGCGAAACGCGGAAGCGAAATTGGCCGCGGCCGAACACGAGCAGGAAGAGGCGGGCAAGCCGAATCCGAACGCGACTCCCATCGACAAGGACACCAAAGAGGCGCTGAAGAACCAGATTGACCAGACCATCGCCGAGAAAAAGGCGCTGGCGGAACAGGCGCAGAGCGGCAAAGACCCGGTATTGCCGGACGTCTCGAAAGCGTTCGCGGATCCGAAGCATATTTATCCGGTGTCGAAAGTCATCAGTGTGACTTCCGCCAAGGATTCCAGCCCGGCGGGGAACCTGAGCGAAGGCGATTTGTTGAAAGTCGAACCCGGCCAGGACGACAAATTGAAAAACGCGGGCGAAAACGACTTGATCACGATGCGCGTGATGACTTCCAAGGGCGACGACGGCGAGGTGCCCGCCGGTTCGCTGGTCAATGTTTCCGTGCATGACTTGCAGGACTTTGATAGTGAATTCCGCGCGAAGCTGGACGCCGGCCTGAATGCGGCGGACCAGAACCAGGATGCGTTCAAACAGGGTGCAACCACCGGAACTTGAGGTCTGAGCGGATTAACAAAAAACCGGCGGCCTGCTTGCACAGGCCGCCGGGAACCAAACCCAATTCAGAAGAGCGTCAGCAGGAAGCCGAACGCATTCCGGCGGATTTAAAGGAGGACAGGGCGTCTTCCATGGATGCGGAAGGCGCGGGGCGATACAGAATTGCTTTCTGTAACTGTTGCATGGTTCTATTTCAGCAGAGTACGTACCAACGCGGCATCCGACGGAATACGCCGGGGAAAACGGCTGAGCGAGGCAAAATCTGTCCAAAAATTGTCCCGCGCTTGGACAAAGATGCGCGCCGGAGCAATTCCACAACTATTGTGGCGGCATCTGCGCCGGTCGCTAAGGTAGGGCGCGTTGCTCCGCGCGCGCCGTCGATTTGAAAGAGATTCAATAGTCGCAGTGTTTTCTTGGCCTCGGCGCGCACGGAGTGGCGCGCCCTGCTAACCACCGCATAGGCAATATCCCAAGATGATTCTTCGAATCCACGTTAAAACGAAAGCCGCACGACCCGTTCCTGGATTTGCGCGGTCCAACGCGCGAAGTAGCTGAAGAGCCGGTAAAGTGTTTCCAGGCGATTCAAAAGCCCATCGCGCGGACTGGGGTCGCTTTGCCATGCGCCGTCGATTTGTTTCAGTTCTGCGTTCAGTCCTTCGTTTAACGAATTCACCCGCTGGCGAAGCGCTTGCAACTTGTCCGCAAACTCCTGGCCTCGTTCAAAAAACGCGACCTGCAGCAGTGGCGATGTGACTTTTGCCTTTTCGGCCAGAAAGGCATCGCCTTCCCGGCACGCCTCGCCGACTTCCAGCGATAAATCCATCAACTCCGAGGGGATGCGTTGGACATCCTTGGGCAACGAACCGAGTTCCAGCTCGAGCAAATGGTGCAGCCGCTCCCTGGGTTCGCGCAGGTGATGGTAGGCGGCGTTCAGCTCGGTGTAGCGTTCCTGCGCCGCGGCGCGTTCCGCTTCGCCCAAATGATGCACGCGGTCCGGATGCACACTCGCGGACAGCGTGAGGAATTTTTCCTTGAGCAAATCAGCATCGAGCCAGGGGCGGCGTGGTTCATTCAGCAGGGCGAAATAGTCCGTCATTGAAGTCCACAGTCCACAGTCCACAGTCCACAGTCAAGACACGCCTGAAGGGCAAATGCGATGGACTATGGACCGAGGACTCAGGACTGTCGGCTACGCGCTGAAACTTTCGCCGCAGGAGCAACTGGTGGCGGCGTTCGGGTTTTTCACTTTGAAGCCGCCTTGCAGGGCATCGAGATAATCCAGTTCGCTGCCGGTCACGTAGAGCGCGCTCTTGGGGTCCACCACCACGCGCACGCCGCAGGTTTCCACGAGGAAATCGCGATTGGCCGGGTTGTCCTGCAAGTCCATTTTGTATTGCAGACCCGAGCACCCGCCGCCGACCACCGAAACCCGCAGCACGCCATTCGGGCGATTCTGCTTTTGGAGCAGCATCGTCACGCGCCTGGCGGCGCTGGGCGTGATTTTGATCAAACGCTCATCGCTGACCCGGAAGGCCGGTTGCGCAGTTTGTGACTGAACTGGTTTCGCTATCATCGAACTTGGCCAATTTAATGCAGAAGAGGACAATTCAAAATGAAAAACGCGATGAATATCCACTCCCTTTTTTCGTTTTTAATTTCGCATTTTTAATTTTTAATGGCCCCGTGAAACTCATTTCCTGGAACGTCAACGGCCTGCGGGCGGTGCTGCGGAAGAATTTTCTCGAATATCTCGAGCGCGAAAGCCCCGACGTGCTTTGCCTCCAGGAAATCAAGTGCGGGCCGGACGATGTGGACCAGCTTTGGCCCGCGCCCTACACTGCGTTCTGGAATTGCGCGGAGAAGAAAGGTTATTCCGGCACGGCGATTTTCGTCAAGAAACGGCCGGTAAACGTCGCGCCGCACATCGGCATCGTGGAGCACGACAAAGAGGGCCGCGTGCTGACCGCTGAACTGGATGATTTTTTCGTGGTGAATGTCTACGTGCCGAACTCCAAGCGCGACCTGACGCGCCTGCCTTACCGGCAGCGCTGGGACACCGATTTTCTCGCCTACCTGAAAAATCTCGAAAAGAAAAAGCCGGTAATTTTCTGCGGTGACCTCAACGTCGCGCATACCGAGATTGATTTGACGAACCCGAAGTCGAACGTTCACAACCACGGTTTCACGCCGGAGGAGCGCGCCGGCTTTGACAAAATCGTCAAGGCTGGCTTTGTGGACACGTTTCGGGAATTTGAAAAGGGCGGGGGCCATTACACGTGGTGGAGTCCCTTCAGCGGCGCGCGCCGGAGAAACATAGGCTGGCGCATCGATTATTTTCTGATCAGCAAAGCGCTGCGTCCGCGATTGAAGAGCGCGTTCATTCGCTCGGAAATCGAAGGCTCGGATCATTGCCCGGTCGGCATTGAGATCGAATAAGCGGAAGCCGTTTTGGCCCGGGACCTGCTTTAAATGCTGTTCCGGCTGCGGTTTGCGCATTTGACGCAAAAAAGAGGACGTTTATAATCCCGAAAACAAAAAAGACCGAAACAAAACAAGACACAATGAGCATGCAAGCCTATTCGCAAGCCACGCCAGTCATTGAACTGGACGCCAATTCACGCGGGCGTTTCATCGCGCGCGCCTACAACCATCTGTTCGGCGCGGTCCTCGCATTCGTGCTGCTGGAGATCGCGATGTTCAAGACGGGAATCGCAGACAGCATCGCGAGCGCGTTGTTGGGCGCAAACTGGCTGCTGGTTCTCGGCGGATTTATGGTGGTTGCGTGGATGGCCCGCAAGGTGGCGTATAGTTCGGCCTCGCAGGCGGCGCAATATGCCGCGCTGGCCGCCTACGTGGTGGTGGAAGCCATCATCTTTGTGCCGCTGCTTTACGTGGCGGACCACTTCGCTCACGGTGCGATCGCCAGCGCCGCGGCCGTGACGTTTTTGGGGTTTGTCGGTCTGTCGCTGGTGGTGTTTATGACGCGGAAAGATTTCTCGTTCCTCCGTGGCCTTCTTTTCTGGGGCGGAATCGTGGCGTTGGTTATGATTGCGGGGGGCGTGATTTTTGGTTTCAACCTCGGAACTTTCTTCAGCGTGGCCATGGTTGCGCTCGCGGGCGGCGCGATTCTCTATGACACGTCCAATGTGCTTTATCATTACCCGGAAGACCGTTACGTGGCGGCAGCGCTGGACATGTTTGCGTCGGTCGCGCTGATGTTCTGGTACGTGCTGCAGTTGTTTCTCGGCTCCCGCCGATAATTCGGCAGCTAAATAATTAAAGCTTCGGCGCCCGTCCGAAAATTCCGAGGGGCGCCGTTCGCTTTTTCCAGTGGCACGGGCGTCTCGCCCGTGCGTTTCGATTCAATTCGCACGGGCGAGACGCCCGTGCCACTATTCGCGCGTGCTGACGACGATTCGCAAGACTCAGTATGCCGAACTGGTGGCGCTATTCCTGATTCAGGGCGCCGCGGCGGCCATGTGGCTGGTGCCGCTGACCTCCGTGCTCCAGGCCAACGGCTATGAAATGCTTCGGCCCTACGCCTATGCGGCAACCGCGCTGGCAGCGTTCGTCTCGCCGCTCATTTTCGGCGCCATTGCCGACCGACATTTCTCTCCGGTGAAAGTGCTGCGCGGCCTCACGTTCGCGACGGCGCTGATGATCGCCGTTGTTTCGACGGCGATTCACGCCGGACTGAAGCCCTGGCTCGTGATGGGGTTGATCCAACTGTATTGCGTGTGCGCCGCGCCGCTGATGAGCCTTTCTTCGGCGATCATTTTTGCGCGGCTCGCGAATTCCCAACTGGAGTTCGGGCCGATTCGCGGCATGTACACGCTCGGCTGGATGATTGGCTGCGGAATTGTCAGCGCGCTCAACGCGGACCAGTCTCCGCGCGCTGGTTACGCCTGCGCGGCGGGGTGGCTGCTCGTCTCGGGATTCACTTTTTTTCTGCCGCCGGTGGAAACACCGCGGTCATCAACGCCATTGACCTTGCGGCAACGCCTCGGCTGGGACGCGCTGACATTGTTCAAGCATCCGGACCATCGCGTTGTGTTCATCACGATCGCGCTCTGGTCGATTCCGATTGCGGCGTTTTATCCGTTTACACCGCCGCACATGCGCGAGCTTGGTTTGCAACATACCAGCGCGTGGATGTCGCTCGGGCAGGTCACGGAACTCATCTGCATGTTCACGCTGGGCGCGCTCCTGGCGAAATGGCGGCTGAAATGGATTTTCGTATCCG
Source organism: Candidatus Angelobacter sp. (assembly GCA_035606845.1). Classification (GTDB taxonomy): domain Bacteria; phylum Verrucomicrobiota; class Verrucomicrobiia; order Limisphaerales; family DASXHY01; genus DASXHY01. Next base: position 147,001 of record DATNEA010000047.1, on the reverse strand, counting down.
GGCTTTGCTTTGCGGTGATGCGATTTGCCTTGTGCGCGTTGAACAGCAAATTCTGGCTATTGGCCGGAGTGTTTTTGCACGGCGCATCGTTTGTGCCGGTGTATATCACGGCGCAAATTTACATTGATCAACGCGTTGGCGCTGAATGGCGCGCGCGGGCGCAGGCGCTGATAACGCTTATGAACAATGGCGTGGGAAACCTGGTGGGATACCTCGGCACCGGCGCGTGGTTTGCGGCCTGCACGGGGGCAACCGGAACACGTTGGTGCCTGTTTTGGAGCGGACTCTCCGCGGCGTCGGGCGCGGTGCTGGTTTATTTTCTGGCGGTGTACCGAGGAAGAAAGAGGGTGACAGAGTGACGGCGCGCCGGTTTCAACCGCGCCCGCGCAATTCATCCATCAGCTTTAAAATCCCTTCGCGGATTTCAAACAATTCCCGGCGCGCTTCGGTGATGGCTTCATTGGGCAACAATTTTTGGGGAGCAACGGCCTCAAGCCCGGCTTGCGATTTGTGCAAAGGATCCAGAGCGCGTTTGAGGTAAGCCACCGTGAACGAGTTGTCCTCATACGCGTGGCCTTCGGCGATTCCGTTCAGCGCTCCGGCCAGTTTGACGCCGGTCGTTTGAAATTCAAAAATGAACTGGCCCAAATCTTCATGCTCGCCCTGGTCCAGGTCCAGTTCGTCCGCCAGATGCCAGTATTTCTGCGCGCTTTCAAAGCATCGATGCTGCAGCGGATGTGACATTGGGTTCAACGAATCAAGTCCCGAGTGTTTGGTTAATTCACTGGGATTATTGAATTTCAGCAGGCAGCCAGCCAGGTCAGGCCAGGCGTTGCCCTTGAGTTCGAGCGTGACCGGTTCTTCGCGTCCCATGACCCAGATTTTGCCGCGCACGATTCCTTTTTCGCGATTGTCAATCTCGCCGCGAACGACGCTATCGTGGATTCGGAAGGCCATGGTTGCGCTTTATTTAGATACCCAATTTCTTAAACCGATTCCCGACTTCCTTCAAATGGAAATCCAGCGAGCATAATTTTTCCAATTCGCCTTTGGTGAAATGTTTGGCGACTTCGGGGTCGGACTTGAGTTGTTCCACAAAATCCGCATCGTCACGGCCGGCATGTTTGACTTCCCAGGTTTTCATGGCGTTGCGCTGGACCAGTTCGTAGGCCTGTTCGCGCGTGAGGCCTTTTCGGATCAAGGCGAGCAGCACGGTTTGCGAATTCCACATGCCGAGGCTCAGGCCGAGATTCTTTTTCATGTTCTCGGGATACACGTTCAGGCCGTCCATGAGGCGCGTGAGCAGTCCGAACATATAATCGAGCAAAGTGCAGGAATCGGGAAAAATAATCCGCTCCACGCTGCTGTGGCTGATGTCGCGCTCATGCCACAGGGCGACGTCTTCAAGCGCCGCAATGGCGTTGCCGCGGATGACGCGCGCGAGGCCGGTGAGGCGCTCCCAGGTGATGGGATTGCGTTTGTGCGGCATGGCGCTGCTGCCTTTTTGGCCTTTGGCGAACGGTTCTTCGGCTTCCAAAACTTCCGTGCGTTGCAAATGGCGGAACTCGACCGCCCAGCGTTCAATTCCGGCCGCGATGAGCGCCAGCGTGTTCATGAACTCAGCGTGGATATCGCGCTGGACGACCTGCGTGGCGATGGGCGCCGGACGCAGGCCGAGTTTTTTGCAAACGTGTTCTTCGATGGATGGCGACAGGTGCGCGTTGGTGCCGACGGCGCCGGAAAGTTTGCCAATCGCCACGACTTCACGGGCGCGCTTGAGGCGTTCGTGCGCGCGATGGAATTCGTCGTGCATGAGTGCCAGCTTGAGGCCGAAGGTGGTGGGTTCGCCGTGGATGCCGTGGCTGCGGCCAATGCACGGCGTCATTTTGTGCTCGTTCGCGCGGCGGGCGATGATGGGCAGCAGTTTTTCGATATCGGCAATCAAAATATCCGCGCTTTGAACCATCTGCACGGCGAAGGCGGTGTCCACGATGTCGCTGCTGGTGAGGCCGAAATGAAACCAGCGGCTGGCGGTGTCGTTGATTTTTTCCGCGACCGCCTCGGTGAAGGCGATGACATCATGATTGCGGAGTTTTTCGATTTCCTTCGCCCGCTCGACGAAGCCTTTTGGGTCAGCGAACCATTGCTCCGCGCCGGCCTTGATTTTGGCGAAATCCGCTTCGGGCACGACGCCTTCCTTCACCAGCGCTTCGCTGGCGAGCAACTCGATTTGCAGCCAAATCCTGAGTTTGTTTTCGTCGGTCCAGATGGCCCGCATTTCGGGGCGCGAATAGCGTTGAATCATAAGGGGACTGTAGGAAAGGGGTGGTGGTTTGTCGAGGGGCGTTCGTCAAATGTGAAACGTGATGCGTGAAACGTGAATATTGGCGAGAGCCAGTTGCCGAATTCACGTTTTACGTTTCACGTTTCACGCTTACCGCTTCGCCATCTTGTTGCGCGCGGCTTCGAGAATCTTGCGTTCCCGCTCGGTCAGGCTTTGAATGCCGTGCTGGGAAATTTTATCGAGGATGGGATCGACTTCGCGGCTGATGAATTCCTCCTGCGGCAGATCGGCCGAGTCTTCGGCTTTGGAGCGGGATAGACGCGGAATTTTCAGCGGGCTGGTATGAACAAGTTCGCTCTTGCGCGCGCGTTCACGGAACAGCTTGCGGCCACTGAACCAGCCTTCCCAGGGGAGTTGCACGAAATCGCGGTGCCAGCCCAGTTTCACCCAGGCAATGCCGGCGAGCAGGCCGCCGAGATGCGCGGCGTGGGCGATTCCACCTCCGCGTGGGGAAGGCACAATCGTGAAAAACAGTGAAACGGCGCCGGCTGCCCAGAGCAGCACCTTGGCGGAAATCGGGAGGATAAAATATAATCGAACGTCACTCTCCGGGAGGAGGAGGGCGTAAATGGCGAAGATTCCCATAATCCCCGCTGACGCGCCGTACACTGCGCCTGCAAAGAAATGATTCGGAAACAGCACCAGCAAAAGGCACTGCAACAAACCACCAATGACGCCGCAGCCGAAATAGGCCACGAGAAAACGCTGTCTGCCCAGCACGTTTTCCACAAAGCGGCCAAAAAACCAAAGGCAAATGAGATTGCCCGCAATATGCCAGAGATCCACGTGCAAAAACTGAAACGTGAGAAGCTGCCACACGTAGCCGCGCGTGAAGCATTCGGGCGTCAACGCCAGCCAGCGTTCAATCGGCCTTTGAATGTGGACATCGTTAATGCACTGCAACGCGAACACAACAATCAGCACGACCATCAACATGCCGGTCATCGACCACGGCACGCCGTTGGAGCCTTTTGTCATGTAATGTCGATCTGCAAGACCCATCGTGGATGAAAATAGCCGCGAAGATACGACATTTCAACGCAGTTCTTGTTCCCGGTGTGTTTGCGGGTTTTAGGAATTCTGCGCGAAGGAAAACTTGCTATTCGTCGGCAGCGCGAGGCGGCAAAAATCGCAGAAAATAGAACCGGCTCACGGCAATGCCGGTCAGAATGCCGCCGAAATGCGCGAAGTGAGCGACGTTGCCGCCGATCAGCCGCACCAGGCTGGAATTGGGAAGGGAGATGCCGATCGTGGTTATTATCAATACCAGCCACAACAACGATCTGGCTCGAATGTTCAGAGGGATAACGAAGAACAGAAGCATAATGAGCCGTTGATTCGGGAAAAGCATGGCGAAAGCCGCGACGATCCCGAAGACGCTCGCGGAGGCGCCGATGACGGCTTCGTAAGCCGCGTGTTCCAGACCGCCGAAGTATTGCGGCCACAGCAATGCCGCCGCCATTTGAAATAGCCCGCCAATCACGCCGCTGGAAAAATAGAGCGCGAGAAAACGCGGTTTGCCCACCGTCCACTCGACGTCCCGGCCGAAGACGAACAGGGCCCAGCAATTCAACAAAATATGGGGAATGCTTCCGTGAAGGAATTGGTAGGTAATCAATTGCCAGACATAACCGTGATGCAAGCCGAACAGGCTCAACTCCAGATATTGCTTCGTGAACGAGTCCGGCAGAATCCGCGTTTGAATTATATAAACGACGATGTTGATCGCGACCAGCACGACGGTCGCGGACAGCCACCAACGGCTGCGTGGCGTTCGCATGTATTCGCGCTCGGAAAGCATCGCGGGAAAATAGTGGTGAACGCGCGGTTTTTCAACCCAGGTTCATTCCTGAAAGTAGAAGACGACGTGAGGAGTCTCTAATTTTTTCCGCGCAGAAAAGTCGTGAGACTCCTCACGTCGTCTCCTACAGAAATATAAAAGGCGCGGAGAGACTCCGCGCCTTTGAATTCTTTTACGATTAGTTACAGCGCCTTGACGGCTTTCACGATCGCGGCGGCGTCGATGCCGTATTTGGCGAGCAGTTCCTCGGGTTTGCCGGAGTGCGGCAATTCGCGCACGGCCAGCTTGTGAACTTTGATGCCGTGGACGCTCAGTTCGCCCGCGACTGCATCGCCGATGCCGCCTTCGGCATAATGATCCTCGACGGTGATGACGGTGTTGCCGGTTTTTTGGGCGGCGGCTTTGATGACGTCCGTGCCGAGCGGCTTGATGCTGTAGGCGTCAACGACGGTGATGCCGATGCCTTCGCCCTTCAACGTGTCAGCGGCTTTCAGCGCTTCATACAACGTCACACCGGCGCCGACGACGGTCACTTTGTCCCCGGCATTTTGGCGCAGAACTTTCGCGCCGCCGATAGGGAATTGTTCGTCATTATTGTAAATGACCGGCGTTTTCGGGCGCGAGGTGCGTAGGAAATGAATGCCGCGTTCCTTCGACATTTCTTCGATCAACTTTTCCGCGGCCACGGCGTCGGCAGGATACAAGACCTTGCTGCCGGCGATGGCGCGCATGAGCGCGATGTCCTCCAACGCCATCTGCGACGGGCCGTCTTCGCCAATGCTCACGCCGACGTGCGAGCCGACGAGTTTCAGATTCGCCATCGAAATGCCGGCGACGCGGATTTGATCGGCGGCGCGGGTGAAGAAGGTGGCGAAGGTGGACGCGAACGGCACCTTGCCGCGCGTGCCGAAACCGGTGGCCACGCCGACGAGGTTTTGTTCCGCAATGAAACACTCGGTGGAACGTTCGGGGAATTTCTGGAAAAATTTCTCCGCGTAGGTGGAGTTCTTGGTGTCGCCGTCCAGCGCGACGACGCGCGGATCAACGGTGCCAATGCGGACCAGGGCGGCGCCGTAAGCTTCGCGGGTGGCGACTTTATCACCGAGCTTGTAGGTCAGGGCCGGATAGCTTGCGGGAGCGGTGTTGTTCGGCGCGGGCAACTGGCTCGGGGCGGGAATCTTGACGTCCGTGCCGGTTTTGGCGCGAGGCTGAAGTTCGGCGATGGCGCGCGCGGCTTCATCCTTGTTCAACGGTTTGCCGTGCCAGCCTTCCTTGTCTTGGATGAACGAGATGCCAGCACCTTTGAGTGTTTTAGCGAGAATGACCAGGGGTTGCTCTCCGAGGCCGACGGCGGCGAGCACTTCGAGGATTTCGTCCATGTCGTGCCCGTCGATTTCCTCGACGCGCCAACCGAAGGAGGCGAAGCGCTTCGCGTAAATCTCGATGTGATGGCCGAACGCGGTTTCCTGGCTTTGGCCGAGGCGGTTGACGTCCACGATGGCGATAAGATTGTTCAGCTTGTAATAGCCGGCGAGCGAGGCGGCTTCCCAGATGGCGCCTTCGGCGATTTCACCGTCGCCGCAGAGGACGTAAGTGCGATAGTCGAGCATGTCGAGCTTGGCGGCGAGCGCCATGCCGACGCCGATGCCAAGGCCCTGGCCGAGCGAGCCGGTGGCCACGTCCGCAAACGGCAATCTCGGCGTGGGATGGCCTTCGAGATCGCTGCCGAGGGTGCGCAGCTTCAGGAGATCGCTCGTGGGAAACAGGCCGGTCTCCGCCCAGGCTGCGTAGAGCAGCGGAGCGGCGTGGCCTTTGGAAAGAATAAAGCGGTCGTTGTTATAGTAATGAGGGTCTTTCGGGTTGTAGCGCATGTGCCCGAAAAAGAGCGCCGAGACCACATCGGCTGCCGAGCAGCACGAGGTTGGATGTCCGCTGCCCGCTGCCGTCGTCTCCTCGATCGAATGAATTCGCAACTGATTCGCGATTCCCTGCAATTTCTCTATGTCAATATCGTTCATGAATCCGGAAACTGTATTCAGGAAGCGACAAAAAGAAAGTAGAAATAAATGCTGATTCCGGCGTGGATGGCCTTATTTTCGGAACCGCCAACGTAATTGCAGCGGCGTTGCGCGCTTGCATCTTTTCCGTAGAAAAGATCAGAGACTCCTTACGTCGTCTCCTACAGGCCCAGCGCCTGGCGCATCGCGGAAAGGAATTCGTGTTCGGCGGGCACGACTTTGGTGTCGCTGTTCGCCTGCTGTTCGAGCAATTGATAAACGACGCGGCATTGCTCCTGGCCTTTGAAGACTTTGGCCAGTTGAACCGCGTGGTTGCGCGCGACCTGCGGATTTTGCGAGTAATCGCGCAGGCGCGTGATGGCGTCATCGAGCGCGCGGTCGCGGTCGTATTCCGTGGCCACGCCCATGGATTCGAGCAACCGCTGCAACCGTGCGTCCTCGCCGAGGTCCAGGTGGCCGTCGGCGTACATCGCGAGGATCAACAGGTCGAGCAGGGCTTGGCGTTGCGGATCGGTGAAGCGGGAGATGTCCATGGGCTAACGTTAGTATTTCGGCACGGTGTGATCAATCTCGTCCGACCAGGAGGTGATGCCGCCTTTGACGCTTTTCAAGTATTTGTAACCCTGCTGGCGCAGGAAATGCAAGGCCTTCATGGAACGGCCGCCCATTTTGCAGTGGATATAATACTGCTGGTTCGGATCCAGTTCCGTGAAGCGCTGGCCGAGCTGGCTCAAGGGCAGCATCGGCACGCCGTCAATGTGGGCGATTTCGTATTCGTCCGGTTCGCGCACGTCGATGACCTTGATGCCGAGGCCGGGATTCTCCAGCGCGCGTTTCATCTCCTGGACGGTCACTTCGTCCGGATCGGCTTCGGATTCTTCCGGTTCGGGGGCGATGCCGCAGAACATTTCGTAGTCGATCAATTCCGTGATGGTCGGATGGTCGCCGCAGACGGGGCATTGGGGGTCGCGACGCAATTTGAGTTCGCGGAATTTCATGTCGAGCGCGTTGAACAGAAGCAAGCGGCCGACGAGCGTCGTGCCTTTTTCTAGCGCCAGTTTCAAAATTTCGGTGGTCTGGATGCAGCCGATGATGCCCGGCAACACGCCCAGCACACCGCCTTCCGCGCAACTCGGCACCATGCCGGGCGGCGGCGGTTCGGGATAAAGGCAGCGATAGCACGGGCCGCCCAGATGCGGCGCGAAGACGCTGGCCTGGCCTTCAAAACGGAAAATCGAGCCGTAAACGTTTGGTTTCTTGAGCAGCACGCAGGCGTCGTTCGTCAGGTAGCGCGTCGGGAAATTGTCGGTGCCGTCCACGACGATGTCGTAAGGTCGGATGATGTCGAGGGCGTTTTCGCTGGTGATGCGCGTTTCGTGCAGGACGACTTCGACGTTCGGGTTGATGCCGGCGATGGTTTCCTTGGCGGATTGGGCCTTGGACCGGCCGACGTCGGCGTCCGTGTGGAGAATCTGGCGCTGGAGGTTGGAATAATCGACAGTATCGAAATCAATGATGCCGATTTTGCCGATGCCGGCGGCGGCGAGGTACATGGCGATGGGTGAGCCGAGGCCGCCCGCGCCGATGCACAGGACGCTGGTGGCGCGGATTTTCTTTTGGCCGGCGAGGCCCACTTCGGGGAGGATCAAATGCCGGGAATAGCGGCGGATTTCGTCGTTGTTCAGTTGCATAGTTCGATCAAAGAGAGGCTATCGTAATACAAAGATTGTCCAAAGTCCAAAGGCCAAAGCGTCGGCAAGCGTCCAAGGACCAAGCGTCCAAGCTCCAGGGAAGCACCAAATTCCAAGGTCCAACGAAAGTCGAACGGCGTATACCCTGGTTTTGGTTGGTTTTGGTTGGAAAAATTGCAAAAAACATGTTTCGAGTTTCGGGTCGCTATGTAAATTTGTTCAAGTGAGCAATCTCTTCGACAAGCTCAAAAGCGATCTGAAGGCGCCGCGGACGGCATTTGGTATAAACGCGAGCATGCGCGCTCGGAGCGGCCCAATTACAAACGCGTCGTACTCCATACGGTCATTTCGTTCAACTTGTTCGCTGCGTGCTGTCTGTGGATTGTGACACGGTATTCCGAGGGGCACAGCAGTTCAATGGCTTGTGTGCTTGCTCTTATCCCTTGGGGAATTTCAGTCGGATATTTGTTTATCGTCTGGAAGATCGCCAGAAATCGAAACTAGTCCACCACCCGGCAATCCGCCACCTCTCCCCTCCATCCAATGAAGGAGAGGCGTGATTTTGGTTCGCGCCGATCAGGAGATCGGCGCTCCGAATTTTGCGGAGGTCTCCTTTGGAGTTCGAATTGAGCTCGTCGAGGTTTCTTGGACAGGTTCGGGTGAGCCGTGAGCATACTAAACTTTCTTCGGGCTTGGCTCTGGTCTCTGGACGTTTAGACTAAAACGAATGGATTTGCCCAATCCTCAAACTGCGGCGGCGCATTTAAAGAAGCTTTCGCGGGTTCGTCCTTCTCTCGCCATCGTGCTGGGCAGCGGGTTTCATCATGTGCTCACTCAGTTGACGGTGGAGAAGAAGGTTTCGTATGCCAAGATTCCGGGGTTTCCCAGGCCCACGGTGAGCGGTCATGCGGGGGAGTTGTTTTTTGGATCGCTGGGCGGGATGCCGGTGGTGGTGTTGAGCGGGCGGGCGCATTTTTATGAGGGGCATCCGATGGAGCGGGTGACGTTTGCGGTGCGGACGCTGGCGGCGTTTGGGGTGCAAGATTTGTTGCTGACGAATGCGGCGGGCGGGGTGAATCGGAGATTTCGCGCGGGGGATTTCATGGTGGTGACGGATCATATCAATTTGATGGGGGTGAATCCGTTGCGGGGGGCGAATGAGGAATTAAATGCGCCTTCCGATGACTCAGTTTGTGCTCACGCTCGCCCTCACCCCGGCCCTCTCCCCCGGGGAGAGGGTGATGCTTTAGAACCCTCGCTGAAAACCCCTTGTTCGTCGGCTCGATCCTGCGAAAGAGGTTCGCCGGCTTTGCCTCGGTTTGTGGATTTGACGGAGGTTTATGATGCGGGGCTCAGCAGGATTTTGCGCGCGGCGGCGAAGGAGTGTAAGGTCAGGCTGCGTAGCGGCGTTTACCTGGCGGTTTGCGGGCCGAGTTATGAGACGCCGGCGGAGATTCGGGCGTTTGCGCGGTTGGGCGCTGACGCAGTGGGGATGAGCACGGTGCCGGAGGCGATTGTGGCGCGGCAATGCGGGTTGAACGTGGCGGCGGTTTCGTGCATCACCAATTTGGCCGCGGGCATCAGCAAAACCAGGTTGTCGCACGCGGAGGTTTTGGAGACGGCGGAACGGGTGAAGTCGAAGGGCGCGGCGTTGTTGACGAATTTTGCGAAGCTTTATGGCCGGGAAAAGTAAATCGACGGTTTCGGCGCAGGTGCTGGCGCGCTTGATGGATGCGGCGGCCACGGCACGGGAATCCGCGGTGGCGCCTTACTCGAAGTTCCGCGTGGGGGCGGCACTGTTGACTTCGGCGGGGGAAATTGTTGCGGGAGCGAATGTGGAAAGCGCGAGTTACGGACTGACGTGTTGCGCGGAGCGGGTGACGCTGTTCAAGGCGCTGACGGATGGGAAAAGGAATTTCGCGGCAATGGCAGTGGTGGCGCGGGTTTCGGGCGGGCCGATGCCTTGCGGCGCCTGCCGGCAATTGCTGGCGGAGTATGCGTCGGAGGCGCGGGTGTTCGTGGCGGACAGCCGGAGGTTGAAGGCGGTGAGGGAATTTTCGGTGCGGGAGTTGTTGCCGGGGGCGTTTTTGGATTTTCGGCCGGGGTGAGAAGATTTAAGTCAGGGGAATGTTTGGCTGGGGAATGAGGGTTAGGAGATTCGGTTTTATTCCTCTGACAAACATTCCTTTGACTATGTCGGTTTAGCCCCTGCCGACTGCCAGTCGGCGATACGGCAGGCTGCCGGCCTGCGCTAAGGAAATACGGGGGCGGGACGCCCCCGGCACGGTGGCAGGGCGTTAATTTTGGTTTGAGAATCAACGGTTTGTTTGTAAGCTGCGACTCTGGAAAGTTTTAAGTTTTAATGAAGGCTGAAGTTGCTCTTGGATTGGAAAATGCGGGATGGCCGGTGCTGTTGGTGAACAGCTCCGGGGCGATCGTCCGCGCCAACCCGGCGGCGGTCGAGACGTTCGGCTCGACGCTGGAGGGCGAGATGCCGCTGTCGGTCATTTGGGCTTCGGAAAACGGGCCGATGGCCGAGCAGTTCCTCCTGCAATGGGACAACGCGCCGTTTCCTCCGGGCCCGCTCAAGTTCTGCATGAAGAACGGAACCATCCGTTCTTTTTTGACTTCCATTTGCACGCTGACGGATGGGCCGGAAAAATTTTTCGTGCTGCAATTGCTGTCGAATCCCGCGGCGGCGGCTCTCGCTCCAGCAAGCAATCCGAAGGACGCGTCGGCGGAAAGCCTGGCGCAGAAGCAGAAGCTCGATTGCGCGCTGCAATTGGCGCGGACGGTTTCGCTGGATTTCAACAACGCGCTCACGAGCATTCTTGGGCATACGTCGTTGTTGCTGACGAAGGCGGAGGCGAATCATCCCTGGCGGCGTTCGTTGATGGAGGTGGAGAAGTCGGCGGCGCGCGCGGCGGAAATCGCGAATGATCTGGGCACGTTCAGCCGGCCGGACAAGGAACCGCGCGGTCAGGCGGCGCGCAACTTGAATTCCATTTTGCAGCGCGCGGTGGAGATGTTTGAAAACGCCGAGGGGAAGAAGATCACGTGGACGTCGCAATTGGAGCGGAAGCCGTATGCGGCGAAATTTGATGAGGCAAAAATCCAGCAGGCGTTTGCGAAGGTGCTGGAGAACGCGGTGCAGGCGTTGCAGGCCGGGAAGGGTGAGGGCCAAATCAAGGTGCAATCGCGCAATGTGGAATTGGCGGAAGGCGCGCAGGACCGCGATGTGAAGCTGGCGCCGGGCACGTACATTTGCGTTGAGATCAGCGACAATGGGCCGGGGATTCCGGCGGAGGTGTTGCCGAGGATTTTTGAGCCGTTTTTCACGACGAAAGGCGGGAAGCATCGCGGGCTGGGGCTGGCGTGGGTGTATGGGATCGTGACGAACCACGGCGGCGGCGTGGCGGTGTCCAGCCAGCCGGGCGCGGGGACATCGGCGCGGATTTATTTGCCGGCGGAAAAGCGGGTGGTGCAGGACAGCCAGTTCAGCGGGGATAGTCTGAACGGCACGCAGACGATTTTGATGGTGGATGACGAGGACCTGATGCTGACGATGGGGCAGACGGTGTTGACGGCGTTCGGATACAAAGTGCTCACCGCGAACAGCGGTCAGAAGGCGCTGGAAATTATTTCGAAGGGCGACAAGAGCATCGATTTGGTGATCACGGACCTGGTGATGCCGGCGATGAGCGGGCGGGAATTGGTGGAGCATTTGCGGAAGGCGTCGCCGAATATTCGCGTGCTGTGCACGAGCGGGTATGTGCCGCCGCCGGCGACAACGGACGACTCGGCGTACCTGCAAAAGCCGTTCACGAGCCAGGAATTGCTGGTGAAGGTGAAACAGGTTTTAACATCATCCCCTGTTGACTGACGGACGGTATTTGCGTATCTAATGATTAGATGCAAATAGAAAGTCTCAAAGTCTTTTGCGACCTCGCCGAAACTGAAAGCTTCACCAAGGCCGCTCAAATCAACGGCGTGACGCAGTCCGCCGTGTCTCAACAGATCAGTTCTCTCGAACGCCAGTTCAAATCGCTGCTCATCGAACGCAGCAAGAAAAAGTTCCGCCTTACACGCGAAGGGCAGTTGCTGTACGATTTCAGCAAGCAGATCATCCAGACCTACGACGCGCTGCACAGCAAGTTGCAGGAGGTGAAGGACATCATTTCCGGAACCATTCGCGTGGCGACGATTTACAGCATCGGCCTGCATGATTTGCCGCCATACATCAAACGATTTTTGAAGGAGCACCCGACCGTGCACGTGCACGTGGAATACCGGCGCGCGAATCAGGTTTACGATGATGTGCTCGGGAACGTGGTGGATCTCGGCCTAGTGGCGTATCCGCAGCGGGACGCGAAATTGGAAGTGGTGCCGTTGCGCAAGGATCCGCTGGTGATGATTTGCCATCCAGGCCATCCGCTGGCGAAATCGAAGGTGGTGAAGTTGAAATCGATTTCAGGAATGAAATTCATCGGTTTCGAGCCGGACATCCCGACACGCAAGGCGATTGACAAAATTCTCAAGGAAAACGGCATTGAAATCCATACGGTGATGGAGTTTGACAATATTGAAACGGTCAAGCGCGCGGTGGAAATTGACGCTGGGATTTCGATTGTGCCGATGAGCACGATCGCTCAGGAAATTGCGAAGCAGACGTTGTCGGCGGTGTCGCTGGATGATGGTGATTTCTTCCGGCCGCTGGCGGCGCTTTACAAAAAGAACAAGGTGCTTTCGCCGGCGATGAAGCAGTTTCTTTCGATATTGAAGGAAGATCGGTAAGAGCCGCCCTCACCCCGGCCGACGGGAGAGGGGACCTTTGGGACGCTTTCGAAAGTCCTCTCCCTTCTGGCTCAATCCACCGCAGGAGGTCCTCGAGTTTCCAATTCAAACGCGGAATGAATTCCGCGGTCCGTTATTTGAGGTTGGCGGGGTTGAGAGGCTTCAGGTCTTTGGGGAGGAAGACGCCGTTTTTGCGGATCAGGTCGTCATCGAACCAGATTTCGCCGCCGCCCCACTCGGGGCGTTGAATCAACACCATGTCCCAATGCACGGCGGAGCGGTTGCCGTTGTCGCATTCTTCATAGGCCTGGCCGGGCGTGAAGTGCAGGGAGCCGGCGATTTTTTCGTCGAAGAGGATGTCGCACATCGGGTTCAAAATGTAGGGATTGAAGCCGAGGGAAAATTCGCCGACGTAACGGGCGCCGGCGTCGGTGTCGAGAATCTCGTTCAGACGTTTGGTGTTGTTGGCGGTGGCGTTGATGACTTTGCCGTCCTTGAATTCGAGGCGGACATTTTCGAATTTGGTGCCGGAATAGAGCGTGGGCGTGTTGAACTGAATCGTGCCGTTCACGGAATCCTTCACGGGGCAGGAAAAGACTTCGCCGTCGGGGATGTTGCGATCGCCTTTGCACATTTTGGCGCCGATGCCTTTGATGCTGAAGCGGAGGTCGGTGCCGGGGGCTTTGAGGTGGACGCGGTCGGTGCGTTTCATGAGGCGTTCGAGCGGGGCCATGGCGCGGGCCATCTTCGCGTAGTCCATGGTGCAGACGTCGAAGTAAAGATTCTCGAAGGCCTCGGTGCTCATGCCGGCGGCCTGGGCCATGCTGGGCGTGGGCCAGCGCAGGACGCACCAGTTGGTTTTGTTCACGCGATAATTCAGCACGGGGCGGATGACGCGCGAATACATGGACATGCGGTCGCTGGGGACATCGGCATTTTCGCTGGCGTTTTCGCTGCCGCGAATGGCGATGTAGGCCTGCATTTTTTTCATGCGGAACAATTCGAGGTCGCGCACGGCCTGGGCGTGCTTCTCATCCATGGCGCGGAGCATTTCGCGGCCAACGCGTGTGTGGCGGGTTTCGACAAACGGCACGGCGCCGCGCGCGCGGGCGGCGCGGATGAGTTCGATGGTGAACTCGTCCGGGACGTCGATCATGTCGAGAAGAATGCGGTCGCCCTTTTTGAGCGCGGTGGAATATTCGACGAGCAGTTTGGCCAGTTTGGTATAACGCGGGTCGGTCATAAGAATGCGAACAAAGTAATGGAATTGCGGGAAAATGCTACAGGGGAAATTTGACGGTTGCTCAAATCCGGAATCCGGCGTTTGAATTGTAGGAGCCGACGTGAGGAGGCTCTGATCTCTTCGCGCAGAAAATTCGAGAGCCTCCTCACGTCGGCTCCTACTAATTCGCGACCAGAACCTCTTGTGCTACAGGAGGTGTTCACGCCTCAAGGTTCCGGACGGGACGTGCGGAACGACCTGCGAGACGCGGGTGCCACACTAGCTATTTTTGGCCGCTTGGCTTTCCTTGCGGCGGAAGTCGCGTTCGCGGTTGTGGATTTCGGTGCGCAAAAGGTTTTCGGCGGACCAGCCTTCGCGTTGGGCAAATTGGGTGAGGGTGAAGAGCATTCCGGCCAGCTCTTTTTTGATGAGTTTGGTTTTCGAGCTATGGTTTTTACGACGCTCCACCAGCGCCACCTCACCCTCTCTCCAAATGCTGGATGGAAAGGGGGAGAATATCTCAGGCAGGTTCTGGCTCTCTTCCAGAAGCTTGGCTTTGCGGGCTTTTTTTACCAGTTTTTCGGCGCGCAATAATGCTGGCAGGTGTTTCGGGATGCCGTCGAGGGCGGAGGGGCGGGCGTGTTTGGTGCCGTGCTTTTCGGCGCGCTTGATCTTTTCCCAGTTGGCCCAGACTTCGTCGACGTTTTTGACTTTGGTGGTGCCAAAGACGTGCGGATGGCGGCGGATTAATTTTTCGGTGATGTGCCGCGCGACCTTGTTGAAATCGAACGCGCCGCGTTCTTTGGCGAGTTGGCAGTGGAAAACGACTTGCAGCAGCAGATCGCCGAGTTCTTCTTCCAATTCATGATCGTCGCCGGATTCGATGGCGTCCATGAGTTCGTAAACTTCCTCCACGGCGTGCCAGCGCAGGGTCATGTGGTCCTGCTCGCGGTCCCAGGGGCAACCCTTGGGGGAGCGGAGTTTGGCCATGACTTTCAGCAAGTCATCAATTGCGGATTTCTTTTTCATTTACGATTTACGATATGCGATTTACGAGCGGATTGAGAATTGGCGCCTCAATCGTATATCGCAAATCGTAAATTAAAGGATCACCAAATTGTCCCGGTGCACGACTTCCACGCGTTGCAATTGCCGGGTTTTGATTTCGTCGGAGCCGAAAGCCGTGATGCCGCGGGCGAATTCGGTGCCGTCCAAATCGCAGATGCGGACGACATCTTCGGCGGCGAAAGTGCCTTCGCAACGGGCGATGCCGGGGGGCAGAAGGCTTTTGCCTTTTTCGCGCAGGGCCTGTTTGGCGCCTTCGTCCACGAACAACGCGCCTTTGGGATAATGAAAAAAGGCGATCCAGCGTTTGCGGCCCTGCAATTTGGTTGGTTGCGGGACGAATAAAGTGCCTTCGTCTTCGCCGGCGATGATGTTGGCGAGGAGATTTTTCTTTTTGCCCGAAGCGATGACGAGCGGGATGCCGGAACGGACCACGATTTTGGCGGCTTCAATTTTGGATCTCATGCCACCGACGGCGGTGGCACTATTCGTGCCGCCAGCCATTTTCTCAATGGCGTCGTCGATGTGCTCAATGACCGGGACCGTGCGCGGATTGGATTTGCCGAAATTTTCGATGACACCGTCGACGGTGGTGAGGATTAAAAGCAAATCGGCGGGCAGGAGCGAGGCGACGAGGGCGGAGAGTTTGTCATTGTCGCCGAATTTGAGTTCGGTGAAGGAGATGGCGTCGTTTTCGTTGATGATGGGGATGACGCCGCGACTGAGGAGCGTGACGAGGGTATTGCGCGCGTTGAGATGGCGCTCGTGGTGTTCGAGGTCGTCGTGGGTCAGGAGGACCTGGGCGACGTGGAGGCCGTGCTGGGCGAACAGTTTCTCGTAAATGGCCATGAGCCGCGATTGGCCGACAGCGGCGCAGGCTTGCATTTCGGCGAGATCGGCGGGGCGTTTTTCATAGCCGAGCACGCCCATGCCGGCGCCGACGGCGCCGGAGGTGACGAGGACGATTTCCTTGCTGGCCTTGCGTTGCGCGGCGAGTTGCGCGACGAGTTGTTCCAATTGCGCCGAATCCGGCTGCTTCCGGCTGTCTGTTAGGACGCCGGTGCCGAGTTTGACGACAATGCGGGAGACATCTTTGAGCAATTCGCGACGCACGGGAGTTTGGTAACAAAACGGGGGGAGAGTGTCGAGTGTCGGGTGTCGAGAGGGATTTCCGATTGAGGATTGGCGATTGGCGATTGCAGAGAGGTCAGATTACGCTCGGCCTTCTCCCCGGGGCAGAAGGGGAAACTGTGGGACGTTTCCGACATTCACTTGCCGAAGGCTTAATTCAGCGTTGGGTCGCACGGGCGAGGCGCCCGTGCGACTATTGTCGCTCCATTTGACATTCGGCATTGGGCATTCCACTCTTGCGAGATGCGCGAGCAATCTTTGAATTTTCTTCGCACGCTGGTGAATACGCCGAGCCCGACGGGCCACGAGGTGCGCGGGCAACGGGTTTGGCTCGATTACGTGAAACCTTTCGCGGATGAAACTTATTCCGACGCGTACGGGAATTGCGTGGCGGTGCTGAACAAGGGCGGGTCGCCGCGCGTGATGTTCGCGGCGCACGCGGACGAGATCGCAATGGCGGTGAATTACATCGATGAGCATGGTTTCATTTACATTCGCAAGATGGGAGGCATCGATCCGGCGATCACGAAGGCGCAGCGGATTTCAATTCACACGCGCGAGGGCGCGGTGAAGGGGGTGGTCGGAAATGTGGCGCCGCATTTGTCACGCGGGGATGATGACAAACACAAGGCGCCGAAGATTCATGATTTGTTCATCGATATCGGCGTGAGCAGCCGCAAGGATGCGGAGAAACTGGTGCGCATCGGTGACCCGATCACGTTGGTGGATGAATTTGATCTGTTGCGCAATGATTTGGCGGTGGCGCGGGCGTTTGATAATCGCATCGGGACGTTTTCGGTGGCGGAGGCGTTGCGGTTATTGAAGGAATCGAAGGGGAAACTGGCGGCCGAAGTTTGCGCGGTGTCGAATGTGCAGGAGGAAGTGGGATTGCTGGGCGCGCGGCAGATTGCGTATTCGCTCAAGCCGGACATCGCGATCGTGGTGGACGTGACGCACGCGACGGATTATCCGACGGTGAACAAGGCGCAGCATGGCGACGTGAAAATCGGCGCGGGACCGGCATTGACGCACGGCGGATGCAATCATCCGGAGGTGGTGGCGCGGTTGGAAGCGGTGGCGAAGACGAAGAAGATTCCGTTGCAGCACGAGGCCATGTCGGCGACGAGCGGGACGGACACGGACGTGATTTTCTGGACGCGCGGCGGCATCGCGAGCGCATTGGTGAGTTTGCCGAATCGGTATATGCATTCGCCGGTGGAATTGGTGAGCTTGAAGGATTTGACGCATATTCCGGAATTGCTGGCGGCGTTTGCGCAGTCGTTGAAGGCGGGGGAAATGTTTAAGGTCAAAATCTAAATCCGAACGCCGAAATCCGAAATCCGAAAGAAGGCCGGAGACCGAAATGTTAATCGGCTTTTGGAAACCCTTTGTAGGACGGGTCTTTGGGTCGGGTTACGCTTGCCGGCTGCCAGCCGGCGATACAGCAGACAAACTGTCTGCGCTGCGACGATTGGGCGACCCGTCCCCATGGCGTTGTTCGCGCCGATCAGGAGATCGGCGTTCCGAGCGCGACGGTCTCATTTCAACGTTCGGATTTCTTTCGGGTTTCGATCTTCGGATTTTATCTTCTCGATAAGATTTGATTGAAACTATTTTTGAATCGCGCTATTCCTCGTACATGCGCCGCCCAATTCTGATTTTTGCATTTTGCTTTGCCATTTGCGCCGGGGCGTCGGCGGCGACGGGGAGGGTGATCAAGGTGCTGCCGCAGTTTCTCGATCTTCAGGGGCGTCATGCGGTTTCGCCGAGTCTTTATGATCGGGACGCGTATCAATTTTTTTTAAGGACGCATCCGGAGAAGGTTTCCGGGATGCGTTTCGCGGTGCAATGGAAGGCGTCAGGCGCGGGTGCGGAGCCGCTGAAATTGCGCGTGGAAGCCATCGGGATATCGCACGGCGAGCCGCCGCCGAAGGTGGTGCTGGAAAAGGAAGTGAAAACCGGCGGGTGGTTTAGTCATTGGGCGTACGTGCCGCTGTCGGGGGCGGATTACACGAAGATGGGTGAGGTCACGGCCTGGCGCGTGACGTTGTGGGAGGGGGACAAAATGATCGGTGAACAAAAATCATTCCTATGGTGAAAGCCGGAATTCGTTTCGCGTGGTTGCTGGCGGTTGTGCTGCTTCCGATTTCGTTTCTCTCCGCCAAAGAACTGGGGGATTACCAGGTTGGAGACAAGGCGGAGGAGGATATTGTTGCGACGTCCAAACTCAATTTTGTGGATCCGGAGGGGACGGACGCGCTCAGGCAAAAGGAGGCGCAACGGGTGCCGGTGATTTTGCGCTATGACACGAACGCGGCGAGTGAGGTGGAAGGGCGTTTTCGCAAGGCGTTTGAGGAGACGCGGGAGAATTTTCTGGGTTCGGTGAACAAGGATTTTGGGCACGAGAAGCTCGCGGACGACGAAATTGATTCGTTCAAGTTCCACACGCTGGCGGTGCTGTTTGAAAAGCAGAACCAATTGTTCCCCATGAGCACGAGCCAGGCGGCGTTGTGGGCGAGTGGGGATGATGACAAGGCTTACGAGGATACGCTGGCGGCGAAGTTGAAGCAGGCGATGTCGGCGGTGATTCATCCGGAAACGATTCCAGCGAATTTCAGGTTTGGCGCGACGGTGCGGGTGATTCCGGTGGGCAGCCTCAATGAGGCCATCAGCGAGCAGGAGGCGGGGTTGACGAGCTGGGATTTTTCGCGGACGAATTTTGCGTCGCTCTCGAACGCGCGGAAGCAGTTGGTGGCCTTGTTCCCGGGCGATGAACATGTGGTGGGGAAATATCTTTCCACGTTGTTGCAGCCGAATACCGCCATCGACGAGGACGTGACTTCGCGGCTGCGGGCCAAGCGGACGGATGGGATCTGGGCGGTGGCGAATTATGCGCCGGGCGAGATTGTGGCGCATCGCGGGCAGGTGATTGACCGGAAAATCAAGACGGCGCTGGATTTGCTCAAGGAAAAGGCGGTGGTTGGCCAATTGCAGGACTTGCAGGTGAAGCAGCAGGCGGCGGTGGGAGAATTGCAGCAATTGGTGGCGGCGGGCAAAGAGAAGGGCGCGCGCGCGCAGGAGCGGGTGATGTGGCTGGTGGCTGGACTGGCGGTGATTGTTTTGGTTTTGGCGGCGGCGATTTGGCAATTGGCGCGTGGCAAACCGGCGGCAACACTATTGCCGGCACCGACGAATGCGGGGGCGCTGGAATGGCAGCAGCGGGCTTTAGTGGCGGAGGAGCGCACGGAAAAATTGCAATCAGCGGCACGCGCGGGTTTGGCGGCGCAACTTTCGAAGTGGCTGTCGAGTGTGTTGACGCGGCGGCTGATTTCGCAACGGCGGATGCTGCTGGATACGCAGACGAATGCCGCGGCGGAAATGGCGGAATTGGAGGCGCGATTGCAAAGGGTTCAGGCGCCGCTGCAGGTGCGGTTGGCGGCGTACGAGCATCGCATCGCGGAACTGGAAAAGGAGCTTACGGCGCGCGGCGAGGAAAACCGCGAATTGCTCAAATCGAAAATCGAAATGATGCGGCGGCAGTTGGAGGCGGAACGGGAGAAGAACCGGGAGACGAATCGGGTGGAGTTTAACTAATTGAGGATTGGCGATTGGGGAGAGTTAAACCCGAAGCACGAAGCACGAAATCCGAAATTCGAAAGAAATCCGAATGCCGAAATCCAAATCTGCCGACTGAACCCATCCAGCAGCAAAAACCGGCCTGTAGCGTCGGGTTCTCCGGATTTCGGATTTCTTCGGATTTCGTGCTTCGGATTTGGGAAACCATATTGGCCATCAAGGACCTCGACGAACCTATCTTCCGCCTCGTTACCTCAGCGGCTACCGGCCTCACGCCGCGCGTTTTTTCTCCTGGGTGTGGAGGGCGCGTTCGTAGCATTCCATGGCTTCGCCGTATTTTTCCAGGCGGCTGCAGAGGCCGCCTTTGTGGAGGTAGGCGATCGTGAGGGTGCCGTCGGCGGCGATGGCGCGGTCGTAGCATTCCAGGGCGTCCTGCGGCTGGCGCAGCTTTTCGAAGGCGCTGCCTTTTTTCACGAGCGCTTCGGGATGGTTGGGATGCAGTAACAGGATTTCGTCGAAGACGGCGAGGGCTTGTTCCGGGTGCTCGGCGCTGAGATGGGATTGGCCTTGCTCGAGCAATTTCGTGATTCGCTCCGCCTTCTCGGTGGCGATGGGATCGAAGGCAAAGCTGGGTTGCGCATCATCTTCACGGAGAGTGGGCGCCGAAGGTTCCTTCAGGGGCAGGGTCGCGGTGTGCTCGAGTTCGGCGATTCTTTTTTCGAGGTGCTGGACCAAGGCGACCAGGCGGGCGTTCGATTGCTCGACGGAGCCGTTGCCAAGCCCGTCGTGTTCCAAGAGGCCGAGCGGCGAGGATGAAGGAATGGGCAACCCGCGGAAATTAGTGAGCGCGGTGGAAATATCGGCGAGGCGACCGACCGCGCGGGACTGGAAATAGATTGCAAACAGGGCGGCGGCGAGCCCGAACACGGCGAAGGCGCTGATGGCGGTGAGCAGCAGGTGGTTGGTGTTTTGGGTCTCGGCGAGTTCACCGGCGCGTTGCGTGACAAGCGATTGTTCGATGGCGGCGAGACGGTTGGAAAGGGCGGTGGCGTCCTGGGCCGCGGCGGCTTGCGCTTCCTGGCGGTTGCGTTCGATGGCGAGCATTGTGTCGTGGAGCTGTCCCTGGAGCTGGAGATAGGCGCGGAGAGTCTCGTTCGAGCTGATGTTGGCATCCTGCGGGGCGGCGGGAGTGTCGGCGCGGAGAGCGGCGAATGGGAGGGCGAGGAGAGCGCAAAAAAGTGCGAGCTTTTTCAAGGCCGAACAGCGCGGATTGCTCATGGGGGCAGAGTGAGCGGTCGGGCGAATCTTGTCAAGAAACGTGCCGGGAAAATTGTTCGCAAACGATTCACAATTTTGAGCAACCACGAATGGGCACGAATGAACACAAATTTAGAACAGAGAAAAAGGCTTTGACGCGAATTTCGCCAATTTGCGCGAAAGTGATTTGTCGGCGAGACGCCGGCGGCACGTTCACGGTTTTTCGGCGTGGTGGATGGTCATGGTGCCGCCCAGAATGTTCAGGACGCGGATGTTTTGCCAGCCGAGGTCGCGCATTTTGGCGGCCACGGCCTGCTGGGCGGGATAGTTTTTGAGGGATTCGAGGACATAGGCGTAGGCCGCGCTGTTGCCGCAGAAGACTTTGCCGAAAATGGGCAGGAAACATTTCAAGTAGGTGAAGTAAAATGTTCGCCAGAGAGGATTCTCGGGTTTGCCGAATTCCAGGGCCAGGATTTGTCCGCCGGGTTTGGCGACGCGCAGCATATCGCGCAGGCCTTGGTCGAGGTCGGCGAGATTGCGCAGGCCGTAACCTACGGTCAAGAGGTCGAAGGTGTTTGCGGGAAACGGAATCTGCTCGGCGTCACCGCAAAGAAATTCGACTTTGAAGTTCAAGTTTTGGACACTTTTTGCGCCGGAACGGAAGCGATCAGCCTTTTGTTTGGCGATTTCGAGCATGGGCGGGCTGAAGTCGAGGCCGACGACGTCCATGCCTTGCCGCGCCAGGGCGAGGGCGATGTCGCCGGTGCCGCAGCAAAGGTCGAGGGCGCGTTGGCCGGGGCGCGGTCGAGCGAGGCGGAGCAGACGGCGTTTCCAGGAGCGATGCAGGCCGAAGCTCTGGATATCGTTAATCAGGTCATAACGGCGGGCGATGGTGGCGAAGAGTTCACCGACCTTGGCGGCGCGCTGTTCACCGGGTTTGTAAAAATGGCTGGTCATCGCGGATTTTCCAACATCGCATCACAATGGCCAAAAATGTCGACGCGAAGCGACAAAAATTCTTTGTTATAGCTGAGTGAAGTTGGGGGTTGAAACTTGGGATTCAGCGTGATAAGAGCAGCCGAAGACTGGCCTGAATTCTGCTGGAAATGACAGGCTTATGCAGCCACGTAGCGGGAACGAAATGAAGCCAAAGAAAATTCTGATTGTGGATGACAATGCGGTGATCATCGCCACGTTGTCGATGAAGCTCAAATCGGCGGGTTATGAGGTGGTGAGCGCCGAGGATGGCCCCGACGCGGTGGGCGCGGCGCAGAAGGAACAGCCGGACCTGATTTTGTTGGACATTCATTTACCGGGCGGGTTGGTGACGAGTGTGGATTGGGACGGTTTCAAGATACTCGCCTGGCTGAATCGGCTGGGAGGCCCGACGAAATTGCCGGTTATCGTGATCAGCGGCGGTGAACCGGAGAAGTTCGAGGAGCAGGCGTTGAATGCGGGCGCGGTGGCTTATTTCCAGAAGCCGATCGACAACGATGAGTTGCTGGCGGCCATTAAGCAGGCGTTAAGCTGAAAGTCCAAGGTCCATCCGCCTTCGCTAAAGCTACGGCGACGAGAAGTCTGATTATTTAGCGCGGCTGGATTCGCGCCAGAGGACGATTCCGCCGACCAATCCCCAAAACACGGTGACGCATAACGCCAGGAGCGACATGGCTTCGGCGTCGGCGGCGGCAATGCCGCACCAGCCGAGCAGCGCAATGGCCGCACCGTCGCGCGCGCCGATTCCAGCGACGGTGACGGGCAGGCCGCTGATGGCGGTGATCAAGGGAAACGCCCACACGAGCTTCAGCCAGGGCAGCGGCGTGTGACTGACGGCTTGCAGATTCATGGCGAGCGAGACGTTGATGGCGAGTTGCATCAGGAGGCTGCAAAAGAATCCTTTCAAAACTATTTTGGGCGACCGGATCAAGCGATTGCCGCCTTCGAGAAACGCGACGGCGAAACGGCGGAAGATGGATTCATGATGGGAGCGCTTCAGGAGAATCAATGCGGTGATGATGACCGGTATCAACAGGAGCAGCAGCCAGGCGGATTTATTGATGGATAGCGATTTGGTTTCGGCAAAGCCGCCATGCGTGCCGGTGATGGCGAAGGCGATTATAGCGACGACGATGAGCGCACCGGAACCCATGAGCCGGTCCAGGGAAACGGACGTGAGCGTCCTGGGGATGGGCAATTTGTAGCGGCGACCGTAGACGGTGGCTTTGGCAGCGTCGCCGCCCGCGCCGCCGAACAGCAGGAGATAGAAAAAATGGCCGATGATGGAGAAGGCAAGGGTGGCGGGCGGGCTGATGACGGCATCATTGACGTGGAGCGCGAGATGCCATCGAAAGGCGGCGGGCAGGAACATGATTCCGTAGAGAATCATGGCGCCAATGAACCAGCCGACATGCATGGACCCGAGGATGTGCAGCAAGGTGGCGATGTGGATGCGGCGAAAAACGAGGTAGAGCGCCACAATGGTGACGGCAACGCAGAGGAGCTTCCATTTGGTGGAAACCCAGCCGGGTTTGGGCTGGGCGGATGGGTCCGCGGCAGGAGCACTGGGGCGCATATCCGGTTCAAAATCCCAGCGGGGCGGCGGAATCACAATCAGGGATTTTACCTATCTGCGGGATTTACGATTTGCGATTTACGAGCTAATCGCATTTTTGGCATGGTTGTGTGTGATTCAGGCGGAATAGATTATTTGTGAGCTTCTCATTGAAAAAAATTATTATGTCTCTTTTTTTCTTCGCGCCACATTAGCTATGCTCACCGTTCACGCCTTTTTCGTTGTAGAAGTATTGTTTGCACTTCCTTTCGGCGGAATGGTCAATTCCACGTGGGCAGTGATAGTGTTTTTTCCTCATTTCATGCTGATCTATTCCTTGCCGCCCAAATATCCGTTTGAGAGCAAGTCGTGCATGGTTGGAAAGTTTTCGCCAAAATTGTGGATGCACTTCCTGCGTCGGTATTGTACGGCGTCGCTATAGCGCTTCTCTGGAGCTTTCTGTTTAAACTAAATCAAAGGCGAAAAGTAACCGGAAAACATAACGTCAATCGCCACTGATCGAACTCACGTGGATCTTTTCCGCAGAAAAAATATGAGCCTCCTGACGTCAGCTACAGGGGGCGGGATTACGACAAATCGACGGGGTCGATGTCGACCGTGAGAGTGACCTCTTCGGGCAATGTCAGGGACTGAACAATCTTCGAAAGTTCGCGGCTCAGGGAACTCATGCGTTGGGTGCGGAGCATGATTTGGTAGCGGTAAAAACTTTCGGCGCGGAGCAGCGGCGCGGGCGCCGGTCCTGAGATCACCAGGTCGTGGAAGTCGGCGGCTTTCGGTTCTGAGCCAGGTTTCGATTTCGCCGAACCTTGAACCATGGACTCGACGACTTTTTTCAAATGTTCGGCAGAGAATTTCACTTTCTCTTCGTTGCGGCCTTTCAAGGTGAGCATGGCGACGCGGCTGTAGGGCGGATATTTCAGTTGTTCGCGAAACTCAAGTTCCTGCTCGAAGAAGCCGCCGAAATCATGGCGGCGCGCGAACTGGATCGCGGGATGAAAGGGCGTGAAGGCCTGCACGACGACTTCGCCTTCGATGTCGCCGCGGCCGGCGCGGCCGGCGACCTGGGTGAGCAATTGGAAGGTGCGTTCGCCGGCGCGGAAGTCGGGTTGATGCAGCGCGAGGTCGGCGAAGATGATGCCGACGAGGGTGACGTTTGGGAAATGCAGCCCCTTGGCGATCATTTGCGTGCCCACGAGAATGTCGATTTTGCCGGCCCGGAAATCGCCGAGCTTTTTGCGGTAATCATCCTTGCGCTTCATGGTGTCGGCGTCCATGCGGTCGATGCGGGCATTGGGAAACAGTTTGGCGAGGGTTTCCTCGACCTTCTGCGTGCCGGTGCCGGCGAACCGGATGGCGGGGTTTTTGCAGCTTTCGTTCGGACACAACGCGGGAACTTTTTCACTGTGGCCGCAGATGTGGCAGGCGAGCTTTTGTTCGAGGCGATGATAGGTGAGCGAGATGCTGCAATTCGGGCAGCCGCAAACGTGGCCGCATTTGGGGCATTGCAGCGAGGTGGAGTAGCCGCGGCGATTTAGAAATAAAATGGTTTGTTCGCCACGTTCGAGCCTTTGCGTGATGGCTTCCTTCAGTTGCGGCGAAAAAATGGGCGTGCCTTTTTCTTTTCGCGCGGCCTGGCGCATGTCAACGACGCGGACCTGCGGCATTTTTTGGTCGTCCACGCGCTCGGGCAATTCGAGCAAGGTGTATTTTCCTTTGCGGCAGTTGTAATACGTTTCGAGCGAGGGCGTGGCGGAGCCGAGGACGACGGGCGCGCCTTCCATCTGGCCGCGCATGATGGCGACGTCGCGGGCGTGGTAACGCGGGGATTCCTCCTGCTTGTAAGTGTGCTCGTGTTCTTCGTCGACGATGATGAGGCCGAGGGGATCGACGGGCGCAAAGATGGCGGAGCGGGCGCCGATGACGATGCGGGCGCGGCCCTGGCGGATTTTGTGCCATTCATCGTGGCGTTCGCCGGCGGATAAGTGCGAGTGGAGCACGGCGACGAGGGTTTGCAATTTGCCGGAACTGAAACGGGCTTTGAAGCGCTCGACGGTTTGAGGTGTGAGGGAAATTTCCGGGACGAGGACGATGGCGCCTTTGCCTTGTTCGAGGGCGTGGGCGATGGCCTGGAGATAGACTTCGGTTTTGCCGGAGCCGGTGACGCCGTGGAGGAGGAAGGTGCCGCCGGCATCTTGCCGGCGGGGCTGACTTGTTTGAGAGCTTTGATCTGCCGGCGAGACGCCGGCAGCACGTTGCATGGCCGTCTTGATTTTCTCTAATGCTTCGGCTTGTCTGGCGTTTAGTGGGAGTGGTTGGCTGGGCAGAATATGTTCGCGGGCGTAGGGGTCGCGTTCGGAGATTTGGGTGGTGATTTCGACGAAGCCGCGGTCTTCGAGGCGGCGGATGGTGGAGGCGGTGGTTTCGGCAAGTTCCAATAATTCCTGGAGCGGAAGTTCGCGGCGTTCTTCGACGATGTTCCAGATTTCGCGCTGGCGTTTGGGCAATTTTGGCAGTTCGCCCGCGATGGGCAGCGCGCGCACGAAGAGGCGTTCGCGCCAGCCGCTTTGTTCGTTGCGCACGACTTCGGGCAGGACGCTTTTCAATGCGATTTCCGGGGCGCAACAATAATAGTCCGCGATCCACCGCGCGAGCTTGAGGACTTTGGGCGTGACGAGCGTTTGCGCGCCGATGACTTTGATGATGGGCTTGAGTTTGGTGTGGGCGGATTCTTCGGCGAGGGCGGTGACGCAGCCGAGGACTTTGCGCGGGCCGAACGGGACCTGCACGCGGCTGCCGACATCCACCTGGCCAGCGAGCCCGGGAGGGATGAGGTAATCGAATTCCTTTCGGAGCGCGATTTCGAGGCTGACGCGGGCAATCATTTCAGGATGGAGAGTTGAGGCAGGAGCGGTGGCTGTCAAGTGCGGGCGGATGGCGGGTGCGATAAACCCAGGAAATGATTCTGACCTGGATGTTCACGATGGGGTTTCGTTTGGAGTGCGCGGGCATGACCGCGCTCTGGACCGGGAGACATGTCTCCCGGTCAGAAAGCGGCGACATGTCGCCGCACTCCAAACGTTGGCCCCGGCTTCCCTCCATTGACACCAGCGCGGCGGGTGCTTAGTTTGCGGCCAATGTCTGGATTGCCTTTCGAACTGCTGCTGGCGCTGCGTTATCTGCGGCCGAAGCGGACGTTCGTTTCAGTCATTACGTTGATTTCCGTGGTCGCGGTCGCGGTGGGCGTGGCGGTGCTTATCGTCGTGATCAGTGTGATGAGCGGTTTCGACAAGCAACTGCAAGACAGCATTCTTGGCGTCAACGCGCATTTGAAGATTTACAAACCGGACGAGACGCTGGCGAATTATCCGCGCGTAATGGGCGTGGTTGCCTCCAACAAAGACGTCAGAGGCGTTGCTCCCTATGTGGTGTCGCAAGTGCTGATGGAGACGACCACCAACGACCATTCCTATGCGATACATGACATGGCGCCTTATGTGCGGGGCATCGATCCGGAAGCGGAAACGAACGTCAGTTCGCTGGCAACCAATATCGTTGATGGAAGATTTGATGTCAGCGGGCATGGAATATTGATCGGGAGTGAGTTGGCGCGGCAGTATCACATACGCGTGGGGGACACGGTGAATATTTCGTCGCCGGAAGATATTAAGAAGATGCGCGAGAGTCTGCAAAAAGGGAAACAGGAAGCGATCCCGCCGATGGAATACGAGGTGCGCGGCATTTTTGACGTGGGGTTCTATGATTACAACGCGTCAACGGTGGTGGTCTCGCTGGAGAATGCGCAGGACATGAACGCGCTGGGCGATACCGTGCAGGGTTTATCGGTGGTGCTGGACGATCCGTTCAAGGCGATGCAGGTGGCTGATGAATTGGAGAAGGTGCTGGGGCCGGATTTCGAAATCAGGACGTGGCTGCAGGACAGTCCGATTTTGAGCGCGGTGGCGGTGGAGAAGAACGTGATGTTCATCATCCTGTTCTGCATCATGATTGTGGCGGCACTGTGCATCCTGAGCGCGCTGATTACGTTTGTGGTGCAGAAGACGCGCGAGATCGGGATGCTCAAGGCGATTGGCGCGACGGATTTTCAGGTGGGCGGATTATTTCTCAGCCAGAGCGCGTTTATCGGATTTGTCGGCGTGCTGTTGGGGACGGGGATCGGTTTTCTGGCGCTGGCATATCGCAATGAGTTTTTGTTTTTCATGCGGCGGGTGACCGGAATTCAATTGTTTAACGCGGATGTTTATCAGTTCAACCAGTTGCCGGCGACGATTGTGCCGCGGGATATTTTGATCATTTGCGGGAGCGCGTTTGTGATTTGCGTGCTGGGCGGTTTGATACCCGCGTGGCGCGCGTGGCGGTTGAAACCGGTGGAGGCGCTGCGATATGAGTAGCAGGGCGCTTATTCAACGGGTGCGGCAGCTCTTTTACGTTTGCGATGATGACGCGACGCAGGCTGGCAGCTTGCGATACAGCAGGCTGCCAGCCTGCGCTACGAGGAGGTGGCGGTGAGCGAGGCTTTTCTTTCCGCCAAAAATGTGGGCAAGACTTACCTGCTCGGCAAGCGAGTGCTGGAGGTGCTGCGTGGAGTCAATCTCGAGGTGGAGCGCGGTGATTTTCTGGCGCTGCGGGGCGCGTCGGGCGCGGGCAAGAGCACGTTGCTGCATCTGCTCGGCGGGCTGGATTTTCCGGAGCCGGGGGAAATTTTATCGCGCGGGCGGACGCTGAGTTCGCTTTCCAGCCACGATTTGGCGCAGTGGAGAAATCGGCAGGTCGGTTTTATTTTTCAGGCATATTATTTGTTGCCGGAGCTGGATGCGTTGGAGAACGTGTGCCTACCGGCGCGGATGGCGCGGATGCCGGCGGGCGAGGCGGCGAAGCGCGGCCGTGAATTGCTGGCGCGCGTAGGGCTGGCCGAGCGGATGGAGCACAAACCTTACGAACTTTCCGGCGGCGAACAACAGCGGGTGGCGATTGCGCGCGCGCTGATCAACCAGCCGGAATTGATTTTGGCGGATGAACCGACGGGCAATCTGGATTCGCATACGGGCCAGGAAATCATGGATCTGCTGTGCTCGCTGCGCGGAGAACGGAAAATGACGCTGGTGATGGCAACGCATGATTCCGCCATGGCAGCGCGGGCGGCGAGGACGATTCATTTGGTGGACGGACAGATACAGTGAGGATTTCCGATTTGCGATTTGCGATTGACGCGCGCATGGTTTCGTGGCGCGTAAATCGCAAATCGTAAATTATATGAGCCAGGAATATTGGGAAAATCGGTATCAGACCAAGGACATGCCTTGGGAGAAGGGTGCGGCATCGCCGGGGTTGGTGGATTTTTTGGCGGCGCATCCGGAGTTGCCGCGCGGGACCGTTTGCGTGCCGGGCTGCGGCACGGGGCATGATGTGCGCAAATGGGCCAAGGCGGGTTTTGACGCGACGGGTTTTGATATCGCGCCGAGCGCGATCCGGCTTGCGAATGAGAAAACCAAGGCGGCGGGGTTGAACGCGAGATTTCAATTGCGCGATTTTTTGCATGATCAACCAATCGTTCAGTTTGATTGGTTGTTTGAGCACACGCTGTTTTGCGCGATTGATTTGGCGGAGCGGGATCATTATGTGCGCGCGGTGTTGCGATGGTTGAAACCGGCGGGGCAGTTTCTGGCGGTTCAATATCTGATTCCGGACACGGACGGGCCCCCGTTTGGTACGACGCGGGAGGAATTGTGGAATCGCTTTTCGCCGCATTTTGATCTGGTGAAGGAATGGGTGCCGCGCTCGTATCCGAATCGGACGGGGTTGGAGTTGATGATGTGGTGGAGGCGGAAGGCGGGGCCGGGTTGAGGAGAAACCGCTGGCGTTCTCGTTCTCGAAATCCACCACCGAGGACGAGGACGAGAAGGAGGACGACGAATGGACGGAACGCTTCTCGAATGCCCTCACGAAGGAGGCCGAACCTTTCGGCGCAGAAAATTCGAGAGCCTCACGTCGGCTCCTACGGAGAATTTGGAGCGTCGGGTCGATTTGCTTTTGCAAGATGGCGGGAAGTGATGCAGATTTCGGAAGGATGAATGAGCCGGAGAAATTCTTGAAAGGGCAGCTTTTGTTGGACAGCGGCCAGTTGCGCGGTTCGTTCTTCCAGCGGACGGTGGTCCTGATTTGCGAGCACAACGCGGAGGGTGCGTTCGGCCTGGTGCTCAATCGCACCACGGGAAAAAACATTGGCGAGATGGTGGTGGCCGATTTGCCGGACACGTTGAAGGAGCATCCGCTTTTCCTCGGCGGCCCGGTGCAGACCAGTGCGCTGAGTTTTTTGCATTCCGACGCTTTTCTTTCCGATGCGAACGTGATTCCGAACCTGGCGCTGGGGCATTCGCTCGACACCTTGACGGAGATTGCGGAGTCGTTTTCGGTGACGCGGAAGGTGAAGATGTTTGCGGGGTACGCGGGCTGGGGGCCGGGCCAATTGGAGGACGAGATGAAACGGAAAGCCTGGCTGACTCATCCGGCGTCGCTCGAATTGGTGCTCGATACCGAGCCGATGTCGCTCTGGCAAAAGGTGCTGACTTCCATGGGGCCGAAATACAAGTTGCTGGCCCAAATGCCTGAGGATTTGTCGTGGAATTAGGGTGTGCGATGGTTGGGCGCCGGTCCCGCGCACGGCGCAAAACCTGGCAACCATGGCGCGCATCCCGCCCAGGCGGGACGCCCTACCATCGAATGCATCTTGTTACTGCTCTTGATCTTTGAACGAGACAGCGGCTGTACCTTAACAGGACACAGAGGGTTCCATGGCGAGCCGCGGTTTTGTCATCAGACCTGCCATGGGCCGGACGAGGTTCAGGGAAAACCGTAGGCCATTACCGTACATTTTCGGATATCGCGGTTGGGGGTACATTTCGTGCGAAAGGATCGAGCCAGTATGACGTATAAATCGGTTCCTCGCAGTGACATTGAAGTGAAGTTGGACGGGCTTCCTGTTGAAATTCCCGCAGAGCGGAAATCCCTGGGCGGAATTTGTTCCTATCTGGAATCCGTGGCGCTTCATCAACAAAGAATCCTTTGCTCGCTGGCCGTGGACGGCGCGCCAATCAATTTGACGCAGCCGCCGGATGACGCGAAGCCGTTCGCGAGCATCGAGGCGGAGACGATGGGCCTGGGCGATGTGCCGTCGCAATTGATTAAGGCGGCGCTGCAACAGGCGGCGTCATTGCGCGAGCGGGTGCAATCCGCGGTGGGCGTGGTGCTGATCAATGAACGCAAGCATGCGCTGGAATTGTGGTGGGGATTGTCGCTGGCGTTGAAGGAGCCGTTGTTGACGCTGAGCCTGCTGCCCGAGGCGGCTTATGTGGCGCGGGAAGGCCAGGCGTCATTGTCGCAAATGCGCAAATGGCAGCTCGAACAATTGGGCACGGTGATCCAGGACGTGAACCACGCGTGCGAATGGGATAACCTGGAAATTTTGTCGGATGCGCTCGAGACGCGGGTGTTGCCGTGGATTGAGCGGTTGCATGGCTCGCTGAATCTCTGGCATGAAACGATGCTGGCGAATGCGCGGCCGGCGGTGATCTGAGGTCCGCCTCCTTGCGTCGGCGGCTACGTTATTGAGGTCGGCGCATGGCGAGGTAGGCGGCGATTCTGCCCCAGGCCATTCCGATGATGAGGCCCGCTACGTGCGCCTGGTTGGCAATGTCTCCGAGCGCGCCGGTGAAACAGATGACCAGCCAGACCAGGAGGATGACGACGTTTTGCTTCGAAAGAAAAAGCCCGCTGGCGCGATCGTATTTGCCGCGCATCCAGACGTAGCCCGCGAGTGCATAGACCACGCCGGACATGCCGCCGAATAAAGCATAATGGGTAAAGTAATATTGAGCGAAGTTGGAAACGGCCGCGGAAACGGCGACGAACCCTAGAAAGAAAAATGAACCCACCCGGGCTTCAATCATCGAGCCCAGGTCGTAGAGCCACATCATGTTGAACAGGATGTGGAGTATGCCGTAATGGATGAAAATCGGCGTGAATAAACGCCAGAATTGGCCATGCAAAACTTCGGGCAGGAATGGGTGGCCAGGATTTTCGGGATCGGTGATGTGCCAGGCGCGGAGCCATTCTTCGTTGGCGCCGAGCCTGGAAAAGATGGCCACGTAAACGCACACGAGGATCAACACAAAGGTCAGCGGGCCGACGCCGTAGCGGCCGAATTTCACGAAGAGGCTTTTGCCGGTGCGGATGCGCCGTTGATACCTAGCCAAATCCTCGGCTTCGGCCTGGCGAGCTTTGGCGGCGGCTTCAGGGGCCTTGTCAAATTCGGGAGCCTGGGGATTGGCTTGGAAACGGGTCAGTGCGGATTGCGCTTCCTGAATCTGGTCTTCATCGCGAATCCAAATGGACCAACTGTGATCGGACTCGGACTCGAGATGGCTGCGGATGTCACGGGACAAGAGGTAGTCCGTGAAAAAACGCGCCTGTGCTTCGTTGGCGAAGGAGCCGATCTGTCTCATGGGTGACTAGGGCATTCAGTTCGAAGCGCCGCTATGAAAATAAAAACCCTCACCACGGCCCTCTCCCA
Organism: Candidatus Angelobacter sp.; assembly: GCA_035606845.1. GTDB lineage: Bacteria > Verrucomicrobiota > Verrucomicrobiia > Limisphaerales > DASXHY01 > DASXHY01. The sequence continues at coordinate 114,943 of DATNEA010000047.1, read as the reverse complement.
TCCGATGGGAGAGGGAGAATGGATGACGTTTCCGGCGCAAACCAAACATCTTGGCGGTGACAATCTTCACTGGTTGCTCTATCGGGCGCGGGCTTTGCCTCGTCCGCGGCCACGGGACGCTAACTTTTCCTTGCCGTAGCTGACAAGCCCGGTTTTCGGCGTGGAAACGGTGCCTTCCTGGCTGCGTTTCAATTCGCGCAATTGATCGCGGAGCAACGCGGCTTTTTCAAATTCCAGATTGTTGGCGGCGGCGAGCATTTCCTCCTCGATTTCCTTGATGGTCTGGCTGATGTCGATGTCCACGCCGCCTTCGCGCAACACGGAATTGGCGGCGTCGCGGTTGGATTGATAGGTGGCGAGGCTTTCCTCGACGGCGCGGCTGACGCTGCGCGGCGTGATGTGATGTTCCTCGTTGTAGGCAATTTGTTTTTTGCGGCGATATTCCGAGACGGCGAGAAATTTCTGGATGCTTTGGGTCATCACGTCGGCGTACAGAATGACTTCGCCGTTGAGATGGCGCGCGGCGCGGCCGGCGGTCTGGATGAGGCTCGTGGTGCTGCGCAAATAACCTTCCTTGTCGGCATCGAGAATGGCCACGAGCGAAACTTCGGGCAGGTCCAGGCCTTCGCGGAGCAGATTGATGCCGACGAGCACATCGAATTCGCCCTTGCGCAAGGCGCGGAGAATTTCGACGCGTTCGATGGCGTCGATTTCGCTGTGGAGATATTGGACGCTGATGCCGATTTCGCGGAGGTAATCGGTCAGTTCCTCGGCGGTGCGTTTGGTGAGCGTGGTGACGAGCACGCGTTCCTTGGCATCGCTGCGCTTGCGGGCTTCGTTGATCAAATCGTCGATCTGGCCCTTGAGGGGCTTGACGGTGATTTTGGGGTCGATGAGGCCGGTGGGGCGGACGATCTGCTCGGCGACGCGGCCGCTGGACCAATCGAGTTCCTTCGGGCCGGGCGTGGCGCTGACGTAAATGGTCTGGTTTTGCAGCGATTGAAATTCCTCAAAGGCGAGGGGACGATTATCGAGCGCGCTGGGCAGGCGGAAGCCGTGTTCGACGAGGACGGTTTTGCGCGAGCGATCGCCTTCATACATGCCGCCGATTTGCGGGACGGTGGCGTGCGATTCATCGATGACGAGCAAATAATCCTTGGGAAAAAAATCGAACAGCGTGAATGGGCGCGAGCCGGGCAGACGGCCGGCGAGGTGGCGCGAATAATTTTCGATGCCGGAGCAGAAGCCCATTTCCTCCATCATTTCGAGATCGTATTCGGTGCGCATCTTGATGCGCTGGGCTTCGAGCAGTTTGCCGTGCTTCTCGAACCACGCGATGCGTTCGCTCAATTCCTCGCGGATGGCGAGCAACGCGGGGCGCAGTTTGTCGGCGGGCGCGACGAATTGTTTCGCGGGGAAAACCATGACGGAATCGAGCGTGTCGATCTTTTCGCCGGTGAGCGGCTCGAATTGCGTGATGCGCTCGATGTCGTCGCCGAAAAATTCCACGCGCAAGGCGTCTTCGCGGCCGGCGGGGCACAATTCCACGGTGTCGCCGCGCACGCGAAATTGGCCGCGGTTGAATTCGATATCGTTGCGGGTGTATTGCAGGTCCACGAGCCGATGGAGAAAATGGTCGCGCGTCATTTGCTGGCCGACGCGCACGGCAACAACCATCGCTTCGTAATCCTCGCGGCTGCCGATGCCGTAAATGCAGGAGACGCTGGCGATGACGACGACGTCGCGGCGCGAGAAGAGAGAGCTCATGGTGGAGAGCCGCATGCGCTCGATTTCCTCGTTCACGCTGGAATCCTTTTCCACGAACGTGTCGGTGCGCGGGATGTAGGCTTCGGGCTGATAATAATCGAAGTAGCTGACGAAATATTCGACGGCGTTGTTGGGGAAAAACGTTTTGAACTCGGCGTAAAGTTGCGCGGCGAGCGTTTTGTTGTGCGAAATGACGAGCGTGGGCTTCTCGATGTTTTTAATGACGTTCGCGATGGTGAACGTCTTGCCCGAGCCGGTGACGCCGAGAAGCGTTTGATGTTTTGCGCCGGCCAAAACGGCGTCGGTCAGCTTCGCGATGGCTTGCGGCTGGTCTCCGGCGGGTTGGTAGGGCGAAACGAGTTCGAACATTCAATGTGCAAGCTAAACGTGGTGCGGAAACGCGTCAATTGAGGATTGTGTGCCGTGGCGCGGATTTGTAATCCGCTGTATGGCCGGATTGCATTCGGCATCGTGCGTTCTGTTTTCCGGGCAAGAGGACGAGATCGAAAGTTAAAAAAAGCAAAAGGGTGGCACGAGCTCTGCGCCACCCTTTTCACGACGATTCCACGATTATGAAAAAATCGTGAGGAACCGGAAAAAAATTAAACTGTCAGAAACCTTTTTCCAACGGGAAAATATTCACAAAAGTACTATGACGATGAGTCAAGTTTCCGTAATTCTACTATTCCAAGAAAGGAGAGAGTTGGTCGGTCGGGGACTTTGCCTCGTTCGCTCAGATATTGTGAGACTCCTCACGTCGTCTCCTGCAACGACGCGGGCACCTTGACATCAATCGGCGCATAACAAAGACTGTGCAGCCTTATGGCTGAAGCTAAAACCGCCGATTTGATGGACAAAATCGTTTCCTTGTGCAAACGACGTGGATTTATTTTTCAATCGTCTGAAATTTACGGCGGCATCAATGGCTTTTGGGACTACGGCCCGCTGGGGGTTGAGTTGCGAAAAAACATTCGTGATTGCTGGTGGAATGACATGGTGCGGCGGCGCGATGATGTGGTGGGGCTCGAATCTTCCATTATCATGCATCCGAAAGTTTGGGAGGCCTCCGGCCACGTGGGCGGGTTCACCGATCCGATGGTGGATTGCAAAGTATCGAAACAACGCTTTCGCGCGGACCAGATTTTTTTCTCGGCGGTGGTGGTGGATGGCAAGACCGCCGGCTACGTGACCGTTTTGGAGAGTGAACGCATCGCGGAAGAACTCCAGGAAAAGGCGGAGACCTTCAAGCGGAAGAAGGCAATTCAAGGGAAATTGGAGCCGGTGCAGCCGCGGGATTTTACGGAGGCCAAACCCGAAGAAATACCATTGATTCCATCACCTGCCACGGGTGAGCCCGGCAGTCTGACGCCGCCGCGGGCGTTCAACATGATGTTTGAGACCTACGTGGGCGCGTTGCGGGATGAATCGGCCGTGGCCTATTTGCGGCCGGAAACGGCCCAGGGGATGTTTGCGGATTTCAAGGCGATTCTCGATACGGGCCGGGTGAAAGTGCCGTTCGGCATCGCGCAAGTCGGCAAATCATTTCGCAACGAAATCACGCCGCGCAATTTCATTTTCCGCAGCCGCGAATTCGAGCAGATGGAAATGGAATATTTCATCAGTGACGACGATGATTGGGCGAAGTGGCATCGGTATTGGATTGATTGGTGCCGCGATTGGCTGATTTCGGTGGGCATCCCGGCGTCGTTGCTTTCGGAATATAATCATCCGAAGGAGAAGCTGGCGTTTTATTCGAAGGGCACGACGGATCTGATGTTCCAGTATCCATTCGGCGTGCAGGAACTGTGGGGCATCGCGGCCCGGGGTGATTACGATTTGACGCAGCACGGCAAGGCGAGCGGGCAGCCGATGGAATATTTTGATGACGTGAAAAAACGCCGTTACGTGCCGCATGTGATTGAGCCGGCAGTGGGCGTTGACCGGATTTTGCTGGCGATATTGTGCAGCGCGTATTGCGAAGACCAGGCGCCGGATGAAAAGGGCAAGATGGAAACGCGCACGGTGCTGAAACTGCATCCGCGCATCGCGCCGATCAAAGTGGCCGTGTTTCCGTTGCTGAAGAACAAGCCGGAACTGGTCAAGAAGGCGCAGGAGGTGCGGGATTTGCTGCGGCCTTGCATGACGGTGTTTTATGATGAAGCGGGCGCCATTGGCCGGCGTTATCGCCGCCAGGACGAAGCGGGCACGCCGTTCGGTGTGACCGTGGATTTCGACACGCTGGGCGAGAAAGGGCCGGAACTGGCGGACACGGTGACTTTGCGCGAACGTGATACGATGAAGCAGGAACGGCTCAAGATTTCCGAGCTGGCGCCGAAGTTGATGGAAAAGATTCGCTGATGCCCGAGAGCGCGCAGAACGTCAAGACCGCGGATCCGAAACGTGAGGATCCGAAAAGGAAACGGGCGCCGACGCTTTATTTGATTATTGCCTTCAAGCTTTTGAAGGGCGTCGCGGCGCTATCGCTGGCCGTAGGAGTGTATAAACTCGCGGGGAAGGATTTGTCCGACATATTTGACCGAGTGGTGCGGTTCATTCATTTGGATCCGGAAAACCGGTTTTTGTCCGATATCGGCGACAAACTGGACGAAGTTACGCCGCGGAACGTGCGCCTGGTGGCGACCGGAACGCTTCTCTATAGCCTTATTGCGCTGACGCAAGGCATCGGGTTGATCTTTCGCTGGCCATGGGCGTATTGGCTGACGATTAGTGAATCGGCGTTTTTCATTCCGATCGAAATTTTCGAATTGGTCCATCGTCATGCGCTGGCGGAACGTGGTTTGCGGCCGCATTCGAATTTCGGGATACTGAGCATCATCCTGGGGCTGAATATCGTGATCGTGTGGTATCTCTTCCAGAATCGCGAGCGGCTGTTCAAGCATCATCATTGAAGGAAACGGCCATAGTTTTTCTTGATTTGCTCTGATCGAACAAACTTTCATTCGTGACCGGGGGTGGTTTCTGTGGCACGGTGGGCGCGTGACAATTACTGAAGCGACTCAACTCCTGGAAAAATTCCGCGCGGGCGGCGTGGGGCGTGACAAGGTGCTGGAAGCGTTCCAGGCGGCGCCGGTTGCGGACATCGGGTTCGCGCAGGTGGATACGCATCGCGCATTGCGCAAAGGGTTTCCCGAGGTGATTTTTGGCGGAGGCAAGACGCCGCGGCAGGTGTTGAAAATCGCCGGCAAACTTCTCGAGCATCATCAGAATGTGCTGGCGACGCGCATCACGCCAGAGCATGCGCGACTATTGCGGAAAAATTTCAAGCGCGCGGTTTATCATGAGCTGGCGCGTTGCGTGACGATTGAAAAGAAGCCGTTGCCAAAGCGGCCGGGTACCATTTCGGTCACGTGTGCGGGCACGAGTGATTTGGCGGTGGCGGAGGAAGCGGCGGTGACGGCGGAGATCATGGGCAATCGCGTGGAGCGCGTGTGCGATGTGGGCGTGGCGGGAGTGCATCGGCTGTTGAATCGCATTGAAACAATTCGGAGCGCGAACGTCGTGATTGTGGTGGCGGGCATGGAAGGCGCGTTGCCGAGCGTGGTGGCGGGGTTGGTGTCGAAGCCGGTCATTGCCGTGCCGACGAGCGTGGGTTATGGCGCGAGTTTTGGCGGGTTGGCGGCGTTGCTGGGCATGCTGAACAGTTGCAGCAGCGGGGTGACGGTGGTGAACATCGATAATGGTTTTGGCGCGGGATACGCGGCGAGCCAGATTAATGCGCTGGCGAGCATGTAGCGGCGGTCTGTGACCGCCGCCAATTTAGAATTAATTTGCGACGGTCACAGACCGCTGCTACAGAGGCTATGGATCGTTTACACCGGCTGGAAGAGTTGTATGTCGATAATCCTGTTTATTTTTAGCCTTTTGCGCGGCCAACAGAAAGGCAATCCTCGCCAATAAGCAGATTTATGATGCGTTCGTGAATTTTGCGGATGAAGCGCTGAAGCGGAACATTTTCGTCGGGCGATATATCATCATGCCGGATCATATGCATTTATTTGTTAAAGTGCCTGCTCCATCTGAAAATCTTTCGAATTGGATCAAGAGCTTGAAAAACTTCCTATCCAAGGCATTGCGGATTCAAAACATTCCCGCTCCGCACTGGCAAAAGGGATTTTTTGACCATGTTCTTCGGTCGACGGAATCCTACTCGGATAAGTGGCTTTACATGGTGGAAAATCCGGTTCGAGGCGGTTTGGTAGAAAAGTGGGATGATTGGCCATATCAGGGAGAAATTCATCCATTAAGGTTTTAAAAAATTGGCGGCGGTCACAGACCGCCGCTACATGAAAGATGAAAACGCTTTATCTCGATATTTTCAGCGGTATCAGCGGCGATATGTTTCTCGGCGCGATGATCGATCTGGGCGTGGATGCGCATCGGTTTGAGCATGAACTGGAAAAGCTGGGTGTGAATGGGTATCACTTGCACGTTTCGCGCGGGGAAAAATCAGGGATTGCGGGAGTGAAGTTCGATGTTCATCTGGAGAGTGATCACGATCATGAGCATGGACATGGCCATCAACATGAACATGAACACGATCATTCGCATCATCATCACCATCACGAGGACGAGGACGAGAAGGAGCACGAGGGTGAGCATCAGCATGAACATGGCCATTCACATGAACATGGGCATGGGGATCATCACCATGATGAAAACCGGACGTTCACAGAGATTAAGCGGTTGATTTCGCGGAGCGCGCTTTCAGATTGGGTGAAGCAGAAAGCGATCGGCGTTTTTCAGCGCATCGCGGATGCGGAGGGAAAGATTCATGGGAAGCCGCCGGAGCAGGTGCATTTTCATGAAGTGGGCGCAGTGGATTCGATTGTGGACATCGTGGGCGCGTGCATTGCGTTGGAGATGCTCGGCAAGCCGCGGGTTTTATCGGCGCCGGTGGTGGAGGGCGTGGGATGGATTCATTGCGCGCACGGGCGGTTTCCGATCCCAGCACCGGCGACGCTGGCGATTTTGGGCGCGCGCGGCGCGGCGGTGACGCAATGCGATGAGCCGCATGAACTGGTGACGCCGACGGGCGCGGCGTTGCTGGCGGAACTGGCGGAAAGTTTTGGGCCGATGGAAGGGCTCGTGGCGGAAAAGGTTGGGTTTGGATTGGGCACGCGGACGAATAAGACAAGGCCGAACGTGCTGAGGGCGGTTTTGGGAACGAAAGATCCGAAATCCGAAATCCGAAATCCGAAATCCGGGCCACGCGATTGGGAGATTGACACGATTGCGGTGCTGGAGACGAATTTGGATGATATTAGCGCGGAGATTTTGGGGAATTTTGTGGAGCGCGCGCTGGCGGCCGGGGCGCTGGAGGTATTTCACACGCCCATCCAGATGAAGAAAAACCGGCCGGGCGTGTTGCTGACGGTTTTGTGCGCCGAAGCGGACGCGGAGAAGTTCAGCGAAATGATTTTGCGCGAGACGAGCGCGTTTGGGGTGCGACGGCATTCGGCGGAGCGGCGGAAGCTGCGCCGGGAATTTGTGACGGTCAAGACGGCGTTCGGCGAGGTGACGGTGAAGCTTGGGAAATTGAATGGAAAAGTTGTGCAGGCCGCGCCGGAGTTTGAATCGTGCAAGAAGATCGCCGAGCAAGCTGGGGTTCCTTTGAAGCAGGTTTACGAGGCGGCGCTTATAGCATTTCCACAAATATTGTAGCGAAGACGCGTGGTGAGCATTTTCCTGTGCGTTGGGTGGTAGGGCGCGCCACTCCGTGCGCGCCGCCGCTAGCAAGCACTGTGATCATTGATTTATCACGACTCATCGGCGCGGAGCGACGCGCCCTACCTTGCCGATTGGCAAGATGCCGTTACATCATTTGTGGACTCGCTCTAGGGGCGTAAAGATTTGAGTCATCTTTGGGGCGCAATTCTGTTCAATAAGACCAATGTTGGCTGGCGCGACGATTGGTCACGGAAGCATAACTGCGCGATAAAACCGCGCGGTGGAATTCGTCCCTGTTGTATCGATCCATTGGGCGGGGCTTGTCGTAATGGTGATGTTCGTCAGGGGCGACCACGGAGTTTGTGCGCTCAGGTCGTCGGAATATTCGATGCGATAGCTGCGGTTGGTCGGGCCGTCGACTGATAGTTGCGGCGCGCCATTGAACATCATTGAGAGATTGATGATTGGGTCTGATTGCAGAATGAGAGAGTAGTCTCCGGCGATGACGAAGGTGTGATTGCCGAACGCTACCGTGGATAATCCGCGCTTCGTATTCGAGTCTCGTTTGGACCAATGGAGGCCATCGCGGGAAACCCAGATTGCAGATTCTGAATACACCGGCCCATAGCTTTGCGGGGCGACGGCAACAAAGAAACCGCCGCCGAATGCCACTTTCGAGAGATAGCCGAACAGGCCCGATGTTTGCGTGCTCCAGTTGGTTCCGTCGGATGAGGTCATCACCACGTTCGGCCCGACTGCAACGAACATTCCGTTCCCTTCCGCCACAGCGTCGAGCGCGTTGCTTATTCCCATCGAAAACCAGTTGGTTCCGTCCGTGGAACTGGCAATTGCCGAGGAGGAAACGGCGACGAAGCGGCCAGCCCCGAATGCCACGTCGGCGAAATAGGTGTAACTGGGCTGATTGGTTAGTTGTTGGGTGAGGGTCCAATTCAGGCCGTCCGGCGATGCCAGGAGATCGCCGTTATAGCCCGAGGCGGCGACGAAGGTTCCATTCCCAAAAGCAACATGGGTTTCGGCGAGGTAAGGATTGATTTCGATATCGGGAGCGGGGTTGGACCAATTGATTGCGTCGGTGGAGGTCCAAACGGTTCGGTAGTCTCCGCCGGCGACGTAGCGTCCATCGCCATAGGTGATACTGAGCAGGCCATTGGTGTCCGGAACTGAGTTGGTCCAGGTCATTCCATCTGGAGAGAACGAAATCATACCATTGCCAATGCCGATAAAGGAGCCGTTGAGATATTTGAGGTCGCGAAAACTCAATGAGACCGGCTCCGGCAGCGGGTTCGTCCAGGACAAGCCGTCGTTGGATGTCAAAAATGTCCCATCCTGTCTCGCGGCGACAAATTTTCCGTTCGCGAAGGCAAAGCCATTGACTGGCGCGCCGTTGGAAACTACCTGGGAAAGATTTGCCAAATCGTCAGAGGAATAGATGGCGCCGATCGCGTTGTAATATGGCCCGCTGCCGAAAAGATTTCCCTGGCCGAGCAGCCATTGGCCTTGGGCGTAGGCGATCCTCGTTAGTGAATACGCTAAATATGGCAAATTGCTGACGGGAGTCCAGGTTGCGGCGTCGCTCGAAGTCCAAACGGACGGCGTGAACACGTATGAGTTGTCGCCTCCTCCGAGCGCCGCAAATATTCCCCCGCCGTAAGTGACGGAAAAGAATGGGTTGGTGGCCACTTTGCGGAGCGACCAAGCCGCGGCATCCTGAGAAGTGAGTATTACTCCGATTCCAGTGGTCGAGGCTGTGGCGCTATTTCCACCCACCGCAACATAGGTTCCGGCCGAATAGGCGACACTGAAAAGTTGCCAGCTTCCAGAAGAGCGCGTCGTCCAGACCACTCCATTGGGCGAGGTGACGATGGTGCTCCCGTCACCGACTGCCACGAACTGAGAGCCGCTGTAAATGATGCTGTTCAGGTTGTTGAATGTGCCGGCGTATTGCGGGGTCCATGAGACCAGGTCCGTCGAGGTGAGGATGGTGCCGAATTCGCCGACGGCGATGTACTCGCCTGCTCCGTAAATGCAATCGTGCAAATCAAAGCTCGTGCCGGAGTCGCATCTGATCCAGTTCGTTCCGTCGGTTGAAGTGAGGATGGTGCCTAATTCTCCCACGGCAACAAATCTGCCGTTGGCCGAAACAACGTTGTAGAGCTGGTTTCCCTGCGGCAGCGGATTGCGCCAATGCCCTTGGTCATTTCAAAATGATGGATTCTGAAACTTTAAAATCAATCAAAAAGCCGCCGGGCGTCGGCCTTGTTTTGCTGGTAATCCACAGGTCCTCCGCTACGTTATGCGCGCTGTATGAAACAACGGTTTAATTCCATTGAATCCGTCGTCGCCGATGTGCAGAAGGGGAAGATGGTGATCGTGGTGGATGATGCCGACCGCGAAAACGAAGGCGATTTGATCATGGCGGCGGAATTCGTGACGCCGGCGGCGGTGAATTTCATGGCGAAATTCGGCCGCGGCCTGGTGTGCGTGCCAACGACGTCCGAGCGATTGCAGCAATTGGGCATCGAGCGGATGGTCCAAAATAACCGGGAGACGTTCAAAACGGATTTCCAGATCAGCGTGGATGCGGCGCGGAATGTCAGCACGGGCATCAGCGCGGCGGATCGCGCGGAGACGATCCGCATCATGGCAGACCCGACGGCGATCCCCGATGATTTGGTGCAGCCGGGGCATGTGTTTCCGTTGCGCGCGCGGCCGGGCGGTGTGTTGCAACGCGCGGGGCACACGGAGGCGGCGGTGGATTTGGTGCAATTGGCCGGCTGCCGGTCGATTGCGGTGATTTGCGAAATCATGAGCGACGACGGTTCGATGGCGCGATTGCCGGAATTGCTGAAGTTCGCCAGGAAACATCGGCTGAAGATTTGCACGATCGCGGATTTGATCCAATACCGGCGCACGCAGGAAAAACTGGTTGAGCAGGTGGAAGTGGTGAAGATGCCGACGGATCATGGCGAGTTTGATTTGCATTTGTATCGTTCAAAAATCGACGGGCAACATCATCTGGCGCTGGTTTGCGGCGAGGTGGCCGGGAAGAAAAATGTGCTGGTGCGCGTGCACAGCGAGTGCCTGACGGGCGATGTGTTCGGGTCGCGCCGGTGCGATTGCGGGCCGCAATTGCAGCAGGCGATGCGGCAGATCGCGGAGGAGGGCTCGGGCGTGCTGGTTTACATGCGGCAGGAAGGGCGCGGCATCGGGCTCGCGCCGAAGATCCAGGCGTATAAATTGCAGGAGCAGGGTTATGACACCGTGGAGGCGAACCGGAAACTGGGCTTTGATATGGATCTGCGCGAGTATGGGTTGGGCGCGCAAATCCTGGTGGACCTGGGATTAAAAACGATCCGGCTATTGACGAATAACCCGAAAAAAGTCGTTGGCCTGGAAGGTTACGGCCTGAAAATCGTGGAGCAGGTGCCGATTCGGGTGCGGCCGAACGCGCATAACGAGCGGTATTTGAACACGAAACGGGAGAAAATGGGGCATCTTTTGTGAATTTTGGTTGGCGGTTGGCTGACCGTTTCATTTTGCGTGCACTCGGCGAACTGTTATTGTTGTTTCATGATTAGCCAGAAGATTTGGTTGGCGAAGAATGGGCCGAGTGGTAGCGGCTCTCACCTGCCGAACGCTGGTTGCAAAGCGAGAAACTTTGGCAGACGTACCTCGCACTTGGAGGATCGCTTGATCCCGAACCCGACATGCAAAGTCCTTTCTACCATCCGGACGATTTTTCTGCTGAAACCGCAAAGCAGCGGAAAATCGTGGGCGTCATCAGGCGGCGTTTTATCGCCGAGATGAGACGACTGGCATGCGAGGCGCGAAGAGACAGTTGAAGTGACCGTGACTGATTCAGCCGTCCCTTCGGAACTGGGATTGGGCGCCGTTGATCTGCGCTGGGTTCGTGTGTTGGCCGTTAATAAAATTCCCAATGCTAAAGAAAGTTCAGAAAAATAAAATTCAGGCGGCGAATGACACATTCGCCATCGTGGCTTCGCGGTACAACGGCGAATACGTTGATGCCATGGTGCATGCGGCGAAGGTGGAGTTGGAGAATGCGAAGGCCCATATTCGTATCGTGCGCGTGCCGGGGGCGTTTGAGATTCCGGCGGTGGCGGCGAAATTGGCGGCTTCGGGGCGATATTCGGCCATTATTTGCCTGGGAGTCATTTTCCAGGGCGAGACGAGCCATGCGCAGCACATTGGCTGGGGTGTAACGCATGCGTTTGCTCAAATACAAGTGCAGCAACAGGTTCCGGTGATTCACGGAGTGTTCGTTTTTGAAAAGGTGAAGCAGGCGAAAGTGCGTTGCCAGGGTGCCAGGCATAATCGCGGCACGGAAGCGGCGCAGACGGCTTTGCAGATGGCGCGGGTGATGGCCAGCGTGCGGTAGTTATTTTATGGCACTTGAGGCGAACGAGTATGATGATTACGCGTTTTGCATGCTGTGCTTTATTTGCGATGACTGCGAGGCCTACATCGAACCGCCTGATTACGACCAGGATTTGGGAGAGGAATACCAGTATTACATCGCACGAAGAGCCGAATCGGCAGGATGGTATATAGGTTTCGGAGAAGGCATGCCTTGTCTTTGTCCAGAATGCCGGAAAAAGAAGCGGCTTTGACTGAAGTGTTGGCCAACGGCATCGGTGATCTTGGGATTAGTTCCCATTGACATTTTTTCATAATTAGCTCATGTCACGCCGAGAATCAGGCGGTGTGAAAACATTAGCTAACCTCTTGCGGTGGGATGTCGCGGGTGGTAGTTTCCTGCCCGATTTCTATCGAACCAAATCTATGAAACTGTCTTTCGCTCTCCTTACTGCAATCGGACTCGCGGGATTGGCGCAATTCTCTTCCGCGGCGGACATCACGGGCACGGTCACTTTGAACGGCACGCCGCCCCCTGAGCGTGAAATCACGCCGCTGGAAGCTGATCCCATTTGCGGCAAGCTCAACAACGGCAAAGTGTTCACGGAATTTTTCCGCGTGAACAAGGACAACAAAGGCCTCGCCGATGTCGTGGTGGAGTTGAAGGGCGTGAAGGCTGAGAATGCCAGTGATTCAACGCCGCCGGCGGTTCTGGACCAGAAAGGCTGTCTTTATACCCCCCAAATCCTGGCAATCCAAACGGGCCAGAAATTGATCGTGAAAAACTCCGATCCCGCAACGGTGCCGATGCACAATGTGCATGTTAATCCGACCGCTCCCGAAAACAAGGAGGCTTATTCGACGAAAATCAGCCAGCCGCAAATGTCCGGCGGGGCGGATTTGACCTATACGTTTCCCGCGCCGGAAAATTTCATGAAGTTCAACTGCGATGTGCATCCCTGGATGTTCGCGTGGGTAACGGTGGTGGATAATCCGTATTTCGCTGTGACCGACGAAAACGGGAAGTACACGATCAAGAACGTGCCGGCCGGCAAATACAAGATCGTGGCGTATCATCGCAAGGCCGCGCCGAACGGTGTTGAAAAAGACGTGGATGTTTCGGGCGGAAACGCGACCGTCGATTTTACCATCGACGTGAAATAATTTTGCGGAGTTGAAACCGCTGCGAGTGTTCCTCGCAGCGGTTTATTTTTCGAGCCGACCTTTTCAATGAATCAATCGCCGAACAATCGCTGGTTGCATCGTTTCGCCATCCTGACGGCCCTTGCGACCCTGGCATTGATTTGCATTGGCGGGCTGGTAACGAGCCATGAGGCGGGCATGTCCGTGCCGGACTGGCCGACGAGCTATGGCTACAACATGTTCTTCTTTCCGCTGAGCAAATGGTGGCACGGCGGGAATATTTTCTACGAGCATTCGCATCGGTTGTTTGCCTCGGGCGTGGGTTTCCTGACGACGATTCTGATGGTTTGGCTATGGATCAAAGAGCCGCGCCGATGGATGCGCTGGCTGGGTGTGGCGGCGTTTTTGGCGGTGGTATTGCAGGGGGTGCTGGGCGGATTGCGGGTGATTTTATTCAAGAACCAGATCGGGATTTTTCATGCGACGCTCGCCCAGTTGTTTTTTGTGCTGACGTGCTCGATTGCGCTGTTCACGAGCCGCTGGTGGAAGGTCAGGGAGGAAGAAATTCCGGCGGTGGCAGACGCGAAAAATTCGGCAGTCACAGACCGCCGCTACAGCAGGATGTTTGTGTGGACGACGGTGTTGATTTTGTTTCAATTGATCCTGGGGGCGACCATGCGGCATCAACATGCCGGGCTTTCGATTCACGATTTTCCGCTGGCTTACGGGAAACTTTGGCCGGCGACGGACCCAGCTTCCGTTGCGCATTACAATGAGCAGCGCGTTGAGATCACCAGCTACAATCCAATCACGGCGTTCCAAATCCAGCTTCAGATGGTGCATCGCCTGGTGGCGTTGTTGATTTTGTGCGGGGTGGCCTTTTGCGCATGGCGGTCGTGGCGGAAATTTTCGTGGCGCAGCCCGCTGGCAAAACTTTCGGCATTCTGGCTGGGGCTGATTCTCTGCCAGGTCGCGCTGGGCGCGGCGACGGTGTTGTCGGACAAGGCGGCGGACATTGCCACGGCGCATGTGTTGGTGGGCGCACTTTCTCTGGCCACGGGCGCGCTGATCAGTATAATCGCAGTTCGATTTCCGGAAGCCGTGGCTTCGACTGCGATTTTGAAAACTGCGGAGTCAGTGGATTTGATGAGAGCGGGTTCTGCCGGCAAGATGCCGGCAGCACGTTAGAGCATGAAAGAAGCATCAGTACAAACGTTGAATGAAGTGAACCCAGCCGAAAAGGGCTGGGTGGCGGTGTATGCGGATTTGATCAAGGCACGGCTCACGTTTCTGGTGGTGCTGACCACGCTGGTTGGTTTTTATCTCGCGTCCCCCGGCCCGGTGAATTATTTGCTGATGTTTCATGCGGTGTTTGGCACGGCGCTGGTGGCGAGCGGAGCGGCGGCGTTGAACCAGCTTATCGAGCGCGAGCACGATGCGAAAATGCGCCGCACGAAAAATCGTCCGCTGCCGTCGGGCCGGTTGCAGCCGACGACGGTGATGGTCTTTGGCGGCGTGACCGCGTGCGCGGGCCTGTTGGAATTGGCGGTGGCGGTGAACCTGACGACGAGCGTCATCGGCGCGATTTCGCTGATGAGCTACGTGTTCATTTACACGCCGTTGAAGCGCATGACGTGGCTGAACACAGCGGTCGGCGCGGTGCCGGGCGCTTTGCCGCCGCTCATGGGGTGGACGGCGGCGCGGGGTGAATTGAGCCATGAAGGCTGGGCGCTGTTTGCGATCCTGGCCTTTTGGCAATTGCCGCATTTCATGGCGATCGCCTGGATGTATCGCGAGGAATATGCGAAGGCGGGGTTCAAAATGCTGCCTGTGGTGGATCCGCACGGAGAACGCACCGGACGCCAGGCGGTGGTTTACACGCTGGGCTTGTTGCCGGTGAGTTTGTGTCCGTTTTTGTTTCACGTCACCGGTCCGATTTACCTGGTGGGCGCGCTGGTGCTGGGCGTGGCCTTTCTTTGGTTCGCGGTGCAATTTGCCCGGTACATGACGATTCCGCGCGCGCGACAACTGTTTTTTGTTTCGATTTTATATTTGCCGATGCTGCTGGTGATGATGGTCTTGGATAAGGTTAAGTGAGTTAAGTGAGTTAAGTGAGTTAAATGAGTGATTCGTTAAATGGTTAAATAAGTGACTTGTTAAAAGTCAAACCGCGACATTCGCGTTTCCAATTTAACCATTTGACCTATTTAACTTGATTAACATTTTAACTTATTTAACGAGTCAAACTTGACTCCGCCGTTGACACGTCTGGCTGAGTCCAGTTCACTAATTCGCATTTGGCATCGGTTGGTCAAAAGATGTTTAGCTAATGAATTGATAAAATGCAGGCGACACACGCAATTCCACATACCGGAGTTCATGAGGAGCATCACGAGCATGCGGGCTTCTGGCGCACCTACATCTTCTCCACCGATCATAAAATCATCGGCATTCAGTACGGCATCACCGCGCTGTGCTTTTTGTTTTTTGGGTTTCTGCTGATGATGATGATGCGCTGGCAGATTGCGCATCCGAACGTCCCGGTTCCGATTGTCGGGCCGTTGCTGGAAAAAGTGCTGGGCAGCGTGGCCAGCCAGGGCAAGATTTCGGCCGAACTCTATAATTCCTTCGGCGCCATGCACGGGACCATCATGGTGTTTCTCGCGATTGTGCCGCTGGCGTTTGCGGCGTTCGGGAATTACGTGGTGCCGCTGATGATTGGCGCGCCAGATATGGCGTTCCCGCGCGTGAACATGGCGAGCTATCAATCGTATGTGGTCGGCGGTGTTGTCATGCTCACCAGCTTTTTCATCCCGGGCGGCGCGGCGCAGGCCGGCTGGACCTCCTATTCACCGCTGGCGACCGCCGTCGCGACGAACGGCCAGACCTTCTGGCTGATCGGCATGATTTTCCTGATCACGTCCTCGCTGCTGGGCGCGGTGAATTTCATTGCGACAATCATCCAGCTTCGCGCGCCGGGCATGACCTGGATGCGCTTGCCGTTTTTTGTGTGGTCGCAATTCGTGACGGCGTTCCTGCTCTTGCTGGCATTCCCGCCGCTGGAAGCGGCGAGCATCATGCAATTGATGGACAAAGTCGCGCATACGAGTTTCTTTCTGCCCACCGGTCTGGCGGTCGGCACGCTGGGAACCATCAGCGGCGGCGGCAGTCCGTTGTTGTGGCAGCACTTGTTCTGGTTCCTGGGACATCCGGAAGTGTACGTGCTGATCCTGCCCGCGATGGGCATTGTGGCGGAAATCATCGCGAACAACACGCGCAAGCCGATTTGGGGTTACAAATCGCTGGTCTACTCGGCGCTGACCATCGGTTTCATGTCGTTCATCGTGTGGGCGCACCATATGTATCTGACGGGCATGGGCGTCCGGGTGGCGACGTTCTTCCAGACCACCACGATGATCATTTCGATTCCTTCGGTCATCATCCTGACCTGCATGTTCCTGTCGCTGTGGGGCGGTTCGATTCGCTTTAACACGCCGATGTTGTTTGTGATGGCGTTTCTGCCGATGTTCGGCATCGGCGGTTTGACGGGATTGCCGCTGGGTTTCAACTTCAGCGATTTGCACCTGCACGACACCTATTACGTGATCGCGCACTTCCATTATATCGTGGCGCCGGGGACGATTTTTGCGCTGTTTGCGGGCATTTACTATTGGTACCCGAAAATGACGGGCCGCATGATGAATGAATTCTGGGGCCAAGTGCATTTCTGGCTGTCATTGATCTGCATGAACCTGATTTTCCAGCCGATGTTCGCGCAGGGCATGGCGGGGATGATCCGGCGCATGTCCGACGGCGGCGCGAATTACACCGCGGCGCATAACGCGGCCACGGGCCTGATTGTGACCGGCGGCTTGAGCGACAGCCTGATTCGGCTGCATGTGTTCATCCTGTGGGCGGTGGTTGGTTTGGGGATTTCGCAGATTCCGTTCATTATCAATTTCTTCTGGAGCATCAAGCACGGCAAACCGGCCGGCTCGGACAATCCCTGGCAAGCCACCACGCTTGAATGGCAGACGCCCACCCCGCCGCCGCACGGCAATTTTGCCAAAGCCCCGGTGGTTTATCGCGGCCCTTACGAATACAGCGTGCCCGGCCATGCCAGGGATTTCACGCCGCAAAACGAACCGGAGAAAGCTTAACTTTATCTATTCATGGAAATTCCGTACACAACAGAGATTCGCAAGGACACCGGTCTTTACAACGCCAAGGTCGGTATCTGGCTTTTCCTCGCATCGGAAGTGATGCTCTTCGGCGCGCTGTTTTCGGCCTACATCCTCCTGCGCGTCGGTTCGCAGGAAGGTTACTGGCCGCACGGCTGGCTGAACATCCCCCTCGGCACGGCGAACACGCTCGTGCTCATCACGTCCTCCATCACCACCGTGATGGCCTGGGCGTCGCTGAAGATGAACAACTACGGAAAGTTCAAATTTTTCCACGCCATCACGCTCTGCTGCGCGATCACGTTTTTGTGCATCAAATCATACGAGTATCACGACAAATGGATCCACTACCGCATCGAGCTGACAAACGGGCTCACTGCCGACGGACACTTGGTGGAAAAATCACCGGATTTCAATCTCGAGAAAAAGACGGGTTACTTCGTGATTCACGGCCATGAATTGGATTTTCGCAACAAAACCGGCAAGGAACTGCAAACGGAGCTGAACAAATTGTATGACATGCGTTCGCCGGAAGCGAAGACGATCGTTTACAAGGAATTGAAGTACAATGCTTCGGACATCGTTTCGATGCGGAACTACGCTCCCTGGCAGAACACCTACACGGCGCTTTATTTTACCCTCACGGGGTTGCACGCGTTGCACGTCATCGGCGGCGCGATTGTGATTTTTTACCTCTGGGCTTTTGGCGGCAAGATGTGGAAGGAAGACCCGGAGCGGTTCACGAACCGGGTGGAGGTTTCCGGGTTGTTCTGGCACTTTGTCGACCTGGTTTGGATTTTTCTGTTCCCCGTCCTATACTTATTGTGATTGATTTATGAGCGAACAACATACCGAGCATCCTGATCATTTTGCCTCGCACGTCCGGCGCTATCTCCTGGTTTTTGTGGCGTTGATTTTCGGCACCATCCTTACGGTATGGGCCTCGTACATCCGCTTTCCCACCCGTGAAATCAACGTCGCCGTGGCCTTGTTCATTGCGGCCAGCAAGGCCTCCCTGGTGGCGGGGTTCTTCATGCATTTGATTTCGGAGCGCAAGATGATTTATGGAATCCTTTGCTTCACGGCGTTTTTCTTTGCCGGCCTGATGGCGCTGACGATTTGGTCGTTTGCCGATTTTCCGGCCCTGACGGTCACCCATTAACGCGCGCTGAATTATGTCACTGAAAGCCTTCCATGTTGTGTTCATCGTGGCGTCCATCACGCTGGCGTTCGGATTCGGCGCGTGGCTGGCGACGGATTTTTTCCACGAAGGCGGCGTGTTGAAGCTGATTTTCGCGCTGGTTTCGGTCGCGGCCGGGGTTGGGCTGATTTTTTACGAGCGCTATTTTCTCAAGAAAACCAAAAACGTGAGTTATTTATGAATTTGCGGAAATATAAAACTCTGGTTGCGGGATTGCTGGTCGCGCTGGCGCTCCAGCCCGCCTCGTTGTTTGCCTGCGCCGCTTGTTATGGCGCGTCGGACGCGCCGATGGCCAAGGGCATGAACTGGGGGATTTTTAGCTTGCTGGGCGTGGTGGTCATGGTGCTGGGCAGCATTGCGACATTTTTTGTTTTTATTGGAAAAAAGTCCGCGGAGGCTGCGAACCAACCCGACGCGGATCCTGCAACGAAGACCGAACCCACTGAAAAGGCCTGACGATGGAAAAACTTCTTGGATTACCTCCCCTCGCTTCCAAACACGGCGCGGACGTGGACCGGCTGATTATTTATGTCCACTACTTGATGATCGCGCTCTTCATCGGCTGGCTCTCGTATTTTGCGTACGTGCTGTTCCGGTTCCACAAGTCGCGCAATCCCAAGGCCGATTACCTGGGCGTGAGAAACCACGCGTCGAACTACATTGAAGTGGTGGTGGCATTGGTGGAAGCGTTGCTCCTGATTTTCGTCGCCGTGCCGCTGTGGGCCAAAAATGTGACGCCTCCGCCAAACGAGAAAGACGCGACGGTCATTCAAATCGTGGCGCAGCAATTCGCCTGGAACGTGCGTTATCCAGGCAAGGATGGCGTTTTTGGCAGGCAGGACATGAGTTTCGTGACTTCGGAGAACATGTTCGGCGTGGATACCAACGATCCCGCCGGCAAGGACGACATCCAGACGATGAACCAGGTGCATGTGGTCGTGAACAAGCCGGTCATCATCAAGCTTTCGTCGAAGGACGTGATCCATTCGTTCAAGGTGATTGCGATGCGCGTGACGCAGGACGCGATCCCGGGCATGCGCATTCCGATTCACTTCATCCCCACGAAGGTCGGCATTTACCAGATCAATTGCGCGCAATTGTGCGGCCAGGGGCATGCGAGCATGGCAGGTGGTTATTTGTATGTCCAAACGCAGGAAGATTACGATAAATGGATCGCCAGCCAGACTCCGACGGGCGCCGGCGGCGGCAGCTTTGAATAAGTGTACAAAGGCGTCGTTTCGGACGCTTAAGTTATGAACCCGGCCCCGCGCAGATTCCCATGGACGATAGGGATCGGGTTTGTGCTCCTCGCGCTCGTGGCGGGGCTGGCGTTTTGGTTCGCCCGGGTTGAGGCGCGCACGGCGGACCAACCGCCGCTTCCGGTATACGCGCAGGTCGCGGATTTTTCGCTCACCAATCAGGATGGCGGCGTTGTTTCCCTGAATGATTTGCAAGGGCGCGTGTGGATTGCCGACATCATTTTTACCCGGTGCCCGGGACCGTGCATCCGGATGACGCATCAAATGAAGGAGCTGCAGGATGCCTTGCCCAAGGATGATTCCACGCGGCTGATTACGCTGACCACCGATCCCGATTACGATACGCCGGCCGTTTTGAAACGTTATGCCGAACGGAATGGCGCGGATGCGAGCCGTTGGTTGTTTTTGACCGGCACGAAGAAGCAGGTCAACCATCTGGCCGTGGATAGCCTGAAATTGTCCGCCGTGGAAAAGACGCCGGAAGAACGCGTCACGCCGGAGGATTTGTGGGTGCACAGCACGATCTTTGTGCTGGTGGACAAGCATGGGCAGTTGCGGGCGATTTGTCAGACGGGCGGCGACGATGTGAGCTGGCCGGCGGAGAAGCAAAAGCTTCTGGCAGAAGCCAAGCAATTGGAGCGCGAGCCGTGACGGTTCACGATCTGCCGGCCTGCAACGCAACATTCAACGGCCTGGCCGGCGTGTTCCTGGGGTTCGGTTATTACTTCGTCAAACGCGGCAAAGTCATCGCGCACCGGAACTGCATGATTGCGGCGGTGTGCAGCTCGGTGCTCTTCCTGGCCAGTTACCTCACTTATCATTTCATGGTTCCGGGCATCACGCATTTCCGGAATCCGACGTGGTTTCGGCCGATTTACCTCGCGATTTTGGCCACGCACACGATTCTCGCGATGATCATTGTGCCGCTGGTTATCATCACGCTGACGTTCGCCTTGCGGCAGCGGTTTGATAAGCACAAACGAATCGCGCGCTGGACCTGGCCGATCTGGATGTATGTTTCGGTGACGGGAGTGCTGATTTATTTGTTGCTCTACCAGATTTTTCCGCAGCAGCGATAGAAGACCAGATTAAGAGCGGCGGCCCTCTGGCGCTTTAGGTGTGGAAAATTCTAGGGCAACAACTTGCCAACCAGCCCGCTGATTGTCTTCCCATCCGCGCGGCCGGCGGCTTTGGCTTGGACGGCTTTGATGACCGGGCCCATGTCTTTTTTGCTCTTGGCGCCGGTTTCGGCGAGGGTCGCTTTGACCAGTTGTTCGAGTTCCTCGGGTGAGAGCGGCTGCGGCAGGAAGGTTTCGAGAACGGCGATTTCGGCTTTTTCCTTGGCGGCGAGTTCGGGGCGGCCGCCTTTTTCGTATTGTTCGACGGCGTCGCGGCGCTTCTTCACTTCCTTTTGGACGAGCGCTACAAAATCAGCGTCGGACAAAGTCTCGGCTTTGCGCTCGACGAGCACATAGCCTATGGCGGACTTGAGCAGGCGCAAGGTGGAGAGCCGGTCCGCATCCTTGGTGAGCATCGCGGACTTCATTTCCTGGCTGAGACGTTCTTGAAGCGTCATAAGGTGACGAGTGTCGAGTGACGGGAGGGCCGCGCGCCTGGGTTGTGCGGGCCTATTCTGTGGTTAGTCCCCGGGTTTATTGGGTTTCAGGTTTTTCAATTCGTCGCGGACCTGGGCGGCTTTTTCGTAATCCTCGCGCTGGACAGCGTCGTTCAGGGCTTGTTCCAATTTTTCCCGCGGTGAAAGCGGGCGATTGGCGCGGATTTCAGCGAGCCAGGTCTGGAGCGAATAGAGTTCGCCGCTTTGCTCGGCGGTTTCGCCGCGGGTGTATTCGCGATAAAATTCGCGGATGCTTTCGATGCCTTCCTCGATTTGCGCGATGGCCACGGCATAATCCTTGGCATCGAGCGATTGCGTGGCGCGGCCGCGGGTGAGGATCATGAGCAACTGCGGCTGGAATTGGCGCAGCGACCAGGCGAGTTCCTCGGTTTCGGCGTGTTTGCCGGCGAAATTGAACACCGCGAGATTGCGTTCGGCATCGCGCACCACGCCGGCGTAATCCTCCAGTTGGAGGAGGCAGATATAGCGGTGATGATATTGCAGGGACTCAAGCTGGAGCTTCGCGCAATCCTCGGCGGAGAGCCTGAAGCCATCGTCGCTGCCTTTATTGGCCGCCAGATGCTTGTGCAGCCTGGCCTGGTAGTAATCGAAGAGCGAATTATGGCCGAAGGGACGCTTGCCATCGGGCCGGCCTTCGGCGTTCATCTGCAGCAGGCCGAGATCGACACGCAATTGGATTTTTTCCTTGCCGTCCTTGCCCTTGAATTTCCTGACAACAACCTGTCCGGGTTTGTACGCCCAGTGCTCGAGCAATGGAGAAATGTCGAAGTCCATGGGGCGAATATGAACGCGAAGTGGCGGCAAGTCAACGCACGCTTGTTTTGTCATGTAATTTAGGCGAAAACGAGTCATGTCGCAGGTCAATGTGGCCATTCATTCGAGCCAGTTCCCGGACGCGGTGCGGCGGGATTTGGTGGAATCGCTGCGCGCGCGCGCGGTGAACCACAAATTTCATTACGATAGCGTCAAGCAAACGCAAAAGTGGCTGGCGCTGCATCAAATCCATTCGCCATCGCGCAACGACGAGGATTGCGCGGCGATTTATGACGCGGGCTTTGAGGTGGCGGCGGCAGGAATTGAGGCGAAACGGGTGCATTTGATCGGCCTCGGCTGCGGCGGCGGGCAAAAGGACACGCGCTTGCTGCGGCTGTTGAACAATCGCGGCGTGGATATTTTTTACACGCCATGCGATGTCAGCACGGCGATGGTGTTGACGGCGCGGCAAACGGCGCTGTCAGTTTGCGCGGACGAGAACTGTTTTCCCTTCGTGTGCGATTTGGCCGGCGCGGATGATTTATCGCGCGCGTTCGAGCAACGCAACACCCAACACGCAACACGTCTGCTTACATTTTTCGGCATGATTCCGAATTTTGAGCCGGAGATGATTCTGACGAAACTGGCGTCGAGTGTGCGGGCGGAGGACTGGCTGTTATTTAGCGCAAATCTGGCGCCGGGGGGCGATTATGAGGCGGGCGTCAAAAAAGTCCTGCCGCAGTATGACAATGCGCTCACGCGCGACTGGCTGATGACGTTTCTTCTGGATTTGGGTGTTCAGGAGGACGATGGGGAATTGCGATTTGACATTGAAGATGTTGCCGAATTGAAACGGATTGTGGCGCGTTTTCGCTTCGAAAAAGCCCGCGCGGTCGCGCTGGAGAGCGAACGGTTTGAGTTTCGCAACGGTGAGTTCATCCGGCTTTTCTTCTCGTATCGATACACGGCTGAATTGGTTCGCGAGCGTTTGGAACGGCATGGGTTGGCGGTGCTTGGCCAATGGATTACCAAATCGGAAGAGGAAGGGGTGTTTCTTTGCCGGCGACGCATCTGAATTTTTGAACGGTCGTGCCGCTTGGTTCCGAAGGAACCTATGAAAATAGCCCGGCAGTTTACTGCCGGGCCGAACGTGAAAGCAGCCAAGTCCCGGAGGGACGGCTGGAAAGGTCACCAATTCAGCCGTCCCTCCGGAACTCGTGAGGCGACTGGTCGATTCCCGGCGTTAAAACGCCGCGCTATTGTCGAAAGTCCCTTCGGGACCGGGGTGCTTGGCATCGGGCCGTCAAAAATGGAAGCTGCCTTCGTTGTCGTATTCCTGCTCGATCGCTTCAAATCACTTTCATCGTTTCCAGCACGCTGCGGATGCGGGGGACTTCGTGGGTGCGGAACAAATCGGTTTTGCCCAAGGCGGCGAGGACGGCGAAGAAAGGCTCGGCGCAACGGACTTCTTCGCTGAAATATTCGAAGGCGTGGGGCAGCGCGTGGCAGATGGGAAAGCCGAGCGTGCGGAGGCGGAACGTGTTCAGGAAAATATTCATCTGATGCCGCACACGAACGGCGCTGTCCTGCAGGTTGCGATAATAAAACCCCAAGCCGGGATCGAGAATGATTTTTTCCACGCCGTTGCGCTGCGCGATTTCAATCTGGCGGGAAAAATAATCGCGCATCATGCCGATGGGATCGACAGTGAAATCGAAATCGCCGACTTCGCGCACGTTTTTGCCCTGGACGTAACAAATGATCACCGCCGCATCGTGCGCGGCGACGGTGCGGAACAATTCCTCAGTTTGCTCCGCGCCGGTGAGGTTCAACACGCTCGCGCCGGCGTCGAAACAAGCGCGAATGACGGCGGGTTGGTAGGTTTCCACGGAGACGAGAATGTCGGCGGCATGGAGGCTTTCGATCACCGGAATGAGCCGGCTGTTCTGGAGGGCTTCGTCGGCGCGCGCGGCCTGCGCGAGGGTCGATTCAGCGCCAATATCGATGATATCCGCGCCTTGCGCGTGCAATACGCGCCCGCGCTGGATGGCGGCATCGGCCGTGAGGCAAACGCTTTCGCGATACCAGGAGTCGGCCGAGAGATTCACGACGCCCATGATGGCGGGAGCGGAATTAAAGCTGAATTGTTTCGCGCCGATGGAAAATTCCTTCACGCGGACGGAAGCCGCGGCCCGATTTTTTTCCAATAGTTCAGAAAGTTGTTCCAGGTTCAGCACGGGGAGGCATCGTAAATCGTAAACCGCGACTCGTAAATGCAAAGTGAGGGGCGCGGAGTTCTTTTCCGAGGAGAAGCGCCGGGTTTGTCTGACACGTTTCGCTTTTTACGTGGAGGGTATTCCAATACTCAAACGGGGTTGTCGCCCGATTGTTGTAAATTCCCCGCTTAATATCCTTAACGAACATAAATAGAGACATGGGATTGAATGAACAAAACATGGCTGCACGCCTTCGACACAAAAATGGCTGACGCATGAGAACGCTGCTTGATGAATCGATTCCGCCCCATTGCCTGCCTGAACAAAATCTTTCCGGGGTCAAAAAAAATGAGCGCACCTTTCTTGAAACCGCGGTGTTAACCAGGTTGAGCAATTTACTGGAGGTGGGATTGGATGGGACGGCCATGGCCACGCCGAACGAGTCGCGGGGTGAAGCGGCGAAGATCGCGTTCGGGCGTGGCCTGGCTGATTCAGGAACCGGCGATTCGCCGGCCGGGGACATGGCCGCGGAAGCAAAACAACCAAAGCAAACCGCGCCTGCGCCATGAGGCATCGACTGAACATTTCCTTTTTCGGTTCGAGCCTTGTCTCGGCTTATCAAAACACTGCCGCAGCTTTTTACCGCGGGCTTATCCGGGCGTTGTCCGAGCGCGGTCATCGCGTCACCTTCTACGAACCGGATGTTGCCGAGCGACGCAACCATCGCGATCTGCCGGATCCGCATTGGGCGAGAGTGGTGGCATATCGGGCTGATGACGAGAGCGCGCTGGATGCTTTGGAGAAGGCGGAAACGAGTGATCTGATCATCAAGTGCAGCGGCGTGGGCGTGTGCGATGAGTTGCTGGAAGCGGCGGTGCTGGAATTGAAACGGCCGGAAACGCTCGTGGCTTTCCTGGATTTGGAATCGCCGGTGACTCTGGATCGAATGGCCAGCGACCCGGAAAACTCGTTTCGCACGCTGGTTCCGGAATATGATTTCATCCTGGCGCGTGGCGGCGGGGCGCCCCTGATCGAAGCTTATACGGGCCTTGGCGCGACGGAGTGCGTGCTGATGCATGATGCGCTCGATCCGAACACGCATTTTCCGGTGCCGCGGGAAAAACGCTTTGACGCCGATTTGGGATTTTTGAACAACCGGGTGCCGGAACGAGAGGCGCGCGTGGAGGAATTCTTTTTCAAACCGGCAACGGCTTTGGCGGAAAAGAAATTTCTCCTCACTGGCGGCGGTTGGCAGGACAAAACAATGCCGGCGAATGTGAATTACGCCGGCGCCATCGAAGGCCACGAACATAACGCGTTCAACAGTTCACCGCGCGCGATCCTGAACATGAATCGCGGCTGCATGGCGCGGTACGGGTTTTCGCCGCCGGCGGGAGTTTTCGAAGCCGCCGGAGCCGGCGCATGCGTGATTTCGAACAAATGGGAGGGGATCGAAATGTTCCTTGAACCAGACCGCGAGGTGCTCACGGCGGGGAACGGCGAGGAAGTGGCTGAACATTTGCGGCAATTGACTCCGGAAAAAGCGCGGGAAATCGGCCGCGCCGCGCATGCGCGCGTGCTCGCGGCGCATACGTATGCGAACCGCGCGGAATTGCTGGAGAAAGTGTCGGAGAACAAATTGGGAAGGGTGATCGCGTGAAATCGAGACAATTGGACCTTCCGGCTCACAACGGCTTGGTTGAGCGAAGCGCGGTAAACGGCGCTGCGAGATCGGATTTGGTTTCGCGGCTGGATACGAAGGCCTTGTTAAGTCCGCCGCGGTCATTGTTGGGGCATGGCAATGGCCAGCCGGATTTTCGGCGCTTGAAAATGGTTTTTCTTGGGCCATCCGATCAGACTAAGGCGACGATTTTCGGCGGGCTCATCCGGGATCTGAGCGCGCGAGGTCATGACGCGGGTTTTCTGGAGCGCGAGCGAAACCTGCCCGTTGATGGGGAATCGAAGCAGTGGCCTTTCGGGCGCAAGCAGCACTACGCCGGGCTGAAGGAATTGAAAGAGCGCTTCGCAGGCGAAATTCGCGAAGCCGATCTAATCGTCGTCAGTTCACACTTGGACGAGGGGACTGAAATTGCCGAATGGGTTGTTCGGCGCGCGCGGGGAGCGGCGGCCTTTTACGATCTGGCTGCACCCGCCACGATGACAAAGTTCGCCGGTGGAAACGGAAGTTCGATTTCACCGGCATTGGCACGGCGGTTTGACCTTTATCTTTCGCTGGTGGGCGGGCCGTTCCTGGATTACATGGAAAAGCACTGGGGCGCGCGGATGGCGCGGCCGCTTTATTGTTCGGTGGATGCCCGGCAATTTTTCCCGGAGCGACAGGAAGCGAAATGGGACCTCGGTTATCTGGGCGATTATTGCGAGGAGCGACAGCCGGCCTTGGAACGCTTGCTGATCGAACCGGCGCGGCGATGGGAGGACGGCATTTTCATGGTGGCAGGTTCGGGATATCCGCGCAGTGCGCGCTGGCCTAAAAACGTGAAGCGCCGACCGGATGTGCCAGAACGAAGGCATCGCGAGTTTTACAATTCGCAACGCTTTGCGCTGAACTTGACGCCGCCCAATTCGATTGCGGCCGGTTTTTCTCCGAATCTCCGGATGTTTGAAGCGGCGGCCTGCGGCACGCCGGTGATTACGGAATTCTGGCCGGGGCTGGAAACGTTTTTCAAACCGGACGATGAAATCCTGATTTCCCATACGGCGGATGAGACGATGATTTATCTGGAGGAAATTTCCGAGCTGCAACGGCGGCGAATCGGTTACCGGGCGCGCGAATGCGTGCTGGCGAAGCACACCACGCGGCATCGGGCGTTCGAGTTGGAGAAGTATGCGCTGGAGGTTTTGAAACTCGCCGCAGTGTGATTATTTCGGTCGCAAAAATTCAGCTTCATCCAAACGCTTTCAAAAGTTCGTTGCTCGTTCTCCTCCTCGTCCTCGATCTGCCGGGAATTTCGAGAACGAACACGAGAAGGAACACGAGAAGGAGGACGAGGACGACCAACCGCGAATCGACGATCGCGGTAGCCGAAGGTACGCCGTAGAAAATCCAATCCCAGATAGGGGAACCCCTTATTGAGTGCGACTCGAAGGAGGCGTTCATTAACTCGCTATGAAATTAGTGGTACTGAATGTTGCCCATCCGTTCGCCAGGGTTTGCCCGGACGCATTGGGCGGCGCCGAACAGGTCGTGGCGCGCCTCGACTCGGCGCTTGCCCGCCTCGGGCATGAATCTTTTGTGATGGCGTGCGAAGGCTCGGTGACGGAAGGAATTCTGCTGGCCACGCCGAAACCCGCCAATCCCCAAGTCGAAGCCGAACGCCAGCGCATCCATGCTCAGTACCGGTATACCTTGCAAACCTTTCTTGAGAAGTGGCCGATTGACCTGATCCACATGCACGGATTGGATTTTTATGAGTATCTTCCGGCGCCGGGAATTCCGGTGCTGGTGACGCTGCATGAGCCGGTGGAGCGGTATCCCGAAACAATTTTTCGCCTCGAACGGCCGCAGACTTTCCTTCAGTGCGTGAGCGCGAGCCAATATGCCAGTTGCCCGCACTGCTCAAACTTGCTGCCGACAATGGACGAGGACTCCTGTCTGTTTCTCTACGAGCGGCTGGTGAATGAAGCTCGATCTGCTGAAACGTTCGAAACCGAAGCGAGTGGAGACGTGCCGGAACAGGAAAGCGTCCACGCCTGAGCGCCCGGATGCATTTGATTGATCGCGGCGGGCGCGGGCTTATTGCCGGCGGAGGGATTTGGTTTCGGTGGCCGCGTTTTGGGCGGAGTTCCACGGCATCTGATTCGGGTTTTCACCGAAGCGGACACGCAACTTGTCCAGAATGGCTTGCTTGATTCTCAGCAAGTCCAGCTCTTCCTTGGGGATGGATTCCCCGTCTAAATTTATGGTGTAAGCCATGTGTCAATGCTCCCACTCTTTGTTTCCAGTTATACGTGGAAAATGGGCAATTCTTTCAAGAAATCGCTGAAAATTTTTCAATAGTGTCACGGAGCAGGCGTGACGCGGTCGCCGGACGAGCACAACCACATCAAAAAACTTTGTATCACGCTCAGGCTCGGCACGCCGCTGAGGGTGAAAAACGAAACAGAAACCTGAGGTTGAAGTTTTTGGGATTGATCATCCGTGGCCAGCCAAACGGACTATCCGCGCATGCAACAGGCTGACAACTGGAATGGCGCGCCCGCCGCGATTCGAACGCGGGACCACCTGCTTAGAAGGCAGATGCTCTATCCAACTGAGCTACGGGCGCGACCGTTCGCTGCCTTCTTCGGCAGAATACTATGCCTGAATTCGTGTAAGCGGCAAGCTCATCATCAACGGAGCCACAAAGATCAGCACGCCATCGCCATTGGAAAATGTTTTTCTCTGTTTTAATGGCCTACCCATGTTGGCCATGGAAAAAGAGGTGTTCGATTAACCGGCCCTAGCTATCATCCAATGGATTACTGGATTATGTTTGGAATCAAAAATGTATTCACGGCTGGCTCGATTTCATGAAAATCATTTCCCAAGTGTTCCTGGCTTGCGTTTGCGCGGGGTTGGTTTCGGCGCAGGCGTCGGATATCCAAACTCATCCGGCGGGCAAAATTGCCGCCCGGCCGCTTTATCGCGACCCGGTTTTTGATCATCCGACCGATCCGGTCATTGTTTATGAGCCGGAAGCGAAAAAGTGGTTCATGTATTACACCCAACGTCGCGGCGACGGCATTCCGCTGATTCATGGAACAAAGATCGGCATGGCGACTTCGGAAGATGGCGGCGCGACGTGGAAATATATGGGCACGGCGGATATCACATACGGGCAGGATCGGTGCCCGACGAATTACACGTATTGGGCGCCGGAGGTTTTATGGGCCTACGGCAAATACCACATGTTTCTCGCGTTCGTGCCGGGAATTTTCAGCGATTGGGGGCATCCACGGGAGATTGCGCATCTCACGAGCCGGGACGGCGTCAAGTGGGACACGGTTGGGAAAGTGGATCTCCATTCGGAAAAGGTGATTGATCCGGCCATTTTTCGAATGACCAATGGCGTCTGGCGCATGTTCTACAAGGACGAGGCAAGGCGGCGCACGATTTGTTACGCGGACAGCACCGATCTTTATCATTGGGACGTGAAGGGCAACGCGGTGACGGATCGAAACGGCGAAGGTCCGGCGTGTTTCCGTTTCGGCGGAAAATACTGGCTGCTCGCCGACACGGACCGGCCGGAGGGCCAGGCGATCTGGTCCTCGGATGATTGCACGCATTGGACGCCGCAGGACAGCACGCTTTATGGCAGCCACGGTGATGTGGTGGTCAGCGGCGGGCGGGCGTGGTGGTTTTATTTTGGCGGGCAACGGATCGGGAATATTCATTGGGCGGTGATTCCTTCCACCAATGCCCCGGCTGCCGCGCCTGCGGAGGCGGGCGACTCCGGTGCTCGTCCGCGCCATGGTATTTCGATCAATGTCGTCGAGTTGAAGGTGATTGATGGAAAGCTGATGTATACGAATCCGAATCAGCCGACTTATATTGATCTGAAGCCCCGGCGCGAGAAGAAGACGGATGAGTTGCCAGTTGTGAAGTGATCGTTGGTAGAACCTCGTAGCAGCCGACGTAAGGAGGCTCTCGAACTCTCTGCGCTCCGAAAAACAGAGCCTCCTTACGTCGACTGCTACGAGTTAAGGAAGTTTCGCCTCGGTTTCGCTGTGGATGATTTGGCCGGTTTTGCCGAAGGATTTGACGGCGTCGATCAGGCGGGTGTCGACTAGGTCGCGATGGAGCGAGCAGCCGGCCTGGGCGAGGACGTTGGAGAGAGCGGCGGGGGCGGTTTCGACCGTGACGTTCGTGAGCGGGGCGACGGTGAGCTCTTTGGAAAAAGTGGGAGCGTTTTCGCCAGTGCCGAAATTGCCCGGGGTCAGCGGCTGGCCGTCGAGTTTTCCATCTTTGTTTAAATCAACGAGATTGTCTCTTTGGAAGACGTGATCGGTGGCCTTGAATTCGCCGGTGGCGCGTGAATTGGAGTTGGGGCCGGCGATGAAATAATTGCCGATGGCATCCAGAAAATGATCAGCTTCGGAATGGCCGCCGACGAGGCCGCAGACGCCCCAGTTGTAGACCACGTTGTTGATGTATTGAATATGACCCTTCGCCTTGGGATTGCGGCTTTGGTTGTTGATCCAGAGATTGTGAGTGTAGGTGATGTTTGTGATGGTATCGGAGAGCGAACCGAAGCGTTGCGGGTCGATGCCTTCGCCGATGATGCAATACTGAAAGGTGATATCGTGACTGCCGCGCGTGAGGCCGAGACAATCCCAGCGTCCCCATTCGATGCTGCAATGATCGAAAATCATATCGCCGCCGTTGGAAAGATTCACCGAGCACTTGCCCCTGTCGCCGGCGATGCCTTCGCGGAAGCGCAGGTAGCGCACGATGACATTTTTTTCGCCACTGAAGGAGACGGAACGGCCGTAGAGCGTGATGCCTTCGCCCGGCGCGGATTTGCCGTCGAGCGTAAGGTCGCTGCTGACGGCAACATTTGATTTCAGATGGATGGTGCCGCTGACGTCGAAAATGATGGTGCGATTGGGTTTGCTGACGGCGTCGCGGAATGAGCCGGGGCCGGAATCGTCGAGCGTGGTGACGTGGATGGTTTGGCCGCCGCGGCCGCCGGTGGCGAATTGGCCGAAGCCTTCGGCGCCGGGAAAGGCGAGGGGTTTTTCCGCGGCGAAGATAAGCTGCGACGAAGCGAGGACGGCGAAGGTGACGAGAGTGAGAAGTTTCACAGTTGGACGGACGTGAGGTTGCGTTGAGGAGTTACACATGGTTTTTTCGAACAAGGCGCCTCACCCCGGCCCTCTCCCATCCGATGGGAGAGGGGGAAATTTGTGACGCTTCTGGAAAATCACGAAACGAAGGCTCGATCCTGCGTGTGGGCGGGATTTTTGAGCGTGATAGAATCATGGGGCGCGTTTTAGATTTTCCCAGCGGACGGTCCATTGGCCGTTGTCGGGGAAGCCGGGGGCGTTTCTTGACGGGGCGCCGTCCCAGCCGGCAGCCATGAGGGCGGTCGCATAAAGCAAGCCGCCATTGGCGGGGAGATAGAGCGTCAGGCCGGGGCGCTGATAAACGTGGCCGTTTATGGCGTAGTGATTTTTGGGCGTGTCGAGCAGAAGGGTGTCAACGGCGCGAGCCGGATCGCCGAGGCGGGCGGCGGTCATGGCGAGCATCGGATAATCCCAACCCCACGTGTCCGGCCAATTCCAGTTATCCCAAATCCAATCGAAGGTATTGCGCATGGTTTGGTGATCAATTCCGGGACCGGGCACAAAGCTCAAGGCGCCGACGACGGCGGGATGATCTTTGTTCCACTTCGGGTTGGTGTAACAATCGGGCGTGGTTTCGGTGAAAAGATATTTTCCGTCGCCAACGGGCGGCTTGGCGAGATGGCGGAGAACGTTGTCCCAGGTTTCTTCGCGCGGAAGGCCGAGGCGAGTGCGCCAGGTTTGAGCGGTCTCCAAGCCCCAGCGCCAATAGGTCAGCTCGAACGTTGGATTGAAGGTTTTGTCTTTGGGAAAAATTTCCTGCGCGCATTGCAGTATCGGGCCGAGGACGTAGCGTTTGGTTTTTTTGTCCCAGGCCGCATAGCTGGCCATGAAATTTGCGGTTTGAAAGACGACGTCCTTGAATTTTTCCAGCGTGGCCCGGTCGTGGTGAGCGCGGTAACAAAGTTCCGCGTAAAAAATCGGGTGCGGCTCCTGCCAGACGAGGAACGGGCCGACGGGCGAGGGCGATTCGGCGCCGCTGGGGCTGGTCATCTTGGGCCAGCGCGCGCCGGCGTAGCCTTGCTTGCGGGCGGTGCCTTCGGCGCGCGGGAGGATGCGGATGTAGTAATCCAAACTTTTCTCGAGGAGCGGCAGGCGGTCCCACAACGCGAAATGCGCTTCGTGCCAGAAATGCATTTCGAGGTGGAATTTGCCTTCCCACGTGTTGTAGGTGAGGCCGGTTTCCTGCGGTGGGTTTTTGCCGGCGTCCTGGATGGCGGTCAGGTATTGCGACAAAACAATCCGGCGCTCCAATTCGAACCAGCGCGGGTCCTTGCTGCCGGACAAGTCAATCGCGCCGCCGGTTTGCCAGAAATGATTCCAATTTTTCTGCGCAGACTCTTTGGCTTGCGCGAAGGAAGGAAGAACGGGCGTGGCAAAGTTCGTGGGCGAAAATGCGCAGACGAGTTCGAGCGTATCGGAGGTTTTGTTTGGAACGATTTCGTATTGATGCCTGGCGATGTTGGTGAGCGTGGCGCCAGAGGTCCAATTGGCGAGGGCGGAATAGGTGTCGTTGTCCAGCTTGCGCGCGAAGAGGGCCTGGTTGGGGGCGGGTTGGGTGGCGATGGTTTCGTGCGCGTCGGGATGAGACCAATCGGCGGTGATGGTATCGCCGGTGCCGTAGGGAAAATGGATTTGGATGGCGAGTTGGCCGGATTTCAGCAGCGGCGATTGCACGCGGACGGCGATGGCATCGATGTCCGGCGTGCAAAGGGTTTGGACGTCGACGGGCTGATTAGCAAATTCAAAGTGGCTGATGATTTCGCCGTTCCACAGGTCGAGTGTTTGCGAAATGTTGGATAAATCGTTGGTTTGGGCGAGCGAACCGCCGGCTTTTTTGAGCACGAACCCGATTTGGCCCAGATCGAGGCGGTGCGGATTGGCGCGCAGCCATTTGATTTCGGGCGTTTGCTGATTGTGCGGAACATCGGCGTAGGGAACGGGGCGGCCATCGAGGTTGGTGTAGGTTTTGAAATGGAAGGTGTCGATGCTCCAGCCGCTGGGGTTCGGAAAGGTATGCCAGCCCCAGTCCGAGAGCGTGCCGAGCGGAATCGTATGCTCAAATGTTTTGGCAAATGTTTGGAGACCGGTGGCATCGACGGTGAAGGCGAATTCGCCATTGCCGACGGTGAGCGGGTTGTTCGCATCGAACTGGCCCAATTCGACGTTGTGCCGAATGACAAGCGCGTGGCGATCGATCGGAGCGGCGCTGGCCGACAGGGCGCAAGCCAGAATTAAAGTCGCGAATGAAAGTGTTTGGATTTTGTTGAAGTTAACCATTGGGCGGATCGTCATAAGCCATGGCACACACGGTGGGTCAACTGAAGCCATTGCATTAGGTTTCGTGCCAGTGCGATTATTGCTTCTGCGCCAATATGGATTGGACGTAATAAGGTCGGTGGCCGGGGGAAGCATCCGTTCCTCCGGTGATGTGAATCCTGTTCAACATGCATATCACCGCAGATTTCATGCGCGGGAACAACAAAAAACGTCCCGCCTCGCGGCGGGACGTTTTTCAACCAACCGTCACTGCACCGACAATATAAAGAACTGCGTCGGCACGGTCGGATCGACCGTGACGGGCGACGTGAAATTGCCGAAGCCATCAAAGAAGCCGCTTACGACGTTGGTCCATTGGCTGACGGGCAGCGAGAGATTGGTGGTGGAGAGCACCGAGACCGCGCCGCCTTGCAAGCCATTGGTGGCGTTGAAGGTAATGACGCCGCTGGAAAACTGGCTGAAGTCCATGCCCAGCCCGGGCGGATTGAAGGAGACCACGCGGATGGTGCCATTCAGGGCGAGTTGGTTGGTGTCCCACGTGTAGTAGTTCGGCAGAATAACGTTGCCAAAGGCGCCGGACAATGTGCCGCTGAACAGGGTGAAGGTGTCGCCAGGTTTTAAGCTCGGGCCGATGTTGGTCACGATCAGCGTGCTGCCATTGAGGCTGATGCTCGGGGAAACCAGCCGGTCGCTATTTTGCGCGGCGGTGCGGTCGAGCTTCATCCAGGTCTCGTTGAACAGTGCAGTGGTGTTCGTGACGGTGAGCGTGCCGATGCCGCCGTAGATGCCGCCGCCGGGCGCCACGATGCCGCTATTATCGCTGAGGCTGCCGTTCAACGTGCCATTGCCTTGAATGGTCTGGCTCCCGAGGAAGAGCGTGCCGCCGCTGAGCTTGGAAACATCGAGCACCGCGCCTGCTTCGATATCGATGTTCGTGCTGCTGCTGATGAAACCATCCGTGGTGCCGTCGCCCAGGGCGAGGACGCCGTTGCTGACGATGGTCGAACCGGTGTAGGTGTTGTTGCCAGTGAGCGTGAGCGTGCCGGCGCCGACTTTCGCAATGGCGGTCGGTCCGCTGTTGCCGTCGGCGATGGTGCCGGCGAAGGCGGTGTCGAGGTTTTTGGCTCCGATGAAGTAAGTGCTGAGGCTGCCATTGTTGGCGCTGCCTTTGAGGAAGGTGCCCGGGCCGCCCATGAGAGCGCCGAGGTCGTAATTGCCGAAGCTGGTACCGCCACCGTTGCGATTGATGAGCGAAGCCGAGCCGTTGCCGAGGTCAAACGTCACCGTGGGACTGCCGGTGCATTGCTGGGCGCTGGTGGCATTTCCGCCGCTGTTGAAGCGGAGCGTGCCGGTGCTGGCGTCGGTCAGGCGCATCGTGCCGCCGAAGTTGGAGGTGATATCGTGGTTCAGTGAGAGCGTGCCGCCGCTATCCTGAATATCGATGTTAATGGTGCCGTCGCCGGTCCAGCCGCCGCTGAGGATGGAGTTGGCATTTGCGCCGTTCTGAACAATGGTGCCCGTCGTAACGACGTTGTTCAGGTTGCCGTAGAATTGCTGGCTGCTGGCGCTGGCGAGGTTCAAGGTGCCGCCGGCATAATTGATGGTATTGGGACTGATGGCCGAAACGGCGTTCACGGTCAGGACGCCGTTGCTGAGTGTGGTTGCGCCGAGATAGCCGTTGAGGCCGGCCAGGCTCAATTCGCCCGCGCCGAGTTTGGTCAATCCGCCCACACCGGTCATGGTGCCGTTAAGCGTCAGGGTTGTGGCGCTGTTGGTCACGTCGATAATGGCGTTGGTGTTGAACGTGGCGCCGCGGTCCGTGCTGGCAATGTCGCCGGAATAACGCAACGTGCCGCCGTTGAAGACCAGGGAACCGGGGTCGGAGGTGGCAGCGCCGATGGGGCTGGGGATGGAACTGTTCGTGATCGAGAGAATTTCCAAAACCCCGCCGCCCAGTGTGGTGGCGCCCGCGTAGGTGTTGGTGGTGAGTATGGTCAGTGTGCCCGAATTGGTCTTCGTGAGAGTGGCTGTCTGGCCGCTGATGCTGCCGTCGCCAGTGAATACATAATTCAGAGTGCTATCCACGACGACGGAAGCAGGGCTGACAAAATCGGGAATGGTTACGTTCGTGTTATTGGCGGCGGAATCGTCAAAGCGCGCGTTGTCGCCCGAAAGGAAGAAATCGGGCGTGCTGGAGCCACTGTCCACCCAGTTGGTGGAGTTGTGCGTGTCCCAGACATTGTTGGTGCTGTTGCCCACCCAGGTGAGATTCGTGTTGGCCCGGAGGCTGGAGGAGACGATCAGATAGATGGTTTTGTCGGTGACGCTGTTGGACAGAACGCCGGTGGCGCCGGTGACGGCGAAATTGCTGACGTCGCCATTGAAGGTGCCATAATGAACCAGGGCATACGCGGTGCCGGGGGGCACACTGCCGGAAACATCCATCGTATTGACGCCGCTGGCGGTCAGAGAGCCGGTGATATTAATCACGTCGCCGGGAATATCGAAATGGTTTACGGCCCCGTTCGTTTCAATGACATCATTGTTGAAACTGAGAGCGCCTGTGATGTTATTGCTGCCCGGATTAATGACGCCATTGGGTGCGACCGTCACTGCACCACTCACCGAACCAAAACCGCCAAGAATTTGGAGTGGTTGAACCGAGTAACCTGCCTGCGAAACATCGAAAATAGTGCCGGAACCGACGATGACGGACTCACTGGCGAGGGAGCCGACCGAGCCGGAAACGTCATTGGACCCCAGCGCAAGCGTGCCCTCTTTGACATAAGTGATGCCCGCATAGGTGTTGGAAGCGTCCATCGTCAGGGTGCCAGCGCCGGTTTTAACCAGGCCGCCGGGTCCGCTTAGAATCCCATTTAGCAGGATGTTGTGCGCGGTTCCGTCCTCGGCCGCGGCCTGGAAGGTAAACGTGCCGCCGTTCAGGACCATTCCCGCATTGCCGGTCCAATCCGCGGACGCGCCGAAAAGGCCGCCATTGTTCAGCATCGCGTTCAGATTGACGGCGCCGTTGGAATTCATGCCCTCGCTGCCCACATAAATCGCGGCGGCGTTCGTGAAATTGGCGGTGCCAAGGTTGGCTCCCGCCACGTCGCCGAATTGAAATCCACCGGCGTAATTGGTGCCGCCCAGGATGGCATAAACGGTGGTAACGCCGGCCGAGGTGCCTTGCGGATTCATCGTGACGACGTTCGGTTCCATCGTGACGGCCAGACCGCCGGTTTGCAGGAACCGGGCCGGCCGGCCGGATGTGCTGCTGAGGTGAACGGTCATTGCGCCGCTGTTGGTGACAATTCCGCCGGCCATGTACATCGACAAAAAGGAATTGGCGGAAGAACCGCCGACGGTGAGGCTGGTGACATTCACGATGCCATTGGAGACGATCAAACCTTCGGTCCCGAGCGCGGGCTGTTTGCTGGGGCCGGCCCGGTTGATGGTGACGTCGCCGAGGTTGTTCGTGCCGCCGGAAATGACCAGAGCTGAACTGGCGCTGGCGTTGTTGTTATTGATGGTCGTGGTGGTCGCGGTAATGTTGCCGCCATAATTGGTCATGAAGCCACCGGAGCCGGCGGTGCTGCCGGAGCCAACTCGCAAGGTGGCGGTGGTGGTGAAGGCGCCTCCAGTGGCAATACTGACGGCGGCATTCGAGCTAATCGCCAGATCCCCGCTTAGGTTTACCACGCCGGAATTATTGATAAACAAGGCGCTGCCGCCGCCAGGATGGATCATGCTTATCCCGCTGCTGTTAAACCCGCTTGCGTTTACGTTCAGAACCCCGTCGAGCGTGAGGGTGCCGAAACTGGAGGCGGCCATCGGCAAGCTGTAATTGACGTTCGAGCCGCTGCCGATGTAGGCATTCGTGGTGGCGTCCAGCGGGGGGAAACCGGTGTCCCAGTTTGCGCCGGTGTTCCATTCGCCGCCGGCGGCGGGTCCGATCCAGTTGGCGGTGGTTTGTCCCTGCGCGCCGGTTGCCAGGGCCATTATCGCGGCTAGAAACCAAGCGATTGCGGGTTTTATTGGGGTGTTCATCGTGCGTTTGGGGGGAGTTGTCGGACAGTTGCGGGGGTTCGCGTCAAAACGATTCATGTTTACTTCGGGTGCGGTATGATTTTCGATTAGAACGGATTCGGGCATTCTATCATATCGGATGTTCATCTGAGAACGTTTTTCTTACGTCCCCTGCGGCGCATGGGCGCATGCCGGAATGATTTAGCCTTCTCCAGCCAGCTTTTTGGCCGCTTCGAGCCGAGAATGGACGTGCAGCTTGTCGTAAACGGCGCAGACATGGGAACGCACGGTGCTCATGCTGATGGCGAGCTGGTCGGCGATTTCTTTATACATGTAGCCTTTGGCGAGCAATTTCAGGATTTCCTGCTCGCGACTGGTCAGTTGCGCCACCTGCGGGTCGGGTTTTTTGATTTGATGAAAGTGATTGATGACTTTGCGCGCGATTTGAAGCGACATGGGTGCTCCGCCGGAATGGACCTGCTGGACGGCTTCGACCAGTTCGGCCTGCGGCATGTTTTTCAATAGATAGCCGTTGGCGCCGGCGCGCAGGGAATCGAAAATCATGTCACCTTCGTCGTAGGTCGTGAGCATGAGAACCTGGGTCCTGGGCAGCGTTTCCTTGAGGCGCGCCACGCACTGGATGCCGTTCATGCCGGTGAGATTGATGTCCATCAAGACCACGTCGGGCTGTTCCTGCGGAATTTTTTTCAATGCTTCCTCGCCGGTGGCGTGCGCGCCCACGCATTTCAAGCCGGGAGCGTCGCTCAACCAGGCGACGAGGCTTTCGCGCATTTCATTCTGATCTTCGACGATGGAAATGGTGATGCTCATCAAACCCTTAGAAATCGATGTAAGAACAGATAAAATAAATTCATAGCCGCAAAAGAACGCAGAGAACGCGAAGAACACTTTGTTTCTGTGCGTTCTCTGCGTTCTTTTGCGGCCATAGTCTTTCTTGATTTGCTCCAGAGTAGTTTAAAACTTCTTTTGCAGTCATCGGATGAAGATACGATGTGGAATATTTTTCAGAGGCTCTCGCCCGATTGCCAGGGGATTTCGATTTGAATGGTGGTGCCGGCGCCGACGCGGCTTTCCACGCGGCATTCGCCGCTGATTTCCATCATCCGCTCGCGCATGTTGCGGAGGCCGTCGGCCCAGGGATCGTCGGCGGTTTTTTCGAACCCGCGGCCATTGTCCTCGATGCCGACGCGCAGTTTGTTCTCGCCGGTGCTTATGCGCAGCCAGACTTCGGTGGCGCGTGAATGTTTCACGATGTTTTGCAGGCCCTCCTTGATGACGAGAAAGAGATTGTGGCGGACGTCGGAGGCGATTTCGCCGGCGGGCATTCCCTCAGGCACATCGAGCCGGCAACGGATGCCGGCGGCGCGCAAGTAGCCGGTGGCGTATTGGCCGGCATAGTCCACGAGGTGGGCGAGCGTGTCGTTGCGGGGATTGACGGCCCAGACGATTTCGTCGAGCGAGGTGACGGCCTGGCGCGCGGTGGCGGACATTTTTTCGATGCGCTCGTCGGTTTTTTGCTTTTTGGCGAGGTCGCCGAGCACGGCGATGAGGTTCAGGCTGGCACCCAGGTCATCATGAATGTCGCGCGCGATGCGGGAGCGTTCGCGTTCGATGGCATGCTGGCGTTCCAATTGCTGCATTTTCGAGCGCAACCGCCGCAGGCTGATGTTGCGAATGGTGAACGCCACGATGGCGAAAGCGATCAGGCCCGCGAGCAGCCGGAACCACCAGGTTTCGTAGAAGTGCGGGAGGATTTTCACGCGAAGGCCGGCGCCGGTTTGGTTCCAGACGCCGTCGCTATTGCAGGCGATGACGCGGAAATTGTATGTGCCGGCGGGAAGCAAATTGTATTGCACGGAGCGGCGTTTGCCGGCATCCACCCACGCGGCGTCGGCGCCTTCCAAACGATAGCGGAATTGCACGCGATCAGAGGCAACGAGGCTCAGGCCGGTGTAACGGAATTCGAGCTGGTGTTTGCCGGGCGGGATCTGGAGAAAGTTTTTGCGGCGATCAAAGGTGGCGTTGGTTTTGAGCGCGAGCGGCACTGATGATTCCTCCGGGTCAGCGAGAGGGCCCAAATTTCTGCCGTCCACGAGAATGTCTTCGATGACCACCGGAGGCGCGAGGCGGTTGGGACGAATTTCGTCGGGCTGGACGGAAACCGCGCCTTTGACGGTGGTGAACCAGAGCCGGCCATCGCGGGTGCGGCAGGCGGCGGGTTGATAGCCGCCGGAACATTCGAGCGACGGCAGACCGTCCGAGCGGCCAAAAGCCGAGACTCGAATGGCATTGGTTTCACCTTTTGCAAAACGGTCGAGATCCGCCTTGGCGACCTCAAGAATTCCCTGATGCGAACCCAGCCACAGATGACCGGTGTCATCGGGGAGAATCTGGCAAATGACATTGTCGGGCAGGCCTTCACTGATGCTGAATCGAGTGAATTGATTATCGCGCAGGCGCAGCAGACCGCCGCGAAACGTGCCCGCCCAGACGGTGCCGTTCGGCTCCGCATACAAGGACCAAATGGCTTGGGAGGTTTTGCCGTCGGAGGGATGGAATGTTTTAACAGAATCTCCCGTGATGCAAAACAAGGTGCCATCTTCGGTGCCAGCCCAAAGATTTCCACGGCCATCTTCCGAGAGCGCGCGGACATCGTGACGTCCGATGCCGTCCAGTTGCCGGAAAGCGTTGGTGGAACCGGCATCGGCAAAATACAAGCCGCTTTTGGTGCCGACCCAAACGCGGTTTTTCTGGTCGACGAAAATCACTTTCACTCCATGAACGATGGGTTTGACGCGAGTGAACACGCCGTTTTTACGCACATACAAATCTTCATCGCCGGCGCTGGCCCAGATTCTTCCGGTGGCATCCGGACACACGCAAAAGACAAAGCCTTTGCCCGTGCCGCCGGGCATCGGCAGGTCGGTGAGGTTGCCGGACTGCCAGCGGGCCAGGCCATCGCCGAGCGTGCCGATCCAAAGCGCGCCATTGGTGTCCTCGCAAACGGAGCGCGCGGGCCGGCCCGAAAGCGGGCTGCCGGAATCGATGATTTGAAAACGCCGTTCGCGGATGCGCACCAGGCCGGCGGCGTCGAGACCCGCCCACAAATTGCCTTCATGATCCTCGAACAGGCAATTGACGCGTTCGCCGGGAAATCCGTCCTGGATGCCGAATTGCCGCGCGCGTCCTTCGGCATCAACGTGCCAAAGGCCGAGTGTGTAATCATAAATCCACGCGCCGCCGTGGTGATCTTCCTGAGTGCCTCCGCGCGTGAGGCCGTTCGTGAAGACATTTTTGAGCGCGGGCGCTTCAGCTTTCCATTGGCGATGGATGATTTCCCGCACTGAACTGCCGACGCCGGCCCAAATCCGGCCGCCTCCAGCGACGCAAAGGAAGGTGACCTCGCCGGGCCATGGGCCGTTCGTCGGAGTGGCCGATTCAAAATAGGTGCCCGTCCACATCGCAATTTCAGCGCTGGTGCCCACCCACAAGCGGC
This sequence comes from Candidatus Angelobacter sp., assembly GCA_035606845.1. GTDB lineage: Bacteria > Verrucomicrobiota > Verrucomicrobiia > Limisphaerales > DASXHY01 > DASXHY01. The sequence goes on along the minus strand of DATNEA010000047.1, from coordinate 74,035 downwards.
CTTGCGGATCGGTGGTCATGCAGTTGACCTGGTCATCCTTCAGCCCGCAGTTTTCCGGGAGAGGAACGAAGCCGTTTCCCGAGACGCGCAACAGGTGTTTGTCCGAACCACGATACCAAATGGTGCCGGCGCCGTCCGCGAGGCAAAGACCGCCAACGGCGCGGTTGGTGGGAAACAAATCCTCCCAACCGGTGCCGGGCGGATTTGATTGGGTGCGGCGGCGAAGCGAACCGTGATGCAGCAGAAAAGTGACCTGGTTCGAGGCGCAGGAAACGAGCGTGGCATCGGGGTCGAGACCGGCTTCCCGGTTCCATTCGCGCGTGAAGACGCCTTGCCGGACCGAAGTCATCGAGCCATCGAACGTGTTCACCCAAAGCGTGCCTTGGTCATCCACGGAAAGTTTTCTCACGCGCGCGTGGGCGAGCGCCGGTGTGTTGCCGGGGTCGAAGGTGACAAAGCGCATTCCATCGAAACGCACGAGGCCATTGTAGGTGCCGATCCAGAGGTAACCGTCGGGAGTTTGGGCGATGGCGGTGACGGAACTGTCCGGCAGTCCGTCGTCAGAGGTCCAGACGTCGGTGAGGTATTGTTCGTTTGAAGCGCGGAGAAACAGGGCCGTGGCGAGGAAAAAAACGACGATGGCCAGCCTCGTCACCATGGCGGAAACCGATGCGAACACGGTTTCTTGATTGTGGCGGACCATGCGGGAATTATGGGCATCGGCGACGGCAAAAACAAGGTTGCGCGAATATAGTGGCACGGGCGAGACGCCCGTGCCACTACGCCAGCTCCGAGCGTTTGGCCCTCGGTTCAAATCACACCCAACATTGGAGCTTCTATCGCGCGAGGGTCACGCTCATGAGGCCGATGACGACTTCGTTGGCGAGGGTGCGGACGGTCAGGGATTTCAATTCCTTGGCGGGATTGAGCGGCATGTCCAGAACCGTCGCGGCGCCGCCCGGGATTTTTCCGCCTTTGCCCTTGAAGTTCGCCACGTCGAGCAGGCGGATTCGGCCGGTGCGCAAATCGACGCGCGGCGGAATCGGTTCATCGCGTCGGAACGCGTAGTCGTCGATAAAATAATCCTGATCGATCGGCCACCAGTTCACGGGATTGTTCAAAGCGAGGCGGGCGGTGGTGCCATCGGTATAGGTGACGAGGATTTCGCCGTCATCGAACCGGCTTTGCATCGGGCCCGTCGAACCGGCCATGAGGAGGAAAGCGTGCGATGATTTTCCGGAGAGCGGAACGGAGGCTTCGGGCGGATAATTATACCATTGCGAGGTGAAAAGGATGTTTTTCGCGCCGGTTTCGCCGGGCGTGGCGAGGGGAATGCCGTCGGGCAGAATGATTTTGCCGCCGTGTCGAGCGGCCAGCGAGCGCAGGCCGGAATCATCCACGTCAAAGCTGGCATTCGGTTCGCACCATCCGCCAATGCCTTGCTTCGGCGTGGCCAGCGATGCAAAGGGCGAGCGCGGGGCGCGATAGTCGTTGCGGAAAATTTGGGTGACTTTGTCGTTGAAGAAAGGCGCGAGATTGATGGTTTCGAATTTTTCACTGGCGAGTGCCTTTTTCTTCCAATCGTAGGCTGCGGCTGGAGTTGGCGCGGCGGGTGGAATTTCCGGGGGCGTTTTCGCGGTCGGGATTTCGCCGGTCCATTTTGCGACAACTTGATACTTTTCGGCGGCTGGAACTTTGATGGCGATCCGGGCCGTGCCGAAGGTTTCAAGCCAGTTCCACTCAGCCGGTTTGCCATTGACGGTGATTTCTGGTTTGGTGCGGCGGCCCGGGATTTGCAAATTCAGTTCCATCGGTTTCGTGAACTTGGGCTGGATGAAGTAGGTATCCGTCGAACCGTCGCGATGGAAATCAAAATCGAAATCGGGATGATGCATCGTCGCGAAGTTCCAATTTTCCGGAAAGCCGGGGATGATTTTCAATTCGCCCGCGAGCGCGTCCGGTTTCACGCCGAAGAGTCCTTCCACCAGCGCGCGCGAATTGACGCCGATGCCGTCCGCGAAATCGCGTTGGGCCTCGCCGCGCGCCGCATCGTGCGAAGTCATCGCGCCGACGTTTCCCGGACAGAGGCCGAGGAACATCGAATCGAGGAGTTCGCCTTTGAAAAGGCGAAAGGCGGTTTCCGGCCGGTTTGCCAGCCAGAATCCGAGGGACGTGTGAGCGGCTTCGGCCATCACGACGTTGTTGAGCGACCATTGATAGGGCATCCAACTGGTTTCGGGCAGCGTGAACAGATTTTGGTTGGGGACGTTGGCGCCGCGAATGGGGATGTGCGCGATGTGATTATCAATCCAGCGCGACATCTGCCAGGCCTGCTCGGGCGTGGGCACTTCGGAATCCAGCGTGTGATAAAACGTCCACAGGCCGGAGTTGGGATGCGCGAGTTGCAAGCCGAGCAAATCTTTGCTCTCGGCGAAATTGCCTTCGTGTGGCAGCCAGAGATATTTGTTCATGGCGCGCAAAATCAAATCGGCTTCGCGCTGGTACGGCGTCGGGTCCTTGCCGATCATGGCGGCCACGCGCGCGGCCATTTTGTTGGCGAAATAATTATAGGCGCTGGCGTGGGCCGTGCCCGCGCCGTTGTAACTCAAATCGTCGCTGGCCCAAATCGCGGCATAGGCTTCATAGAGCGGCAATTTGTCCGGGCCGAATTCGCGGCGAAACAAGCGGTGTTCCCAGGCGAAATGCCGCTCGATCACAGGCCACATTTTGCGCGCGTAAGCGAGGTCGCCGGTCCAGAGCAGGTGGCGGAAAAACGCGTCCACCGCTACCAGGTTCATGTCGTAGTGATTTTTGGAAAGGTCGCCGTTGGAATGAATGGCGGCTTCGCTGCGGGCGAGATTGAATTGCTCGTCGGGCGGCGGAATGGTGGCGGGAATGGGGCTGGTGTTTTGCTGTTTGGCGAAGCCGGCGAAATGCGCGGCGGTGCGTTCGTGCCAGCCGAGGTCGTCGCCGGCGTATTGGCCGCGCCAGCCGAGCAGGCGCGTGCGCCAGGCGACGGCGCCATGCATGAAGCATTGCTGTTTTTCGTCCCAAATGGCGTCGGCGGCGACGCACAACGCGGCAGCGGCGGCATTGATGAACGCGTCCGGCGTTTCGACGCGCGCGCGTTGGGCAACCGTGCGGCGGTATTCCTCGGCGTGAGAAAAAACAGTGGGCAACTCGGTTGCGTCGAACAATGAAACCGGTCGATTATCGGCAGGCGAGCTGGCGGATTGGCTTTTGCTCACGTCGCGATAAACCGGCAATTCCTCCTGCCCGTCCTGCGACAGTTGCTCCCAGGCGAGATAAACGGGTTGATCCGACCGCAGCGTGACTCGGCCGACGGCCAACGGAAACTCCGTGGCCGGCGCGGGCGACGCGAGCAGCGCGCGCGGGGAGTTCCAATTCGTCGCGCTGGCGATGAACAGTATTGCGCCGGGCGGCATGACGGCAGCGATGGTGGCTTTTGGACCGGTGAGGATGACGATGTTGGAGGAAATTGAAACGGAATCGCCACGGCATTGGTCGGGCTGCAATTGGAAAAATTCGGAGACGGGCTCCTTTTCGCAGCCGATGTCGCCATCGCGCGCGCCGCGCATGCCGTTCGCGCCGCCAAAGGCCATAATCAAATCGGCGGCTGCGCCGTGGAGTTCGGCGCGCGTGATGAAGCCTTTATGGTTCGCCAGGGGAATGACGGCAAGGTTCAGTTTTCCTTGATTCAGGAGCGGATCGTGGATTTCGTAAAGCAACGAGCCGGGACGGTAGCGGGTGATGATTTGCGCGGCGCCATTGAGCCATTTCGTGCCGGATGAGGTTTGGATTCCGAACCGGATGTTGCCGCCGCGCCCGGGCAGATAAAGCGAGAATTCCGGTTTGTCGCCGCCGTCGATGCGGAAGCCGGAATTCAGGCAGTAAAGAGGCCGGTTGAAAAATTCCGGGCCATTCGTGATGACGAAATCGGTTCCGATGGGCCAGTAGCGCAGCGGGCGATCGATGTTGGTTTCGAAGTTGCCGTGGGATTGGGCCGAACAAAAATTGCGCGAACCGAGGACGAGAAGGAGGACGAGGACGAGAGCACTGGCGGAGCCGAAGCAGGCGCGATGATTTGTTCCCACTGATTGTGCCATGGCCTGTTTGATATGGTGATCTGTTTTGTCAGATTAAATTTAGATTCGTGCCGCCGTCCATCAGACATACATCCGAGATGGCTGTTGGGAGTATAGTTCAAAGTCCGTCCGCATTGCGAAAGGAATCGTGGCGGGGCGTGTCACTTCGTGGCCGCGCCGTTTGGAATCTTGCCGCGCGTATTGATCATCTCACGGCGCGCGCGGAGCGACGCGCCCTACCGGTCTGCGGAGTCCGTAATGATTTAGGAGCTTCGTTAACAACGCGCCGATTAGGAGATCGGCGCTCCGGGCCGAACTTGAGCAATGGTTTTAATCCTGGGACGTGAGCGTGACGGGGCCGAGAAGGCCGCAATCGGTGAGGGGCCAGTCGGCTGCGTTGAACGGGCGGTAATTCACGTTGACCACGTTGATGTCCTTGAAGATTTTCCAGTGAACGCCGCGCCGGTCGAGGTCGCGGATGCGGTTGGCGGCGACGCTGGTGACTTCCACTTCGAGCTGGTTGCCGGTCGGTTTGAGATTATCGACCAGCACACGGAAGGGCGGGGCGATGAGAGTGCCGTAATCCTTGCCGTTGAGCTTTACACGCGCGCTTTGGCGGACATCGCCGAGATTGAGAACGCATGTTTTTCCGGCGGCGTTGGGAGCGTCGAACGTGGTTTCGTATCTTGCGGTGCCGGCAAAGGCCTGTGTGTTGGCATCGGGAAACGTGGTCCAGGAGGCGAGCTTCGCGGTTTGGAAGTCAGCAGGCAATGTCGGTCCGCCGGTGACAAACTTGATGTGCCACTGGCTGCTGATTGCATGTGGTTGGCCGTTCGTGTGCCAATAAGTCCAGGCGGGGCTTGCCACATTCTCATTGGCGAAGGCACGGAGAATGACCGACTCACCCGCGGCCAATTGCAGGTGGATGTTGCCGAAGTCATCCCACGCGGCCAATCCGGTTTTGCCGGTCATGGGATCGAGGAGCACGATGGAGCTCGTTTTGCGATCCAATGCGATCCACTTATCGAAATTCACGTCCGCGCGATTGGCGATGAAATAATTCCAGCCGCCATCGAATGAAAGCCGCACGTAAGAGAGGCGGCCAGCACTGGCGAACAGCTCCTGGCAATCCTGCGCGGACGCGCGATCCAGCGCATCGTCCAGCGCGCCGACGAAAACTTTGCCTTTCCGCGCCTTGATTTTACGCAGGAAAGAATTGAATTGTTTGCGGCGCGCTTCGAGATGTTCGAGGCCGGGCACGTCCGACGGAAAATGATTTTCAAAGACAATCCTTGCGCCGCTTTTCGCCAGGGCCAGGAGTTGCTTCAGCGTTTCGGGCGGCATGAATTGGCATTCGGGCACGACAACGAGTTTATAATTGCCTCCGGGCATTTGGATTTTGCCTTGGGAAACTTTTGCGTTTTGCAATTGCGCATCAGAAACATAGTCGAAGGAATAGCCTTCGTTCCACAACCAGTGAGCCGCCTTGCCAATGGGCTGGCTTTCGAACCAATCCTGGGCGCTGACAGTCATAGGGAACAACAACCGGCCGCTTGGATTGCTCCAAAAATCGGCGATGGGCCAGTAGAGCAGGATGTCATTGTCGGGCTTGCTCGATTGAAAAATGGACTGGCAGCGCGCGACGTATTCATTGAGCGTGCCGACGTCGTGCCAGATGGGATTGCGCGGGTTCATTTCCGTGGATGCGTAAAACACCCAGCCGGGCCACGCTGCGTCATCGGGCGAATAGCAGGCGCCGTGGTAATAAATGTGGTTCACGCCGGAGAGAAACATGTCGTCAGCGACGGATTTCACGTCGGCGAGCGTTGCGGTGAAATGCTCCTTGAGCCAGGTGCCGGTTTCCGCGCCGGTGAGTGGGCGGCCTTGCGTGTGCGCGGCGGATGAGGCGAACTTTGAAATGAGAATGTTGCGGTCGAGGTGGAACATTTCCGTTTCGGGAACGTCCGCATCCGCATAGAGATCGAGCCAGTTCCCGGGCGTGCCATGGGCCTGGTAAATCGCGGCGAATCCATTCTTGTGGGCCCAATCAATCCAAATGGGCTCGGATTCGGTGGCCATGATGTCGGAGATCGTGCGGCGATAATCGTATTTCACGCGGGCGGCGCGGTCGTCCTCTTGATTGCCGAAGAGCGCGGGCAGTTCATTTTGCAATTTGTAGCCGCGGAGTTTTTTAAATTGGACGAAGAAATCCGGCGACCAATCGGTGCGATATTCGTAGGAATCCTGGAAAACGCCGTGCGGTTTGGAGCCATGATAATTGGCGAATGCCCCATCGAACCATTTGAGCCAGTCGCGCATCGCCTTCGGGTAAGCGGGATTCAACATCCAGCCTTCGCCGCCGGGCGCGGCGCGCTTCACCTTTTGGCTGGAGGGTCTTTGTGAAATGGCGTAAACGGTGCATTTTTCCGTCGGAGAAAAGTTGACCTCGCCATCGGCAGCGATGGAGCTGGTGAGATCAGTGGCTTTGCCATCGGGGCCGTAGGCTACGAGGGCTTGCGTGGTTTTGGGATTTATTTTGCCCGTGATGCGCTCGCCGATGCCGAGTTGATAGGTGTGGACGATTACGCTGGCGTTCGCATCGTTGGTGCTGACGGTCGGTCCGCCGAAGCACCATCCCGAGCCGAGGGTCATGTCCACCCCCATGCCGAGCCGGTGCGCTTCATTGACGGTGAAGCCCATCATGTCCAGCCATTGGGGCGTGAGATAGGGGATGTCGCGCGATTCTGCGCCTTCCGTGCCGTAAATCGAGGTGATTTGGACGCCGCCGAGGCCGGCATCGTGGAAGCGGTGGAGTTCGTGAGAAAGGTTGGTTTGATCCACGGCGCTGCCGTGCCACCACCACCAGGCCCACGGGCGCATTTCTGAAGTGATGGCGGGCCAGGCGAGGGGGCTGTCGGCGGCGATGGAAAAAAGGGGCGACGTAAAAAGGAGGATTAGACTCAGCGCGCCGGTGGCAAAACGATCACGTTTAAGTGAGCACGACATAGTCGTGAAACTCTGCTCGCCAAAACCCTCACCCCGGCCCTCTTCCGCCCGACGGGAGAGGGAGAACTTGCTCCAGCGCCTCTCGCCGAACATAGCCAATGAAATGCGGAGAAGAAATCGAAGGCTGCTTCGTGGTTTAATTTTCATTCGCTTTCTTCAATTCCACGGCATAGGTCTGGTTGGCGCCGCTCATGTTGCTGCGGAAAATAAGCCATTTCATGTCGGGCGAAAACATCGCGTTCGGTTCGAGGGCGTAATCGTGTTTGCTCATGTTGACGAGTTTTTCGGATTCGAACACGCCGGGCTGAATGAGGCCTTTCGTGTCAATCGTGCCGAGCGATCGGTCGGTAATGAGTTCGGGACGCAGCAAGTAAAGCCATTTTCCGTTTGGCGCGTGCGCGACCATTTTTTCATCGCCGCCATCGCTGGAGAACAAGGTGTTGTCGGGCGAGATGTTGAAATGGACGCCCCATTCATTGCGCTGCAAGTGATACCAGGTGCGTTTGCCCGTGTAGAGGTTGTAACCAGCCACCCAGAAATCCTCGCCGCGCGGTGTTTGCAGGTCATACCAGATGGTCTTGCCATCCGCGCTGAAGAATTCGTGGCCGGCGATTTCCATGATCATGGTGCGTTTGTGAATCAATGTGAGATGCGAGCCGTCGGTGTGGATGGTCCAGATGCGGTCGACCTTGTGCCACGGGCCTTCGTGACAAAACATCAGGAGTTTTGGGTCGGTGGGCGAGAATTGCAGGTGATTGAGCCAATCCGTGCAACGATGGTATTTTTTGATTTTGCCGGTCGCGATGTTGTAAAAAAACAGTTCCATCGGGTAATGCTTGGCGAGGCGTTTCTCCATCATCGTGCCCTTCGTGCCGCGATACTTGTTGGCGGTGGCGATGTCGTTCAGCCGATTGGGGCCGCGGTCGAAATAATCCGCGTTGGTTTCCCAGTCGTTGCGTTCGGTGATGGTGCCGGCGAGGAGGGTTTCGTCGGCATTCACGCTGGAAACTTGCTGGCCGCGGGCGAGCTTGAGGATTTTTTGGACGGCCTTCGTGTTGGGATCGACGGAGCAAATCCAGTTATTCGTCACGCCATTGACGATCTCCCTGGCGCCGTAATAGATCCTGCCGGTTTTATGGCCGACCATGATGACGTGCGCGCGGCCGGAAATGATTTTATCCACAGCGTGCGTCTGGAGGTCGATCATCGAGATGCCGGTGGGCGACGTGACGACCATTTTTTTGCCGTCGGGCGTGAAGGGGTTCAAATTGAAGTACAGGCTCTCAGTGCCGGGTTCGGTGGAAAGCTGCACGATGCGATGGCCGGTGTCCGGATCGATCCATTCCCTTGGCGCATTGGTTTGCGCCTGGGCGCGGGTGCTGAGGAAGGTGGCGAGGACGAAGAGCGCGGCAATCCGGGCGGGATGGAGAACTGTTTTCATGGGTTCGTGTGATTGCGAGTTTGTCGGGTCAAAAGAATCCAGACGCAGAATTTTATTTTCGGGTTTCAGTTTGGTCGAGAAAGCCTGTCGTTTTAGTTGTCTACTCATATTTGAGCCTTGACTAAGGTTTGCCAAGCCGTTCCCATTTCTGGCGTGAAAGTATCCCTTATATGCGCGCTGGCGGCCTTTATTTTGGCTGGCAATTTGTGTTCCATCAGCGCCCAAACCAGTGCCGCGACGCAGCCCAAGGCGGTTGACCAGGAACAGCACACCATCGAGAAACACACGAGGCCGGTGTTGAAAGCCTTGAAGCTGGACGATGCCGCGAAGGAAGCGAAGGTGCGGGACATTGTCTGGGACTACACAAAGGCGCTGGATGCATGGCATCAGCAAAACGACGCGCAAATCAAGGCGTTGTGGAAGGATTTCAACCAGGCGCGCTCCAAAAAGAATGAGGCGATTGCGAATCTCGCGCTGGAGAAGATCGATGGCGTGTATGCTTCGTTCAGGCCGGAGCACGACAGATTCTTGTCCGAGCTGGGAACCGTGCTGACGCCGGAGCAGGTGGAGACGGTGAAGGATGTGTTGACGGTTAAGAAAGTGGAGGTCACTTACAATGCTTATCAGCAGATTTTCCACGGACTGACCGATGCGCAAAAGGCGTTCATCCTCAAAAATCTCAAGGCCGCGCGCGAGGAGGCGATCAACGCGGGGAGCATGAACGAAAAATCCGCGTTCTTTAAAAAATATAAAATCAAGATTGAAGCTTATTTGACCTCGCAAGGGTATGATGTGAAACAGTCCTATCGGGATTTCGTGGCCAAGCAAAAGGCGGAAGCGGCGGCGAAGAAAGCGGCGAAAGCGGCGGCCGAGGACAAGAAATAGAGAGCGGCGCGCGCGGAGCGAGGCGCACTACCACTTGCGGCGGTTCGAACTGTGGATGGTCAGCTTCGCGGGAATCAATCCGTCGGATTGGGCTTTGATGGTGATTTTTCCGGTCTCGCCAGGGCTGGCGCGCACGATGGCGAGGCAGAGGCCGTTGAAGGCATTGAGCTCTTTTGATTGAAATGACACGTGGCTGGTGGCATCGCCGTTTCCGGTGGCAAGGATTTCACCGGCGCCTTCAATGCTGAATTGGATTTTATTCATCGCGTCGGGCGCCATCCGGCCGTTTTTGTCTTCGACGGTCAGCGTTACGAACGCGAGGTCTTTGGCGTCGGCGCGAATCGAATTGCGGTCAGCTTTCAATGCGAGCTTGGCCGCCGGGCCGGTGGTTTTCACGACCTCCGTGGCCCATCGCTTTCCGTTTTTTCTGGCTACGACTTTGAGAGTTCCGGGTTCGTAGGGAACATCGTCCCAGCAAAGCCGGTATTCAAACGGCCCTTTCTTTTTTACACCGAGAGATTTGCCGTTGAGAAACAACTCGGCGCTGTCGCCGGAAGTGTAGACATGAACCGGTGTGATTTTGCCGATGCGATCCGGCCAGTTCCAATTTTGCGGCACGATGTGAGCCATCGGCAAATCGGGCATCCAGCGCGACTGATACAAATAGAACCGATCCTTCCGGAAACCGCACAGGTCGAAGATGCCGAAATAGGAGCTGCGCGAGGGCACTTCGATCTTGCCGCCCTTTTTCAGCACCGCATCCCATTTCGCCTGGACTTGCGGATCGGTGAACAGCAGGCGGTTGGTGGTGTCGTGGTCGTAAGGCGTCGGTTCGCCGAGGTAATCGAAGCCGGTCCAGACGAACTCGCCGGCGACGAATGGATTTTCGTCCTGGCCTTTGAATTCCACGTCCGGCTTGTAAGCCCACGCGGGCGCCGCGACGTCATAGGAGGTTGTTTGAAAATCGGCGCGGCCGGATTTCCGGTCGTCGCGGAATGGGAAAAAATATTCGCCGCGCGAGCTGACGCAGGAACTGGTTTCGCTGCCGATAAGCGGAACGTCGGGATTATTTTTGCGGAAGGCGGCGTATTCCGTCGGTTTATAATTGTAGCCGAAGACATCGACGACGTTTTGGAATCCGTTGGTGCTGGATGCGACCGTGTGGAGCGCCATGGTGACGGGGCGCGTGCGATCTTCCTGGCGGACAATGTCGGCGAGTTGCCGGCCAAGCTTCCAACCGTCGGCGTCGTGCTGCTCGTAAACTTCATTGCCGATGCTCCAGAGCACGACACAGGGATGATTCCGATCGCGCCGGATGAACGCGCGCAAGTCCTTCTCGTGCCAGTCGGGAAAGAACAGATGATAATCGCCGGGCCGCTTGGCTTCGGCCCAGCAATCGAAGGCTTCGGCCATGACGACGAATCCCATGCGGTCGCACAATTCCAACAACTCGGGCGCGGGCGGATTGTGGCTGGTGCGGATGGCATTGCAGCCCATGGTGCGGAGCAGTTCGAGCTGGCGTTCACGCGCGCGGAGATTGAACGCCATGCCGAGCGGGCCGAGATCGTCGTGGAGACACACGCCGTGGATTTGCAGGCGCTGGCCATTGAGCAAAAAACCGTTGGTCACGGTGAATTCAATGGAGCGAATGCCAAAGGGAGTTTCGTAGCGATCCAGAACCTTTCCCTGTTGCTCGATGGAAGTGACGACGAGGTAACGATTTGGTTGGGATACGCTCCAGAGCATCGGATGCTTGATGAGAATATGAAAAGTGCTGTTGGTCTTGCAACCGGCGGCGATGTTTAAATCGGTGGTGGCGAGGGAAGCGACGGAGCTTCCTCTTTGCCCGTTTTCCTTGAGGCGATAGATTTCATTTTTGACCGAGACAGGTTCGGTACTGCTGGATTGGTTGATTACATTTGCGACGATTTGGACGTCAGCCACAGAGCTCGTGATGTTTGGAGTGGTGACAAACGTGCCGTCGTGAGTGATATGGACCGGCGCGGTTTTGACGAGCCAAACATTGCGATAAATTCCCGCGCCAGGATACCAACGGGAGGAATCGGGCGGGCTGTCGAGCCGGATGGCGAGCACGTTTTCGCTGCCGAAGTTGATGAACGGAGAGAGGTCGAGTTCGAAGGAGGTGTAACCGTAAGGCCAGCCGCCGACGAAATGGCCGTTGAGCCAGATTTCGGAACAGGACATCGCGCCATCAATATCGAGAAAGATTTTTTTCCCGGAATCCTGCGCCGGGATGTCGAAATGCTTGCGATACCAAACGGGTCCCCAATATTTCAGCTTTGCGGTTTCACCGGCGTATTTTTGCAGGCAGGGGCCTTCAATGGCCCAATCATGCGGCAGATTCAACCGGCGCCAATCGTGGTCGTCAAACGTAGGCTGAACGAAAGAGACGTTCGTTCCAGGCTCGCCGGGCGGCTTTTCGGCGGGCGGACTTGTCGAAAATTCGGCGCCGGTGCATTCAATCCATTTGGCGAGATTGGTATGGCTTAACTCGTCACCGATGCCGGCGGGATCTCCGTGCGTGAATCGCCAATTATCGTTGAAGGAAATGCGTTCGCGTGGTGAAGGAGCCGTTTCTCCCAAGCAGAGTCGCGCCAGGCCAAGCATCATCAAAATGCAAAACAACTTGGTTCGCGACATAGGGCCGACTGTAAACAGGGGATTGAGGCGAGGCAAACCCGTTCGCATTTCTGGCAAATGATTTGTCAGAAAAAACAACCCGTGAATGGAGAATTGTTGGACGCAACTTTTTCAAAGTAATAGCCTTAAGATTGCAGTGCGAATGAAAGCCACCTTGAATCGTCGTGAAGCGCTCAAATTGCTGGCGTGCGCGGGAGCCGGAATGATGTTGCCGCGATTGCGCGGAGCGGAAATCGCGCCGGCGGCTGATGCGCCGAAAATTTTTCCGGGGCCGTTCGCCGGCACCAGGGAATCGCTCGCGGCGTATCGTTGCCCGGAGTGGTTTCGTGACGCAAAGTTCGGCATCTGGGCGCATTGGGGGCCGCAGTCGGCGCCGGAGGATGGCGATTGGTATGCGCGCAATCTTTATCTCCAGGGCACGAGGCAATACAAGGACCACCTGGCGCGTTACGGGCACCCGAGCAAGTCCGGCTACAAGGACATCATTCCAACGTGGAAGGGCGAGGAGTTTGATCCCGAGCACCTGGTTGGCCTCTACAAAAAAGCCGGCGCGAAATATTTCATGAGCATGGGCGTGCACGTGGATAATTTCGACATGTGGGATTCGAAATATCAGCGTTGGAACGCCGCGAAAATGGGCATCCGGCGCGATGTGGTCGGCCTGTTTCGCCGCGCGGCGCGCCGGCACGGGCTGAAGTTCGGCGTGAGCGATCATTTGTGGATGGCGTATAAATGGATGTCGGTCGCGCATGGCAGCGATAAGACCGGTCCGCTCGCCGGGGTGCCTTACGATGGCGCTGACCCGGCGTTCAACGATCTTTACGGTGATTGCCAAAAAATCTATCGCGAATTGCCGTGGGACGAGGACGGGATTCCTGATTCCTGGAAACGCGAATGGTTCATGCGCATCCAGGACCTGGTGAACCAGAGCGAGCCGGATGTGCTTTACAGCGACGGGCAGATTCCGTTTGAAAGCTGGGGGTTGAATCTCGTGGCGCATTTTTATAATCAAATCCTCAAGCTACACGGCGGGAAAATGGAAGGCGTTTACACGAGCAAACGCCAGTCGGATTCGGATGCGGGCATGTGCGTTTTCGACAAGGAACGCGGCGTGGTGGACGGCATCTGGCCGCAGCCGTGGCAGACGGACACGTGCGTGGGCCATTGGCATTACGATCGCAACGTGCAATACAAGACGCCGAAACGCGTCATCGACATGCTGGTGGACGTGGTGAGCCGGAACGGAAATCTGCTGCTGAATTTTCCGCTAAATACGCACGGTGCCCTCGATGCCAAGGAACAAAAAATTCTCGCAGCCATCACGAGCTGGATGGACATGAACAGCGAGGCGATTCACGGCACGCGCCCGTGGAAAATTTTCGGTGAAGGCCCGGATATTGTAAAACCCGCGCCTGGCCAGAAATATAATGAGAGCAACCGGAAGGATTTCACGTTTGAGGACGTGCGATTCACGACCAAGGGGAAAATTCTTTACGCATTTTTCATGGGCTGGCCGGAGCAGGGGAAGTTAGTGATTCCGGCGCTGGCCACCAGCCGACCTTATGTGGCTGGCAAAATTCAGCACCTGAAGCTGTTCGGGAGCCGCGGCAAGGTGCTGTGGAAGCACGGTGCGAGCGGGCTCGCGCTGGAATTGCCACAGGAAAGGCCCTGCGATTTCGGCTGTGTTTTGAAGATCGAAGGACTGGAGACTTAGACGTTAACAAAATGCATTTTGATGGTAGGGCGCGCCACTCCGTGCGCGCCGTTGTTGCCCGGTTTTGCGGCGCGCGCGGAGCGACGCGCTCTACCACCGCGGCAAGAAGTCTCACTTTGTTTACGGTCTTAATTCAGGTCAGATCACTTTCCAGTGTCCGCCGAATTGTCTCTCGTGGCGGGATTTTTCAAATCAACCGATGTTGCCAACGCAATAACGCGGCCTTCAGTTCCGACGGCGCAATAGAAATGGTACACCACGCCCTTGTATTTCAGCACCCACGGTTTGTGAGCGTAGGTTTTGTCGAAGGGTTCGCTGGGTTGGATGAGATTGGGGCCGGTCCATTTGGTCCAGTGAACCAGATCATAGGAGCAGGCGAAGGTGTCGAACGCGTGCGGTTGCCAGCCGGCGCCGAAATAAAACATCACCCACACGTCGCCGATTTTCACGATTTGCGGATCGCCGCTGATGCCGTTCTTTTTGGCTTCGCCGTTTACCACAACTGAATTGGTCCCGTAGCGCTGCCAGTTCGCCATGTCGCGCGAAACGGCCATGCCGATTTGTTCGAAGCCGTTTTTGTATTTGGCGTTGTAATACATCACGAACGGCCAGCCGAGCGAGGCGGCTTCATCGTGAATGATCTGGCTTTTGTAGAGTGTTTTGGTTTCGAAATTGCGGGCGTCAGGTTGTTTGGGCGAGAGTACCGGGTTTTCGGGCAGGCGATTCCAGGGTCTCGGCGAGCCCGGGTCGCGCGTCCAGGCGATGCCGATGGAAAGGGGATCGGTCTCGTAACCCTGTTTCGAGCCGCCAATGTAGGAGAGCCAGTATTTGCCATCGTATTGTTCCAGTTCATGCGAGCCGTTCCAGTGATAATCCGCGAGCGCGATCCCGGCATCCGCCTGCCACGCGTCCCAATTGGTTTGGCTGAACGGAAGAATCGTGCCGAGTTTCGTCCAGTGCAGGAGATCGTCACTGTTGGCGAGGAAGGTTTGGTAACCGACCTTATTCGTGATGGCGACATACATCATGCACCAACGTTCGCCGAAACGAAAAACGCTGGGGCAGTCGATCATTTCGTTCGTGCCGTCGCGTTGGAGAACGACGCCGTATTTGAAAGGTGTTTTTACCTCGTCGTAGATTTTTTGCATGACCTCCTGATCGACGAGGCGGCCTTCCGGTTTGGCGGGAACAATTTGACGGTCCAGTTCGGCTGCGAAGGTTGAATGCGCGGAGGCAAACACGAGTAGCAGCGTGACCAGGGCAAAAACGGTGCGAGCTGATTTAATGAACATGCGAGTCATGAGTTAGTTCAATCTTGATTTCAGGTAGGCATCCATGGCCGTCAGAATTTCAGGAACCAAAGTGACTTTGTGTCCGCGCGGTTCGCGGTCCATCATGAAAATCTCATCATTGCCAAGTTCGGCCAGGCGTTTCCGCAACAGAATCATTTGATGCCGGGCGTCGGCGCCTTCGGAGCAATTGATGGTCAAAAATAGAGGAAGTGTGGCGTCGGACAAATAATCCAGCGCGCCTTCGCGGCGCCAGACGTCGAGATGATTGGCGCGATCGCCCCAGGCGAGGGCATAGCGTGGCAGCATGTGGTCTTTCGGCAGCAAATCGAGATAGCTGAAGCGGCCGGACATCACGACCGCACCCTGAACGTCACTGGCGACGTTCGTATTTGCGCCGTGTCCGTCGAATTCCTCCATGCCTTTCGTGGTGACCAGCATCAAGGCCATGCCGCTGCCGCGCGAAAAACCGACCGGCGCGATTTTCCCGCTCAATCCGAGCATGGCACCCTCCGCGCGCAGGGTGCGTACGGCGGCTTTTATTTTCCAGGCGCAATCGGGCATCGGGTCCAGGCCTTTGTAAGGCGCCTTGACTGGATGGTCCGCCATGACGGTGGCAAATCCTTCGGTCGCTTCAGCGTCGAGAATCGTATCGCTGCAAATCGAGAGCGAAGCATCACCCATGCGATTCACGTTGTCACAGGAGAACTCAATTACCGCGCCCACGGGATGTTGCGGGCGCGAGGGGTAAACGATGTCCATCGCGAGGGTGCGGTCAGGGTCGCGATAGAACACGACGTCGCGAAGCAAGCGATGACCGGCGGGGATGATAAAAACATGCGCGAGATCAATATCCAGTCCGGGCACGAACGTCTTGTGAAGCACTTCGTTTCGCAATTCGTAAATGTCACGGTTGATGAATGGCAACCGGGCCTTGGGATCGCGGGCATAGTCCAGCGTGGCCACCAAATAACCGTTGTTCAGAAAATCGTGAATGATGGCGCCGTCCGGATCCGTCCCGACGCGCGGCGCGGCGAGATTTTCCAGATAAATAATGAGAGCCGTTGGCCGGTTTGCGTTGAAATCCTTTGGCTTGAGCACAGTCATTGCGGCCCGCTTTCCGATGGCAGTGCTTAACCATTCGCTTTTGTATGGCGACGCCGGCTGAGCCGCGGATGAGATTGAAAATGCGGCGAGAAAAAGGACGACGAAAATAAATGGAAATTTGCGGCGCATTGCGTAACTATTTGGAATTCTGCGGCTGCAATTTGCCGTCGAAGACGTATTGTCCGCCGGGTTTCGTTTTCAAAATTGTTTCGTAAGCGCCGGAACGGAGCAGGCACGGCTTGCCGAGCTTCGAGTGAATCACGGCCTGTTTCAACGCGCCATTTTCCCAGGTCATGTCCACCACAAAACCATCGCGAGCGCAAATGCCGCGGACGGAGCCGTTCGGCCACGCTTTCGGCAGCGAAGGCAACAGGCTGACGATGCGCAGCGCGTTGCCATCGTGTTGCTCGGTCCACTGGCTTTGCAACAGCAGTTCGACCATGCCGGCGGTCGCGCCGAAGTTGCCATCGATTTGGAACGGACCGCACAGGTCGAAGAGATTGGGCAATGTGCGCTTCTGGAAGAGGCCTTCGAGTTGCTGCCAGGCGTAGTCGCCATCGCCGGCGCGTGCCCAAAGAGGAATGCGCCAGGCGAAACTCCAACCGGTGCTGCCGGCGCCGCGCCATTTCAGCAGCAGTTTTGCGGCAGCCCATAATTTGCCGTCCGCCGGCGTGATGCCCGCGCCCGGATACAACGCCCATAGCGGCGACATATGGCGGTGGTTATTGTTCGGCTTGTCCACGTCATCGAGCCATTCCTGGAGCTGGCCGTAGTGGCCGATTTGATTCGGCGGAAGCTGATCGCGGACTTTCTTCAGTTTCGCGACAAAGGTTTCATCCGTGTGCAAGATGCCGGCGGCGGCGATGGTGCTGTTCATCAGCGCACGAATGAGCTGGTTGTCCATGGTGGGGCCGTAACAAAGCGTTCCCTGTTCCGGAGAAAACGATGGTGACGTGACGAGCCAGCCGGTTTTCGGATCCTTGACGAGGTCATCCACGAAAAACAGCGAGGCGCCTTTCATGTCGGGGTAGGCGTGGGCGAGAAACTGTTTGTCGCCGGTGAAAAGATAATGCTCCCAAAGATGGTAGCAGAGCCAGGCGCCGCCTGTGGGCCAGACGCCATCGATGTTGTTGATGGGCGCGGTGCCGCGCCAGAGATCGGTATTGTGATGCACCACCCAACCGCGCGCGCCGTATTGGTCCCGCGCCGTCCGCGCGCCGCCGACGGACAGGTCGTCAATCAAGGCGAAGAGCGGTTCGGCGCATTTGCTGAGGTTGCAAAGTTCGGCGGGCCAGTAGTTCATCTCGCAATTGATGTTCAGCGTCCATTTGCTTTCCCAGGGCGGATTGAGGTCTTCGTTCCAAAGGCCCTGCAAATTCGCCGGCTGTCCGCCGGGGCGGCTGCTGGAAATGAGCAGGTAGCGGCCATATTGGAAATAAAGCGCGGCGAGCGCCGGGTCGCCGTTCAGGCCATCGTGCTTCACGGCATCCAACCGTTGGTCCGTCGGCAAATCGGCGCGGGCTGTGTGGCCGAGGTTCAGGTTCACGCGTTCAAACAGCGCGCGAAAATCCGCGAGCTGTGCGGCGCGCACCGATTCAAAGGATTTGCGGCTCACTGCGGCTAAATCCGACGCGCAGCGTTTCGCGGGATTGCCGCTGATGTCCTGGAAATTTTTGAAGCTGGTGGCGGCGACGAGGAAGATCGTGGCGGAGTTGGCGTTGTTCACCACAAGGACATTGCCATTCGTTTTCACCATGCCACCGTCACAGGCGATGCGCACGCGCGATTCGAACCGCAGGCCGTTGGTTTGCACCTGGCCGGTCATGGCGAGGGTGTCGCGCGCGATTGCGCGCGTCTGCGAATTCGTTTGCGGGCTGTCCATCGTGAGCGAGAAATTGACATTGCGCGGGTGGTTGGCGGTGATTCTTACGACGATGGCCTTGTCGGGATGACTCGCAAAAACGTCCCGCTCAAAGCGCACGCCGCCGAGCCGATACGTGGTGACGGCGGTGGCGGAATCCAGGTCCAGTTCGCGGCGGTAATCCGTAAAATTTGTCTGGCCGGCAAAATGAAGATGCAGGTCGCCGAACGGCTGATAGGCTTTTTGCCGAACGGGATCGCTCAAAAAAGTCGAACGCGTCAGATCGATGGCCTCTTTGGTTTTGCCGTCGAAAAGAAGCTGGCGAATTTGGGCGAGATGATCGTGCGCGCCGGCGCGGTCGTAATCGTGCGGGAACCCTTTCCACAGGGTGTCTTCATTGAACTGGATGCGTTCGTCGGGAAGGCCGCCAAAAACCATCGCGCCCAGGCGGCCGTTGCCGACCGGCAGAGCATCGGTCCATTTGTCCGCCGGTTGCGTGTACCACAAGCGTAAATCTTTATTGATTTCCTCATCGGCGTGGGCGGGCCGGCAGACCAGCAGCGCGGGCGATAGGAGTGTCAACAGGAACAGGAATTTTCTCATCATGGATTCTTTTCGAGCACTACGGATTTTGGCCATTCGCCGTGGATGATTGGCTGCAATTTTAATTTTGCGGGATCGATAACAACGTGTTTGATGCGTTTGCGTTCCCAGGTGTAGGTGATGTGCACGAGGCCATCGCCGGTCTGAATCACGGCGGGATACGCGAAGCCGCTGGGCGCGTTCGGATCATCTTCCAGGACCAGCGCGGCGAGCCAGTTGGTGCCGTTATTCGAAACGGCCACGTTTAGCGGGCTGCGGCCTTTGTTGTGGGAGCCGGTGCGGATGTTGTGATTGTAAACGAGAAGCTGGCGGCCGTCGCGCAACGTCACGGCGTCGATGCCGGAGTTTGGATTCGGCAAATCCATCAATGTCATTTTGCCCCAGGTGAAGCCGTTGTCGTCGGACCAGATTTGAAACAATTTATCGTTCCGTGTTCGGCCAATCGCCTGCAGCTTGCCGTTTGGATGAAATAAAATGCTGGGTTGGATCGCGCCGATTTCCTTGCTGTCGTTCACCGGCGGCGTGGCCGTCCAGGTCTGGCCGAGATCGCGGGTGCGCTCGAAGTGCACGTGCCAGCCATTGCCTTCGGTGCTGCTGCCGCAAAGAATGTCGCCGTTCGCGAGCTGCACCGGTTTATTTTTGATCGGGCCTAAAATTCCGTCCGGCAGGCGCTTCGGTTTGGACCATGTTTTGCCGTCATCGGTTGAGGTCATCATCATGCCCCACCAAGAGGCAGGCGCGGGACCGACTTTGTAGAAAAGCAGCAGCGGGCCGTTTTTCGGTTGGAACAGTGCCGGGTTCCAGGTCGGCAGGCGGTTCGTGGCGAATCCCACGCCGTCGGCGACTTTCATGGGCGCGGACCAGTGGCCTGATTCATGGCGCGAAACGTAGATGCACACGTCCGGATTGCGTTCCGCCGTGCCGCCGAACCAGGCGGCGACGAGACCTGATTTTGTTTCGGCAATGGTCGAGGCGTGGCACGAAGGAAACGGCGCGGTTTGGAAAATGAATTCGGATTTCACGATTGCCGGGTCTTCGGACGCCATGACGGCGGTGCTGAATATGCCAAGAATAATGAGCGAGCGGCAGAGGACTGCCGCAGTCCGGGATGTTGTCGCGACTTTCAACCTATTCGTTCGTTTCATTCGCTGACAAAATGATATTTGCCGCTGCCGAGTTCGAAAATGGCGCGGCCATCTTCAAAACGCGAGGCTTTCGCGTTTCTGGCGGTGACGGCTTCGAGATTCATGGCGGGAACATAAACCGTGGCTGTCGTGTTCGCAGGAATTTCAATCTGCCAATCGAATTTTTTGCCTTCGCGATGCCATTCGCTGCTGATCAAGCCGTAAGGCGATTCGTGCGCGGCTTTGACGAATGTGAGATCGCCGACGGGCGTGGGCTTCATGAGGATGTGCTTGAAGCCGGGTTGCTGTGGATCCGTCTTGATGCCGGCGAGGTCTTCGTAAAGCCAGACGACGTAATCGCCGATGAGCATCACGTGATTGCCGGAATTCATGGTGGGATCGGCGGTGTTGCCGTTCCACAATTCCCAGATGGTCGTCGCGCCGTGCTCGATCATGTAACCCCAGCCGGGATAATCCTTTTGCGAGGCGATGGTGTAAACCAGGTCCGGGCGGCCGTTGTCGGTCAGCACGCGGCAGAGATATTGGCCGCCGACCAGCCCGGTGCCGATGTGTCCGTGAGTAACGTTTTCGATGTTGTCCACGAGATGCTGGAAAACGCGCGCGCGAAACTCGTCCGGCACCAATCCAAAGGCGAGCGGCAGCACGCAGGAGGTTTGGGTGCCGTTGCTGTACTGGCCGCGGTCGCGATCGAGAAATTTTTCATTGAAGGCGGTTTTGATTTTTTCCGCCTGCTCGCGGAACGCGCGCGCGTCTTCAGTTTTTCCAAGGAGCGTCGCGTAATGTTCCATGAGTTTATAATCGTGATAGAAATAGGAAGTCGCGAGGAGCGTTTTATCGGTGTTGCGCGCGGGATCCTGGGAATGAATCAGCGTGAGTTCCTCGGGCGGCACGCACCAATCGCCATAGCTGTCGCGGGAAATGAGACCGTTGTTCATGAAGCCGCTCATGTAATCGATCCAGCGCTTCATGCTGGCGTAATGGCGGCCGATGATGCGGGTATCGTCAAATTGCTCGCGCAATGTTTCCGGGATGATGACGCTGCTGCTCGGCCAGACGACATCGTCCGAATAAATCGGCCAATAAGCCGGCGCCGCGTCCGGCACGCTGCCGCTGGGGCGCTGCGCGTCGGCGATGTCCCGCAACCAACGGGCGTAGAGGTTGCCATTGTCGAAGAGAAACGTCTCACCGCGGGATTCCTCGGAGCGGTCGCCGAGCCAGCCCTGGCGTTCGTCGCGTTGCGGGCAATCGGTGGGGATGCTGCGGTAATTGCCGTGCGTGCCCCAGACAATCGCGTGATAAATCCGATTCAGCAAATCGTTCGAGCAGGTGAACTCGCCCGCGGTTGCAACGTCGTCATTCACCACGCGGCCCTCGATCGAATCCAGGCCCGGCCGGCCGGGATAGCCGGACATTTCCACGTAACGAAATCCGTGCGAGACGAAGCGCGGTTCCCAGGTTTCTTTTCCGTGGCCGCGAAGAATATAAGTATCGGTCACTTGCGCGCCGCGCAAGTTGGCCATGTAGAGCGAGCCGTCGGGCTTCAGCGTCTCGGCGTGGCGCAATATGACGCGCGTGCCGGCTGGTCCGGAAACGCGGAGACGGCACCAGCCCACCATGTTCTGGCCCATGTCGAAAATGAATACGCCCGGGCGCAATTCCTTCACGGAAATCGGCTTCAGTGTCTGTGTGACACGAATCGGTTCGCTCATTTCCGATGATAGTTCGCCACCCGGCGCGGAAACGAGTTCGGCTGCCTGCCATTTCGAATCGTCAAACCCGCTGCGGTCCCAGTCGGGAAATTCCTTGCGCGCGTCATATTCTTCACCGTCGTAGTCGTTGTTGGCGAGGATGGGGCCCTCGGCGGTCAATTTCCACGAGGCGTCACTGACGATTTCTGAATTGGAGCCGTCGGTGTAATCAATGTGCAGGTTCAGGAGCAATTTCGGGAAACCAAAATCGGCGGTTCCGGAGTAAACCTTGCTGCGATCGGCATAATATCGGCCATTGCCAAGAATCACGCCGAGAGCATTGGCGCCGCGGCGCAAGTTATCAGTGACGTCGTAAGTGACGGTGAATTCGCGCTTGTTATATTGCGCGAACGCGGGCGAGAGAACGTGATCGCCGATTTTGTTGCCGTTGATGTAAAGCTCGGACAATCCCAGGCCGCAAAAGGAAACCGTGGCGTGGGCGATTTTCTTTTCGACGGAAAAGTCCTTGCGAAGATAGCGCGCGGGGAGGATTCGTTGTTCGGCGGAGCGGACGTGGCCCCATGGCTCCATGCCGACGGGACCGATTTTGTGCGCAGGCACCCAGGCCGAGTCGTCAAAATTCGTGGTGAGCCAGCCGGGAACTTCGTGGTCCGACATTTTCCAATGTTCGTCCGTGGGAATAATCATCGGTTCGCCATCGGCAAATTCAATTTCGAGAAGGCCAACGACACCGGCGGGCTGGCCGGGATGATTGTGGTAGCCGGTGAGGCCAAACACGAAGGTTTGCCCGGGTTCCAGCCGCGTGGTGATGTCATTGAATTTTACGGTATGGAAATTGTTGCGCGCGCCGAGGTCGAAAGTATCTATCCAGCCGCGCGCTTCGTTGTCGCCGGTGTATTGGAACCGCGCGCCAGTGATGACGCGGCCGGCGGGAATCTTCACGACGCGACGAAAATAATTTGTGCCGGCGGGCGCAGATTTGCTCGGTTCACCGCCCGGCGACCAAATCCAGCTTGTGTGGGCGAGATAATTGGTTGGTGTCACGCCATCGAGGCCGATCCATTTGGCATTGTCCCAATCGGAGGGCGAGAGCAGGCCCATGGTCCACAGGGCGGGTTTGCTCCAGGCCGAAGCGTGTCCCGCGGAATCCCAGACTCGCGCTTTCCAGAAGCATTGTTCGCGCGCGACGAGCGGTTTGCCCGAGTAAACGACCTGGATCGAGGCGTCGGAGGAAACCTTGCCGCTGTCCCACAAATCGCCGTGGTCGGCGGAAAGCTGGCGAGCCGAGGAGGCGACGAGAATCTCATAGGCAGCCTGCGTTTCGTTGTGGTTATAGGAGTGGAGAATCCAACTCAGGCGCGGTTGAGTGACGTCAATACCTTGCGGTTGGGTCAGATTTTCGCAGCGCAGTTCATCCACGGTGACAGCGCGGAGCGAGAGGGTGGCAAGAAGCCCGAACGATAAAGCGATTGCGAATTTTTTAAAACACAGCATAAACGCGGTGAAAATGGGAGCGCCAGTGTATCCGTTGCCCTCGTGATTGACGAGTCTGGAACTCGAAAAAAGTGCCAATTAATTTGCGCAAAATGCCGGCGTTAAAGCCCCGGGCGAATTCCGTGGAAGTGTTCGAACCGTGCTTTCGCTGAGGCAGATAATGGTTGCCGCCAGTTGTGCCGGGTAAAAACACATCGTGTCGGCGGGGCAAAAAAGAACGCAGAAAGCGATTCCTTCCGAAGGGCAAATTATCGTGTCGCGTTGGAGAGCGTTCCCGCGGAATTGGCGCGGCGGACTTCGAGGTCAGCCTGGATTTGCGGCTCCAACGATTCATACTTTTGATAGAACAAAACCGGCACGGCCGCGAGCGCAAAGAAGATTGCCGGGAGCCAAATGGTGGAAAATTCGATGCCACGCAGCGACTGCGGCGTCTGTTCCACTTTGGGGACGTAGTGGGTGGCCTGCAAAATCCATGCGGGCAAAGCGCCGCCGAGACCACTGCCGGCTTTCAGGCAAAACGCGGCGCCGATGGCCGTCAGAAAGCCGGCCGCGCGAACGCCGGTCTTCCATTCGCCGTAATCGACGCTATCGGACAAAATGGAAAACGGTATCGCCATCGCCATGCCGCTGATGAACATTCCAAAAGCCCAGCCGCCCATGATCCACGCGAGGGAAAGTTGATTCCGGATTCCGACAGCCATAATGAGTTGTCCGGCGACCAATCCGAGCAGACCGATCAGCCACACGTTGCGTTTTGAGGTCCAACGGCAGAAAAACGGCAATCCAAACGCCGTGCCGAGCGAAATGAAATCCAGCAAAAACGCCAGAGAGATCAAGTCTTTGCGGTGCAGGACGTATTCGAAAAAATAAGGGGCTATGCTGACGCGGGCGACATAAGCGATCCAGAAAAAGAGGCTGCTGATAAATATAATGATCCAGGGCCAATTGCCTTTGACCGCTCGCAAGCTGTCGCGAATGGGCAGCGATTGTTTTTTCTCATGGACGACTTCCTCCAGGTTGCGAAAGGCGAACAGGAACAGCAGAATGCTGCAGGTCGCGTAGATCGGCATGACGATCATGTAGCCTTTCCGGTCATTGCCGCGGCCAAAAAATTCCACGAGCCAAAGCGCGGTCAGGTTTACCAGCGCCACACCGAACTTGGAGCCGAACATGCGGAAGCTGGTCAGAGTGACGCGCTCTTGCGGATCCGGCGTGAGCGCGGACAGGATGGACGTGACCGGTGTATTGATTCCCGTGTAAAGCACGCTGCAAATGATGTAAGTGCTCGCCGCGTAGATCACCTTGGCCGTATAGCTCAGGTTTGGCGTCATAAAAGTCAGCACGCCGAACACGGCAAATGGCACGCATAGCCAGAGAAACCAGGGGCGGCTTTTTCCCCATTTGCTCTGAGTCTTGTCGAAGATGATTCCCCACACGGGAGCATCCACGGCGTCCACGCACCGCGCGACCAACAAAATCGTCCCGGCAGTGGCGGCCGAAAGGCCGAAAACGTCCGTGTAGAAATTGAGGAGGTAAAAGGAGATGACGCAGAACACCAATTGCCCGGCGGTATCGCTGGATGCGTAGCTGAGGCGTTTGGTGAGCGACGTTTTCATGGCTCGTCAGCCGCGAATGGGCAATTTGCGTCCGGCTCGTAGATACAGCGGAACTTTCTCCAGCGGCGCATCGGCGGTGATGGTTTGTCCGCCTTTCAATTTTTTTCCGGTCCATGCGTCGGTCCAGGTGACGTCCGCGGGCAGGTAAACTTTTCGTTTGTTTGCGCCCTGGTGCAGCACGGGAGCGACGAGCAGGTCCGGGCCGAACATAAATTGATCGTCGACCTCCGGCGCGGCGGCGTCCTTGGGGAAATCGAAGAACAGCGGGCGCATGGGCGGCGTGCCTTTGGCGCTGGCGAGTTTCATTTGCGCCATGATGTAAGGCCGCAATCGTTCGCGCAGAAACATCAGTTCGCGGATGATGCCGTAGGCGCGGTCGCCGAAAGTCCAGACTTCGTTCGGGCCGCCGCGAGTGGGATCGCTGGTCTCGGGATGCGCCAGCGAGCTGTTCCGCCAGCCGTGCAGCCGGAACAACGGACAGAGGACGCCGTATTGAAACCAGCGCACGATGAGCTCGCGGAAATAAGGCGTGTCCACCTCGCCGCCGAAGAAGCCGCCGATGTCCGTGGTCCACCAGGGGATGCCGCTGAGACCGATGTTGAGGCCGGCGCGGACTTGTTGCCGCAAATCCTCCCAGGTCGAATGAATGTCTCCCGACCAGATGGCCGCGCCGTAGCGCTGGCTGCCGGCAAAACCAGCGCGGCCGAGCGAAATGATTTCCGTTTCGCCCGAGGCTCTCATGCCTTCGTAAAGCGCCTGTTGCTGCATCATCGGGTAAATGCAGCCCACTTCGAGGCCATTGCCGGCGTAATAGCGAACGTTGTCATGGTCGTACGTGACCATTTCCGGTTCGATGGCGTCGAGCCACCACGCCTTGATGCCGTGGCGATAATAGTTTTCGCGCACCTTGCTCCACAAAAATTTCCGCGCCTCCGGATGCGTGCTGTCGAGCAGACCGGAAATCACGGTTTGATTTGCGTTGGAATCGGTGAACTTGATGAAGCTGTTCAGCCCGCGCTCCGTGCGGACGAGGAGGTTGCGGCGCTCCAATTCCGCGAAGTTTTCACTGTCGGGATTCACGGTGGGCCAAACCGAGACCATGACTTTGATGCCCAGCGCGTCGAGTTCGCGCACCATGGCGGACGGATCGGGCCAGCACCTGGGATCAAATTTCCATTCGCCCATTTTCGTCCAGTTGAAGTAATCGATGACGATGATGGACATGGGCAGGCCGCGCCGTTTGTGTTCGCGCGCGACGGCGAGCAATTCGTCCTGGGTTTTGTAGCGAAGTTTGCATTGCCAGAAACCGGCGGCCCATTTGGGCATCACTGGGGCATGGCCGGTAAGGTCGGCGTAACGTTCCATGATGCCCGCGTATTCCTCGCCGGTCGTGACCACGTAATCGATCAATCGCGAAGCATCGGCCACCCAGCGTGTCTGCGTGCGGCCCAATTCCACGCGGCCCATGCCGGGATTGTGCCAGAGCAGGCCGTAGCCGCGGCTGGAGACAAGGAATGGAATCGAAATCTGCGAGTTTCGGTGAGTCAGTTCGAGGATGCAGCCCTTTTGATCCAGCAACCCGTGCCGCCGCTGGCCGAGGCCGTAGATTCGTTCGCCGTCGAAGGCGGTGAAGCTGGCTTCGCAATGCGAAAGGTCGCCGCCAACGGATTTGAACGTGCGCGAGGCGGGATAATTCGTGCGCGCAAAAATCTCTTCGACCAACGGCTCGCTTTCGCCGGTTTTAAAGAAGCGCACGCGGCCTGATTTGGCGTCGATGGTGGCAGTGAGTTTTCCGTTCACCAACTTCGCCGTGGCTGGTTCGATGGAAATTTTTGGAGAAGATTTTTCTGGCGGCAGCAAACTCCAGTTGCGCGGCGGCATTTCGGGGAGCGTGGTCGCGCGAACGCGAATGCTGTCTCGTCCCCAGGGCTCGACCCAGAGAGTCTGTTCCTTCAATCGCCAAACGAGGCGCGTGCCGCTTTTTTCAAACATCCGTTGCTTTTTTATCACAGGTGCTTGTTATGAATAACCGATTGACTGATTCATTCGGCCGTCCCTTCGGGACTTGGGCCGCTTCCATTCTCAACCCGGCAGTAAACTGCCGGGCTATTTTCAATGGTTCCTTCGGAACTAGCGGCGGTTAGCACCATTGCGCCAAAATTAGCTGACCCTTCTTCGCAATGCAAAACGCAATACGATCTAAGCGGCCTCTTTCTTTTTATCGGGGAACGGGCCGTATTTATCCGCGGAGTCTTCGGCGTGATTGTAAATATTTTTGCCGTCTTTGAGAAACGGCGTGGCCATCGCCCACGGTTTGCCGTCCGGGCGGCGAATCGGCGCGCCGCTGTACTGCGGGAGGTAAATGCGGCGCATGCGGTTGGTTTTGTTCGGGCCGCTGCGATGAAACAGATAACTGTCAAAAGCCACGATGCTGCCGGCGGGAACGATGAGCGGATCGCCGGGATCCGAACCGGTGTAGCCGATGAGGTCGTTCGTGCCCTGTTCCTTGTGATGATCGATGATCTTGTCCTTGGTGCCGCCGCGTGAATGGGGAAGAACATACACGGTTCCGTTCTCTTCATTCACCGCGTCGAGCGTGCACCAGCAAGTCACGTAGGGTTTGTGACTCGTGGTCGGGTCGTACCATTTCACGTAACCGCTGTCCTGATGCCAGGAAAACTTCATGCCTTGTTCGGCGCCTTTCACGACCCATTGTTCGTGGAACAATTGCGCGTCCGGGCCGACGGTGGCCTCGGCGACTTTCGCCATCAGATCGCTGAAAATGAATTGCCACAACCGATTGCTCAGGCGGTAACGGTTGTTGATGAAATAACGTTTGCCGCGATGGCTGATTCCCTCCGTCTGCACGCCCTTGCTGTCCATGATGGAATCGTAATAACCGAGATAATAGGAGCATTCCTCGCGCAGCATTTCGAGCATGTCGATGGGAATGACTCCCGGCAAAATCATGTAGCCTTCCTTCTGGTAAAGATCGCGCTGAGCCTGAGAGATTGTGATCATGCCATCAGGGTAACAAATTCCGCAGATGAATCTTCTCATTTTGCCGCCGACTTGTTATCATTTTTTGTCGTCATGCGCCAAAAGCTCGAACTCCCTGCCGGTCTCGATGGTAACCTGTGGCATTACCGCCATCACGGCCGGGCGAACGCAATGCATCATCACGCGGAACTGGAGTTCAATCTGGTGACGCAGGGCCGCGGGCTTTACCTGCTCGCCAATCGCAAATATCAAATTCGCCGGGGCGATTTGCTCTGGTTGTTTCCCGCGCAGGAACACGTCTTGATTGAGCAATCGCCCGATTTCGAAATGTGGATTGGCATCGCGAAGCCGAGGGCCGTCCGGCGGTTGGCCACGGACGTGGCTGCCAAAGTTTTGCGCGAGGCGAATCCGGCGGGTGAGTATTGCCGACGTCTTCCGCAGCCTGTTTTTGCGCGGCTGGAAACGTTGCTGGCGGAAATTGCCGCCACGCGAAAACAGTCTGGTTTTTTTAATGCCGGCTTGGGCTATGCTTTGCTGGCGGCCTGGCAAAGTTTCGAAAGCGCCGCCGATGTGCCCGTTCACGATGTGCATCCGGCGGTCGATAGGGCTGCGCGCTATATTCGTGACAAAAACAACACGCTGAGTTTGGCGGAACTGGCGCGGCACGCAGGATTAAGCCCGGCGCGATTGAGTCGATTGTTCAAGCGGCAAACGGGAATCGCGCTGGTGGATTTCCGAAACCGGCAACGCATCGAACAGTTTCTCGCCATCTACGGCGCCGGTCAGCGGACCACGATGCTCGAAGCGGCGCTGGAGGCTGGTTTTGGGAGTTACCCGCAATTTCATCGCGTGTTCAAACGCGTGCTGGGTTGTTCGCCGGGAGAATACCGCCGTCAATCGCCGCATCGACAAAACGCTGCGGCCATAATTTAATCGGTGAGCTTGCGCCAGAGCGCATCGATTTCCTGGCGGAGGAGTTTTTTGTCCTCCCAACTGTCGTGAAAGGTTGAAAGGCAATAACCGCCGGTGATGGGTCCGAGTTCGGGGCAAATGAAGATTTCGCGGTTTTTATCGCGATTGCCGTCGAGCCAGCATTGCAGGAGCGCCTCGGCAAACGGCAGCCAATCTTCGAATTCTCGCGTAAGGTTTCCTTTGCCGTCGGTGACGGGAACCTGGGCATGATGGCCGTTGAAGGGGCGGAAATGAAATTGCTGCGCGTGCTGGATTAAATCGGGCCGGACGAGCAATCGTTTGGCAAAATTTTCCGGTACGAGATGTTTGACGACGGCAAAATGTGAGAAGTCGATCGAAAGCGGCAGAAGCTCGCCGGTGGCCTTTTGATAGGCGTCGCAAAGCGCGTAATGTTTTTCCGGTGTCTCGGTGCAAGTGCCGCGATGCGTTTCGATGCCCGGAATGACGTCGACGCGTTTGCCTTCCCGGTTCAACGCGAGGGCCAGTTCCAACCCTTCCGGTGTGAGCACGTCGTCCGAGGCGAGTTGCACGTTGACATGGATTGCGCCACAGTCCTTTTGTTCCTGCAACAAGCGTGAAAAATCCGTCGCGTTTCCCGAGGCCATCCCGCCGACAAAAATCAAACCATGCTTCTGACAGCCGGCCCGGAGCTCCGGGCTGCCGGCCCAGCACACGCCGTCAAAACCGGCGTCCTTGAACGCACGTAATTTTTCATCCAACGACCATGGATGATCCAGGAGCGTCCAAAGATTGGCGATGTGACGCAGAATCGGTTTATGACCGGTACGATTCACAGAAATTTAGCCCGGACGATTGGAGCCCCGGTTATTTGGCAGGCTCAGCAGATTCCTCCGGCTTCTTCTTTTTCTTTTCCGGATGGATGCCTTGCTTGGACAGGTAATTGTTGATCTTGCCCTTGTATTTCTGAAACACCGCTGTTTTCTCCTCAGCGCTCCCGCCGTCCATGGCTAGCTCGCGCGCTTCCTTGAGCAGTTCCAGAATTTTTTCTTTGTTCGCCTCGGACAGGTTTGGGTATTGCGTGATATAACCTCTAAAGGTGAACTGGACTTTGCCGTAAGTCATCTTGTCTTTGACCTCGTCCACTTGTTCTGGTGTCAGATCCTGCGCGAGCTTGGCCAGAAAATCCTTGTGCAACGTTTCCAAAGAGGCGCGGATTTGGGCGGTGGCATTTTTGTCACCGCGCGCGGCTTTCAGTTTCGAATCATTCGCATCGTGCCAGGCATTGAGCGCCCGGTATTGGGCGATGATGGCGTCATGGACGTGCGCGATCTTGTTGGTATCGCTCAGCGCGAGGATTTTCAGGATGGCCGCGGTGCGGCCTTCAATGGCTCGCGTATATTTTGCCTCGGCTTCCGCGGACATGGAGTTGGTTTCCGCGGCGAAGGTTGCGGCTGAGAGGAACGCGAGTGCGACAATGATTATTTTTCTCATGGATTTGTTTGGGAAATTGCGGCGTGGCTTTTCAGCAGTCCGTCCAGAATTTTCCGCGGCACGCGGAACGCTGTTCCGTGTTTATGGCCTTCGGGAAAGGACATTTCTGCTGTGATATCGGTGAAGGCTTTGAAATCGCGGGTCTTCGTTGCGCCGTAGCGTTTCTCACGGTACGGATCAAAATAGATAATCCAGTCCTCGCCGATTTTCAGGGCGCATGGGCCTTCGGTGAATTTGCGGGTAAACGGTTTGGACGCGTTTTTCCACGGTCCGGTTGGCGATTGCGAAAAGGCCACGCGCAGGTTCAAATCCGGCCGCGAATTATCCTTGCAGACCAGAACGTAACGTTCGCCGTCCTGGAGAATGAAGGCGTCAATCACGCTGAAGCCCGGATCCAAGAATAATTTTGTGGGCGCAAACGTTTTGAAATTGGTGGTGGTCGTGAAATAGAGCCGATGATTGTTGGTGTGAGTCTCCAATAAATCGGGAAAGCGGCCGGGAATGGTCGAGGCCCAGACGATGATGAATTGTTTGCCTTTGGAATCGTAAAAAACTTCCGGCGCCCAGACGTTGACGGTCGTCGGTTCGTTGGTCATTACTTCGACAAATTTCTGGTCGGACCAGTGGATGAGATCCGTGGAACTGGCATAACCGAAACCTTTGCCATCGTGCCAGCCGGCGGTCCAAACGAGGTGAAACACGCCATCGGGCCCGCGCGCGATGCTGGGGTCGCGAAGCTGTTTCGCGGCGCCGACGTTGGCCTCGAGAAACGTTCCCGGGACGTTCGTCCAATGATAGCCGTCATCGCTGTAAAGAAACCGGAGGTATTTCTGGTCCGCGTTCCTGAAGGAGGTGAACAGGTAAACCGAATCGTCCGTTGTCGCGGCGGCGGCTGGACTCGTGGAACCTGAGAAAAGTAGTGCTGCGGCGAAACTCAGAATGAGCACCTTGAGCGGGTTCAATCGAAGTGTTGCGAAAGGGCGACGCATGAGTCCACAGAATGTAGCAGTTTCACGGTTTTTGCCGATTATAAAACTGACAAACGTTTTTCGAAAACTGCCAATGCATCAACATTCAATCGACTCGTGGCAGCCAGACGGACATTTCCGAGCGTCCGCGATTTTGCCAGACGGAATAAGGGATGAATTTGGCGTTGAACGGTTTCATTTCAGCAGGATGCCATTCGCGATACAGTTTTTCATCCCAATCCCCTAGCGGTTGAGTGAGCGCCCTGCCTTCAAGGACAACAACTCCGTCGAGCAACCGACGGTCGTAACGTGTCGTCAGGTGAATGTCCGCCGGAATGCGCACTTCGGAAATTTTGACGCCCGGCGGCAGGTCCGGCGATTCCAGGCAATACACGATTGGGCCGCGCTGTATCGCGATTTGATTCAGATCATCTTCGACGAGTGGGTTCGCTTCCATCAGCTGCACCGGCATGGGCAAATCGAGGTCAACGAAATCTCCGGGCTGCCAGCGGCGGCGAATTTCGAAGTAACTGCCCGGACGCGGGGAATCGTCGGCGGGCGCGTCATTGATACGGATGCTGGCGCTGTCGGCCCAGCCGGGAATCCGGAGCTTCAGAACAAATTCCTTCGTTCCACACTTTTCGATCTTGATTCGCACGCGGCCATTCCAGGGATAATCGGTTTCCTGGACGAGCCTGACCTCACCGCCGTCCGGCAATTTGGTTTCCAGCGAGCTGGCGCCGTAAAGATTCACCCAAATGGAATCGCCGGATTTTCCATAAGCGTAATCGGCGGATTCGGCGATGGTCCGCAGGAGGTTGGGTGGGCAGCAGAATGAACTCACGAAGGGAATGCGTTCCCGCGACCAACGCAGGTCTGTCGGCATCGGATCGGTGACGCGCAGCGGGTTCGTGTAAAAGAAATTCGTGCCGTCGAGCGCGCCGCCGGCGAGGACACTGTTGTAAAGCGCGAGTTCGACGACATCCATGAACTGCGCGTTGCCCGTGGCCAGAAACATGCGCCAGTTCCACAACACGTTGCCGATGTTCGCGCAGGTCTCGCTGTAGGCCGTCGTGTTCGGCAACTGAAAGTTGCGCCCGTAGGCTTGGTGCACGCGGGTGATGTGCCGTTGATCGCGCGAGCCGTCCGGCGACGCGCCATCATACAACGCACCACAGCCGCCGGTGATATACATTTTTTTCGTGACGACATTCGTCCAGATTTCGGTCAGCGGCCGCCAGAGATTGGTGTCGCCGGTTTCCAAAAACAAATCGGCCGCGCCGGCGTAAAGATAATTGGCGCGGACAGCGTGGCCCTCGGCTTCGTTTTGTTGCGCGAAGGGGATGCGGTCCTGGTTATCGTCGCCGCCGTCCTTAACGAGATCGCGCATCGAGAAAAGTTTTTTTGCGAGTTCCAGATAACGCGGCTCATGCGTGGCGCGGTACAACTCCACGATGCCCATGTAATGCGATGGGCACACAAGATTGTTGGCGAGCGCGGGCGTGGGTTTCTGGAAGGCGTCGCACAAAAAGTCCGCCGCTTTGCATGCAATGGTTAGAAAATTTGTCTCACCAGTGGCTCGATAATGCACGCATGCTGCCGTCATGAGATGGCCCAAATTATACATTTCGAAATGATCCGGATTTCGGAACGGCACGGCGCCGGTGTCACCCTCACGCCGATGAAGCTGCACCCAGGTATCAATATATCCATTCGTCTCCTGTGCTTTGGCAATGACGGCGATGATGTCATCGAGCTCTTGTCGCAAGGGCGCATCGTTGGTCGCGGCGAGAGTGGCGCTGGCGCCTTCGAGGAATTTGTAAAAATCGCCGTCGTTAAAAGAGGCCCCGTGGAATTTTCCTTTGGCGAGGCCGGCGGTGATTTTGAAATTGTAGAAGAACTGCGAGTAGTTGGTGCCTTCCATCAGGCGCGCCATGCTGGGGACCATTTGCGTGCGGCACAAATCGAAGCGGTCCGCCCAGAATCCCGTGGTCCAATGGGCTTCATCGAGGCCAACGGGACGAATTTGTGCAAAGGCGCTGGAAGTGGTGTCCGTAAGGCCCGCATCTTTCGCCACGAGAGAAAATGAAATTCCGGCGGCGACCAGACAGAGCGAGATTTTGGCAGCGATCCGGAATCGGCGCTTCATGGCGCGCCTTTCCCGCGATGCGCATCGCGCGGGGTCAGGGTGGTTGATTGCGGCACGATGCCGAGCACGACAAAACTGCCTTTGCCGATGAGGTCCAACGTTTGCCGGCCCGCGTCGAAACGAAAGGCGTGGATATCCAGAGCGGGGCATTGGGAAATCGTGGCCGCATTTTCAATCACGGTATCGATGCCGCCGCGCTCGTCGGCCTGCGCGGCGAATTCCAGTTTCGGCACCTGCAGCCACACTTTTTCGTCGCTTTTGAAATAGCCCACGAGCACATCCACCGGTTCGGAAGCTTCAAATTCGATTGGTTTATAACGGCCTTTCTTGGCGGCCTCATGTGAGATGCGAATTCCCGTAAGACCGTTCAATTCCGGCGCGAGACTTTGAATCGAAAAATTGCGATCGGTGAAAACTTTGGCGCCAACTTCGACTTTGTAGGTTTCCGCATTCATCGAAATCAATTTGAACGGAGCTGCCGGCCACGGTTTGATGCTCAATTCGTCGACAACGTTGGTCTTATTCATTTGAAGATCGGCGACCTTCCTTTGAAAATCCGCCAGTTCGCGCTGATAAAGCGGCACCATCTGCGACCAGAGATAATAGGCCGGCTTGCCACCCATGCCGCCGCTCACCGGAATTTTCCGTTGGGAGGTTTGCATGGAGTTCGCGTAGTGGTAAGTCGCTTTGGTCAGATTGTCCAGATGCTGGAAATCCGTGAAGCTATCGGCGAGGAGTTTGCCGGCTTGTTCCATGTCGCGGAGGTTGTGGCTGTAATCGTAGCGCAAAACCAATTCGGCGGCGCGCACCTTGTGGGTGTAATTCCACGCCATCGCCTGAATGCAGCGAGCGTCGTTGCGCAAACGCTCGAACTCGTCGCGGTTTTTCGTGACGAGCGTTTCCGCCGCATCCGCCGCGGCCACGGCATTGCTCGAATAGGTCAACACGTCCGCGATGATGCTCTCCGGCGTTTCGCCAACGTGCGGCTCGTGGTTCCATTCTTTTTTCACGTATTCATCCAGCCGCTCGCCGGGAGGCGCTTGCGACAGCCAAAGGTCCTCAATGGCCCCGTATTTATGGGGGTTCACGAGCTGGTCCAAAGTCATGCCAAGCGACAAGGTCTGGCGATTGCCTTCCGTGATGCCAAAGCGGCGAACCAATCGCGGCGCAACTTCGCCGGCATTATTGTAGACCTCAAGAATTTTCTCAGCGGCGTTGGTGTTGCCGTAATAATCGGCCAGTTGCGAAATCCAAAACGCGTGATCCTGTTGTTCGGGAATGTCCGGATTCCACGAGTATCGCGCCCAGGCTTCGAACCAGATCCAGTCGCGCTGCCATTGCAGCAACGGAGGATTGGCAATGTCCGGCGAATAAGGCCAGTTCCAATAAGAAAGGGGGTAGACATGGACTCCGCTCGCGCCGAGCCGATCTCGTGACGCTTGCACGGACTTTTTGATGAACTCCGTGTCGCCGTAACGGAAGGGTTCGAGATTCGAAAGGATGTGAATGTTTACGAGGTGCGGCCCAAGCTTGCTCATGGCGAGATGCGTGGCCTGGTCTTTTCCGCGCGGCTTCCAGGTGGTCAGCGATTCGCCGTTGTACTTCGTGATCGTGAACAGATTGGAGTAGACCTGGAAACAAGCGGGCATGATCGCGTAGGGATCCATCGCGTGCGTGCGGATGACCACGGGAGGTTGTTCTGTCAAACCCGCGGCTTTCATGCCGTCCTTTACACCGGGCAAAATTGTCTGTGTCGCCCATGCGACTTGATTGCTCGTGCCACGCAGCGCTTCGCCGAGGCACACCATGAGACCGACATTCGGATATTGCTTCACGAATTCGGCGATGGATTTGCGCGTATAATCGGCCACGAGCGGCGTCGGCGCGGAAAGTTGCGTCGAAATGTGATTCTTTTCGGCGAACGGTTTCGAAACGAGAATGTTGTAGAACATCTGCACGAGCCAGATGCCGCGCTTGTCGCATTCCTGCGCGAGCCAGCGGAATTGTTCCTGGTTTTTTGCGAAAACGTCGCCCGGCACTTCGACTGCGTAGGGGTATACCTTGAGCCGTACGAGCGAAGCGAACGGATGGCCGCTCCAGAGATAGAGCGTGTTCATGCGGTTCTCCACGAGAAAATCGAGATACTCCGTCCAAAGTTTTTTGTCGTAGAACCAGGGGAACAATTCCGGCGTGTAGGGATACTCGTAAACTTTTCTTCCGGGCAAAATGAACGTCTTTTGCATGCCAACGCACGTGCCGCGGAGAGTCAGGGCGGGAGCATCTTGAAAATTGGCGATTCCAGCGGGCGGGTATTGTCCAGATTCACGAATCCGTTTTGCCAATTCCAAACAGCCATAAAGCGTTCCGGAATCATCGCTCGACGTAATGACGACGTCGTTGTTGCCCATCAGATCAAAACGGAAACCTTCGCGCTTGATGGAATTGTCATGCGGCGTTTCCAAATGGATTTCTCGTGTGGATTTATCGGGCGACTTTGTGACCACGGCGGTGAGATGATCCACATTGAGAGTGCCGGCCAGCGTCTGCGCGCCGAATTGCACCCGTGGTGAGGCGTTCGTCGGGATGACGATGGAGATAGTTTCCGCGCGCGCGAACACGCAACCGGCGGCGAGCAATGCCGCCACGACGATTTTTTGACTGAATGATTTCATTTAATCGTTCAAACGTTTGATCCGGATCGCCATGTAGGGCCTTCCGGGCAGCGCAATGGAGCGCCCGTCTTTATCACCGTAGAAATAGCCGCCTTCCAATTTTTTCAGTGTGAACACGCCGTCCACCGGAGTGATGGTCATGTTCCAGGTATCGAGCACGTCCACGGTGAACTTCATGCCGTCGGCGGATTGCAATCTGCCCAGCGGCGGTTTGGGAATTTCAAACTTCCAGCTTTTCGGCGTTTGTTTGCCGAGATAGACCAAATAATATTTTCCGGGCTGGCCGCCGTATTCGGGTTCCTGCCATTTGTCGATGGGATCGATGCCTTCGGGAGGCGAATCGGCGAGGATTTTTTTCAGAAACGCGAGCCGCGCCGGGCTTTGGCCTTTGAGCACGCCGCCTTTGGACCACCAGAGAACTTGGTCATCGCTTTTGTAAGTTTCGCCATGGCCGCAATACGTGCCCGCGACAGTGGCGTTCCAAAACCGGAAGACCATTTCCTGCGGCGAAAGCTGGCCCCAGCGGCTGTCGATATTCCCCTCGTATTTCACTTCGTCATAAACGACGGGCTTGCGGTAAACGTCGCGATACAGCTCCGCGCGACCGGGATCTTCCACGGCAGAACCATTCTGGATGCTCGCGTGCGTAATAAATGGCAGCGTGTCATTGAAGATTTTGGAGCCGTTATGAATCGAGAGCAGATGATGATACGGGTCGTCGTGCGAAATGATTTCGCCGAAGCGCACAAAATCCGATTCCTTTTTTTCCTTCATGAAATCCCATTCATTCGCGAGCGACCACCAGACGTTGCGATAGGCCGAGAGCCGCGCGACCACGTAATGCAAATACCGGTCGTCGACTTCCGACGGCATTCGATCGAAGCCCCAATGCCCTCCATCATAGGGATGGAACAAAATGACATCGGCCTGGATACCAAGCTTCTGTAGTGCGAGCACGCTCTGGTCGAGGTGCTGGAAATATTTGACGTTGAAATGAGTGAAATCCCAATGTGTCAGCGGCTCTCCTTCGAATGGATAGAGAATCGGCTCGTTGGTGTTCCACTGGTAGTGCTTGGGGAAGACGCAAAAGCGAATTTTGTTGAAGGGCGATGATGCGAGGGTCTTCAACGTCTCCTCCTGGAGCGCTTCCGGCTGCCATTCCCAAACGTAGCAGGTCGTGCCGAGTTCCCGGTAAGGTGTGCCGTCCGCGTAATCGAAATGGTACGTATGGGCCACGCGCACGGGGCCATGATTTTGTGCGGAAGGCGCGGTCACGGTGAAGTCGCCGGTTTTTCCGTCCAAGCTGGAACTCGAACTTTCGGTCACGTAGTGCCAATCCCCCGTTGCGGGCGGCATGAAACGGACACGATAAATTCCGTCGCCATCATAGAAACCATTTGCGTCGATGGTCGTGCCGCCTTGGGTGAATTTCGCTGAGAATTTCACGTCGAGGAAGGGATTTCCATTGGTTGGGCCGTGCAACGCTACTTCGAAAGCGCCCCATTGTTCGACGGTTTGATCCGCTGCCTGCGCACCAAGGCATGCGCAGCACAGTGCAATCGCAATGAATCCTTTTACAATTTTCATATCATTTTGCAGTGGTCAGCCATACGACGCCTTGCGGCAAGGACACGTTGCCGCCGGCCTGGACGGTTTGAGATGGTTGAGAGATTTCACCCGTCGGCGTGTTCACAATCCGAACCTGGAACGAACCCGACTCGCTCGACAAATCCAAGGGCGAGCCGCCTGAGGAGTAGACCAGATATTGCTTCCCTGGTTCGCGCAAAACCCAGCGTCCATCTTTCGAAGCTTCCGGCCAGGGTTGCATTTGCGGGATGGCTGCGAGCAACGTGGCATCGGTGGTGCGCGGCAACTTCGGCATGGAACCGCCGGCGCAAACATACGCCCAGCCGCTGCGGTTCAGGTCGAGGCCTTGCTCGCTCGCAGCAATGACAGGCTTGGAATATTTTGTGCGATACTCGGCAGCCATCGTGGCGAGGTTCAAATCGCTCGGAGCGCCGGCGCGGGATTGGCGCTGAAATTGGCGCGGCGACAGATTCAGTCCGCCGTCCGGCGCATAAAGACCCTTATCCGTTTGCCACCAATAACGGAAGGCAATCACATCCACAACCGCCGCTCGTTTCGCGTCAGCCAGGATTCCATCCTGCACATTTTTCGGCGCGGCGAGCGCGATGATTTCCTTGCTGTCCGGATGCTCCGCTTTCCATTCGCCAACCGTGTCGAGCCAGAATTGCACGAAGTGCAGCGGCCCGCTGAATTCCGCGCTGGTGAACTGAAAGACGTTGTCATCGCCCTTGAAGTTATCAAGGTTCTGCCGGATGAAGCCGCGATGCAGCGCGCGGCGCTCAGGTTCGGTGACGTCGTAAAATTGGTCGGCCATGAAAATGCGTTTGTCGCCCGCGAACGGCGGCGGTTCGGGAAAGCCGGTGTTGTTGATGTTATTCGCCGTGCGCCACGGACAATCCACCCAGTGCGCTCCGGCTTCGATGATGTTGTGCTGAAAATAATTTTCGTTGAAGTACACGAACCCGTGCTGCTCCGCGGCGTCGGCGAATTGTTTCAACCGGCTCCAATACCAGGGATTGAATTTTGTGAGATCATATTTGCTCAAGCCATCCCAGGCCGTGCCCTGACCGCTTCGGGCGAACGGTTGCTCGAAAAACGGCGGCAGGACGTCCCCGTCCATGCGGCGAACGCGCTCGTGATCGTCCCGGCGGAGGTCATACCAAAGCCCGTAATGATGATCGAGGGCAACATCGTTGTGCTGCGACATTTCATCGATGAGATCGCTGATGTTGTCCGTCAAACCGGGGCCGGTGCGGCCCGGAACAAAGCGCGTGAGCGATGGCCCGTAACTTGCCGCTTCGTCGGGATGAATGCTGCCGCGCCACCAGGTCAACTCCAGGCTGCCACCGATGAGCAGATGGCCGTCGCAGACAATCCAAGCATTTGTAATTGCGATCGTGTGTTTTGAGTTTCGAGTTTCGGGTTTCGAGTTTGGAATGTTGTCGATTTGCGGGGCGTTGCCGGGTTCGCTGGCGATGGGATTGCGTTTTTTAGCAGCCGCGATGTAATCAGCAAGCTGCGGCGCGGGCTTGTGCGAGGCGGCGATGAGCGCGGCGGCTTCTTCTTCCGTCGGATTGGTCGATTCCTTCGTGTCGCGCGACATGATTTGCACGCGGCGCCCGGTGCGTTCGGCGAGCTGTGCGGCGTAAAGACTTTCCGGCTTCATGAATTCATTCGAATGGCGCCAGATACCATCGCCTTCGAACCCGGCCCATGAACCGAAAGACCAGTTTTGCGCGCCGGGCGGGTTCCAGCAACGGATCACCGATGCATCGCAATTCCACAGCGCCGAATTCGCGGCGGCCCAGCCGATGCCGGCATTGTTGCCCGCGCGATAGCCAAGCGAGATGGCATTTCCATCGATCCGCACATTGTCGAACAGTGTGCCGGACGACCAGCTTTCGATGCCGCCGCTGTCGGCGAGCGCTTGCTTCGCTTCGCATTGCACGAATGCGTTCGGGCCCGCGGCGCAGAATCCGCTCGAGAAATCGTGCCGGCCATGTTCGGCAACACAGCGCAGGAACAACGTCTGCTGGCCCATGGTGAAAAATGTGTTCCGCCGATAACCACCATCTTCCGAGACGGGCGCGAGCGCGAGGCAATCCTCGACGGTCACGCGCTTGCAGTTTTCGTAGACGGCCACTGCCGAGCCGGCGAAATGTTCGAACCTGACTTGGCGCACCCAGGCGTCCTGCGCATTTTCCATTGTGATTGCCATCCAGGAATGATTTTCGTCCTTGGGATTGGCTGAGTCGAAAGTGGAATACAGCCGCAGGTTTTCCACGCCGATCCGGCTGATACGACCGGGCCACGAGTAGGTTTTCAAATCGCCGCCGCCGAAATTCGCATCAATTGCCGTGGTGATGGGCGCGTCGATTGTCACTAGATTACCGTCCACCGATTTAATCATCCGATCCCAAACGATATCGCGAGTGCCCGGTTTCCAACCGCCGCCTTCGCCGCCGCCAAAATCGTTGGCGCTCAAAAAATCGATCCACTTTTTGGTAGAGGCGCGTGTGATAAAGATTGCGTCGCCGGTTTTCAATCCGCGGGCGTCCTTGACATGAAAACTTTCAGCGCCGACGGGAACATAATCATCCGCAATTTGCCAGCCCGCATCCGAGTGAAGCTCGCGATCATTCCGACCCGCGATGGTGATCAACGTGCGGCGGTCCTGGCCGGCGGCGATGAGAAGCGTGCCTTCTTCATCCATGCCCTGGCCCCGCAACACGACGCCGGAATTCGTGATTTGCAGTCCACCCAGAATTTTGTGCCTGCCTTTGAGCAGCAACACGGCACCACGAAGCCCATTCGCGTCCGCTGGCAGCGTGGCGACGTAATCAATGGCTTTTTGGATGCTCGCGGTTTCATCACCGCCGACTGGAGAAACGACCACTTTGACGGGCGCGAGCGGAATTTCGGCGTCGCCGCCGGCGTAACCGCAATTGGAAAAATCGGGTACGCGGTTGCCGCGCTCGTCTTTTTCGTAGGCGAGTTTGCCATCCTTGCCGATGGAAATGATCGGCGGTGGCCCTTTGGGCGCGGCTTCAGCAGCCAAAGCCAATCCTAAAATGAGCGGCAGAAAAATTCTTTTCATGGCAGTTTGCCGGTGACGGGTGATAAATCATTTCCTCGCGCGATTTCTTTCCGATCGGCCAGCACCATCAATCCCTGGCCGCGATGATAACGCGTTCCGTCCTTGTCCCAAAGAATTGTCAGCGTGTGGCCGTGATACATCACGCCGTCGAGGCAAAACCAATTCCAAATGCCCGCGGGCAGGAGCGGAGAAATTTCGACGGTATCATCGGCGCGTGGACGCAGCCCAACGACTCCTGCGATAACGAGATCGGCGAAAGTGGAGTGATTGTAATAACGGCTGCGCCCGCCCTTGCCGTTGATCCATTGGCCGGTGGTTTCGTCGAGGTATTCGCCGATGTAAGGCTTGCCATCGGCGTGCTGGCTGTGGACGTAAGTCAGGAAGGCGTCGAAATAATCGCGCGAGGAAATGACCGATTGTGGGTAATCGCGCAAAAAATTGGCGAGCGCTCCCAGCGTTTGCGATGTGGCGAAGGGCCAAACCGCGCCGTCCCATTCGCAATGACCATAGCCGTGCGAGCGAAATTGCGGATGCCGTCGTTCGGCGGTGGTGATGCCGTAGGGCGCGCTGAAACCTTGTGTGTTGGTCAGTTGTGTCCAGGCGACGTTGAAGTCAGTGCGATCCTTTTCGGGCAATTCGAAATACCAGGGAATGAATCCGATTTCCTCGCGCGCGTTGGCGAATTTTCCGTTTTCGTGCGCGGCTTCAAAAAATCCAGCATCCGGATCCCATAATTTTTCCTGAACCAGTTGGCGCAATCGCGCGGCTTTGCGGTCGTATTCTTTGGCTAATTTTTCATTGTCGGCCAGGCGAGCGATGAGCGCGATGGCGCGCGCGTTGCCGTACATGTAGCTGTTGATGGTCGGGCGCAGGTTGCGTTCGGT
Source organism: Candidatus Angelobacter sp. (assembly GCA_035606845.1). Taxonomy (GTDB): domain Bacteria; phylum Verrucomicrobiota; class Verrucomicrobiia; order Limisphaerales; family DASXHY01; genus DASXHY01. Next base: position 32,617 of record DATNEA010000047.1, on the reverse strand, counting down.
GCGCGAGCCGCTGATGGATTCCTCCATCGCATCGCGCACGTCGAATTGCCAGAACAGACCGTTCGTCGTCAGCTTTTCCTGCTCCCATTGCTCGTAATCGTTCACCAAATCATCGAGCTGGTCGGTCAAAAATTTTTTGTCATCGGTGACGAGATAACGTTGATACAGCGCATCCGCGAGCCAACTGCTGTATTTATGCAACTGCTGGCGATGGGCGGCGTCGCGGAGCCAATAGCGCACGTAGTCATCGAGATAATTCTGGTCGTGCAACCAGCGGCCTTCCATGAGTTGATGGCCAAGCGCGCTGCTGACGGGAGTTTGCCGGGTGAGAAATTCCGAGAAGACGAAGCCATCCGGGGTTTTTTCCAGATGTTTGCGGAACGACCACCAGCGGAAATAATACATTTCCTCAACTTCGCGGTCGGGACATTCAAAAAGCGGAATTTCTTTTTTCAACCACGCCCAGGAATCCGCGTTGGAAACGAAATTCGTGACGTTTTCGTCCTCCATCGAATTGAAATGTTCAATGTAATGCTCGAACGAGGACGGTTGCAGGACCGAGGTTGTCTCCGATCCAAAAACGGCGGGAACAGAGAGCGAAAGCAATAACACGAGCAAGAGGCTCCAACGACTTTTATGCGCAGTTGCTCGGTTCATTTCACAATTTCAGATTAGACAACTCGGCCTGGATGTTTGTCAGGCGCTTTTTTACCAGTTCGGCTTCCGTTGGCCGAAAACGATGAAATGGTTCGGCCATGAAATCGTCGCAGATTCCCGCGCACGAGAGCGCGCATTTGATGCCTTTGATGATCGAAGAGGAATATTTTCCGATGCGATAAAAGGAATCGCTCACGCGCTGGATCTGCCGCTGCAATTCGAGTGCGCGCGCATTGTTTCCGGCGCGATGCGCTTCGATCAATTTCACATAGAGCTTGGGAAATAAATTCGCGCCGCCGCTGACGCCGCCGTGGCCGCCCAATTGCAGGCTGTCGAGCAGTTTTTCCTCGGGGCCGATCAGCAATGACCAATCCTTGCGCTGGCGGATGACCTGGGCCGCCTCTTTGAAATAATTCAAATCGCCAGAACTGTCCTTCAGCCCGATGATGCGCGGCTCGTCGATGGCGCGGCGCACCGTTTCCAGTTCGAGGGGCACCTTTGTCAATGCGGGCATGTTATAGAGATAGAGTGGCAGCGGAATTTCGGGGACGAGATGATGGAGATATTCCTGAAGCTCCGGCTGGGCTTCCGGCAAATAATAGGGCGGGGCGGCCACGACCGCGTCCGCGCCCGATTCCGCGGCGCTGCGAGCCAGGTTCACCGACTCGGCGAAGGAGGTGTCCGTGATGCCAACGAGAATGGGCACGCGATGGTTGACCTGTTTGCAAACGCGCTGGATGAGTTCACGGCGGAGGCGATAGCTGAGGCTCGGGCCTTCGCCAGTGGTGCCCAGGATGAAAATTCCACTGACACCGCCGGCCAGAATGTGTTCGATGAGCCGTTCCAGCCCGGCAATGTCCAGTTCATCCCGGCCGCGCAGCGGCGTGATCACGGGCGGAATAATTCCTGTCAGCGGCAATTTCATTTCAAATATCAGTGCGCGGTTTCACAAACAAAATCATCCCGGCGCTCAACAGCGCCACCGCCGCCGAAACGGCGAACGCGAGCGAAAATTTCATGTGGTGATCGCGCATCCAGCCGAGTGCGACGGTGGCGCACGCGCCGATGCTGATGCTCACGAGATTCATGAATCCGTAGCCGGTGGCGCGATGTTCGGGTCGGGCGATCTGGCAAAGGATGGGCATGTTGTTGCAATCGAAAAATCCCCAACCGATGCCGAATATGACCATGAACGCGATGGCGGCGGGCAGGCTCCAGGCAAAGCCGAGGCCGAGCAACGCCGGCACGAGCAGCAATACACCAAGTGAACTCGTGAAAATGCGGCCGCGCGCCGTCCGCCGCATCCACCAATCCGCCACCACGCCTCCCAGAATGACCCCGACAAATGACGCAATCTGGATGAAGCCCGTGGCAGACAGACCCGCCGGGCCTTCCTTGAGTTTGAACGTGTCCGCCAAAAACGTCGGCAGCCAATTCTTGGTCACCCAGCCCGCAATGGCCGGCAGCGTGAAATAAATCACCAAAATCCAGAACGCCGGCTCGGACCATAACGCGAAAATAGTTTCCATCACGGTCACGCGCTGGTTGGGCTGATTCGATTCCACACTTTTAGGCGCATCGCGAAGCGCGAGCAGCAGCACGATCGCGTACAGCACGCCGGCGATTCCAAACCAGGTGAAACAGTGTCTCCAGGAACTCGTCTGTGCGATGTAGCCGCCGATGCCGCCCAGCGCGAGCCCGGCGTAAATGCCGCTTTGATGAACACCGATGGCCTTCGCGCGCGTGTTACCGGTGTGAAAATCGGCGATCAACGCCAGCGCGGCAGGAATGTAAAATGCCTCGCTGATGCCCATGGTGCCGCGAAAAAACAGCATCTGTGAATAGGTATGCGCATGGCCGGTCGCCCAAGTGACCGCCGACCAGACGAACAAGCTGCCGATGACCGTCCAACGGCGATTGAACTTATCCGCGATGAATCCGCCGATCGGACTCAGGAACGCGTAGACCCACATGAACACGGCCATGAGCGTGCCGAAGTCCTGGTCATTCGCGATGCTCGGAATATCGGCGCGGATGGAGGCGCGGATGGTGGAGACCATCTGGCGGTCGAGATAATTCAGCATCGCGACCGGCCACAGCAACGCCACGACAGACCACGCGTAGGCGGAAATTTTTGGCGCGGGGCTGTTCACTCCAGCGTATTCACATTGCTCTTGGGATTGTTCCAATCAATTTTTTTCGTTGGGTCCAGGCCTGCGAGATACTTATCCATGACGGTGTAACCGTCGCCTTGCAGATCTTTCTGCGCGAGCGAAGCGTCTTTCGTGTCGAGGCCGTATGTTTTCTTCCATGAAAGCGGGATGCCGTCGGGGCACAAATCCTTGATCGGTTCGCCGTGGTACTCCGGATAGCCGCCCACCTGCGAAATATCGGTAATGATGCCATTGCCGGCCGTTCCCCAATTGTTCCTGGCCAAACCTTTCATCGGCGTCGGCGTGAATTCCTTGCCCTGGCTCCAAACCTTTCCCGTTTTGACTTCATTGATGACGCGCTCGTCGACAGCATCCCGCCGCGGCAACGATGCGCCGGCAAATTTCAAAACGTCTTCGTAAGCCTGTTGCGCCGAAGTGATCGAAACCGCCGCCATGGGGAACGGCTTGTCAACCCGCACCTCTGCGACCAGCGCTTTCACTTTCTCGTTCGTGGTCGTGGTGGGATCGTCCTTGGAACCGCCATCGGCGAATTGGACGCCACCTTCCCAATTGTCAGCGGAAACTTTTGCGTTGCCTTCGACGATGTTTCCGGCGACGTAGGCCTTGCCAAAGCGCGGCGTCGGATCCTCCTTTGTCTTCGAAGCCGACGGAAGCAGCACGCGATACTGAATTGTGCCGGAATTCACCACCGGCCCGGGCTTGTAGTAATTGTTGATGATGTTATAGAGACTGTTCCTATCTCCGCCATCCACAGTACGATGGCGCCAGTTAAACAGCACGTTGTTCATAAAATTGAAACCATAGCTCATGCCGATGCTCGGATTACGGCCCGTGTTGCACGCGAACAGGTTGTGATGAAAGCTGCTGTTGCGGCCGCCCCAAGTGGCGCCGAAAGCGTGGTTGTAAGTGTTCAATGCCTCGCTGGAAATGTTCCATTGCAGCGTGATGTTGACGGTCGGCAGCTTTTCGCCAAAACCGTTCGTGCCGCGCTCATAGATGTGCCGGTACATCGAAAGGTTTTCGTCGAGACCCCAACTGCACGAGCAATGGTCCACGATGATGTTGCCGATGGGATTGCCGCCGAGTGAATCATCCCGGTCATAGACATCCGTGTTGCCGCGGCGAAATCTCAGGTAACGGATCACCACGTCGTGCGTGTCCACCAGCGTGCTCTCGCCCGCGATGCATACGCCGTCACCGGGAGCGGTGTGGCCGTCAATCGTTATATAAGGCGCCTCGATGTTGACTGGTTCCTTCAAGTGAATGATGCCGGCCACGTTGAAGACGACAATGCGCGGTCCGGCGGCTTCGCAAGCTTGGCGGAACGTTCCCGGCCCGCTGTCGGCCAGGCTGGTGACGACATAAACTTTTCCGCCGCGGCCACCGAAGGAAAATTTTCCCGCGCCTTCGGCGCCCGGAAATGCCGGGACTTTCGCCTGGGGCAAATCCTCCGGTTTGGCTGCCCAGGGGATGAAAGGCTTTCCTTTTTTTGCCCATTCCGCCAGTTCCGGCGCGATCTTTGACTTCACGTTCTCTTCGTGCTTTTTGAATTCCTGCTGGCGTTGTCGATCCGCGCCTTCAGCCACCGGCCAGCTTTCGCGGGCAAGTCCACATTGCGTCGCGAGCGAGAGCGCCGCGGCCAATACAATTTTATTTTTCATACGTATTTTCAAAGTGAGTATTCGCCGATCAGCGAATTCAGGTATTTTTCCAAATTGGTGTAGCCATCACCGTTGAGGTCCTTGTTGGCATCGCTAGGATCGTTGGGATTGAGTCCGTGCGCTTTCTCCCAATTATCAGGCATGCCGTCGTGGTCGGAATCGGCCGGCACGTTGTAGGTCTTGTAATCGGGCCAGGGAAAATTCGGAGAACCGACCGCGCTCTTGTCGTCCGATTGTGTGTCAATGATGCCGGGATAATTCGGGCTGGGGCGGTCGCCGTAAGTCGGGCCGCGTGTGCCGATGAATTCTGCCGTGCCATTGCGCACATCGGCGATAATGTGCAAATCAACCGCGTCCTGTTTGGGAAAATTCGCGCCGACATTGGCGAGAACGTTCGTGTACGCCTCGCGCGCGGACTGCGTTTTCACGTGCGAGGGATAAAGTTCGTGATCGACACGCACTTGTTTTTCCACTTCCGGACCATTGTAAAACGCGCTCCAGTTATTGGTTTCGTTCACGTAGCCTTCCAGCACGTTGCCGGTCATGTAATAACTTTCGGCGCCCCAGGCGGGATTGATGCGGTCGAGTTTCAGCAGCCATTTGACGAATGGATTCGGCGCATGCGGTTTGTAGTAGTTGTTGACGTAATTCAGCATCCGCACGCCGCCGTCGGTCGTGCGCGCGGTCCAGTTGTAAACCACGTTGTTGCGGATATCGAGATAGCCGGCGTATTTGCCGGATTGATTCAACCCGCCGGCCAGGCTCCAATTCCGGTCCGTGCAATCCGCGAGCAGATTGTGGTGATAACTCCCAATGTCGCCGCTGATGGAGCCCGCGAAGGCGTGCGTTTCCAGTTTGGTGCGGTCGCTCGCGCGATAATGCGGGCCGTGATGCAATGCCTCGGCCACGATATTTCGCTGGAACGTGATGTTTTTCGCGCCGCGTGAACTCGTGCCTTCATCCGAACTCCAACTGATGGAGCAATGATCCATGATGCAATCATCGCAACTCCCGAGGCCCGCGCCGTCCATCGCTTTGTGAGCGGTGTCACCGATACGAAAACGCATGTAGCGGATGATGACATCATGCGTCCCGTATGCGCCCGAGCTGTAGTCCGCCAGGCAAATGCCATCGCCCGGCGCGGTCTGGCCGGCGATGGTGCAATAAGGATTATGGACGGCGCAGGGTTTCTTCAGATGAATCAAGCCGGAGACCCGAAAGACAATCGTGCGCGGGCCTTCCGCTTCCACGGCGGCGCGGAAACTCCCGGGGATCACTGCCTCGCCCTTCGTTACGTCGTAATCCTGGAGATTGGTGACTTCGATGACCCGGCCGCCGCGTCCGCCACGGGCAAAACGTCCGTAGCCTTCCGCCGTCGGAAATGCCAGCGCGCGCGTGCGAAAACGCCACACGTCGCCTTTGATCGTGGAAGCATTATTGCCGTTGATTTCATCCACGCGCCAAAAATAACTCTTCGCCGAATCCAGCGTTGGCAGCGGATAACTTGCCGTGGTCAGATTGCCTTTGAATTCCGGCGAATGGGTGGTGGCGTTCGCGACGGCGTTGGAATCGGTGCCAAAGTAAAGCTGATGCGTGGACGCTGTCGCCGGCGAAGTCCACGTCAAAGCCGATTCATTGGGCCAATGCTCGTCGTCATTGGCGGGTGAAGGCTTGACGGCTGAGAGTCGCGGGTTGGGCGCATCGATCGCGAATCCGTTGATGACGACGCTGCGATTTCCGCCGGATTGGTCCGGCTGAAATCGAACCACGACATCTTTGCCGGCCCGTGCGTCAAATTCCAGATAGGCGCTCGCGACGTCGTAATCATTCGTGGCGCGGACGCTCGGCTCGAAATGCGTGATGCGAGTCGCGCCATTGACTGATACGTCGAATGGCGCGGGAGTCACGTCGCGCAGTTCGTTGTGATAAGTGACCAGGCTGTGCTTGCCGGGAGTCAATCCGCTGAGAACCATTTCGATGCCGCCGTTTCCCGGCGCTTTCACGGTAATTCCGTCGGCGCCCATCGTGACGCCGTAATCAATCAGGCCTTTGAACAGAACCGGCGAAAGCGTTTCATTGGTTGCGGCGTGGAATGTGACGGTGACATTTCCAAATCGCTCTGATCCTGACGCGCCCTCATGCCAGGCCCAGTTGTCCCAATGTGGCGTGAGCAGGTCCTTGCGGCCATCGGACGTGTTCAAATCCACCTTGACGGTGTCCGCGTGAGCGCCTGCCGCGAAAGTGGCCGCGAGCAGGATCGGGTAAACAATTTTTTTCATTTCCATTTTCAAATCAACAGACGTCTGCCGTCGATGGCAGGTTCACAACATTTTCGCCGGCGAATTATTTTTTGAGGGCCGGCATTCGCATCCGCAAACAAAAAGCCGGGGTCAAGTTTCAACTCAACCCCGGCCTGAGAATCAACGCGGCTGAATTACGGGAATGACAGCCGGTAGAACACGTCGTTTGTGGTGATGGAGTTCGTCAGGGTAACCGAAAGGTTGGTCTGCGACCCGGCCACACCCGACCAGTTGTAATTGGTGTTCGGCGTCAACCCGACGCTGGGCGGCGTCACGAGCGTTTCAAGCCGCATTCCCTGGTTGGTTGGATCCCAGGAGAACTGGGCCACGATGTTCGACCCCGTGAAGGTGAAGCTGTTCGTCAACGTCGGCAACCCGACGTTGGCACCCACGATGCCAATGACGCCGCTGACGCCAGAGTCATTAGGCACCCAGAGATGCCTCAAGTCCCAAACCAAACCGGGTCCCGGAGTGGAAGGAATGATATTCGGGAACGTATTGCTCGACGAACCCGTGTTGAACGGAGCCGACCCGGGGATGAAGACATTTTGGAACAGTTGAAAACTCTGGCCCGCGGCGAACGGCGTCGCGCTGACGTTCGTAATGACCAGAGTGGCTCCATTCTGCGTCTGCTGGCTCGAGCTTCCGCCGAAGCTCAAATGGTCTGCCGCCACAATCGTGTTAGCCGGTGTCGAAGGGTTGACTTTGAAGATGGTCTGGGACCCTTGCGACAGTAACAGCGCGCCCGGGAACGTGTTGGGAGTGCCGAGAGTGTCACCGTTAATCGTGGTGGTTCCGATGCTTTCGCCACCAGGGATGAAGGTCGACCCCGAGCCCATCCCGAGGGAGAGCAGCGTCATTCCCGAGGAGCCCAAGTCTTCAAAGGTGCCGTTGACATACAGGACTTCGTCGGCATTAGCGTCGCCGATAATGCCCGCATTGGCCAGGGTGGCTCCGGCAGCCACTTGGGGCGAGGAAACCTTGCCGGTCCCAATGTTATGCAACGCACCGAGGCTGGTGTTGTAGAGGAATGCACCGCTTTGGACCTCGAACGGATTGTTGACGACGCCGTTGTTCGTCACCATGCCGCCCGATTGTATCGTGAGCGTGCCGGCAACCGTGCCGCCGATGGTGGCGATTCCTGAATCAATAACGCTTCCACCAATGCTTCCGGCGTAATTCATTGTGCTGCCCGCGCTCACTTCGGCGCTGCCAATCGAGCCGGAGCCGACCAGACTGCCCTGGTTAAGCTTCACCGAGAAGGTGGTGTTGCCGTCCACTTCCACCGTGCCGGTGCCGTACTTGTTCAGCTCCGGACCGCCGAGGACCGTGTTCCCGCCGTCCGAGAAGGTGTAATAGAGATTGTTGTTTGTCATGTTCACACTCACGGGCGTCAGCGCGCCAGTGTCGGAGATGACGATATTAGTCGCCACGCCCGGTGTATCATCAAATGAAGCGATATCCGGGTTGTTGTAATTGGTCGTGAGTCCGGTATCGGTATCCAGCCAATTCTTGGAGGTGTAATCCCAGTTGGCCGTGCTGCCCGTGGCGCGCCACACCAGGTGATGCGGCGTGCGATTGAGGATGTGAACATTGATTGTGTTCGAAGAGCTCAAGGAAAGGACGCCCGTCATACCGGCTGGCATTTGGATGCCGGCGTCAAACGCCGAGGGTGAAATCGGCCCTCCCATTCCCGCGATCAACGGAATGTCCACCGGGAAGCTGGTGATGTTGGTGACTCCGCCGATGATGAGCGTGTTGCCCGTTCCCGAAGCCGTGAGGTTGGTTACGTAGACGAGCGCGCCCGATGCGTTGTTGCCATCCACGAACAACGTCAACGACGAGCCGCCTTGCATATCCAGGGTGCCCAACGCGCCACCGGGTGTTGCATCGCCGATGTTGTTCGATACGACGAGGCTGCCGCCACCTGTCAAGGTGATGGAATTTTTGCCGGAGAGCTTCGTTACGCCACCGATGGTGATTTTATTCGCGTAGACAGTGCCACCAGGGCCAATGGTAAGCTGTCCGTAGCCATTTTCCGCAGTGTTGGCGCTGCCGGCGTCGGCTGTGGTGTATCCGAGAGCGAGGGTGTCATTCACCTTGAAGACGGCGGTGTTGCTGACGACCATGGTCGCATAGCAGTAGCTGCCATTTGGCTGCGTGCCCTCGTTTTGGAATCCAAGAATAGCGACGTTGGCGTCAATGACGCCTTGTCCGAAATCGAGCGCGGTTTGGGATTGCCCACCACTAACATCTCTGACTCCACGATCGCGGGACAAATAGAATTTGTCCACGAGCATGTCCACATAACCGCCGCTGAAGTCAATCGGGCCCGCTTTGGTGGCGGCTCCCGAGGTGGATCCATAGGTGGTGCTGGCGGCATCTGCCGTGGTGAACGTGGTCATGCGGCTATGACCGTCGGTATTGCGGAAAAGCGCATAAGAATTGGGGTTTTGGAAGCTCACCACACCGCCGAGGCACGCGTACCCGGCCACGCACATGCTGTCGATGTAGAAAACGTTGCTGGCTCCCAGGCTGATGACAGCGTCTTTGCCGGATGAGCCGCCCGAGATATTGTTGCGGCCCAGCATCACGCTATAATTGCGATCGCTCGCATTCGTATAGTTGTCCGGGTCAACATAAGTGGCTTTGACAAAATTCGTTTGAGCCATCAACCAGGTGTCATTCATTTTGTTGGGCAACGAACTGCCGAGCTTGCTTCCCGACGTATAGCCATTGGTATTCAGATTCCAGTAATTCGGATAGGCGAAGGCGTCGCCAATCTGCACCTGGTTTACATCGAGATAAAGGTTTCCAAGCTGCGACATATCCAATGTGCCGTACGCCGCCGAGCCGCTTGCGCCATCGATGAGGATGGAGAAATCAGAGTTTTCGTTGGTTTGCACGAACGAGCCATTCTCGCCGGAGATGGTCACGAACATTTTTTGATTATCATACGTGTAGTCGCGCAACATTTTGAACCCATCATTGCCTTTGAGGGCCAGCGTGACACCCGGATTGATAAACAGGTTGTGGTAATTGGTGCTGCCGTTCGTCTGCGAAAACCGAAGGGATGAAATGACGGTGGTCGCATCGACGACGCTGTTCGTCAGGATATTTGTGCTGGTGGAAGTGGTCACGGTTCCGCTGGTCTGGGTGCCGACGTCGGTGAAGACAACGTTGTCACCCGGTTGTGGTGAACCCGCGCTCAGCCATTGGGACGAATCGGACCAGCTGCCAGGGCCGTTCGCCGCAACATCAGCGCTTCCGTTCCAGATTTTTGCCACTTCGACCGTGAGAAGAACGTTGTCATCGGGCAGCCCGGCTCCCGACGCCATTATCGCAATCGTGCTCGTGCCACTCTTTTGAGAGCCATCGAAATTCAGATTGACGACGAGGTTCGTATTGCTCGCCGTGTTGCCGGTGTTCAAATTGACAGGAATCGGGCCGACGGGCGTCGCCAGGTCGCTGTTCAGGAGCGACGCGGTGCAACCGGCGGGGGCGCCGGAAATGGTGGCGTTTACGTCGGGAATGATCCAGTTCGTGCCGGTGCCGTCGAGTCCCGAAGCCCCATTGGTGGGGATTCGCAAATTGCAATTGCTCAAATACAAGTTGGTGGCAATCCCAACCGGCACCTCGAACCGTATCTGGAACGGTTTGATGGTCATGTTGGTTTGCGCCTGCGCCGCCGGCTGTAGAAGGCCGGCAAGTAAACAGGTCAAACTCGCCATCACTAATCCAAACAACCCCCGCCTCGGCCTGAGTCGCTGGTGCTGTGTTATAGGGCTAATGGTTCGGGTTACCTCATCTTTTGTTTTCATGGCTGGGTGCTCTTATTTGGGGTTGGGCTTTTACTTGAAAATCTTGGAACTGGCGCCAGACGATGGCGAACTCTCCAAACGAGAGCTATTTATAGGGCATACCACTGTTCAACCATTCCCAATCCGGGCTGACCTGGACGTCATACCCGCCCGGATGGGTCGTCGCCCATTCCACGTGAGTCACTGGTTGAACCGTGCGGCCGTCGAGCCATTTATGTATTTCCGAGTGGCCATCGGCAAAGGAGAAGCTGCCCGCCCGATCGTGAAAGCTCGCCGGTAGATCGCGCCATGTCTCCGAACCGGGTGGACAGCCAGGGTTAAACGCGTAAATACCGTCATTAATGCTATCGGGGTGTTCGTCAAGAATCACATACACTTGCGTCGGACCGGGAAAATTCAAATCGCTCATTTTGGTCGCGTCACCGGCGCCACCGCTTCCAAAATAGGTTTTGCCCCCGGGGGCAGGCCCCTTCACGGTAGGTGTATGGCCGCCCAGCGCGCCGTTCATCGAATAACTCCGGACGCGCACGCCAGTGGTCGGGTCATCATAAATATCCCCCGGACATTTGAAAACCTTGGCTGACTTGATGTACGGAATCAGTAAGGCCGTGTTGGTCATCAACAGCCCTACGGAAGTATTCGCCTTGTTTCCCCAGGTCATATCGTCGGCTTTATCCAGCCATTGATTATTGTCCACGAAGGTGCCGTTATTGTCATCGGGAAACATCAGCCAGGCGAGAGTGATTTGCTTGGTATTGTTCAAACAGGCGATGCCTTGGGCTCTCTGCTTGGCTTTGGACAACGCCGGCAACAGCATTGCCGCAAGGATGGCGATAATGGCAATGACGACGAGGAGTTCGATCAGTGTAAAACCAACGATGCGCCCGGCAGGAACGGGATGCGGAGTAACGGTGTCGGCGCGCCGGGTTGGGGTCTCTTTTTTGAAAACTAGCATACTTCGATATTGGGACGTTCCCAAGGCTATCACGGCGAGGCGGAGAGGGTAATACGAAAACACACAAATTATTTGCGAAATCTGCCAGAACGTCGCCCGGCATTTACAATAAGTGCCCGGTCGGTAAATATCTTCCGGTCACTTGTGAAATCATTTGCTTTCCAGACGGCAGCCTGTGTTATCCTGATTTTTTGTGGGTGTTTTGCTCTGTCCTCGCGTGCCGCTGAACTCTGGGTTTCTCCAACGGGCAATGATGCCAACCCGGGCACGCCAGCCAAGCCCTTCGCCTCCCTTTCACGTGCCCAGACTGAGGCGCGGCACTGGCGTTCTTCACACACAAACGCTTTGGAGCCGATGACCATCGTGTTGCGTGGAGGTATTTATCGGGCCGACGCTCCCATCCAATTGCGGCCAGAGGATTCCGACCGCCAATCCGGCCCGCTGGTGATTGCGGCCGCGCCGGGCGAAAGGCCGGTTCTCAGCGGCGCGGTGGAAATTGGCGGATGGAAACTGGCGGGAAACGTCGCCGGTCTGCCGAAAATTGCGCGCGGGAAAGTCTGGGTTGCCGATGCGCCGCGAATCAGTGGCCATTATTTGGAATTCCGCCAGCTTTGGGTGAATGATGTCAAAGCCGCCCGCGCTCGCGAGCCCAATGGCGGCAACATGACCCGGCTGATTGCCTGGAATAAGACGAATCAAACCGCTACGATTCCGGCAAGCGCTCTGGCCGAAATCAAAGATCCGGCGCGGTTGGAAATGATCGTGGATCAAGTCTGGGAAATCGCCGTGCTGCGCGTGAAATCGGTTGCGATTCACGGCACCAATGCCGTGCTGACCTTCAAGCAGCCGGAAAGCGCTCTGGAATTTCAGCATCCCTGGCCGCCGGTCATCGTGAAGGCCAGTTATCAAGCGCCCTTCTTCCTGGCGAACGCGATTCAATTCCTGGATTCTCCCGGTGAGTGGTTTGAAGACGCGTCCGCCGGCAAAGTGTATTACTGGCCGCTGGATGGCCAGGACCTCCAGCATGACAAGGTTTTCGCGCCGGCTCTGGAAAAACTCATCGATATCGATGGCACGCTGGATGCGCCGATCAACAATATCGAGTTTCGCGGAATTATGTTCGCCTACACCACCTGGTTGAGGCCATCAGAACGAGGCCATGTGCCGTTGCAGGATGGAATGCCGTTGCTCTCCGCAAAGAAACTGTCGCCGCGCGGCACGCCCTACGCGCGCGGGCTCGATAATCTGGCCTTTATTGATCGGCCCCCGGGCGCGGTCTCGTTAAAAAATGCGGCGCACGTTTCTTTTGATCATTGCACGTTCGAGCATCTCGCTTCCGCAGGGTTGGATTTTCAAAGCGGCACGCACGATGATTTGGTCGAGGGCTGCACGTTTCGCGACATCGGCGGGAACGGCATTCAACTGGGGAAATATTCCGATACCAACGTGGAAACGCATTTTCCCTATAATCCGCCGGATGAACGGGAAATCTGCTCCGACGAAACGCTCGCGAACAATGTTATCGACGATTGCGCGAATGAAGATTGGGGCTGCGTCGGCATTGGGGTCGGTTATGCGCGCGGAATCAAAGTCGAGCACAACAGCGTTTCTCATTGCAGCTACACCGGCATCAGCGTCGGCTGGGGGTGGACGAAAATGACGAATGCGCTCCGGGATAATTTCATTCACGCGAACAAGATCGATCGTGTAGCCACGCGATTGGGCGATACGGCGGGCATTTATCTGCTTTCCGCGCAACCCGGCACGGTCGTCAGTGAAAACGCGGTCGACGACATCACGATGAGCCCTTACGTGCCGGATCCAAATCATTGGTATTATCTGTATCTCGATGAAGGTTCGTCGTTCATTACCGTGCGTGACAATTGGTGCCCGGCGGAGAGATTTTTGAAAAACGCCAACGGCCCGGGCAACACCTGGATCAATAATGGCCCGCAAGTGTCGCAAAAAATCCGCGATGCCGCCGGCTTGGAGCCGGCATTTCGCAATTTGCTGCCCAAATAATGGCCATGGAACGCGTCGAAAACGACATCATGAAATCAGTTCTTAAAACGCTTTGCCTTCTGGCGTTCACGCTTACATTGACGAGTCACGCCGCGCTCATGCCCACAAACCTTCGCTGCGAATACGCGGTAAATCCGCTTGGTGTCGATGTGCCGAATCCGCGGCTGTTTTGGATCGATGAAAGCGCCGCGCGCGGCCAGCGGCAAACGGCTTATCAGATTCTGGTCGCATCATCGTCAGCCGAACTCGCGGATGATGGTGGCGATTTGTGGGACAGCGGCAAAGTGGCGTCGGATGAAACCATCCAAATTCCTTATCGCGGCAGTGAGTTAAACTCCTTGCGGCAGGTTTTTTGGAAAGTGCGCGTGTGGGATACGAATGGTGAAGTGTCCGCCTGGAGCGAGCCGGCGAGCTGGACCATGGGTTTGCTTCAGGCGAACGAATGGAATGCGCGATGGATCGGCGCCGGGGACACGAATCTGCCTTCGATTCTTTTGCGTCGCGAATTCGCCGTGAAGCCCGGTCTCACACGCGCAATCGCCGTTGTTTGCGGCCTGGGCCAATATGAGATGTCGCTCAATGGAAAGAAAGTCGGCGATGATTTTCTGTCGCCGGGCTGGTCTGAATACGACAAAACCTGCCTTTATGACGTGCGCGACATCACTGCTGATTTGAGGCCCGGCCCGAACGCCGTTGGCTTCGAGCTTGGCAACGGCATGTATAACGTGTTCAACGATCCGGGCCGCTTTACGAAATTCAAAAGGACATTCGGCCCGCAAAAGCTCATCGCGCACATCCGGCTCGAATACGCGGATGGTAGGGTCGAGATCATTGGCACGGACAAAAACTGGCGCGTATCGCCGGGCTCCATCACGTATTCGTCCATTTACGGCGGCGAGGACTGTGATGCGCGGCTGGCGCAACAGGGCTGGAATGAGCCGGGTTTCAATGATGCCAAATGGGCGGCGCCGAAAATTCTTGGTGAAGGCGGCGCGGAATTGCGCGGGCTTTCCTGCGCCGCGCCGCCGATTCGCGTCATTGAAATTCATAAGCCAATCGCCACGCGAACGCTCAGCAACGGCGACATCGTTTTTGATTTCGGCCAAAACGCCGCGCACGTGCCGCGCATTACCATCAGCGGCCCCGCCGGCAGCAAGGTGCGGCTCATGCCGTCGGAGTTGATCGACGCTACCGGGGCGGTCAATCAAGGCTCGATGGGCGGAGGACATCGTGGATACATTTGGTGCGATTTCACGAAGGGGACGGATGGCGCGGAAATGTGGTCGCCGAAGTTTTTTTACGTCGGATGCCGTTACATTCAGGCGCATTTGACTGCGGCGACGAATGGGGCGTTGCCGAAGATAAATTCCATTGAAGCCGCGGTCATCCAATCCTCGTCGCAGCCGGTGGGAGAATTTGAATGTTCGAACCCGCTGTTCAACCGCATCCGCGACCTCGTGCGCTGGGCGCAACGCAACAACATGGTGAGCATCCTGACGGATTGCCCGCATCGCGAGCGCCTTGGCTGGCTCGAGCAGGATCATCTCAATGGCCCGGCGTTGCGCTATGAATTCGATCTCGCGCAACTCTTCACCAAGACGCTGAATGACATTGCTGATTCCCAACTCACCAATGGCCTCGTGCCGACCACCGCGCCCGAATACGCCATTTTCCGCGACAAAAATGACGCGCATCATTTGCGCAATATGTTCGGCGATTCGCCGGAGTGGAGCAGCAGTTTCATTCTCGTGCCCTGGCAGCAATATGAATTTGACGGCGACTTGAATCTGTTCCGTCTGCATTACGAGGCAATGAAGGATTACGTGGCGTATCTGGGAAGCCGCGCGGATGGCTACATTGTCAATTACGGCCTCGGTGATTGGTATGATGTGGGGCCAAAGAAACCGGGCATCTCGCAACTCACACCAATTCCGCTCACCGGCACGGCTTTTTATTACGAAGACGTTAAAATCATGGCGCGGGCCGCGGCGCTTCTCGGCAAGCACGACGATGCCAAAAATTATTCCGCACTCGCACAAAAAATCCGCGCGGCCTTCAACGAGAAATTTTATAACTCCACCAATCATTGCTACGCGACGGATTCCCAATGCGCCAACGCCATCGCCCTGGCCATGGATCTCTGCGAGCCGGCCAATCGTGCCGCCGTGGTGGACGCGATTGTCCGGGACGTTCGCTCGCGTGGGAATGCCCTGACGGCGGGCGACGTCGGCTATCGTTATCTATTACGCGCGCTGGCGGACGGCGGCCGCAGCGACGTTATTTTCGACATGAACGACCAGACGAACAAACCCGGCTATGGCATGCAAGTGGCCAAGGGCAAGACCAGCCTGACCGAAGCGTGGGACGGCGGCTCGTCGCAGGATCATTTCATGCTTGGCCAGATAGAAGAATGGTTTTATCACGACCTTGCCGGGATTCAAAGCGCTCCCGACCTGCCGGCGGGACGCCGGCAGCACGTTGCCGCGGGATTCAAGGAGATTATCATCAACCCGCAGCCGGTCGGGGACATCACGTGGGCGAAGGCCAGTTACGATTCGATTCGCGGAAAAATTATGAGCGATTGGAAGCGGGAGGGAACCAGTTTCAATCTGAGTGTCACCATTCCAGCCAACACGACCGCGACGATTTTTATCCCGGCTGTTAACGTTGAAAGCGTCATGGAGAGCGGCAAACTTGCGCAGCGAAGCGCGGGCGTGAATTTTCTGCGAATGCAGGAGGGCCGAGCCGTTTTTGCGGTTTCATCCGGCAGCTACGATTTCGAATCAATTTTTTGAAACCAGCGCCGGACAGGATTATTCCCTTTTAATCGTGCTCGCGGGCGCAGCGGTGGACGCTTTGGCCAGCGCCTGTTTGGCATCCCAATCTTTGTAAGCCTTGGCAACATCGTGGCCGTGCGCGTCGAGGTAATCGTTAATCTCGTTCTTATAGACCTGGAAAATGGCGGATTTCTCGGGGGCATTGCCGCCATCGATCGCCTTTTCCCGCGCTTCCTTGAGCAACTCCATGATCTTGGCTTTGTCTGAATCGGTGAGGTTCGGCACGATCGAGTTATACGCGTCATAGGTGACCTTGACCTTGTTGTAGGTCATCTTGTCCTTCACCTTCTCGACCTGTTCGGGCGTGAGGAGCTTGGAAAGCTCAGCAATAAAATAATCGTGCAGCACCTTGGATTGCGCTTCGAGATCGGGAGCGCGATTTGAGTAATCGATCTCTTTGCCTTCCGCGTGAAGCTTGGCGTCAATGAGTTTATCGCGCGCCCGCATCACACGGTATTGCGAAATGATGATGTCATGCAGCTTGTTGGACTTGGCGACGTCGGTCAGGTTTAACGGCGTTAAAATGTCCGCGGTGCGGCTTTCAATCGCGGTAGTGTACGTCGCTTCCAACTCCGCTGCCGTGGCCGGGGGTGTGCTTTGCTGGGCGCAAGCATGTTGGCTGAACAAGGTGGCGCCCGCGAGAAGAATGGAGGCCGCCAGGAACTTTCGTTTGATCGCTTTCATAACTTCTGCATGTTCGGTTTCCCGCCAACCCGCATTCTAACCAGACTTGGGCAGTTTACCGAAGTAAAAACTGATTGATTCGGAATAATTCCCCGAGGCGACGTTTGGCTGGGACTGCGGCCCCATGGCTCCCGGCGCCTTGAATTTGCTGCCAATGGGCGGAATCGCGTCCAAAAAACCGAGGCCGCACGCCGGCATCGGGGCAATCGCCTTGCCAACCAGTTTCATGGGCGGGAATGACGGCGTAAGCACCTGCAGGAACGGCACCGGGCTGTTGTTGACCACGGTGATGGGCCCTTCGGTCGTGTCCAGTTGCAGCCACCGGACATTGGCAAAGAAGCCTTTGAATTCCGGATAAATCCAATCGCGATACCCGGTGATGGTGTCATTATAATCGTTGCCCCAAACATTCAGCGTCTCGCCGCGCAACCGGTTTTTCCAGACGCGATACGGACCGTCACCCAGCCAGCGCTTGCGGCGCACATTGGCCTCCGGATAATCAAAGGTGACGCCCAGAAAATTGTTCGTGCCGTGGGCTTCATAAGTGTAATCGCAATCCAGCCAGCCGTTCCCGTTCACGCGCCAGGAAATGGACTTCATCGGGCCAGCGAGCTTTACCGCCACCACGACATCGGGGCCGTCTTCCGCGAAAGTGATTTTTTCCAGCGCGTTGGTGCCGCCGGTAAATAGCGGGCCATTCGAGAGTGAATAGGTTTGTTCACCGTGGCGAACGCTGGTGAGCAGGCCGGTTTGTTTGCTGAAGGTCACGCGAAAATCACCAGCAGTCACGTCAATGGCATCGGCGGTTTCTTTGGCTTGCGCGCGCGACGCTGCCGGTTCGTGCGAGATGGATTGGAAACGATTGATCCCCGACAACGGCCACACCCACGTCCACAGTTCCCGGCCATCCGGCGCTTCGGCGCGCAGGGCGAGCGCATCGGCATTCCTCGCGGCTGCGGGCAACTTGAACGCCAGTTTTCCTTTTTCGCCCGGCGGAATCCTGGGGGACGAAATCACGCCTTCGCGCATGACTGTGAAACCTGAGTTGGTTCCATTCGGCTGCGCAAAGCGCCGGAGTTGCCAGATGAATTTGCACTCTCTGGCGTCGGTGAAATTGAAATGGTTTTCCACCGTGAACGTGCCGTCCACCTCGCGCGTCACTTGAATCGGCGACCAGATGTCGCGAATGGCGTAGAAGCTGCCTTCGCGCTGGCGATAGGGCCCCACGATGCCGTCCGGCGCCTGGTTGCCGGCCACGTCGATTTCTCCGGTGTCGGGCCGCTTGACGCCCTCGTCGAGCAGCGCCCAGATGAAGCCGCCGCCGAGATATTTGCTCGCGCTCATCAGGTTCCAATAATCCTCCATGCCCGCCCCCGCGCCTCCATCGTAAAGGCCGTGCTGAAATTCCGTGGGCATGTAAATGTATTTGCCCGTGTCATTGGTCGAGGCGAAGACCTTGCCGTTGGGGTGGTAATAAAGCGGCGTGCCCTCGCAGGCGATCACGGCCTGGTTGTAATCCAAATAATGCGCCGTGTTCACGCCGCTGAAAGCCGACCACGGATGCAACACGCGGCGATGCTGCGGATCGAGCTCGGTAAAAATGTGATCGAAGTTCGTGTTGAAGCCGCCTTCGTTGCCGTTGTCCCAGAACAAAATGCAGGGATGGTTCACGTCGCGCGCGACCATTTCATGGACAAGCTGCGGGCCAACTTTGTTGTCGTAAAAATGATGCCACCCGCCGAGTTCGTCCAAAACGTAAATGCCCAGCTCATCACAGAGATCGAGGAATTGCGCATCCGGCGGGTAATGCGACATGCGCACGGCGTTCATGTTCGCGTCCTTCAAGGTCTTGATGTCGAGGCGTTGGACCGCTTCGCTCAGGCAGCGGCCCGAATCCGGCCAGAAGGAATGGCGATCCGCGCCTTTCAAAATCACTCGCTTGCCGTTGAGATAAAGCCCGTCGCCATCGCGCACTTCAAACGTGCGAAAACCGAAGCGTTGGTGAATCTCGTGGATGATTTCATCACCGCGCTTGAGCTGGATTGTAACCGAATAAAGATTGGGCGTCTCGGCCGTCCACAGTTTCGGCGATGCCGTGGTTGTCTGGAGTTCAGCTTGGTCATCGGTGATATTTGCGCGGAAAGGCGCTCCGACGTTTTTACCCTTGAGTGTTTGGATTTGCGCTTCGACGGAATCTGCATTGGTTGCGCCGTTCAAAAACACGTCCGCTGAAAAGTGCCCGCCAGCCTGCGCATTGATGGCCACGCGGTCGATGAATTGCCGCGGCACGGCTTCGAGATAGACGGGCCGGTAAATGCCGCCAAAAACCCAGTAATCGGCCGTCCGCTCGGCGCTGTTGACGGAGGCGTTGGCGGAATGTTTGGCAACCGTGACTTCGAGGCGGTTCGTGGCGCCGAAGTTCACGAGCGAAGTAATTTCATATTTGAAACGATAAAATCCGCCCTGATGCATGGGGCCGGTGGATTGGCCGTTGAGCTTCGCGCTCGTGTCGGTCATCACGCCATCGAACACCAGAAAAATGCGCCGCCCCGACCACTCCGCCGGCACGGTGAAATTATGCGCATACAATCCCTTTTCGTCCCAGGCATTGGTGGGGTCCTTGTGATAGTGAAGCGTGCCGAAACCTTTCACGTCCCATTGCGAGGGCACCGGCAGGTTGGTCCAGAAGCCGGAATTCGCGCCGCTCGTGCAGAAAAACTCCCACGGCACGGCATCATCCTTGCCGTGGCCGGAAAGAAACAGCGTCTCCGTTTCCTGCGCGGTCGCGCCGAGCGCGGTGGCCGCCATTAAGCATGCAAAAAAACCGATGGCGAAAATTGTCTTGATCAATTTCATCCTTTCATGTGTTGGCGAAATTCGGTCGGTGTCATCCCGGTATGATGCCGGAAAAAGTGGCTGAAATAAAACTCGCTCGAAAAATTCAACGTGGCGGCCACGTCTTTAATCGAGAGCCGTTTGTCGGCGAGCAGCAGCCGCGCCTGGTCCAGGCGCGCGCGCTGGATATGCTGGTGAATGGTGCCCTGGCCGGACGAATGGAACAAGGCGCGCAGGCCGGAATAGCTGATCTTTGCCACTGAGGCGAGTTCGAGCGCCTTCCAATCACGCGCCGGATCAGTGGAAATGGCGTTGAGCACGCGCACGACGGGCACGGGCAATTCCGCGTGCGGCGAGGCGAGGATTTCGCGCGCCATGAGCAATTTGCCCAGCAGATGCGTGATGGCCAGATGCACCTGCCATTCCCACCCGGCGGGCTTGCGTCGCACGAGGCGCAACAATTCATTTTGCGTGCGGGAGGCAAAGCGCAGATCGTCCAGCGTGAATTCCGCATTCTCGTGATCGCGGATTTCCTCATGCCAGAATTCCAGGCCCGGGCCGCCGAACCGGACGCCCACGATGGTCAAATGCCGGCCGGGCAGGGGAATGTAGGTGCGCGGCGAATTCATGTCCACGAGCCAGACCTCGCCGCCGCGGCGAAGCTGAAAGCGGCGCGATTTATATTCCAGTTCGCCTTCGCCGGAGTGCACCCAGAACAGATGCGCGCCCGGCTTTTCAAAACGATCGTGCCGGTCCGGCTGGACAATCCTCCGCGTGCCGATCGAAAAAATGTGCCACAACAACCGCCGCGCGACGGGGGAAGGATCAACGAAAATCAGATTGTCGCTGGAGCCAGGGGATGTTGGCATGGCTCTTTAATTACCGAATCATGCCGCTCCTGTCCATGCTCGCGGCCAGGAATAGGAGCCGGGTTTGATGGTGAGCCAAAGTGGATTGCGATCCGTCACCGCGAGCGTGGCCACGCCCGGCGCCCATTCGCGCCGGACTTCCAGGCGCGACCATTTCATGCGGCGCACGAGTTCCGCCGAGGTGGCCCCCCCCTCGGCGAAAATGTATTTGACGTTCGCGCGCTTCAGCACGAGTTGCGCAATGTCCACCAGGCTTCCGGAAAGCCGCCGCGCCGCCTGCATGTCCTGCACGGGCGGCAATCCCACGCCCAACACCACGCGGCGGTTGTTTTCGAATGCCTGAATGACCCGCTGCGAAATAGCCGCATCCGCGCCCGGGGAAAAATCGTTTCCCCACATCAATTCCTGCGGCAGCGTAAATACCGGCGTGCCCGCTTTTCGCGCCGAGCGGAATAAATGCTGGCCGGACTTGGATGCCGTGCCGCACACGAACAGTTGCTGCTCATTGCCAAATTCGAATTCCTCGCTGATGGCCCGCGCCCCGCCACGCAATTCCTCCGAGAGCAGCGCGCCGAAAAATTCCGAGCCGCCCACGCGCAGCAGCGATTCCTGCCGCACCTGCGCCCATTGCCGGACTTTTTCCGGCGAATCCGCCTGGCCCATCAGCAGCGTGTTTTCGGGCACGGTCAAACCGCCGTTCGCGAGGCGCAACAGGAAATGCTGCGGTGCTTCAACCATGCGCAGCACCTGCGAAGTGCGGCGCGGATATTCCGGGTCATGCGCAAATTCCGTCAGGTGAATCGGCTTGCCCTGGATGAGATATTGGCCGTCGCGAATGGTGCGGCCAAGCGAGGGGTTGGCGGGCAACACCAGGGCGCGATTGAAGCCGAGTTGTTGCATCACCGCTTCGACTTCGGGCGTGACATTGCCGCGCAGCACGGAATCCACTTTTTTATAAATCCAGCGCGCGCCGGCGGCTTGCAGCATTTTCGCCGCTTGTGCCGCGCGCTTCGCCGCTTCCGTGGGTGGGCACGAACGTGAATCCGTGTCCACGCAAACCAATTCCGCGCCGGTGCTGGCCTCGTTGTTGCACAGAATCTCCGCTTTCAGCCCGAGGCGCCGCCCCACGGCTCCCAGTTCGGCCGCGCCCGTTAAATCATCGGCAATGACTCCGATCATCTCGCGGCTCCTTTCAATTTTCCCGCAGCCAACCCGGCCGCGACTTGGATCGCCGAATATAAACTCGTCGCCTGCGCCTTGCCTTGCCAGGCAATGTCGAACGCTGTCCCATGGTCCACCGACGTGCGGATGAGGGGCAGGCCAAGGGTGATGTTCACGCCGGTGTCGAACGCGAGCATTTTGAACGGAATATGCCCCTGGTCATGATACAGCGTCACAATGGCATCGAATCGTTGGCGCTGCCCTGCCGTGAACGCCGCGTCCGGCACCAGCGGGCCTTCAACGCGGATGCCGCGCTCACGCGCGGTTTTCACCGCCGGTTCCACAAAGTGTTCCTCCTCGCGATTGCCAAAAAGCCCGTGTTCGCCCGCGTGCGGATTCAGGCCGCAAACGCCCAGCAGCGGTTCGTGCTGCAACAACTGCCGCATCGCCTGCGCCGTCAGCTCAATGACGTTTAACACGCGCTCGGCGGAAAGTTTCGCCGGAACTTCGTGATAGCCGATGTGCGTCGTCGCCATGCTGACGGTCAATTTGTCTGAATAAAGCATCATGCAGCTCCGCTTCGCGCCCGTCAGCGCCGTGAAAATCTCGGTGTGGCCTGGAAAGTTAACGCCGGACAAATGCAGCGATTCCTTGTGGATCGGCGCGGTGACGACGCCATCAATTTTCCCCGCCAGCGCGGCGCGAATGGCTTGTTCAATGTAAATGTAGCCAGCCTTGCCACACACTGCGGAAATTGTGCCCGGAGTGATTTTCGCCGCGTCCACACCGACACAATCGACCACCAGCGGGTGGCTAATATCAAAAAAGCCGTCGAGGTCTGCAATCGTTGCGAGACGGCAATCCGGCGCGGGAATTTTTGCCGCCTCCGCGACACGTTTCAGCACCGCCACGTCTCCGAACAACACCGGCGTACAAACTGCCAGCACCGAGGGTTCGCGCAGGGCGCGCAGGCAAATTTCCGGCCCGATGCCGGCTGGGTCGCCCATGGTGAGGCCCAGGATTGGACGCGCGCTTTTCATCCTCCGTTCAGCAAATGCAGCTGCTCCATATCGATTCGAAGTTTTTCCAACTGCGCGGCCGTCAGCGGCAGCAGCGGCAGCAGCACGTGCGGTGAACAAAGGCCGTGGCAGGACATGGCGGCCTTCAGCACCGAAAGCGATTCGTTCAACGTGCGCCCTTTTTGGTAAAGCGCGGCAATCGTGTTCATGCGCGTGGACAGAATCTCCGCTTCGGCCCAGTCCGCCTTTTTTGCGGCAGCGCAAAGCTTTTGGCAAATGTCCGGGATCAGGTTGCCCACGCTCGGCACAATGCCGTCCGCGCCCAGCTTCAATCCCTTTTCCATCAGCGCGCCCACGCCGACAAAAATCGAAAAATCCTTTTTCCCGCCGCAACGTTGCAACAATTGTTCGAGCCGCTGCGGATTGTTTTCAGAATCCTTGATGCCCGCCAATCGCGGATGCCCCACGAGTTTTTCCACCGAGTCCAGCGGAATGGAAACGTTCGTGGTCATGGGCATGTTGTATAACAACAGCGGGCCGTGCACCTGGTCCAGCAACTTCCGATACCAGTCTTGCAATTCGTGCGGGGCGAGTTTTTGGGAAATCGGTGGGTGCGCCACGACTGCCTCCGCGCCATCGGCGAGAAAACCGTTGGCCTCGGAAACATCCGCGGAAACAATATCGCCCAACCCGGCAAACACCACGGCGCTTCCGTCCACGCGCTTGACCGTTTCGGCGACCATTTGCCGCCGCGACGCGCGCGGCACGTGCGCGCCTTCACCGGTTGTGCCGAGCACGAAAATGCCGTCGACTCCGCCGGCGACCTGCCGGTCCACCAGCCGATGCAGCGCCGTGACATCCAGGTTCCCCTCCGCGGTGAATGGTGTTACTAAGGGCACCACCGCCCCTTGATATTTCCGCCTCATGGTCATTGCTAATCAGTAAGCCGCTTCGTAAACGTGCGCCGCATCGGCCTCGGTGAGCGGGCGCAAATTGTTTTTCAAAAGTCGCGTGACCTTCATGGCTGCCTGCGCCATTGAAGGAATCGCCTCGCGCGGGATGTTCAATTCGGAAAGCCGCTGCGGCACGCCGCAGTCGCGCGACAACCGCGTCAGGAATTCCACTCCATATTCGGCGGTCGTCAGGGGCGAGCCGTTGCGCTGGACGCCCAATGCCACCGCGACCTTCGCGTAACGCTCCGGTGCGGCGGAAAAATTGAAGCGCAAAACATGCGGCAGCAGGAGAGCGTTGGAGACGCCGTGCGCCACGTGGAACCGTCCGCCGAGCGGGTACGCCAGCGCGTGCACGGCGGCGGTATTCACGGGTCCAAGGCAGAGGCCGCCGTAAAGGCTTCCGAGCGAAAGCGCCGCGCGCGCTTCAATGTCGTGCCCGTCGCGCACCGCGCGGGGAAGATGGTTCGAAATCAATTTTATTCCCTCCAGCGCGTAGAGGTCCACAATCGGATGCGCGAATTTGTTCGCGTAAGCCTCGATGCAATGCGTCAGCGCGTCGAGACCCGTGGCCGCCGTGACCGCCGGCGGCACGGAAAGCGTCAGAAGCGGGTCCACAAACGCGGCGTCCGGCACGAGGTGCGGGCTGACCACGCCTTTTTTCAATTCATCCGATTCATCCAGCAAAATCGCGTTCGGCGAAACTTCCGCGCCGGTGCCCGACGTTGTGGGCAGGCAGACCAGCGTCAATTCGCGGCCCTGCAATAGATTGATGCCGAAAACATCCGAAGCCGTCTGCTTTGCGCGATAAAGCGCCGCCACCAGCTTCGCCACGTCAATCACGCTGCCGCCGCCGATCGCAAGCACGCCATCGATTCTTTCCTTGCGCGCAGCCGCGAGCACGGTTTCAAACAATTCGCGCGTCGGTTCCCGGTCCACCCGCGGCGCTTGCACGAACTCCACCTGGTGTTCCGTCAAGCTATGGAGAATTCCGTCCAGGGTCGGCAGCACCGGCGTGCTCGAAACGAGCAGCACCCGTTTCAAGCCGCGTTGCGCGAGGAATTCGGCGCATTGAAACGCGCAACCCACGCCGAAGGCCAGGCGCGGCGGTTGGAGCAGGGTGATGCAGTTCATGGATTCGCCTCCGCTGCCGCGGGTTCGGCAACTTCTTCCTCGCGCAGCGATTTCCGCTTTTGCAGCCAGCCCCAGAACGTCCATTCTTGCTTCACGACTGTGTCCGCGGGGAAAAACCAGCTCGCGCCATAGCCGACCACGACCACGATCACATGCCCGATCACGCCGATCATCACGTCCGGCCATGAGTAATTCCAACCAAGGTCCACCAGCTTGAATTTGCTGCCGGTCAACGTCGCCCACGCCGTGAAAATCAGCGCCGCAATGATGCCCACCCAAAGTCCCTTGCGATTGGTGCGCCGCGTGAAAAACGCGAGCAGGAATATTCCGGCCAAACCGCCGGAAACAATGGCGGTTGCCGCGTAATAAAGTGTGAGCGCGCCCTGGCCTTTGTGCGCGATGAACGCGCCAACAGCGACGGCCAAAGCGCCGGCGGCGGCCACAATGCATTTTCCCACCCAAAGCCGCTGCCGATCCGTCGAATTTGGCCGCAGCTTGCGATAATAATCCTCCACGCCCACCGCCGACAGGCAGTTCAAATCCGAAGACATCGTGGACATTGCCGCCGAGAACAGCGCCGCCATGAAAATTCCCGCGAGTCCGACGGGGACTTTCGTCATGAGAAAATGGGGGAAGACTTCGTCGGCGATCACTTTGCCATTTGCGCCAATCAAATAGGCGGGCAGCGCATCACCGGAGAGATGATAGTAGGCCCATAGCAGTGTTCCCACCAGCATGAAGGCCGTCCAGGTGGGCAGGCACAACAGCGCGCCCATCACCGCGCCCTTCAACGCCGCGCGATCGGATTTCGCCGCCAGATAACGCTGCACGAGCGTCTGGTCCGCGCCGTATTTTTGCAGGTACCAAAAAGCGCCATACAGGAGCATCACCCAGAAATTCCCATTGGACGTCAGGTCGAAATCGAAGCTGCCGAGGCTGAATTTATTTTGGCCATGCGCCATATGGAACGCCGCCGAAGGGCCACCGGGCATGATCGCAAACAAAACGCCAATCACCACCGCCACGCCGATAAGTTTGACGATGCCTTGCAGCACTTCCGTCCAGATGACCGCCTCCAGCCCGCCCAGCAGCGTATAAACCACTGTCAGCAATCCCACGCCCACGATGACGTGGTATTTGTCCCACCCGGTCATGCCACATACGGCGGTAGTAACGGTGAACAGGACGAATCCCATTTTTGAGAAATGTCCCGCCGTGAACGCCAGGGAGCTATAAGCCCGCGCGCCATAGCCGAAACGTTTTTCAAAATATTCATACGCGCTCATGCCCACAGCATGGCGGAAGAACGCCACCAGCGTTGTCCCGAGCACGAGCAGCACGCCCACCGCCATGAAACCGGGCACGAGCTGGTTCCAATTGCCTTTATACGCCGCTCCGGGATACGCGATGAACGTGATGCTGCTGATGATCGTGGCGAACATGGAGAGACCCAGCGCCCAACTCGGCACCGAACGCCGCGCCGCGAAGTAAGCCTCCGTGGAGTTCTGCCGCCGCGAGCACCAGAGGCCGATGACGGCCACCACCGCGAAATACACCGCGATGATCACCAGATCCAATGTGCGCGCGGAACTCATTTTGCCGCGACTCCTTGCTCCGCGGGCCAGCCGTTCGAGAAACTGCCGGAATAAGTCAATTTGCCGTCCTCGTTCCAGTTCTTCACTGGTCCGTTCGCCACCAATCCGAAAAAGCTCCGCTTCAAATCGCGCGCCTCTGGTTTGGTGTTCCAGGTGGACTCCACCTTTTTTTGGCCACTCGGCCAGAATTGTGTCCAAACACTCCGATTGTGTTTCAAATCATGCTGCCACGCCCAAAGTTTTTTGCCGTCCGGCGACCAAAATGTTTCGTCGCCGGTTTTGCGTCCGCTGACGTAAGTCACTTCGTGCTGTTTCGCGCCGTTCTCGTAGAAGTCCGTTTCCGGACCGTCGAGCAGGTAGCGGCCATTCGGGCAAATCCGCGCGCTCCATTGCGACCGCACTTTTCCATTGGGGAAATTTTCCGAAAATTGCTTGATGCTCCCGCCGCTGGTTTCCGGCGCGATGTCGCCGGCGTCCGAAAACACCCACGCTTCATTCAATTCGTAATGCAAGCACGGCTGCGTCACGGTTGTCAAAATATGAATCACGCCATTCGGCGCCTGCCGGGCTGTCACATAGCCAACCGTGCCGTTCGTGTTGCGCTGATAATTCGGCAATTGCACCGGCAAGGTTTTGATGTGCCACGAAGTTCCGTTGTTGGTCGAGATGGCGACGAAGCTGCCAGTGCCGTATTTCCAACCCGCTGGCGGCAGCCGTTTTAATTTGTTCAGAAACGCGTCGCTAACGAAAAATAAATTGCCGTCCGCAAGCCGGATCATCGAGGGCCGCTGGGCGCTGCCCAACGGCGGAAATGGCGAGGCAATGCTCGCGCTCCAAGTCGCACCCCAATTCGTCGAAGTGTTTTCGGGCGACCACCCGTTCACGCTCGCGTTTTTCCCGCCAATCGACAGCAAATCGCCATGGTCATCCAAGGGCACAATCGCTGAATGCCGGCCGCCCGTTCGTCCGGCCATTTGCGACCAATGCACTCCCTCGTCGGTGCTGTGCCATAGAAAACTCGTCGCCTTGTCGCCATCCATGGCGAAATAAATCGATCGGTCCGGCCCGCGAAAGGCGCTCGTGATCGGTTGCGCGGTGAACTTTTCCGGCGGGCGATCCAGCAATGGCAGGGACAAAGTCCAGGTCGCGCCATTGTCCGTGGAGGTGGCAATTTTAAATGGCGAAAAGAAATCCCGTCCGCCGCCGAAGAACCAAATCTTGTTTCCGTCCTTCCACAACAGGCCGGACTGGTCGTTGACATCTTGGAAATCGCAGAACAATTCCGGCATGTCCCATTCCTCCGCGCCGTAACGCAGCCGCGCCTGCACGAAGGTGGTCGTCTTGGCGCTTTCGCTTTCGCCCGGCGGCGTGCTGAACCAGACCGCCAGCGCGTCGCCATTCGGCAAAATTTCGAAACCCGGCGAATGGTTGTGCGTGTATACCAAAGGGTCGATGCCCGTCACCGCCGCGATTTTGCTCTTCATGTTTTCCGGCGGCGTCGGCATGGCAAAACGGACGGTGAAATAAGGCAGCTTCGGATCGGGGCCATACGCCGCGGGAGCGGACCCCTGTTTGACAGCGGATTGGTTGAATGGAATCGGGCGGGAATCGGAAGCGGGGATTAAATGGGTCGTGGCGAACCGGAATCCTGCAGCTTCCACACGCGCGGTCAAATCGGTGCTGGCCCGTCCCGACAGGCAAAGACCGGATGCCAGCACAAGCAACAATACCACGCGCAATCGCGCCGATACAATTTCAACCAAAAACATATTTTTCGCGGATGGTATGGATACTACTACCAACCCACCTTTCACGTCATCCGAATAACGCTAAATAACTTGCTAAAAATGATATTGCGCGGCCTGTGAATCAAAAAGGCTTGCATCCATGGGGGCGCAAACGATTCTTTGTTCCCACAGACCATTCTTAGTTTGTCAGGCCATGAAACACGCCATTAAAACTGCTCCGGTCCTCGGTGTCATTTACGGCAACCGCGACTTTTTTCCGGACCAACTCATCACCGAGGCTCGCAAGGATATCACCCAGTGCTTTGCCAAATTCGGCATCAAGGCGATCCAGCTTGCCGAATCCGATTCCAAGCTGGGCGGCGTGGAAACCCACGCCGAAGCCCGCAAATGCGCCGAGCTGTTCCGGCGGCACGCCGATGAAATGGATGGCGTGCTGGTCTGTCTGCCGAATTTCGGCGACGAAAAAGGCGTGGCGGACACGTTGAAAATGTCCAAGCTGAACCTGCCCGTGCTGATTCAAGGTTATCCGGACGATTTGAAGCAGCTTTCGCCGGCTCGCCGGCGCGATGCTTATTGCGGCAAAATTTCCGTGTCGAATAACCTCGTTCAGGCCGGAATTAAATTTTCGCTGACGACCAAGCATGTTTCGCATCCTTCATCGGAAAGCTTCGAGCGTGATTTGCAGAACTTTCTCGGCGTGTGCCGCGTCGTGAATGGGTTGCGCGGCGTCCGCCTCGGCGCTGTCGGCGCGCGCCCCGGCGCGTTCAATACCGTCCGTTACTCGGAAAAACTTCTGGAGCGCTACGGCATCAGCGTGACCACCGTGGACTTGTCGGAAATTCTAGGCAAAGCGGACAAGTTGGATGCCAATGCCGCGCCTGTTAAAGCAAAGCTCGCGGAAATCACTGGTTATGCTCCCGCGCCCGGTGTGCCGGCGGAAAAACTGTTGCAAATGGCCAAAATGGGCGTCGTGCTCACCGATTGGATGAACGCAAACGCCATCGACGCCACCGCAATTCAATGCTGGACCTCGGTTCAGGAAAATTACGGCTGCAACGTCTGCACGCTCATGAGCATGATGAGCGAAAAATTTCTCCCCAGCGCCTGCGAAGTGGACGTCACGGGCGTGCTCACCATGTACGCCATGCAACTCGCCGGCGGCACGCCCGCGGCTTTGGTCGATTGGAACAATAATTATGCCGATGACGACAACAAGTGCGTGTTGTTTCATTGCGGCAACTGGGCCAAATCCTTTTTGCCGGACATCAAGATTGCCAACGCGCCCATTCTCGGCAGCATTCTCGGCGTGGAAAACACTTACGGCGCGCTCGAAGGCCGCACGCCCGCCGGGCCGCTGACCTTTGGCCGCATCACCACCGCCGATGCCGACGGCGAAATCCGCACCTACGTCGGCGAAGGCGAACTGACGAATGATCCACTCGACACGTTCGGAAACCGGGCCGTCGCAAAGATTCCCAATTTGCAAAAACTGATGCATCAGATTTGCAAACGCGGCTTCGAACATCACGTCGTTATGACGCAATCCAGATCCGCCGCAATTTTGGCGGAAGCGTTTGAAAATTATTTTGGCTGGGATGTGCATGTGCATGAATAGAAGCTCCAAATTCCAATATCCAAGCTCCAGAGAAGCTCCAATGTTCAAGCTCCAAAACGCACGCGTAATTTTGGCCATTGGAGCGCTTTGAAATGACCAACCGCGGACTCCAACTCAAATCCGTCCATCTGCGAAAAAAAACGCTCGAAGCGATTTTCGAAGCGGGCGCGGGCCACACCGGGGGCGGTCTTTCCTGCCTCGATATTTTGAACGTCCTCTACAATCGCATTCTCAACGTCTCGCCGGAAAATTTTTCCAGCCCGACGCGCGATCGCTACGTGCAAAGCAAAGGCCACTCGGTCGAGGCGCTCTATGCCGTGCTGGCGGACCGGGGGTTTTTTCCGGAAACGGAGCTGCACACGATTTGCCGCTACCAATCTCATTTCGTCGGTCATCCCACGCGGCACATTCCCGGGATCGAAATGAACACCGGCGCGCTCGGCCACGGCCTGCCCATTTGCATCGGCATGGCGCTCGCCGGAAAAATGGACAACGCGCCCTATCGCGTCTTCACGTTGCTCGGCGACGGTGAACTGGCCGAAGGCTCGAATTGGGAAGCCGCGCTCGCCGCCGCGCATTATAAGCTCGATAACCTGACCGCCATCATCGACCACAACACCCTGCAAATCACCGGCCGCACGCGCGACGTTTGCAGCAATGAGCCCCTCGATGAAAAATGGCGCGCATTCGGTTGGGCGGTAAAGGTCGTGAACGGGCACGATTTCGCCGAATTGACCACCGCCTTGAGCCGGCCCGCCGAATCCGGCAAACCCACCTGCGTCATCGCCAATACGGTTAAGGGCAAGGGAGTGAGTTTCATGGAAGACGTCGCCAAATGGCATCACGGCGTGCCGACCGAGTCGGAATTGAAGCAGGCGCTGGCGGAGTTGGACGACGCGGCAAAAATTTTACAGGAGAGAACAGAGTGAACAAAGAATTGAATTGCGAAGAAGCGGACAGGTTGGGGAATTGTCAAACCGCCGGTAATTATTTGCCATTTCCTCTCTCCGTTATCTCCGTTTCCCCCTGTTGAAAAATGAGCGCCCCCGCACCTTCGATGTTCTCGCCCGCCGCCAAAGCCATGGCGGAAAAGATCGGTTTGAAGATGGGCCGCGCCAATTTGGAGGAATTCGCCGCGACCCTCGAAGAACTCGCGCGAACGAATCCCAATATCGTCGCCGTGACCAGCGATTCGCGCGGCTCGGGAAAACTCGGCCCATTCGGCAAAGCACTGCCCAGGCAATTGGTCGAAGTCGGCATCGCCGAACAGAACCTCGTGGGCATTACAGCAGGTCTCGCCGCGTGCGGTAAAAAATCCTTCGGCGTTTCGCCCGCCTGCTTTTTGACGGCCCGCTCGCTTGAGCAGATCAAAAATGACATTTGCTATTCTGACGTCCCCGCCACGCTGGTCGGCATCAGTGCGGGTGCCAGTTACGGCGCGCTCGGCAGCACGCATCATTCGTTGCATGACCTGGCCGTGCTTCGCGCCATTCATAATATCTCTATTGTCGTTCCCGCCGATAATTTGGAATCGCGCGCCGCGATTCGCGCCGCCGCCGAATCGCGCAAACCCGTTTACGTCCGCTTCGGCAAAGCTGCAATGTTTCAACTGCATCCGCCGCAAACCAAATTCGAAATCGGTAAAGCTATTACGTTGCGCGATGGCAAAGACATCGCCTTCATTGCGACAGGTGAAACGGTTGTTCACGCGCTGCTCGCTGCCGGTCAACTGGCCGAAAACGGTTTGCAGGCGCGCGTTATTTCGATGCACACGGTCAAGCCGCTGGACACGGAAATAATTCTCCGCGCTGGTCGCGAATCCCGTGCCGTGATCACGGTCGAAGAACACAGCGTCCACGGCGGCCTCGGCGAAGCGTGCGCGGCGGTATTGTTGCAAGCTGGCGTGAGCGTGCCGTTCCACATCGTGGGCATTCCGGACGAGGAAACCGTCACCGGCGCGCAAGCGGATATCTTCCGGCACTACGGGATTTCGATGGAAGGGTTGGCGGCACTTGCGCAGAATTTAATGGGTCCTATACGATCCATGTGACCTATGAACGACGAAGGTTTTATTCCGCCTCACGGCAATTATCAGGAACTGCTTTCTTACCGCAAAGCCGAAGTGGTTTACGATATCACCTTCCGATTCTGTCACAAATTTCTCGCTATGGGTGATCGGACGATCGATCAGATGATCCAGGCGGCGCGATCGGGCAAACAAAATATTTTGGAGGGTTCGGAAGCTTCCGGTACTTCCAAGGAAACGGAGATAAAACTTGTAAACGTTGGGCGATCCAGCCTGGAAGAGTTGCTCAAAGATTACCAAGATTATCTCCGTGTGCGGGACTTGAAATTGTGGGATAAGGATTCCAAAGAGGCGAGGTATGTTCGCCGGCTCGGCTGTAAGCCGGACGTGACCTATGAAAACTTCCGCGAATTTGTCGAAAGTCGCCCGCCGGAAACTATCGCGAATATCGCCATTTGTCTCATTCATCAGGCAAATTATCTACTCGACCAGCAAAAACGCCGTTTGGAAAAGGATTTTCTGAAGGAAGGTGGCCTTCGCGAACGCATGACGCG
>DATNEA010000044.1:0-56197 GCA_035606845.1 Candidatus Angelobacter sp. | reverse complement strand
GGGCGTTGTTCCTCCAGCCGAAGTATGGGGATGCGATTATCTTGCTGGCCGGTTTGAATATCAGCAGCGGCGACACCGGCCAGGCGATCAGCGCATTGAAGCAAGTGATCAAAGATCAGCCAGGAATGACGCAGGCTTATTTGCTTTTGGGCACCGCGTGCACCGCTCAAAAGAATTTCGATCAGGCGCTGGCGGCGTATTCCAAGCTGGCCGAACTGAATCCCAAAAACGCGCAGGCGCCTCTGCTGATGGGAACCGTGCTGTTACAGAAAAAAGACACGGCCGGAGCCCGCCGGGAATTTGAGAAAGCATTGCAATTATCGCCGAGCTTCCTGCTGGCGGAAGAGTCGTTGGTGAACCTGGACATCCGGGAGGAGAAATTCACTTCGGCACTGGATCGGCTGAACAAGGAAACTGATCAAAAGCTCGGCGCGGGGCGGGAAATTCTCCTGGCGAAAGTCTACATCAATCGCGCTGAGAGCGTGGCCCGGAAGGGAGCGCATTCGAATGCGCCGGACATCAAGCTGACCAGCCCCGTCGTGCAGGATGACGTGAACCACGCCGAAGCGGCGCTGCAGAAGGCGATTGCGCTCGAGCCGATGCAGGACGTTCCCTACCTGATCCTGGCGCAGTTATACATCAGTGCCGGCAAGCAACAAGTGGCGCTGGAACACTTGAACAGTTTCGTCGCGAAAACCAACGACGCCGCGGCGTTCATGGAAATGGGTTCGATTTACGAAAAGATGAAGGATTTTCCAAAAGCGCGTGACGCGTACGAAAAAGTGATTGCCCTGAAACCCGGTTTCGGCGGGGCCCTGAATAACCTGGCTTATCTTTACGCCACGCGTCTGGACGACGTGGACAAAGGCTATCCGCTGGCGGAAAAAGCTTACCAAGCCTCGCCGACTGCTTCGACGGCAGACACGTTAGGCTGGATCCTGGTCAAGAAAGGCGAATATCCGCGCGCGCGCGCGTTGCTGGAGGACAGCGCGAGCAAGTTGAGCGGCAATCCGGAAGTGCAACTGCACCTGGGCATGGTTCGCTACATGATGGGCGATGAAGGGCCGGCGCGCGCCGCACTGCAGGAGGCGGCGAATTCCACGGAAGATTTTCCGAGCAAGGATGAAGCCGCGAAGGCGCTGGCCATTCTGGCCATCGATCCAAAAACGGCGGACGCCAAGGTCCAGGCTGATTTGGAGAAGACGTTGCAGGATGAACCGAATGATCCCGTGGCCGCCACGCGCCTGGCGGGCATTTACGAGCGCGAAGGAAACCTGGACAAGGCGCAAACGACTTACGAACAACTGATAAAACAGAATCCACAGAATGGCCCGGTCCTGGGACGCCTCGCGGGCATTTACCTGAGATTGAACCAGATTGACCGGGCGATGGACACCGCCAAACAGGCGCACAAGCTGTCGCCCAACGATCCGTCCATCTCCAGCGTGCTTGGCCGGATCGCGTTCAAAACGGGCGATTACAATTTCGCGGCCACCCTGTTGCAGGAAGCCGCGCCGCGGCTCACCGGGCGGCCGGAGGTGCAGTATGATCTGGCCTGGTCCTATTACAGTTTGGGCCGCGTGAACGATGCGGAACGAACCATGCAAGGCGCCGCGCCGACACTGACCGGCGCTCGTCAGGCCGATGCGCAATTATTTTTGACGCTGCTCGCTGCCGCGCAAACTCCCACGGCCGCAGCGACCGCGCGGGCGGCGCAGGTTCTCGGCACGAACGCCGATTATGTCCCAGCCATCATGATTTCCGCGATGGAAGCGGAAAAACAAGCCAAGCCCGACGACGCGATGAGGCTGTACGGCAAAGCTCTGGCCCGGTATCCGTCATTTTTGCCGGCGGCCCGCAACCTGACGATCCTGGCCGCGCAACATCCGGGCGGTGATGATCAGAATGCCTATGATGCCGGCATGAAGGCGCGCGCGGTGTATTCCGACGATGTGAATCTGGAGCGCGCGCTCGGTCTGCTCGCATATCGGCGGGCGGATTACCCGCGGGCGGTGCAGTTGCTGACCGAGACATCGCAGACGCTGAACAATGACGGCGAGGTGTTCTTCTATCTCGGCATGGCGCAGTATCAAATGAAGCACCTGCCGCAGAGCAAAGTCGCATTGCAACGGGCCCTGGCCCTGGATCCCAAATCGAAATCGGCGGACGACGCCCGCAAAGTGCTTGCCGAATTGAAGTAAATTTCGCGCCACAGATTTGCTCACAACTCGTGGCGCGACCAATCCGAGGTGAACATGGCCAGTCCGATGATGGGTGGGGCACGTCACTCCGTGCGCGCCGCAGCGAGGAAAGCACCTCGACCATTGACTTTCTTTCGAGTCAGCGGCGCGCGCGGAGCGACGCGCCCTACCTTGGCGATTAGCGGGGATGCCGCCACAACATTTCTCTAACTCAATCCTAACATGACTACAATACACTCAACTCGTCTTTTCATTACTGCCATTTTATTGGCAGGTGTCTCCGTCGCCGGCGCCGGAACGATTTCTTTTGCAAACACCAATGCCATCGTGATCAACGATAGCAACACGCCGCCGACGGAGTCGTCGCCGTATCCCTCCACGATCCAGGTGACCGGCCTGGAGGGTTCGGCAATCACCAAAGTGACGGTTCAATTGACCGGCTTCGCGCATACATTTCCCAGCGACGTCGATATCGTGCTGGTCGGCCCCGGAGGCCAGAACGCGGTGCTTATGAGAGACACGGGCGGACAGGAGGCGTCGCCGGTCACGAACGTTGATCTGACGTTGGATGATGACGCGGCCGAAAATTTGCCGGTGGATTCTCCGTTGGTTTCGGGAACCTTCAAACCGACGCAGGCGATTCCATTTACGTTCGGTTTCCCGGCGCCCGGGCCCACGACCAATTCATTGATGGGGCCGTTTCTGTCCAATTTCGACAACACGGGGGCCGATGGCACGTGGAGTTTGTTTGTGGTGGACGACACGTCGCCGGATTCGGGAGTCATCACCGGCGGCTGGACCCTGAACCTCACGACCGCGCCCGTGCTGCTGTCCATCGCGACCGCGGGAACCAACGCGGTGCTTTCGTGGACGAATGCATTGACGGGCTTCACGCTGCAATCGACGCCTACCTTGAATCCTCCCGCATGGACGGCCGTGGCTACCGTGCCGGTGGTAGTGTCCGGCAATTACACCGTGACGAATGCCATCGGAAATGGAGCGGTGTTCTATCGGCTGGCCAGGTAGTGCCGGTAAACCGGCTTGAGGCATTAAGGCGAACAATGATTCGCCGTGTTTGTCCACACGATAATCTCCAAGCGCCAACATCCAAGCACCAGAGAAACTTCAAGCTCCAATATCCAACGGTTAGGCCGAGGGCTTTTGGTGCTTGGGATTTCGGATTTCTCTGGAACTTGGAGCTTGGAACTTTTAGGTCATGGATGCTTCGGCATCCGCTGGCCAGCCATCGTGCTGGCACAATGAGAATAGCATGGTTATCCTGAACGCGTTGGCTCAATTCACTTGTGACTAGCGGAACCTTCTTGGCTTTTGCCAGCGCCGTGGTCAGCGCCGCTCTGGCGCTCGCGGTTGCGGCCCGGCGCAAGCGCACGCCGGCGCACTGGGCGTTTTCGGCGGGGATGCTGGTGTTCGCGGTTGCGAACGTTTTCTACGGTTTTCAGATGGCTTGCTCCGAGCCGGCGGATGTCATTGCGTGGCAAAATGCGAAATGGATTGCGCTCTCGGCGCTGCCCGGACCCTGGCTGCTTTTCAGCCTCATCTATGCGCGCGGCAATTATCGCGAGTTCCTGAAGAAGTGGAGTTTCGCGCTGGCCGTCGCCTTCCTGGTGCCACTGGCGTTGTCGATTTTTTTCTGGGACCTGACGGTCACGAAAATTTCGCAGGTGGAACAAAGCCAGCACTGGATTCTTGAGCTGGCGGCTTCGGGCATCGTGCTGGATGTGCTGCTCTTATTGACGGCGCTGCTGGTGCTGATGAACCTGGAAAGGACCTACCGGGCGGCGGTGGGGACGATGCGCTGGCGCATCAAGTTCATGGTGCTGGGCGTGGGGCTGATTTTTGCGGTCCAAACTTACACGAGCAGCCAGGTCCTGCTGTTCCGGGCCATGGATCTTTCCTGGCCGATTGCCAATTCCGGCGCACTGATTGTGGGTGGCGCGCTCATCGTGCGGTCGTTGTGGCGCGAGGGGAGTTTTGACACCGATGTTTTTCCGTCTCACGCCATTTTCCGCAATTCACTCACGGTACTGATCGTCGGGATTTATTTTCTCCTGGTGGGGGCGGTGGCGAGGCTGATTTCCTTCCTGCACGGCGATGCTTCCTTCACGGTCAAGGTGGTGGTGGTGTTGCTGGGATTGGTTTTGTTGACACTGGTGTTGTTGTCGGACCGGGTGCGGATGCGCACGCGACGTTTTATCAGCCGCCATTTTGAACGTCCCTTTTACGATTACCGCACGGTATGGCAGAGGTTTACGCAATCGACGGCCCGGCGCGTGGAGCGGCGGGAATTGTGCGTGGAAATAGTCCAATTGATCTCGGAAATTTTCCAGGCGCTTTCGGTCAGCGTCTGGTTGCTCGAAGAAGGCCAGGGCAAATTGACGCTGACCGCTTCGACCTCATTGACGGAGGAGCGCGCGCGGGAACTGGAATTGGACTCCACGGAAACCGCGCAAACGGTCGCCGAGCTCGCCACGCGTCCCGATCCGATCGACTTGGATGCGTCGGTGGAAAAATGGGTCGTGGCGGTGCGGCGATTGCAGCCGGACAATTTTCAAAAAGGCGGCAATCGCGTTTGCATTCCGCTGGCGGCCGGCGGCGAATTGCTTGGAGTGATGACTCTCGGCGATCGCGTGAGCGGCGAGCCGTTTTCATTGCAGGACCTGGACCTGCTGAAGTCCATTGGTGATCAGCTCGCGGCGAACCTGCTGAATATCAAATTATCGCAGCGGCTTTCGCAGGCGAAGCAACTGGAAGCGTTCCAGGCGATGTCGGCGTTTTTCGTGCATGATTTGAAGAACACCGCATCCACGCTTTCGTTGATGCTCCAGAATCTGCCAATTCATTTCAATGATCCGCAATTCCGGGAGGACGCTCTGCGGGGGATTTCGAAAACGGTTGGGCACATCAATGATCTCATTAAGCGCCTGAGTTTATTGCGCCAGGAAATTTCCATTCAGCCGGTGGAAGCGGACCTGAACGCCGCGGTGGGCGAGGCGCTCAAATGCCTTGAGGCATCGCCTTCGGTCGAGGTGGTGAAGGAATTTCGGTCCTTGCCGAAGATCAAGCTCGACCCGGCGCAGATTCAAAATGTGGTCGTGAACCTGGTGTTGAATGCGAAAGACGCCGTCAACGCGCGCGGCCAGATTCGCGTGGAAACCGCCCAACAAAACGGCTGGGTGATCCTCACCGTGGCCGATGGCGGTTGCGGCATGAATCCGGAATTCATCCAGCGCTCGCTTTTCCGGCCATTTCAGACGACAAAAAAACAGGGCATTGGCATCGGGATGTTTCAATGCAAGATGATTGTTGAAGCGCATCACGGGAGGATCGAAGTGCAAAGTGAATTGAACAAAGGCACGACCTTTCGCATCCTGTTGCCGGCCCGGGGATAGAATTGAATGAAACCACGACTGCTCATTGTTGACGATGACGAGGAAATCCGCACCCAGATGAGATGGGGGTTGACGCAGGATTACGAGATTTTCCTGGCGGAAGACCGGCAGAGCGCGCTGGAAATGCTTTCCGAGCACCGGCCGCAGGTGGTGCTGCTGGATTTGGGGCTGCCGCCGCGGCCGGCCGAACCGGTTGAGGGCCTCGCGGCGTTATCGGAAATTCTGAGCCGCGATGATTTGGTGAAGGTCATCATCATCAGCGGCCAGGGCGAGAAGGATAATGCGTTGCAGGCGATTGGCGCGGGCGCGTATGACTTTTTGCCCAAACCGGCGGACCTGGAGGTTTTGAAGCTATTGCTCAAGCGCGCGTTTCATGTGGCGTCACTCGAGCGCGAATACCGGCAGATGCAGCAGCTTCAGGGCGAAACGTTTGAAGGGATGCTGGGCACAAGCCCGCAAATGCAGCAGGTCTTCAACTCCATTCGCAAGGTGGCGACGTCCGACGCGCCCGTGCTCGTGCTGGGTGAAAGCGGCACCGGCAAGGAAATGGTGGCGCAGGCGATTCATCATCGCAGCCCGCGCAAGGACGGGCCCTTCGTGGCCATCAATTGCAGCGCGATTCCGGAATCATTGCTCGAAAGCGAATTGTTTGGGCACGAGAAAGGCTCGTTCACCGGCGCGCACGTTCAGCGCAAGGGCCGCGTGGAAATGGCGAGCGGCGGCACATTATTTTTGGATGAAATCGGCGAACTGCCGGCGTTGTTGCAGGTGAAACTTTTGCGCTTTTTGCAGGAACAATGCATCGAGCGCGTGGGTGGAAGGCAGCCGATCCAAGTGGACACTCGCGTGGTCGCGGCGACGAATGTGGATTTGAAAAAAGCGATTGCGGAAAACCGGTTCCGGGAGGATTTGTTCTACCGGCTGGCAGTGGTGGTCATCAACTTGCCGCCGTTGCGCGAGCGGGAGACGGATGTTCGACTGCTGGCGCAGGAATTCCTGCGGCGCGCGGCGGCCAAGATCGGGAAGAACGGATTGACGTTTGATCACGATGCCGTGCGCGCGCTCAAGGACCACGCCTGGCCGGGAAATGTTCGCGAGCTGGATAACCGCGTGAAGCGCGCGGTGATCATGGCGGACGGCAAACGTTTGACGCCGGCGGATTTGGAGTTGGGCAGCGTGGCGGAACGGCCTCATGCCGCCAATCTCAAGGAAGCGCGAGAAGCGGTCGAACGCGATATGATTCAAAAAGCCCTCCGCAAACATGGCGGCAAGATAGCTCCCGCCGCCGCGGATTTGGGCATCAGCCGCCCCACGCTTTACGAGTTGATGGACAAGCTCGAGATGAAGCGGGAATGAGTTTCGTTTGGGTGTAAAACATTCCGACTCATGAGCGTTTCGCCGTCACTTCGGGAATTCCCGTTGTGCGTGTATTAAATCCTGAATAAAAGCGATTTGCGTTGTTTTTACGGCTCTCTTGGGTTTCAATGTTGTCGGTGGTGCTTACACTTTCTCGATGGTTGATTTGAGTAAAACTACTCAATGCCAAAGGGATTATTATAGCGTAATATGTTGAGGTCAGGCAGGTTGCCATTCAGCTTGTGGCCTTCCCGTTGTTTCTTCTGTTCCCTTGGCTCGCTTCCTGCGTGAGGAACGGTATGAATGCTCGCATTTGGGGAATGGCTATGTTGGCGTTGGTCGGGACGATGCCGGTGCTGGCCGATACGGTAACTTACAATTTTGGGGGTGTTTCGGCGGGCGCCTCGCCCGCGGGCTCGCCACCGTGGGTTCAGGCAGTTTTTAGCGACAATGGCCAGCCGGCGAATACGGTCCAGTTGACGCTCAACGCTGGGAATTTGACCGGCAGCGAATTTGTCAGTTCCTGGTATTTCAATTTAAATCCCTCCCTTGATCCCACTTTGCTGACATTCACTCAATCTGGTTCCACGGGGTCGTTCACCGACCCAACGGTAAAAACCGGGGCAAATGGCTTTAAAGCGGGTGTCGACGGCAAGTTCGACGTTCTTGTTGGTTTTAACGTTACTGGTGGCATTTCTGACGAGTTTACGAGCGGTGATTCCGTCACGTTTACGATAACGGGAATTGGACCACTGACGGCGGGTGACTTCGACCAATTGAGCACTTGCGCGAGCGGAGGCGCGCAATATCTGGCCGCAGCGGACATTGATTCCATTTCGGATAATGACGGCTACGGCTGGATTAACCCCGATTCCGCCATCCTGGACGACAGGCAGCAGGCGGTCCCGGACTCTTCCGCGACGGCCGGGTTGTTAGGGGCGGCGGTGATCGCGATGGCCGTGTTGAGCCGAAAAGTCCAGATTCGGTCATCCCTGCGGTAAGAATTATTTGAATCATCCAAGACCTCGTTCGCGAACCCAAACCCCTTGTTATTCAAGGGGTTTTTATTTTGTTCCATTTTTCATTTTGGGCTGCGGAGGCCGAATACATGGAGGCCCTATTCGCCCGGAAAGCTGCCGCTGCGATTTCGTCGGATTCACTTACGCTTGCGCGAGCCAGGGGCCATCCAACTGCTTATGAGGGCCTTGCCCTGAAGGTATTACGGGATGCTTAACAGTCTGTCGGAACTCCTTACGGTTTTTGTCGAGGTGGCGCGGGCCCAAGCTAAGAAATGTGAGTTTTACAAATCGTTTATTATTAAACAGTTATGTGTCATTTGTGGGGGTGAAATATCGGGCATTTCAGGGTTGGCACAGGGCTTGCGAATGGGTGGCAGGACCAAGTTCTAAAACAGAAAGAAAAACATGAAAAATAAAATGATAATTGCCGGAGCTTGCAGCGCGGTCGCAGCGCTGGCTTTGGCATCCACGGCAAGTGCGATCACCAGTGAAGGCGTTGAAGTTTCCGTCAATGGCGGCGCTTTCACAACGTTGGCTGACGCGGGGACGATTAACCCCGTGACTGATAACGGCCCAGGCGACTTGAACCCGCAGGTGAACGTTATTCGAGCTCTTTTTAACTTTGACGGCTTGACCATCTCCCTCAACGGCGACGCCGTCGACAACACGGCTACCGCCCAAGGCACGGCCACTCCGATCATGACCATCGTCATCCAAGGTTCGGTTGCCGCCGGAGACACAATCGAGATTCGGTACTCAGCCAATGGGTTTAGCCTTCCCCCGTCTGGCGATGCCACGGTTTCGCATCAAGTCAACGGCGCGGGCGGGGACTATATGGCGAGTGAAGCGACCTACACCGGTGCCACCGATAATTTGTACGACATCAGCAACCCATTAGGCGCTCCGATTCCCTCGATCGGACCGGTGAATACGCGCTTCACGGGCGGGCCGATTCCGGCTGGCACGAGCAACCCGTATTCGATCACGATTGACGATATCATCACGGGCACCGGCGCACCGGGTACTATGGCCAATGATATCAGCGTCACTACATCGCTTACGGTTCCGGATGGCGGCAGCACGCTGCTCATGCTGGGCTCGGCGCTGTCAGTGCTCGGTTTCTACGCGTTCCGTCGGAAAGCCGTTAAGGCCTAATCGGAAACGGTTTTAGAACTTTCGGTTATGGTCCCGGCAAATAGGAAACTGTTTGCCGGGACTTTCTTTTAAAAAGGAATCTTCAAAGCGGGTATATGCCGGTGCCCCAAAAAATCGCAGCCCTCATCTCGACTGACCGTTCGGCCTTGGCGGATAAGTCGGCTTTTCCGACGGCGCCAATGGCGCACAGATCCGATCGTTCTTGTTTGGCCGATGGGTTTCTCGAACAGTCCTGGAAATTGTCACCTTGATCGCAGGCACACTCACAAAAAACATCACGGAAATGAACGGGCTCAAATTTATGGCGTCGCGATTTCGGTTGTACTGGACGGTCAGTAATTGACCCGGGATAAAAATCGGGCTCCTCCGTTCGTGACGCGATTGAAAAATTGGATTACAAAAAACAAAATTTATGAAAAAACTAGCAACAGCAATTATCGCTTTAGGCGTTTGCGCCGGTGGCCTGAGTCTGGCCAATGCCGCAACCATGCGGCTTTCCGCCGATGGTGGTTCAACCTGGACCAATGTCGATGACAACGGACCTTTGGACTCAAATCCCACAGTCGGCCGCATCACTTACGCAGGCCCGGTGGGAGATTGGATTGTGGTCGTGACCTTGGGGCTCGGCGAGCCCGTAGCCGGCACTCCCACAACGCCCCAGTCAGATCTCGCCACCAGCGAGGATTCGGCCGGGCCAGCCAACTTGATTGTGCAGCTCTCGGATACGAACTTCGTTCCCTTTCCGAATGAGACCTACGTTGCAAGCGTGACCACAACTACGGCTGGCACGCTTACTTACAATGTTTATCGTGATACGGGCAACGTGTTGTTCGGATCGACTCAGAACTACGCCGGCGGCGCCAGCGCAACCGCCACACAATTGTTCAGCG
Source organism: Candidatus Angelobacter sp. (assembly GCA_035606845.1). Classification (GTDB taxonomy): domain Bacteria; phylum Verrucomicrobiota; class Verrucomicrobiia; order Limisphaerales; family DASXHY01; genus DASXHY01. The sequence goes on along the minus strand of DATNEA010000044.1, from coordinate 46,166 downwards.
AAGGGCCGTTGACGGGCACTACGCAATCGAGCAACGCCGTGACCGTGGCCAACGGGGGGACGGCGCCATACTCATTGACGCTGGAAACCCTGGTCACCCACAACGGCCCGGGAGAAACGGACTCGGATGCGTTCCTGACGGCTCTTCCTCCGCCACCCTGCAATTGCACACTGAACTTTAATTCCCCAGCGGCCATCACGAATTGCGCCGGTGACGCCATTCCGGATGTGACGGCGACCGACAGTTGCAGCACGGCCCCGATAACGGCAACGGTTACTGGTGCAGTGACGAATGGAACCAACCCGCAAATCATCACGCGCACCAATATTGCGACCGACGGTTGCGGCAACGTGCACACCTTCGTTCAGACCATCACCGTCAATCCACTGCCGGATTGCGACATCACCACTTCGGTGACCACCGCGGAAGTTGGCGGTTCTAACTATACGGCGTCGGTGGTTGCGGTGCCTGGCCAGACCTATGTTTGGACTGTGATGAACGGCACCCTCACTGCGGGCCAGGGCACGGCGGAGATCACGTGGGCGGCGGGCGCGGATACGAACAGCCCGGTTACCATCGTAGTGACGGTCACGTCTTCCGCGGGTTGCTCCTCGACGTGCAGCGCGAGCGTGAATTTGACTCCCAAGCCGCCGGAAATCAGTCTTGGCCATGGCGATACCGCGACGATTGGATTCTGGCATAATAAGAATGGCCAGGGATTGATTCTCAACGCGGCCAACCCGCCAGCGTTGGCAAACTGGCTGGCCAGCAACTTCCCCTGCATGTATGGAAGCCTTGCCGGCAAGCCGAACAGCGCGGTGGCAAGTTTGTTCCTGACCGATTTCGGCGTAAAAGGCCAGAAGACCTACGCGCAAGTGCTGGCGGGCGCTTTGGCCGCCTACTTCACGAGCACCGATTTGGGCGGCGGCTCCGGTCCCGCCAGCTTTGGTTTCAACCAATCACCCGGCGGCACTGGCACGCATCTGTTCAATGTCGGGAGTGAGGGAACGGCTATTGGTTTGCAAAACAACACCTCGTATACGGTGTTCCAACTCCTGCAGGCGGCGAACGCGAACTGTCCGTTCACCGCGAATTCCGCGGTCGGCAATGCCCTGAACACCATATTCAACGGCATCAATCAAGGCGGCGACATCAATTAAGCCTTGCGGAGCGGTTTGATTCAGGCGCGGAGCGAGTGCTCCGCGCCTTTTTATTTGTGTGATAAAATGGGCTGGTTCCAGGCGTTTTTTTGGATGTCAGCGGCAAAACACCCGGGCCGTGTCACCTGCGAAAAAGGCTTTTCAGAGGATGGTCTTTACGACAATATGCCGGAGAAATTTGTGAGGAACTTATGAAAACAAAATCCATCATTCAACACTTTGCTTTCTGGCCAGCGATTGCTTCAGTTTTCGCTCTCGCTTTTTTCAGTCTTCTGACCGGTTGCCAAACCAACAATCGCGCCGCCATGGAAAGTGCGGGCGCGTTGATGCAGGGAACAAATGACATGGTGCTGAAGGCGGGCGATGTTGTGAAGGTCGTCTTCCCGGGAAATGAGAGCATGAACGCCGAGCAGGCGATTCGCGTGGATGGCAAGATCACCGTGCCGATCCTCGGAGAGGTGGTGGCCGCCGGAAAAACACCCACACAGTTGCAAAACGAACTGAGAACTCTCTATGCCCCGCAGTTGCGTGTCGCCAGTGAGATTAACGTGGTCGTGCCGTCCGCGACCTACGATGTTTACGTCACCGGCGCTGTGGCGAGAGCCGGGAAAATTCCTTGTAACCACCCGATGACGGTGATGGAGGCGATCATGGAGTCCGGCGGGCCCGATTACCAGCGGGCGAACCTCAAAGCGATCCGAGTCATTCGAACTGAGAACGGAAAGACGGTCAATTACAAGGTGAATCTCAAAGGCCTCGTGAACGGCTCGCAGATTGATGTTTTCTATCTCCGGCCCAATGACGTGGTCTACGTGCCGTCGAAAATCACCTGGTTCTAATTTCGAAGCGCAGGTAGCGAAATTTATTTGTCACAGTACTAATGACTCGCCTGATCTGTTCGAGTTTTCGACGGGTGGGCGCGAGCGGAAGGGGCAACGCTTACTTCTTTTTATTTGCTGGTAAATCCCCGCAAAACCCGGACTTCTGCTCTGGCAAAAGTGGCTGACTTTTGTCGGAAAGTTTTACACTTATCGTTAACCTTGGTGGCGGACCCAGCCAGCCCTTTTGTTAATAAACCGCCTATAATTAGTGCGTTAAACGCGCGAGAGGTGGTGCGGCCCAATTTCTGGCATGAATTCGGCTTATCTGGCGTTGAACCGAACTGACACGGACCATCATTGGGCGCTGTGTGTGGGGCAGAAACTTTATTCAATGATCCTTGGTGGTCTCCGCACAATGTATGAAATCGAAGACGAAAGCAGCGCTGGATTCCCCGATGCCGACTTCATTTTCCAGTTTGCCGCAAGATTTTGATATTCACGGCGAGCCACTGACGAAAACGCCCCAGGAGTGCACTCGTATCCTTCTGGTGGACGACCATCCCGTGGTTCGCAAAGGGCTGGTTTCCTGTCTGGCGAATCGAGCCAACCTGCTGATCATCGGCGAAGCTGCCGATGGCCGGGAGGCGCTTCGCAAAGTGGAGGAACTCAGGCCTGATTTGGTTTTGATGGATGTCGAGATGCCGCACATGAACGGCTTGGAGGCCACGGAGGCCATCTGCAAGGAATTTCCGACCATCAAAGTCCTGGTTCTTTCGATGCACAACAATCCGGACTATATCGTGCAGGCGATCCAAATGGGCGCGCGCGGATTTGCGCCCAAAAACCTGCCGGCTGAGGATTTAATCAAGGCCATCGAAATTGTGCAGCGTGGCGAGCCGTATTTCCCCGGGCAAGGCGCGCTGGCGGGGCGCCCGAAGAAAGAGAATATCAAGGATGCCTCCGGGCTTTTCGAGCGCGAAAAGGAAGTGTTGATTCATCTGGCGACGGGTTATGGCAACCGCGAAATTGCCGAGATACTGAACATTTCCATCCGCACGGTCGAATCGCACCGGGCGCGCTTGATGAAAAAGCTGAATATTCACACAATCGCGGGGCTCACACGCTATGCGCTGGCGCACGGCTTCATCTCGCTTGGGCCGTTCCTCACGATTCCGCCGTCGCCGCTCGAGCCGTTGCCGACCTCGTTGACCTCGGAACGGCCGGCGAGAAGTTAGCGAAAGAACCTGGTACTGAAAGGACAACGGAAAAAGCCATCGATTCCAGCGTCCGTTCAGGACGCGGTCGCTTCGCGACACAACGAAGGTTTCTACAAAGCAATTTTACTTTCTGCTTGCTTTGACCAGCACCATGGTGTGATCGCCGTGGGCTGAAATCGCTCGCACGTTTTTAACTCCGGCTGGAATGTTGCATTGGCCGGCGCCATTCAAACCCCACGCGACCACGGTGCCGTCCCGCCGCAAGGCAACGCTGTGATGATCGCCGGTGGCGATGGCGACGACGTGGTTCAGTCCGGGCGGGACATCGCACTCACCAAGCCCATACATCCCCCAGGACACGACGGTGCCATCGGATTTCAAGGCCAGGTTGTGATATCCTCCGGCGGCGATGGCGATGACGTGGTTGAGCCCGGCGGGGACGTTGCATTGTTCGTGAGTGTCGTCGCCCCAGGCGACTACTGTGCCATCGCGTTTCAACGCGAGGCTGTGATACATGCCGCCGGCAATCGCGACCACGCTGCTCAATCCCGGCGGAACATCGCATTGGCCGTAAGCGTCAAATCCCCAGGCGGCCACTGTTCCATCGCTTTGAAGCGCCAGGCTGTGCGTGCCGCCAGCGGCAATCGCCTTCACTTTTTTCAAATCGGTTGGCACCGCGGCCTGGCCGTAATCGCCGTACATTCCGCCGGAAGGCCCCCAGGCCATTACCGTTCCGTTGCCCAATAGCGCGAGACTGTGCACGTTGCCGGCGGCGATTTTCACCACGCCATGGCGGTTAAGCATTGAAGGGACCTGGCTTTGGCCGAATCGGTCGTCTCCCCAGGCCACGACATTTCCATCCCGTCGCAGGATGAGGCTGTGAAAATCGCCGGAGGCGATGGCGGCAATGGAGCTGCCGGATTGCGCCACGTCATTGGTCATGTCGTAATTGATGTCGCCCCAGGCGATGATGTGACTCGACTCTCCGGCCATCGTGGCAGAGCACATTTGCAGCGCGGCGGCGATGAGAAAAAGGCTGAGGTGGCAGAGTAGGAAGTTCTTTCCGTGAGTTCGTTGCAGGCTTTTTGAAACCAGTTTGTTCACGCGCAGCCAGCATGAACGAGGCTGGAGAAAATGACTATTGGGCCGAAGCTGAAAACAGTCCGAGGGAAACCCCGGGGCGTTCTACCGGATTTGTAACGAAGGTTGCCGGAGGCGCTCGACAAAATCATGCTTCCGACCGCAAAACGGCCAGGGGCGGATGGTTCAAGGCGCCCCGGCTGATGAGCATTCCGGTGATGACGGTAATTGCCGGCACCACGATCAAGGCGATGATGAGCGGCATCACGGCGACCACGAACGAAACCTTGAATACGAGGACCGCCAGCGCCCAGGCGGCGAAGACTGCCAGGATGATGCCGGTCAAAGCGGCTAAAAAGCCGAGCGCGAAGTATTCCACGATCAGAATTCTTAAAATTTGCCCGCGCGAGGCGCCTAGGGTGCGCAGCAACACACTTTCGCGCACGCGCTGATAGCGGCCAATCACCAACGCGCTGACGAGCACGAGCATTCCCGTCAGCACGGTGAACATGGCCATGAAGCGCACGACGAAGGAAATTTTTCCGAGAATTGAATCGACGGTTTGCAGCACGAGCGTCAGGTCGATGATGGAGACGTTCGGAAACGCTTTCACAATTTCGCGTTGCATGCGCGCGGACGCGTCGGCGGAGGGCGTGCGCGTCACCAGCACGTGCATGGCGGGCGCATCATCCAACGAGCCGCGCGGGAAAATGACAAAAAAGTTCGGTTGAATGCGGCGCCATTCGACCGTTCGCAAACTGGCGACGCGCGTTTTCACCGTCACGCCTTGCACGTTGAAGTCGATCTGGTCGCCGAGGTGAACGCCCAATTCCCTGGCGATGCCTTCCTCGATGGAAACGGGAATGATTTCGGTGTTGTTGGTGACGGCCGGAATAAATTTTCCCGCAACAATTTTCTCGCCGTCGCGCAAATGGTCGCTCCAGGTGCTGCGATATTCGCGGCGGAACGCCCAGCGATGGCGATCTTGTCGTTCGCCGGTGGAGGACGTATCGACGGGGTGCCCATTGATGGCGCTGATGCGCATCGAAATGATGGGCAGTTCGTCGAGCACGGGCAGGTTCTGGGATCGGATTAATTTGGCGACGGCATCTTTTTGTGACGACTGGATGTCGAACAGCACGGCGTTCGGCTGGTTCTTGCCACCCGACGAAATGAATTCCGTCAGTAGGTTGCGCTGCACCAAGTAAAGGCTGACCATGAGAAACGTTCCCAGTCCGAGCGAAAGCAGAAGGAGCAGCGTGCGATTTTGAGGCCGATGCAAACTGGCCAGGCCTTGACGCACGGAAAACGGAAGCGCGCTCGGAACAAAGCGGCGCGCGGCGAACATCAGCAAACGGGCGGTTAGGGAGAGCGCGCCGAAGGCCAGCCCCAAACCAATGGCGAAGCCAAGTCCGATGCGCCAATTGCGCGTTTGGGAAAAGGCGAATATAAGGACACCTGCGACGATGCTGGCGCCGGCGAGCCAGCGCAGAGGATCGCGTCGTGGGCGGTTCGTCTCGAAGGAGACGCGGATCGCCGCGAGGGGCGACACGCGCCGCACGGTCAGCAACGGCAGCAAGGCGAACAGAACGCAGATGGCAAAGCCGAGTTCCATGGCGCGGGCGATCGCGAACCAGGCGGTGTGGAATTGGAAGCTGAAGGGAATGAAATTCGCGAGCACTTTCGGAATCAGCATTTGAACGATCACGCCGAGCGCGGCGCCGGCCAGCGCGCCGAATACGCCGAGCGCCATGCCTTGCGCGAGATAGATTGAAAAGGACTGCCGGACCGAGGCGCCGAGACAGCGCAGCACGGCAACAGTGTTCAGCTTTTGTTTCACGTGGACATGAATGGCACTGGCCACGCCCACGCCGCCGAGCAGTAACGCAATGAAGCCAACAAGATTTAAAAAATGATAAAGGTTATCCATCGCGCGGCCCAATTCGCGCTTGCGGTCCTCAACAGTTTCGGAGCGAAGCCGAAGCTTTTCGAATTGCGGCCGGAGCGTGTTCGCCACTTGCGAGGCGTTCGAGCCGGGCGGGAGTTTGAATGAAATGCGATATTGGGCGAGGCTGCCCCGGCCCAACAGGCCGGTTTTGGCGAGATCATCCATCGAAAAATAAACGCGCGGCGCGATGGCCGACAGCGCGACGCTTTCACCGGGAATTTTTTCCAGCTTGCCGGCGACGTGCGACGTGAGGTTTCCGATGCGAATCTCGTCGCCGGCTTTGACGTCGAATTGCGCCATCAAGGTTTGTTCCACGAGCGCGCCACCGTTGCTGTGCCGGAAATCCGCGGCAGCGTTGGCGGGGTCGGTTTCAAACTGGCCGTAAAAGGGAAAATCGCCACTCAAGGCGCGCGCGACGGCCAGGCGCGTGCCGCCGGTGCGCGGAAAATAGACCATGGTCGTGAACGAAATCTCGCGGGATTGTTCGCCTCCGATGGTGTGAAACAATTCCTCCGCTTCGGGCGTGAAGGCGTCGCGCGAACTGAGCACGAGATCTGCGCCCAATAGCGTTTTGGCCTGTTCGTCGACGGCGCGGTTAAGATTGACGCCGAGCGAGCCTACGGCCGCGAGGGCCGCGATGCCGAGAATGATGGAACAGGAAAAAAGGAGCAGCCGCTTGCGGCTTGTCCGGCTGTCGCGCCAGGCCATTTTCCACGTCCACGAGAAAAACAGCCGGTTGAATGAATGGGTGGCGCTCATGGGTCGGTGATGATTGAGCCGCCTTTCAACCGGATGATGCGCTGGGCGCGTTTGGCAAGGTCGAGGTCATGCGTCACCAGTACCAGAGTTGTGCCGGCGGTGGCGTTCAGGGCGAACAGGTTTTCGATGACGAGCTTGCCGGTTTCGGCGTCGAGATTTCCGGTGGGTTCATCGGCGAAAAGGATTTTCGGGCGATTGATGAAAGCCCGCGCCAGCGCGACGCGTTGTTGTTCGCCGCCGGAAAGCTGGGCGGGATAATGAGTCAGTCGTTCTCCGAGTCCGACGCGCTGGAGCAGTTCGATGGCTTCGTCCTTCGCATGATTGCGGCCGCGCAATTCCAGCGGGACCATTACGTTTTCCAATGCGGTGAGCGTGGGGAGAAGCTGGAAGGTCTGGAAAACGAAGCCGACGATTTCACTGCGCACGCGAGCGCGGCCATCTTCGTCCAGCGCGCCGAGATGGGTGCCGTTCAAATGGACTTCGCCGGCAGTGGGTTGGTCCAGTCCGGCGCAGAGGCCGATGAGCGTGGTCTTGCCGCTGCCGGATGGACCGACAATCGCGCAGGACGCCGCCGCGTCCAGAGAGAAGCTGATGTCTTTGACGACGGTGAGCGTGTCGCCGCCGCTTGGGTAGCTCTTGGTCAGGCCGTGGACTTCAAGCATGGGTTTTGCGTTCACTGTGTTCTCAATACAGTAGTCTGCCGTCGCGTCAAATCGGATAATCGAGTGGGCGGATTGACGAACGCGTGGATTTCGTGTTCGTTGAGTGGACAAGTGGCACGGATGAATAAGCGTGAACATTCCCGAACCCTGAACTGTTGGTGGGCGCTGGCGTTGATGTTGGCGGTCGCGCCGGCTGGGGTTGCGCAGCCTTCGAGCAGTCCGCCGTCCAAGCCTGCGCCGCAACGCAAAACCATTTTGGTGCTCGGCGACAGCATTGCCGCCGGTCTCGGTGTGGATCCGTCGGAAGCTTATCCGGCCTTGTTGCAGAAGAAAATTGACGCGGAGGGCTGGAATTTCACGGTGGTCAATGCGGGCGTCAGCGGCGACACCAGTGCCGATGGGTTGAATCGCATCAATTGGCTGCTGAAGCGCCGGCTCGATGTGCTGATTTTGGAACTCGGCGGCAACGACGGCCTGCGCGGCGTTCCGCCTTCCGCGACGGAGACCAACCTGCAAGCGATTATCAATTGCGTGAAGGAGAAGTATCCGGACGCGAAAATTGTCATCGCCGGAATGCAGATGCCGCCGAATATGGGTCTTGCGTACGCGACTGCATTCCGACAAATTTTTCCCGATTTAGCCGAAAAGAATCATGCAACGCTCGTTCCATTTTTATTGGAAGGGGTCGGCGGAAAGCCGGAATTGAATCAGACGGACCGTATTCACCCGACTCCGGCCGGGCACAAAATTGTCGCGGAGAACGTATGGCGAGTGCTGAAGCCGGTGCTGGTTGGTCTTTCGGCGAGATGACCGCAGGGTAGAAATTGTTGCGGGTCGCTTCGCGGCAAAGCGATGACTTCTTTCCAGCAATCAAAAAGGCAGAGGAATGAACGGCAAGGGAATAAAAGGGAAACTGGCTGGCGCTCCGAAATTTCGGCGTGGTTCATGAGCGGTGCGCAGTTCAAAATGAACTGAGGGCCATGGAACGGTGGTTTTTCGGATAACCGGCAGCGTTGTCCATGGGGCGATTTGCCCGGCGATGGGGAAAAGGTTTTACCCCAGTGGATTTCCCTCGCTGCCGAGGTAAATTACGAGGGTTGCGAGCGAAGCGCGGAGGTCGGTTCCGCGTGCCGCCGTCAACTGTTGGAAGATCGAGTTGAATGTTACACGGAACGGCCGGGCACCCACTCCAGCCCGGACTTCTGCGATGCGTTTCGACTATTCACGTCAAGAAATCGAGAAAGGCATGGGATGATTGCAAACACGAAGAATTCAATTGCGCTCGATAGGCGCGCACTCAATGGAGTGGGAATCCCGCGGACTGGAGCGGCATCGGCGATTTTGCGCGAGACGCTCACATACGACGACATACGCATTCGGCCTTGCAAGGAGTCGGATTATGAGGCGATTGGCCGGCTTTGCTGCGATACGGGATTTTTGGGGCATCCAGTGGATTCGTTGTTTCGCGATCGCGATTTGTTTGCCGACCTTTTTACGCGCCCTTACCTGACCTACGAACCGGAGTGGGGAATTGTCGCCGAATCGAAGGGCCGTGTGGTTGGATACCTGCTGGGTTCGGTCAATCGTTACTTTGACTGGCTTCAAATGTGGAGTGGCTTTCAGACGGCGGCGAAAATGGTGTTGCGGCTGGGCACGGGCCACTATGCCGGCCATCCGCGCAGCCGGAAATTTATTCGGTGGCTCTTCACGGCCGGGTTGTGGGAACAGCCGCGTCATCCCGGCAATGCCGCGCATTTGCACTTTGACATTGAAAAAGAATATCGCGGACGCGGTCTTTGCCAGAAGATGTGGACGATTTACGAAAACCGGCTGAGGGAGAACGGCATCGCGGAGTGTTATGGCGCGTTCTTTTCGCATCCCAAACGCCGCCCGGAAATCGTTTACAAGCGGTACGGTTTCACGGTGTATGACCGCTGCCGCACGACTTTGTTCCAGCCGGAGATTCCCGAACCGGTGGAGGTTGTGTGCGTTTGCAAGAAGCTGTGAGCGTGAGCCGTTTATCGGACGATGAAACACGTTTTCTTTACCCTGGCCAGCGCCCGTTCCGGCACGCTTTATCTGCGGGACCTCTTCCGCAATAACGTGGCGGACTGCGCCAGCCGGCATGAGCCGTTCTTCGATTGGGGCAACCCGACGCTTTTTGGGCCCGCGATTTACGATGCGTTTGCTGGGCGGGTCGACGGCATTCGCGCGCGGCTCGCGAAGAAGCGCGGCTATATCGAGCGGCTGCGGGAAAGCATTTACCTGGAATCCAGCCATGCGTTTTTAAAGTCGACGCATGCGGCGGCGCTGGAGATTTTTCCGGACCTGCGGCTGATTCACCTGGTGCGAGATCCGCTTTATGTGGCTAAAAGCGAAACGTACCGCCAGGAATGGCGCCGCCGCGTGCGGGCGCCGTTTCATTTTTATGAGGGCGATGATGGCCGCCGGCATTTTTGCTGGGCGCTCACCGGCAATGAGGAGATTTTCCGGCATTTTGAAGGCAGGGAACTCAGCCTGTTTCAATGGTATTTGCTGCAATGGATTGAAATTGAAAATCGCGCGATGCGGTACCTGGAGGAGAACCGGCTGCACGACCGCTGCTTCACTCTGGAATCGTTCCGCGACCTGAACGACGCGAAAAAAATCAAGGCGATGTTTGATTTCTTTGATCTTCCCCTCGCGCGCAGCGGAGTGGTCCTCGGCCAGCCGCGCAACAAAAGCATTGGCCACCGAACGATCATTACCGCCGAAGATGAACGACAGTGGGATGAAGTCCTACGGCAAATCCCGCCGCATTACCTGGAAATCTTCCAGCGCGAGCCGTATGGTGCGTTTTCGTGGAGCGCGCGGCTCCGGCTCCGCGCGGTGGCCAGGGAGTTGGAAAATGCATGATTTGGATTTTATGAAACGCAGCGTAACGCTTTTGTTAATCAGTTTGTTTGTGGTTCCGAGTAGCCTTGTATTCGGCGCGGAACTGAATCCCGAGGCGGTTTCGTGGCTGGCGGCGCAAACGAATATCCAATCCTGGTCGGCGGATTTTGTGCAGACCCGGAAATTGAAATCGTTGACGCAGCCTTTGAAATCGAAGGGCCATGTCTGGTTCGCCGCGCCGAATCGGTTTCGGTGGGAACTCGGGCATCCGGCGCAGACAATTGCCGTACGCGCGCCGGAGGAGCTGCTGATTTTTTATCCGCTGCTGAAGCGTGTGGAACGCTATCCGCTGCAACAGGCCGGCCCATGGCGCGATGCGCTGGCGTTGCTCGAAGCGGGTTTTCCGCGAAGCCAGAGTGACCTGGAGGCCCGTTATGACGTTGTTTCGCAAAAGGTCGAGAATGGCGTCGGCCGATTGGTGCTTCAACCGAAATCCGCCGCGGCGCGGCGCATGATTTCGCAGGTGGAGATTGATTTTGATACGCACAATCATTCGCTGCGCGGCACGGAACTGCAATTCGCCGATGGCTCGACTTTGCGCAACGATTTCGAGAACGAGGAAATCAATCCGAAGGTGGACGAGGCGATGTTTAATCCGCCCGTGCCGCCGGGCTACACAGTCTCAGAGCCATTGAAAGGCCGTTGATGGTGTTGACGGATCTGAGTTCGAACTTGCCGCAGCGTCAATCCTGATTGCGCCAGCGCGATGAAACCGGCCAGCGACAAGGGCAGGTTAATGACCACGAAGGCCAGCCACGAAAAACCCGCGGCGACGGGTTTGGGCACATGAAATATTTCCAGACCGGCGATGCAGAAGAGTTGGAATACGCCCACGCTCGCCGGTGTGCTCGGCATTGACAGACCGACGTACGCGACCAGGAACACGGCCATTTGGGCGGACAGTGGGAGTTGGAAATGATACGTTCGCAGCAGGCAGAGAAAGGCCAGGCATTGCACGGCGAATTTCAAGAGGGAGAGCGCGAACCCGGCCGGCAAAAGCCGGGAGTGGCCAATTAGACGGATTTGTTCGAGGCCTTGTGAAAGCATCGCGCGGAATTTCCGAAACCCTTTTCCGGAAGCCGCGTGGGAGGTTTGCGACCCTTGACGAGAAGGTTTGCAGAGGAGAATGATCGCGCCGGTGACCAGCCCGAAGACAATGATGCCCACCCAGATTTCAGCCGCCCGGACGAGCGCTGAAGGCAGTGGCAGGAAAAATGCCGTCAGTCCAATCCCGAGCGCGAGCCAGAAACCGTCGAAAAGCCGCTCGATGAGCAATGACGGAGTCACGGCTGCGATGCTGGCGCCCGTCCAACGCGAGACGAGGTAAATCCGAATCACATAGCCGACATGCACGGGGAGAACGTCGTTGGCAAAACGGCCGGCGAACACGGCTTGGGTTGTTTGCGCCACGGAGAGGCGGCCAATGGGACGCAGTAATACCTGCCATTCCCAGCCTGCGACCACGTAAACGAAGAGTTGGAGAACCATGGCAGCCGGCACCCACCACCAGTTCACGCCGGCGAAGGAATGGAACATCTGCCGAAAATCGAGATTATGAAAAACCCAATAGAGGCAGACGCCGGCCACGCCGTAACTCAGAAGGATTCGCGCTAATTTGCCGGCTAGCCGGGGTTTTTGCGGCGCATTTGCCTGCGCAGCCGGATGGTTTTGCGGAGCAGGCGAGTTTGGTCGCGGCATTCTTGGGGAATGGTTGCATGACGGTGGCCGGGGGTGGCAAGGCAAACCTTCGCGTTCACGTTGACGAGACCACAAAGGCCTATTGCAGCAGCGGCGCCAGAGCGCTCGGCGAGCAATCCGAATCGATTCAGCGCTTCAATGCCCCGGCGGCTTTGTGGTGAACGAGCGGACGGGCATCGGCGCTGTTTTTGTCGTGGGTGAATTGCCACATCAACGTGTCGGCGACACGTTTCAAGTCCTCACCCGGGTATTGCAGGGCTAGGAACTCCCTCACCTGCGCGGCCATTTCCTCGGTCCAAGCCTGAAGCGCGCGGCGCTGGTCGTGAGTGAAGGTCTTCAAGACCTCGACCACGTTGCGTCCCTTGGCCCACATCTCTGTCGTGCCGGACGAGAGTTGCTCACCCACGGCGTACTCGAGCCCGATGGGTGTGCCCCGATGGCAGACGAAGACGTTCTCAAACAAGTCGAGGCTTTTGAACCATTGGGAGCCGTCGTCGACGACGACGGGAATGCCATTGGCAGGTTTGCTTGAGACCGCCATGGCGGCCAGCGCAATTTTGGCAATGTCCTGCTCCAGCCGTTTGACCAGCTCGCGGTTGTGGGGGAATGCTTTCAACCGGGCGGCAAAGTGCCGCAGTGCTTCCGAGTGGGCTTGCCCTTCGATTTCCGTCAGACGATGATTCATCAGTGAACGGCTACTCATAAGAACTTCAAGTTTTGCGCAACTCGTGTGCGGCGGAGAGTAGATTGCCGCATGACCTTCGGAACAATCGCAACATTACTCCTTTTGGTTCGGCAGTAAACAGAAATTTGCGGCCATGCGGCGCCGCGCAGGCAGCCTGCGCTACTGTGCTCGGCGTCGGCCAATCTGCTTTTTATAGTTCGTTACAAAACCGCGGCATCTTCACGGATTCGGAGGGGGTGGCATTGGCGCGGCGGGCGTGCGGGTGGAAGCGGAGCCGATCAGCGCCACGATTACGATGCAGATTCCAATAATGATGTTGTTCCAGAAAGGCGTTCCATTGAGTTGCAGCACGAACGCTGAAGCGATGAGCCAGCCGCCGAGAAGGATGTTCAGCACGCCCGAGCCGCCTCCCGCCCTGCGTGACAACGCCAGCAGGGCCACCGCGCCACCGGTGGCAATGTTATTCCATTTCGCGTTTTCCACTCCGCTGAATCCGAGGACGAACGGTGAGATCACCACCCAGATTCCGAGAATCACGTTTCCAATGTTGGCGGATGCAACATCGTGCCGAGGTACTGTTTCATTCATAAAAAAATGTCGGGTTTCTGAGCGAATCTTCCACAGCGGGAAACACCGTATTTTTGGATTCGCAGGCAACCCCAAACAGAGCTTGCGGGGCATCGCTGTACGACGAGGATGGTGGTGAGAGAACACCCCATGCGATTGTTTCACCGGGAGCGCCGCTTCGGGATAGGTTGAAGGGCTTTTGGGGGATTTTGAAATGAGCGAGAAGAGCGAAAAGGTCGCATGGGAGGCCGAGCAACGAAAGTCGCCGAGCGGGGCCGTGGTTTACAAGGCCATCCTGCAGGAGGGTTTTGATGAATTGAGCCGGCCTCCTTCGGCGTTGTTCTGGTCCGGGCTGGCGGCCGGACTTTCCATGGGCGCGTCGCTGATCGCGGAGGGCCTGTTGAGCAGTCATTTGCCCGAGGCGCCGTGGCGGCCTCTGGTGTCAAAATTCGGATACAGCGTCGGTTTCCTGGTGGTCATTTTGGGAAGGCAACAGTTATTCACGGAAAACACGCTGACGCCCATTCTGCCGTTGCTGAAGGAAAAGACATGGCATCGATTTGGCCGGGTGATGCGGCTTTGGGGAATCGTGCTGTTTTCCAATTTGTTGGGCTGCATCGCGGCGGCGTGGGTGTCGGACCTGAAGGTGGCGTTTGAGCCGGACGTGCGGGCGCAGTTTGCGGAGATTGGGCGGGAGGCGATGCGAGGTTCGTTTGGGGTTCACGTGATGCACGGAGTCTTCGCGGGTTGGCTGATCGCGCTCATGGTCTGGCTGCTGCCGTTCGCGGAAAACGCGCGGCTGTGGGTCATCATCATTCTCAGCTATTTCGTGGGGCTCGGGCATTTCAGCCATGTCGTGGCGGGCGCGGTGCAAACTTTTTATGCCGCGTTTGCGGGGGAGAACACCTGGGTGGAAGTGTTCGGCCGCTATCTCGCGCCGACATTCATCGGCAATGTCATTGGCGGCGTCGCGCTCGTGGCCGCGCTGAATCACGCGCAGGTCGTTTCCGGATCCAAGGGCGAAAACATTTGAGGCCAACACCCCATTTTCGCCGGCCGCCCGTGACTTACATTAAACAGGTTGCAGGAAGAGCGCGGTTGGATTTCGGGCGAAAGGACGAACCAAATGAAAAAACAATTTGCACCTCCGGAACCGGTCCATGTGCCGGGCATACATAAAGGCGAGGAACACGTGCTGGAAAAAGGGCGCGAACACGGGCGCGGCGAGACGAAGTTTTACCGCGGTCCGCGCGACTCGACCAGCATCAACCCGGAAGCACACGGGCCGATTCATCCTGCCATGCCCAGCATCCCTCCCGCCTGAGCGCAAACCCTCCCCGCTGCCCAGGCATGAACTCGACTGCTTTTGCCAGAAAGGAAAATCCATTTGCGACCTTGCGCAGAATGGCGCGGCCGCGGCCGAGCGTCGAGCAATGTGAATTTTGCAGTTTGCCGCTCCAGCCGGGGCATCGGCATCTTCTGGAAGTTGCCACGCGAAAAATCATTTGCGCGTGCGATGCCTGCGCGCTGCGCTTTGAGAACGTCATTGGCCGCTGGAAACTGATTCCGCGCGACACGCGCCAGCTTTTAAGTTTCCGGATGACGGACGCCGAATGGGCGGGTTTTTCCCTGCCGATTGAGCTCGCCTTTTTCTTTCGCAGCACGCCCGCGGGAAAAGTCATCGCGATGTATCCGAGCCCGGCGGGCGCGACGGAATCGCTGCTGGCGATGGAAAGTTGGGAGGCGCTAGCCGGCGCAAATCCGGCGCTCACAGAAATGCGGCGGGACGTGGAAGCGCTGCTGGTCAACCGTCTGAAAGGGGTGCGGGAATATTATATAGTGCCGATCGATCTCGCCTTCGAACTGGTGGGCCTGATCCGGTTGCATTGGCGGGGATTTTCCGGCGGCGACCGGGTCTGGCAGGAAATTGAAACGTTCTTTTCGAAATTGCGGCAACATTCCACTCATTCAACGGCAGCGCTCGAAGAGGTGAGCCATGCCTGATTTGAGCTTTCAAATCACGAATGTGGAAAGCTCGTCACGCAGCATGACGCCGCTGTTGCAGTTTAGAATCAAAATCACCAGCTCGCCGCCGGAAGAGATCATCCAGGCCGTGCTGCTCAACGCGCAGATTCAAATCCAGTGCCCGCGGCGCGGTTATAATGCGCGCGAGAAGGAAAATTTGTACGAACTTTTCGGTCCGCCCGAATCGTGGGGGCAAACGCTGCGGAACCGGTTGTGGGCGAACACGAGCACGACCGTGAATTCATTTCGCGGCAATGTGGAGGCTGCGCTGCCGGTGGCGTGCACGTTCGATTTCAATGTGGCGTCGGCCCGCTATTTAAACGGACTTGAGGAAGGCGAGATTCCGCTGCTGTTTTTATTCAGCGGCTCGGTTTTTTACAGCGGCGCGGGTGGGCGGTTGCAGGTCACGCCGATTTCCTGGAATTCCGAATGTTCCTGGCGGATGCCCATTGCCGTGTGGCGCGCGTTGATGGAGCAGCATTATCCAAACAGCGCGTGGTTTTCGCTGCGGCGGGATGTTTTTGACCGGCTCAACGCGTATAAACGCCAGCGCAGGCTGCTTACGTGGGAGGAGGCGATCGACGAATTGCTCGAACAGAACGCGGCCCCGTCCGCTGAACGCACGGAGGCAATGGCATGAACGCCGCGCTTCTGGAGCAAATCGTGGAGACGGTTTTGTACGAAGGTTACGTGCTGTATCCGTATCGGCCGTCTTCGAAGAAAAATCAGCGCGAGCGTTTCACTTTCGGCCGCGTATATCCGGAAGCTTGCAGCCAGGCACAGGGGGGAGCGGAGCCGTTTGTAATGCAGACGGAGTGCCTGGTCAAAACGGCTTCAGACGCGGCGACGCTCGAGGTGAGCGTCCGTTTTCTCCAGCCGGTCGCCCGGGAAATCGGAGTATTGCCGGGACCGGTGGCGCAATTTCCTCCCGAGGAATTGAAATTCACCATCGTGCCGGAATTGCGCGTGGGCGACGAGTTGTTGCAAGCCTGGCACGAAGCGGCGGAACGCAAAGTGGTGGTGCCGTCGATGGCGCTGAACGGCGATTCGCCGACGGAAGTGCAGGCGCCGTTCCGCTTTTTCGCATCGCGGGATTTGGAGCCGGTTCGCGATGCGGATAATTGCACGGTGGGAATTATTTTGCGGCGGCAGGATACGATTTCGGGGGTGGTTGAGCTTTCGGTGAAGACGTTGCAGCCGGGGCTGCGCAAGATCACGGTGCGGATCGCGAATCACACGCCGATGACCGACGCGGAGTTGGCCGATGGGGAAGCCGTTCTCATGCGGACCTTTGCTTCCACGCACACGATTTTGACGGTGGCGGGCGGTGAATTCATTTCGTTGATCGATCCACCGTCCGAATATCAGGAGGCGGCGGTGGGCTGCAAGAATATTGGCGCGTGGCCGGTGCTGGTCGGCGAAGAAGCCAGCCGGGAAGCGGACATGATGCTTTCGTCGCCGATCATTCTTTATGATTACCCGAAAATTGCACCGGAGAGCGCCGGGCCGCTGTTCGACGGAACCGAAATTGACGAAATCCTCACGCTGCGGATTTTGACCATGACCGACGAGGAAAAGCGCGAGATGCGCCGCGTGGATGAACAAGCGCGGCGGTTGCTGGAACGCACGGAAGCGCTGTCGCGAGGCGCGTTGCTCGGGATGCATGGAGCGAAACGCGATCCGGAGCCAGGGGCCGCGATTGAATTTGATGATTTTTTTGGCGCCAGCGTGCCGCTCAAGGGCGTTGCCGTGGATGGCGCTTATTTGCAGGCGGGAGACCGGGTGCGGTTGCGGCCGAAAGCGCGCGCGGACGTTTTGGATATCGCGCTGGATGGCCAGACGGCGGTCATCGAAGCCGTCGAGCAGGATATGGAGAAGCGTGTTCATCTTGCGGTCGTGCTGGACAACGATCCCGGCAAAGACCTCGGTTTCATGCGCCAGCCGGGGCACCGATTTTTTTACGGCGTGGATGAAGTGGAACCGTTGACGGAGGAAGTCCGATGAAACGAATTCTTGTCGCCGGCATTGGGAACATTTTTTTGGGTGATGATGCGTTTGGCAGCGAGGTCGCGCGGGAATTGATGGCGATTGCGCTGCCGCCGGAAGCGCACGTGGTGGATTTCGGCATTCGCGGTTATGACCTCGCTTATGCGCTGGCGGACGGTTACGACGCGGTGATTTTGGTGGATGCCACGCCGCGGAACGAGCCGCCGGGCACGGTCTGTTTGATCGAACCGGACCTGGCGAATCTGGGCAGTCTGGAATCCGCCAGCGTGGATGCGCACGACATGGTACCGCTTCACGTGCTGCAAATGGCGGAGGCGCTGGGAGGAAGACCGGCGCGATTATTTTTGGTCGGCTGCGAGCCAGACCAATTGGATTCAGAAGACGGGCAAATGGGCTTGAGCGATGCCGCGCAGGCGGCCGTGCCCAAGGCTGTGGAGATGGTGCAATCGCTTATCAAGGAGCTATCGCAAACCGAAAGAAATAAGGACACCGGCGCCGTGCCGGCTTGAAAGGAAACTATTATGAACAGGACTTTGAAGAGGACGTTGAAAAAAGTGACGCGAAGGAACGATACCGCCAAAAACGCCTGGATTGCTTTGGGCGGATTGGTGGCGCTGGGGATCATTTTCATGACGGTGCGCGAACTGCCATCGATGGCCCGCGAGATGAAGCTGATGAGAATGTGATGGGAGGATGCGATTATGAAAACAACTGAAGTTCTTGCGGATCATGTTCCGGACGTCAAGGAAATCCACGTGCTCTGGATGACCGGCGGGCTGAGCTGCGACGGGGATTCCGTGTCGGTAACGGCGGCATCGTTGCCGAGCATTGAAGATGTGGTGATGGGCGCTATTCCCGGCCTGCCGAAAGTCCATTTGCACAACCCGGTTTTGGCGAAAGAGGTCGGTGATGATTTCATGCAATACTGGTTTCAGGCGGCGGAAGGCAAACTCGATCCCTTCGTGCTGGTGCTTGAAGGTTCCGTTCCGAACGAGGACATCAAGGAAGAAGGATATTGGGCCGCGTTCGGCGCGGACAAGGAAACCGGCCAGCCCATCACCACGAACACATGGATTGATCGCCTCGCGCCCAAGGCGGCGGCGGTGATCGCGGCGGGCACCTGCGCCACTTACGGCGGCATTCACGCGATGCAAGGCAATCCGACGGGCGCGATGGGCCTGGCGGATTATCTCGGTTGGAGTTGGCGGACCAAAACGGGCCTGCCGGTCGTTAATGTGCCCGGTTGCCCCGTGCAACCCGACAACATGATGGAGACGCTGCTGTATCTGCTCTACCAGGTGGCCGGGTTGGCGCCGATCATTCCATTGGATGAAAATTTCCGTCCCACTTGGCTTTTCGGCAAAACCGTGCACGAAGGTTGCGATCGCGGCGCGTATTATGAACAGGGAGATTTTGCGCACGAATACGGCTCGCCGAAGTGCCTCGTGAAACTCGGCTGCTGGGGGCCGGTGGTGAATTGCAACGTCACCAAACGCGGCTGGATGGACGGCATCGGCGGCTGCCCGAATGTCGGCGGCATTTGCATCGCCTGCACCATGCCCGGATTCCCGGACAAATTCATGCCGTTCATGGACGAACCGCCCGGCGCGACATTTTCCAGCACGCTGGTGATGCAATACGGCAAGCTCATTCGTTCCCTGCGCGCAGTGACCAACGCCACGGTGAACAAGGAGCCGAAATGGCGGCATCCGAAGCCGGTGCTGACCACCGGTTACAACCCCAAATACTACGGCGAAGGCAATGGACACGACCGAACTCACGGCAGCGGCGGCGATGTCCCGCAACACGCGGAAACCACAAGACAGGAATAACGAGGTGATTTATGGAAACTTTAACGGAAACCAAACCACGCGCCCCGAAGCCCAAGGACAATCTCGTCGAGATGTCCTGGGACCCGATCACGCGCATCGTCGGCAGCCTGGGCATTTACACGAAAATCGATTTTGAAAAAAAACAGGTCGCGGAGTGCCACAGCACGTCTTCGATTTTCCGCGGTTATTCGATTTTCATGCAGAACAAGGATCCGCGCGACGCGCATTTCATCACCAGCCGCATTTGCGGCATCTGCGGCGACAATCACGCCACGTGTTCGGTTTATGCGCAGAACATGGCTTACGGGATCAAGAATCCGCGCATGGCGGAATGGATTCTTAATCTGGGTGAAGCGGCCGAATACATGTTCGACCACTGCATTTTCCAGGACAATCTCGTGGGCGTGGATTTCTGCGAGATGATGGTCAAGGAAACGAATCCGGGCGTGTGGGAAAAAGCGCAGAAAACCGAGGCGCCACACGCGAAGGACCACGGCTTTCGGACCATCGCGGACATCATGCATTCGCTGAATCCGTTCGAGGGTGAATTCTATCGCGAATGCCTCTTGATGAGCCGGATGACTCGCGAAATGTTCTGCCTCATGGAAGGCCGGCATGTGCATCCGTCCACGTTGTATCCCGGCGGCGTGGGGACGGTTCCTTCCATTCAAGTCTTCACCGATTTTCTCGTTCGGCTGACGAAATATGTCGAGTTCATGAAGAAAGTTGTGCCATTGCATGACGATCTTTTTGACTTTTTCTACGAGGCGTTGCCCGGCTACGAAAAAGTCGGACAGCGTCGAATCCTGCTCGGTTGCTGGGGATCGTGGCAGAACCCGGACGTGTGCGATTACAAATACGAGAACATGGAAAAATGGGGCAAGGCCATGTTCGTCACGCCGGGAGTGATTGTGGACGGCAAGCTCGTTACGAACAATTTGGTCGAGATCAATCTCGGCATGCGCATTCTACTGGGTTCGTCGTATTACGAAGACTGGGCCCAAAATGGCAGCACGGAAATGTTCGTCCGCAAAGATCCGCTGGGCAATCCAGTGGACAAGCGGCATCCCTGGAACCAGACGACGATTCCGAAACCGCAAAAACGGGATTTCGATAATAAATACACCTGGGTGATGTCGCCGCGTTGGTTCGACGGCAAGGATCATCTTGCGCTCGACACTGGCGGCGGCCCCATCGCGCGGCTTTGGTCCACCGCGCTCTCGGGGTTGGTGGATATTGGTTACGTGAAAGCGCCGGGCGACGGCACGGTGCGGATTCGTTTGCCGAAAACGCTCACCAAGCCGGAGATGGAATTGACCTGGCGGATTCCGCAATGGAGCAACGCCATTGAACGCGACCGCGCGCGGTCTTATTTCCAGGCCTACGCCGCGGCGGTGGCGATGTATTGCGTCGAGCAGGCGATGAACGATGTTCGCGCCGGGAAGACGCAGACGTTCCAGCCGTTCCAAGTGCCGGATGAAGCGATTGGCTGCGGCTTTCACGAAGCGGTTCGCGGAGTTCTTTCGCATCATATGGTCATCCGCAAGGGCAGGATTGCGAACTATCATCCGTATCCGCCGACGCCCTGGAATGCCAGTCCGCGCGACATGTACGGCACGCCGGGGCCGTACGAAGATGCCGTGCAAAACACGCCGATCTTTGAAGAAAACACGCCGGACAAATTCAAGGGCATCGACATCATGCGCGCAGTCCGCAGTTTCGACCCGTGCCTGCCGTGCGGCGTCCATATGTATCTCGGCCCGGGAAATATTCTCCAGAAAATGCACACGCCCACCGCACTCATGGGCATGGCGAAAAAATAAAAATCATGACACCTGTTATCGAAGCTGTTCCCGAAGAAATCTACGACATTGAACTGGAACACAGCCTGCTCGAAGCCAACGCGAAAATCGCGCGCGCCAACCGGACATTGCTGGATGAACACGGCATCACGGCGGTGGACGTGATGGGCGCGATTGGCTCCGGCAAGACCACGCTCATCACGCGGTTGGTGGAGCGGTTGAAGAATTGGATCGGCGTCGCTGTCTTCAACGGCGACGCAACCGTGGCCAACGACACTGAGCTCATCGCGAGCCAGGGTGTGCCGGTGGTGCAAATTGCGACCGTGAACGGCTGCCATCTGGACGCGAACCTCGTGGATAAAGCGCTCAAGAAAATTGATCTCAAGGGAATTGATCTGATTCTCATCGAGAACATCGGCAACTTGATTTGCCCCGCCGAGTTCCCGCTGGGTTCGCGCAGTCGGATGGTGGTGGTGAGCGTGACCGAGGGGCCGTGGATGGTGAAAAAGCATCCGCACATGTTTCTCGGTTCGGACGTGGTGGTAATCAACAAGACCGACCTTGCCGACGCGATGGGCGTGGATGTGGAGCAACTTGTCCGCGACGTGCACACGTTGAAACCTTCCATACATGTCGTGCGCGCGAGTTGCAAAACCGGCGAAGGGTTGGACGAGATCGCCGCATTGCTCGCGCCGCAGAAGGCCAGTCGCGATGCATGAACTTTCGATTGCCGCCACGGTGGTGGAAGACGTGCTGGGTTTTGTCGAGTCGCGCGGCGTCGGGCGCATCGTTTGCGTGCGGCTGGCGATTGGCGAGCTGACCTGCGTGCAACCGGAGCAACTGAAGTTTTGTTACGAGTCGGTCACGCGCGAAACGCCGCTGGCCGATTCGGAATTGGAAATCGAAGCCGTGCCGGCGCGCGTGACCTGTCCGCATTGCGGCTACAAAGGGCCGCCGAAGTATTGGATGGATTCGCTAGCCGACACGCCGGTGCCGACATTGCAATGTCCCGGTTGCGGAAAATCCGCCGATGCCGACCAGGGCCACGAATGCGCCATCAAAACAATTCGTTATGCCGCCTGAAATAAATACCCCAATCCAAGCGCCACCTCAGTTCACCGAATGTGTTTCCACCGGCAACGGCGATGCTCATCCGGAGGATCCGCGCCAGATGGCCAAGCGGCTCCAGGATTTGATCGAACAAATCCAGGCGCAGCCGAACCCCGCCGCGCGCGCGTTGCTGCAGGAATGTTTGCAATCGCTGCTGGCGTTTTATGGCGACGGGCTTTCGCGGATGCTCGCGCATATCCAGGATGCGGGCGCGGGCGGCGAGGAGATTCTGGATCGATTGGTGCAGGATCGGACGGTCACGGGGTTGCTGGTCATTCACGGCTTGCATCCGGTCGCGTTGGAGACCCGACTGCGTGGCGCGCTCGAAAAAGTGCGGCCATACATGCAAAGTCATGGCGGCAATATCGAATTGTTGAGCCTTGAAGAGGAGGTCGCGCGCGTGAAACTGGAAGGCACCTGCAAGAGTTGCCCGTCGTCGGCGATCACGCTGGAATTCGCCGTGCGCCGCGCCGTGGAGGAGGCGTGCCCGGATTTGTTGGGATTGGAAGTCGTGGGAACGGCCGCGGAAAACGTGCCTGCGGAAGTTGTGCAACCATGAATCGCCGGCGCGCCAGAATCGTCATCAGCGGAGCCGTTCAGGGAGTTGGCTTTCGGCCCTTTGTGTACCGGCTTGCCAACGAACTGAGGCTCACCGGTTGGGTTTCGAACTCGGCGGAAGGAGTTTTGATCGAGATCGAAGGCCCGCAAAGCCGGCTCGACGAATTTATTTCAAAGATCGAAACCGACAAACCGGCGCTGGCAATGGTTCAAGACGTAAAGCAATCCTTTCTGGAACTCGCGCCGTATGAACGGTTCGAAATTCGCGACAGTGAACACCAGGGCGCACGGACGGCGTTGATCCTGCCGGACATAGCTACGTGTGGTGAATGTCTGCGCGAATTATTTGATCCCCAGAATCGGCGTTATCTTTACCCGTTCACGAACTGCACCCATTGCGGGCCGCGGTTCAGCATCATCGAAGCGCTGCCGTATGATCGGGCGAATACTTCCATGAAGCAGTTCGCCATGTGCCCGGAGTGCGAACGGGAATATCACGATCCGCGCGACCGACGCTTCCACGCGCAGCCAAACGCCTGTCCCGAGTGCGGCCCGCGCCTCGAGTTGTGGGACGCCACAGGCAGGCGATTATGCTCCGAACACGAGGCTTTGCTTCATGCCGCATCCGCCGCGCGCGCGGGACGGATTGTGGCACTGAAAGGAATCGGCGGTTTCCAATTGATCGCTGACGGGCGCAATGAAGAGGCGATCCGACAGCTTCGCTTGCTAAAACGGCGGGAGGAAAAGCCGTTCGCGGTCATGTTTCCGTCATTGGACGCGATCCAGACCTGTTGCTGTGCCGGCGAAATGGAGAAGCAACTGCTGCTGTCTGCCGCGTCGCCGATTGTGCTGATGAAAAAAAATTCCGGCGAGGTGCGGGCTATCGCACACTCGGTTGCGCCGCGAAATCCATGGCTGGGAGTGATGCTTCCCTATTCGCCTTTGCATCATTTGCTGCTGCGGGAACTGGGTTTTCCGATCGTGGCGACGAGCGGAAATGCCAGCGACGAGCCGATCTGCACCGAAGAACTCGAAGCGCTGGCGCGATTGCGGGGTATTGCGGATGTCTTTTTAGTCCATAACCGGCCCATTGTCCGGCATGTCGATGATTCGGTTGTGCGAACAATGGGTGGACGGGAGATGATCGTGCGCCGCGCGCGGGGTTATGCGCCGATGCCGGTTCAAGTTTCGAGTTCAAGCCCCGAGCGTGGTGGGCAACTCGAAACTCGAAACTCGAAACCCGAAACTATCTTGGCCGTGGGCGCTCATTTGAAAAATGCGGTCGCACTGGAGTTCGAAAACCAGGTTTTCATCAGCCAACACATTGGCGACCTTGAGACCGCGCACGCATTTGCGGCGTTTCAAAAATCCGCCGCTGACTTGCCGCATTTGTATGGCGCTTCTCCGCAAGTCATCGCCCACGATCTGCACCCGGAATATCTTTCCACCAAATTCGCGCAACAATTGCATTCTGACCGCGACGAACTCCGGCCTCGCATCGTCGCCGTGCAACATCATCATGCTCACATCCTGTCGTGCATGGCGGACAACGAATTGTCCGGCGCGGCATTGGGCGTGGCTTGGGACGGCACCGGCTTCGGAACGGACGGGACAATTTGGGGAGGCGAGTTTTTGCACGTAAATGAGACGGGCTCTGAGCGGTTGGCGCACCTCCGGCAATTTTGCCTTCCCGGCGGCGATGCAGCGATCAAACAGCCGCGGCGGATTGCTCTGGGCCTGTTGTATGAAATTTTTGGCGCAGAAGTTTTCCATCGGAATGATCTGGTAACGCTTCGCCATTTTTCGCTGAGCGAACTACGGATGTTTGAGCGGATGCTCTCGGAGGAAATCAATTCACCGGTGACTTCCAGCGCCGGACGGTTCTTCGATGCGGTCGCTGGAATTGTCGATTTGCGCCAGCGAGTGAGCTTTGAAGGGCAGGCGGCGATGGAGTTGGAATTCGCGGCGGCGCCCGGCGTGGAGGACGCGTATTCGTTCGAGCTGTGGAAAGTTGAACCGATCGTGATTGATTGGCAATCGGCGATTTTCGGAATTCTCGACGACCTCGGCCGCAATCAACCAGTTGGAATCATCGCTGCCAAAATTCACAACACACTCGCCGAGATCATCGTTTCCATTGCCCGTATCGCTCGCGAAACTAATGTCGTCCTCTCCGGCGGTTGCTTTCAAAATCAATATCTCACCGAACGCGCCATTCGCCGGCTGCGCGACGAGGGTTTTGCGCCGCATTGGCATCGACGTATTCCGCCGAATGACGGCGGCATCGCGCTCGGGCAGGTGATGGCTGTGTTGCGGAGGCCGGAATTGGGGTCCGAACCCGATGGACAGCGACGCGAAATCGCCGCTGAATGGTCTGAACCTGTTTTGAAGCCATGAATTTGATTTTCACGCGAAAGGATTCCCATGTGTCTGGCCATTCCCGGTAAAGTTCTTGAGATCCAGCGGGACGATCAAGGCGTGCGCATGGGCAAGGCCAATTTTGGCGGCGTCGTCAAACAGGTCTGCCTCGAATACACGCCCGAAGTGGAATGCGGCGATTATGTTCTCGTGCACGTCGGTTTCGCATTGAACAAGGTGGATGAGGCCGAGGCCCAGCGGACTTACCAGGCGTTGTCGGACTTGAAACAATTGGGCGAACTGGAGACGCCGGACCTGAGCACCGGCCCTTTCGTCGCTGAGGGAGGTTCCTCATGAAATTTC
Organism: Candidatus Angelobacter sp.; assembly: GCA_035606845.1. Classification (GTDB taxonomy): domain Bacteria; phylum Verrucomicrobiota; class Verrucomicrobiia; order Limisphaerales; family DASXHY01; genus DASXHY01. The sequence goes on along the minus strand of DATNEA010000044.1, from coordinate 20,580 downwards.
TCGACGAATATCGGGACCAAAAATTGGCGGAAAAAATCCTCCAGGAAATCCGCCGCACGGTCACGCGCCCGTGGGTCCTCATGGAAGTGTGCGGCGGGCAGACGCACAGCATCGTGAAATACGGGCTGGATTATCTGCTGCCGAAGGAAGTGGAATTGGTGCATGGCCCGGGATGTCCAGTTTGCGTGACTTCGCTCGAAATGATCGACAAGGCGCTGGCCATCGCAGCGCTGCCGGACGTGATCTTTTGCTCGTTCGGCGACATGTTGCGCGTGCCCGGCTCTGAGTGCGACCTGCTCATCCGGAAATCGCGCGGCGCGGATGTGCGCGTGGTTTATTCGCCGATCGATTGCCTGAAAATCGCGCGGGCGCATCCGGACAAAAAAGTCGTGTTCTTCGCCATCGGTTTCGAAACCACGGCGCCGGCGAACGCGATGTCCGTCTGGCAGGCAAAACAACAGGGCGTCAAAAATTTTTCCATTCTGGTTTCACACGTGCTGGTTCCCCCCTCGATAGCGTCGATTTTGCAATCGCCCTTGAACCGCGTGCAGGGTTTTCTCGGACCGGGCCACGTTTGCACGGTGATGGGGCACAAGGAATACGAGCCGATTGCGGCCCGGTTTAAGGTGCCGATCGTCATTACCGGTTTTGAGCCGCTGGATTTGCTGGAAGGAACGTTGATGACGGTGCGCCAGCTCGAAGAGGGCCGCGCCGAGGTCGAAAACCAATATTCGCGGGTCGTCCAGCGCGAGGGCAATCGCGTGGCGCAGAATCTCGTGAACAAAGTTTTCGAAGTGTGCGACCGCAAATGGCGCGGTGTGGGTTCGATTCCGAAAAGCGGCTACAAATTGCGCTGGGAATTCCGCGAACATGACGCTGAGCGTTTATTTAGCGTGAAGGAAATTGACACCAAGGAGCCTGATGCCTGCATCAGCGGCCTCGTGCTCAAGGGCGTGAAGAAGCCGCACGATTGTCCGGCTTTCGGCAAGCAATGCACCCCCGAGCATCCGATGGGCGCCACGATGGTTTCCGCCGAGGGTGCCTGCGCCGCTTATTATGCCTACGGACGCCATTTGCAAGGTTGCCGGCCACGCACCCAGGAAGCCGAGGTGATGGCACGATGAACACGGTTGTTGAGAAAAGCGCGCAAACGTATCGCGACAAGATCCTTCGCAAATGCGGCGAGAGTGTCGAGATGAAGGAGAAATTTTTCTCCAAATATGCCGGACAGATTGAGGCCATGGCGCGGGACATGGCGGAACGTTTTACATCGGGAAAAAAACTGTTCGTCATGGGCAATGGCGGCAGTCTGTGTGACGCGCTGCATTTTTGCGTTGAGTTCACGCATCCGATCATTGAAAAGCGCAAGGCGTTTCCTGTGATTCCATTGATGACGGATATCTGCACGATGACGGCCATCGGCAACGACGAGGATTATTCGCGCGTGTTCGTGAACCAACTCGAATTGCTCGCGCAACCGGGAGACATGGCGCTGGCGGTGAGCACGAGCGGAAAATCGCCGAACCTGATTTATGCGATGGAATCCGCCCGCGAACGGCAGTTGCTCACGATCGCGTGGATTGGAAAAGACGGCGGGCGGCTCGCGGAACTCGCCGATTATGCGTTCATTGTGCCGTCCTATAGCATTCACCGGATTCAGGAAGTCCATGCCACGCTCGTGCACGTCGCGTGGGACCTGATCCATATTGCGCTGGGAGAAGACGATGTCATTTGATCTCTTCCAGGAATCTTCAGCCGCGGCTGCTGACGCTTCACCGCTAAACGGCACGTGTCCGCTGCCGATTTCCGAGCACAAGGAAATCGTCCTCGCGCATGGCAGTGGCGGGAGAATGACGCATCGATTGATCGAGCGCATGATCCTGCCGGCATTTCGAAATCCGTTGCTTGAATCGTTGCACGATGGCGCGGTGTTTTCCTTGAACAACGCAAAACTCGCCTTCAGCACGGATTCGTATGTGGTGAAACCGATTTTTTTTCCAGGCGGCGATATCGGCAAGCTGGCCGTCCACGGCACGGTCAATGATCTCGCGATGTGCGGCGCGCGGCCGGGGTATCTTTCGGCGGGATTTATTATTGAAGAAGGATTTTCGATGCAGGATTTCCGCCGCGTGCTCGAATCGATGCGCGAAGCCGCCGCTGCCGCCGGCGTTTCGCTCGTGACCGGCGACACGAAAGTCGTTGACCGCGGCAAGGGCGACCAGATTTTTATCAATACTTCCGGGATCGGGATCGTGATGCCGGGCACGGACATTCAACCGACGCGCGCGCGGGTGGGCGACAAAATTATTGTGAGTGGGGAAATTGCAGTTCACGGCATTGCCATCATGTCGGTGCGCGAAGGATTGGAATTTGAAACCGAGATTGCCAGTGACACGGCGCCATTGAATGGGTTGGTCGATACGCTGCTCGGGGCTTGCAAAGATGTCCACGTGTTGCGCGATCCCACGCGCGGCGGTGTGACGAGCGCGTTGAGCGAAATTGCCGAATCAGCCAATGTGGGTATCCGTTTGGAGGAGGCTTCGATCCCCATCAGTGAAGAAGTGAAAGGCGCTTGCGAGATTTTGGGCTTGGACCCGCTGTATGTGGCGAATGAAGGAAAGCTTTTGGCGTTCGTGGCGGCGGAAGAGACTTCAACGGCGCTCGCCGCGATGCGCGCTCATTCTCTGGGCGCCAAGGCAGCGATCATCGGTGAGGTCGTGGACGAACACCCCGGCATGGTAACGATGAAAACGCGCGTCGGAGGGACGCGCGTTGTGGATATGCTTTCAGGCGAGCAATTGCCGCGAATCTGCTAGGTCTCGGCAAAAGCCAGCGGCGGCTATGTTCCGCCTACTTCGATTTTTTTACCCCGGGCTTTTTCGGTCTTCGGCAGCGTGATTGAAAGCACGCCGTCCTGATACTTGGCTTCGATCTTTTCAGCGTCCACCGAGGAGGGAAGCGACACCAGGCGGTGAAATTTGCCGTAATAACGTTCGCAACGGTAAAATTCACCCTGTTTTTGTTCTTCTTCCACTCGCCGCTCGCCGCTCAGAATCAAGCTGTCTTCGTGCAGCGTGACATTGATATCCTCGCGTTTGAAGCCGGGCAATTCGGCCTTCACGGTCAATTTGTCCTTGTCCTCCAGCACGTCGACTGCCGGGGTCCAGCCGGCCAGCAGATCGCTCATCGCAAAATCCGGTTGGTCGAACATGCGATCAAGCTGATCGCGCAATCGTGTTAAGGGCATGTCCATCTTTGGTTTTCTCATTAAACGCATAACGCGCTCCTTTCCATTTTTCCTGTTCTAATTTCTTACGAATTGTGCGCTGGTTCAAGAGGCGGCGAAGTTTTTTTGGAACGGCCGTTGCGGGAGCGGGAATGGGGCCTATTGTACTGCGAGGGTTTTGAGCAGTCGTTCAGAACCTTCACAGCAATAGGGATTGTGTATGAAACTTCGAACGTCTCACCGCTCGCGCAGCGTTGTTCTCGAATTGGGCCAGAAAGACGAAGGCCTCCCGCCGGTGGCCGTGCCTGAATTGCAGGTGAATCGTGTCCTTGTTCCGGTCGATTTTTCGGAGTGTTCGCATAAGGCATTTCAATACGCGACTCATTTTGCCCGGCAATTCAATGCCGAGATGATGTTGTTGCATGTGATCATCGCGATACCTCCGGCGCCGGAAATGCTGTTTATGGAAGCCGAGGGGCTTAGCGGCAAATACCACGAGGATATCGCGAAGGAACTTTCTCAATGGCGCAACGAGATCGCGCTGAAAGTTTCCGTCAAGGCGGTGACGCGCACGGGCATGGCGGCGTACCAGGAAATCATCGAGGCGGCGCGCGAGAGCAACACGGACTTGATCATCATCGGCCACCGCGGACAATCCAGCCTGACGCGCATGTTCATTGGCAGCACGGCCGAGAAGGTCGTGCGCCACGCGCCCTGCCCGGTGCTGGTGATTCGCGACCAGGAGCATGATTTCGTGCGGGAATAAAGGCACGGAGTTGCAGCGGACTTCCATCCCTCGCAGATTTTTCAATGCGTTATGCCAAAAATCGCATTTTCCGATCGGGCCTAAATCTATAGACTCCTGTAGATTTTTAACGATTCATGATTCCGCGCTTTTTGATTCGGTGGACGACGTTGGCCGCAATCGCCGCCGCTATTTCCTTTTCAACCACTGCCAAAGATGTTTTTCCTGGGGTCACAGCGCCGGTTTTTGGGAAAAGGATTTTGAACCTGACCAATTTTAACGCTTCCGGCGACGGCGTGACTTTGAACACGGATGCGTTCGCCAGGGCTGTTGCGGCGCTGGCGGAGGAAGGCGGCGGAGAGCTCGTGGTTCCACCGGGCATCTGGCTCACGGGCCCAATTCACTTGCGCAGCAATATCAATCTGCATCTCGAACGCGGCGCTCTAATCCTGTTTTCCGGCGATTACACATTGTATCCGCTGACGATCATCAACATGAAGGGCGAAAAGGAAGTGGATTCCGTTTCGCCCATTTCCGGTGAGAACCTGGAAAATGTGGCGATCACGGGCGAGGGCATCATCGATGGCGGCGGCGATGCGTGGCGGCCGGTAAAAAAAACGAAGGCCGGCGATTTCGACTGGAACTTGCTTGTGAAATCCGGCGGAGTGCTCAATGCGAAGCAAGACACTTGGTATCCCAGCGCTCAAGTGCGAGACGGCGAAAAGGCGGTGAAGGCGTTGCGCAAGGCGCATTCGCTGAAATTGGAGGACTATGAACCGTATCATCAATTTTTTCGCCCAAAATTGTTGCGATTGATTGGCTGCAAACGCGTCCTGCTGCAGGGCGTGACTTTTCAAGACCCGCCGAATTGGACCATCAACCCGGCATTGTGCGAGGACGTCTCGATCCTGAACGTCACGGTGCATAATTCTCCGGTCGCGCAAAATAGTGATGCCCTGGATCTCGAATCCTGCCGCCGCGCGGTGATTCGCGATTGCACGTTTGATGCCGGCGACGACGGGATTTGCATCAAGTCGGGCAAGGACGCCGCTGGCCGGCGGATTGGCGTTCCCACCGAGGATGTGCTGGTGGAGGGATGCACGGTTTATCACGCGCATGGCGGTTTCACCATTGGCAGCGAAATGTCCGGTGGCGTGCGCAACGTGGTCGTGACCAATTGCACGTTCATAGGTTCAGATATCGGGCTGCGTTTCAAGACGACTCGCGGTCGCGGCGGCGTGGTTGAAAACATTTATATTTCCAACATCCGCATGCTCCATCTTCGTAGTGACGCGATCAATTTCAACATGTATTACGCCCCGGATCCGGAAGATCGCGAAAATGCGCACACGAACTTTACGGTTTCGGAAGAAACGCCGCAATTTCGCGACATTCATATTGAAAACGTGATTTGCCGCGGCGCGCAGAAGGCGATTGTGCTGGAGGGCCTGCCCGAAATGCCGATTCGCAACATCGAGTTGAAGAACATTTCCATCAGCTCCCGCGAAGGCGTTTTTGTGACGGATGCGGACGGAGTGTCTTTTGAGAATGTGCACGTGGAAAATAAATCCGGGCCGGCATTGACCCAGGTTCGCGTGAAGAACTCCCGGCTTGAGTTGCAGCCATGAACAAACGGGGCCGATTCCGTTGGGTCATTTGCGCCCTGCTGTTCGCGCTCGTTGCGTTGAGCTACATTGACCGGCTCATCATCGGCATCCTCAAAAAACCTCTCGCCACGCAACTCGGATGGTCGGACGAAAATTACGGTTATATCGCGGCGGCGTTTTCGTTTGCCTACGCGTTTGGATATCTGTTCGCCGGCCGCGCGATAGACCGGTTGCGCGTGAAGCGCGGCCTGCCGATATTTGTGTTCTTTTGGAGTTTGATCGTGGCCGCGCACGGGCTGATCCATTTCATCGGAAAAGACGCGGTGCTTCGCCTGCATTATCCCTGGTTTTCGTTCACGGAAAAAGGTTTTGCGTGGATGACGCTGGTCATGCCAATGACGGCGGCGGGATTCGCTTTCGGGCGGCTGCTGCTCGGTTTGGCTGAAGGCGCGAATTTTCCAGCGGCTATCCGAACCGTCGCCGAATGGTTTCCGGTCAAGGAACGCGCCTACGCGACCGGCTGGTTCAATGCGGGGACGAACGTTGGCGCGATTCTTTGCCCAATCGCCGTGCCGTGGATTTACGCGCATCTGGGCTGGGCGCCCACATTTTATCTGACCGGCGCGGCGGGTTTTATCTGGGTGACCGCGTGGTGGCTTCTTTATGACGAGCCAGAAAAACATCCGCGGCTCAGCGCGGAGGAACTGGCATACATTCGCGAACGCCAGCCGCCGGCGGCGGCAAAAACGGCGAAAGTTCCGTGGCTCTCGCTCTTGCGCTATCGCCCGGTGTGGGCTTACATGCTGGCCAGCATTTTGGCCGCGCCGGCCTGGGGATTTTATCAATTGTTCGTGCCCGACTTTTTGGAAAAGCGATTTCACACCAGCCTGCAAGCCACCGGCTGGTGGACGGGCGCATTTTTTGCGCTGACCGCCGTGGGCGGAATCTCCGGCGGCTGGCTGGCCGGCGCGTTGCTCCGGCGCGGCCGGTCTCTGAACTTCGCGCGAAAAATTTCCCTGCTCCTCTGCGCGCTGGCCGTCGTGCCCGTTTTTTTGGCGCCGTTCGCCGGAACCGCTTTGCTTGCTGTTTTGATCATTGGCCTCGCGGGCGCGGCGCATCAAGGCTGGTCGGCGAACCTTTACAGCGTCGTTTCTGACACGATGCCGAGGGAAACCATCAGTTCGGTCATCGGCCTTGGCGGCTTCGTGTGTTATTTCACCGGCGGTTTTGTCAGCGCGCTGACGGGCATCATTCTGCAAAAAACTGGAACCTATGTCGCCGTTTTCGGATATTTTTCGGGTATGTATTTAATTTCGTTGCTGGCGATTCAATTGCTAATACCGCGGATCAAGCCCGAGTTTGGAAAATGAACGCCGTCGAAAAATCCGTTTCAAAAAAAGATTTCATGCCGCCTGCCTGCGCATTCCCGTGGCAAGCTGATTTGGGTGATGGCACTTATCGCAATCCAGTCCTTTACGCGGATTATTCCGATCCCGATGTCATTCGCGTGGGCAATGATTTTTATCTGGCCGCGTCCAGTTTTAATTGCACACCGGGCCTGCCGATTCTCCATTCGAAAGATTTGGTGAATTGGACCCTCATCAATCACGCGGTTAAAAATCTGCCGCATCCGCGCTACGCGGCGGTGCAACCCGGCTGCGGAATTTGGGCGCCGGCGCTGCGTTTTCACGATGGCAAATTTTGGATCTTTTTTCCGACGCCCGACGAAGGCATTTATGTGATCACGGCGAAGAATCCCGCGGCCAAATGGTCCGAGCCGCATCTCGTGCAAGCCGGCAAGGGCTTGATCGACCCCTGCCCGCTGTGGGACGACGACGGCAAGGCTTACCTGGCGCATGCCTACGCCGGCTCGCGCGCGGGCATCAAACATCGTCTGCGTATTTGCCCGATGGCTGCGGACGGCTCGCGTTTGCTGGGCGAGGGACAGGTTGTTTTTCATGAGCCGGAGAAACATCCGACGATTGAAGGTCCGAAATTTTTGAAAAAGGACGGCTGGTATTACATCATCGCGCCTGCCGGCGGCGTGGAAACCGGCTGGCAAACGGCGTTGCGCTCGAAACATATTTTCGGGCCCTACGAAATCAAAATCGTGTTGCAACAAGGCCGCACGGCCATCAATGGCCCGCATCAGGGCGCACTCGTCGACGCGCAAAACGGCGAATGGTGGTTCATGCATTTTCAGGACGTGGGAGTTTGCGGCCGTGTGACGCACTTGCAGCCGGTGTCGTGGCGCGACGGCTGGCCGGTGATGGGAAGCGAAGGTGAACCGGTGCTGCATTCCACAAAGCCGGTTGCGAACCAAAGGCCGGGCTCGCCCGAAGCAAGCGATGAATTTAATTCCGCCAACCTCGGCTTGCAGTGGCAATGGCACGCAAACCATCGCGACGATTGGTATGAGCTGGGCAAGCGCAAAGGCTGGGTGCGATTGCATCCGCAGGTGGCGTCCCGAGATGAACTGTCGCTGATTCCGAACTTGTTGCTGCAAAAATTTCCGGCGCAGACTTTTATGGTGGAAACATCGCTGGAGTTGGCGGCGCGGCAAATTGGTGAACAAGCCGGCCTGATCATCGCCGGTGAATCTTCGGCCGCCCTGGCGCTGGAAAAAACGGTGAGTGGCACGCGGCTCATCCTTCAACTCGACGGCGCGCAGGTTGTTATTCGAGAACATGTGCCGGACGCTGTTCGCTTGCGAGTGGCCGTGCAATCGGACGGGCTTTGCACCTTCAGTTTTGCGGTGGTCGACGGCTTTAGCGTCGTTGAGCAAACGTTTCAGGCGCGACGCGGCGTGTGGATTGGCGCCAAGGTTGGACTTTACAGTTTGAAAACGGATGACGTTGCGGCGGCGGGACACGCGGATTTTGATTACCTTCGATTCATGCCGATGGAAGCCAGTCTGCGATGAACATCGCATAGAAAGCGCTCCGGAGAGAAAACGGGTTCGAGCGATATTCCTTTTACGACGAACAAATATGATTATTCGCAATTTGGTTGGATTGGCCGGTCTCATTTCATTTTCATTCGGCGCTTACGCCCAATCGTTTGTCGCTCCGGCACTGCCGACGATTCCCTCCCAGATACTCAACGTGACCAAATTCGGCGCGGTCGGCGACGGCGTGTTTACCAATACCGAAGCGTTCCAACATACCATTGATGCCGCCAAGGCGGCGGGCGGTGGGACAGTCGAAATCCCGGCGGGAACTTTTTTGTGCGGGCCGATTGAATTGGCGAGCCGGATCAATTTGCACTTGGATGCCGGCGCGGTGGTGCGGATGTTGCCGTTGGAAAAATATCCTGGCGGGACAAAGTCGCCGCGCAATTTCATCAGCGGGTCGGGTTTGCAAGACGTGGCCATCAGCGGGCCGGGGATGATTGATGGCCAGGGCGTTGCGTGGTGGCCTTATGCGCGCGAACGAGGTGCGCGGCGTCCCCGCATGATTTCGCTTCAAGGGTGTGAGCGGGTATTGATTGAACAAGTGACGCTGTCGAATTCGCCGATGTTCCACATCGCCATCAGCAAAATTTCCGATGCGACAGTGCGCGGCGTGACGATTCGAGCGAATCCTTCGAGCGACCCGGAACATCCCGGGCACAACACGGACGCTTGCGATGTGAGCGGCAAACACATCCTGATCGAGAATTGCAATGTGAGCGTGGGCGACGACGATTTCACCTGCGGCGGCGGCACTTCGGATGTGTTCATCACGAATTGCACTTATGGCTTCGGGCACGGCGTCTCGATTGGCAGCCCGACCTCCGGCGGCGTATCGAACCTGACGGTCGTCCATTGCACATTTCATGACACTGAAGCCGGCATTCGCATCAAATCCGATCGCGACCGCGGCGGTTATCTGCACAATCTTTCCTATCTCAACCTTCACATGACGAATGTCGGGTGTCCGATTCTTGTTTACGCAGCCTACGCAGCGACCAATCGCCAATATCGCGCGCTGGACAATCTTACGCCGGCTATTGCCGCCACGTATCCAGGAAAAAAAGTCGGTCGACGGACACCGGTTTATCGCGATCTCGTATTCAGCAACATTACCGCGACGGTGGAACCAGGCCGGCGCGCCGGGTTGATCTGGGGCTTGCCGGAAATGGAGGTGACGAATGTGTTGCTGGACAAAGTCAACATCATTGCCGACAAACCTTTCGGCATCTACGACGCGCAGAACGTGCAAGTCATCGATTGTCACATTGTGACGTCCGCGGGCACGAATCAATTGGCGACTACCAACGCGACGATCCGCATTCAAAAGAGCGAGTCGGCTCGATAGGGCACTCGCGGGCGTTGCGACAAGCGGTCGGAAAATGGATTCGGTTGGTAATTTTCATTTTTGGGGTTTACACGAATTTCGCGAATTTCACGAATTGGCTTCCCAAGCCCGCCACTATATGAGTGCCCTAGATTTGCTGGTCGTTGCGCGAAACGTGGTTTACTCGTTGGCACGAAATGCGAAACACGGTTTCGCATTTCTGTTTGCCGTCGGTAAGAGAGGCAGGGGAACGATTCGGCAGGGGAATAGGAAATCGTTCCTTTGACACGAATTTCTCGAAAAATCCATTGTTCGCGCCGATCAGGAGATCGGCGCTCCGTTCTCCTGCGTCTGGGGCTTCTCGAATACCGTTTGCACCCGCGACGGTTTTTGTTATCGTTCCCAAAGAGAGGCTATTTATGAAGAATTTGGCGCCGATCCTGGCGGTTGGAATGATGCTCGCGATCTCGACGAAGCTCTCCGCCGCAAACGTCGGGATGATCGATATCGATGGGGCCATCAGTCCCGCCACCGAGGGCTATATTTCCCGCGCCATCGACGTCGCCAACGAGCAGAATGACGCTTGCCTGATCATTGAACTCGACACGCCGGGCGGGTTGCTCAATTCGACGGAAAAAATCATCAACAAAATTTACGATTCGAAGATCCCAATCGTTGTTTACGTCACACCCGCGCCCGGTCATGCGGCCAGCGCCGGAACGTTCATCACCATGGCGGCCGACGTGGCGGCGATGGCTCCGCACACGCGCATCGGGGCCGCGCACCCGGTGAGTATTGGCGCGACGGGCAGCGTGCAGCCAGTGGACGATGTCGAGAAGAAGAAAATGGAGAATGACACGGTCAGCCTCGCCGAATCCATCGCGGACAAACGGCATCGCAATGTCCAATGGGCGAAGTCGTGCGTGCTGGACAGCGTGTCCATCACGGCGGAAACCGCGCTGGCAACCAATGTCATTGATTTGATCGCCGATGATGTGCCGAGTTTGCTGAAGCAATTGGACGGGCGCGAAGTTCACGGGACGACGTTGCATACCGCAGGCGCCACGGTCGTGCCCATTCGCATGACTTTTCGTGAAAGCTTTTTGCAAATGTTCCTGCAACCGGAAGTGATGTTCATCCTGATGCTGGTGGTGATCTATGGAATCATTGGCGAATTGAGCAGCCCGGGCGCGATCCTGCCCGGCGTGGCGGGAGCAATCGCCCTGGTGCTCGTGCTGTGTCTCAGCACCATCCTGCCCATCAATGCCGCGGGCCTCCTCTTGATTGCGCTGGCCATCGTTCTGTTCATTATCGATCTCTACTCGCCGACTCACGGCGTGCTCACTGGCGGCGGCATCATCGCGTTTTTCCTGGGGTCGCTGATGTTATTCAATCGGTCCAACCCGGCGTTTCATCTGCCGCTGACGTATATTATCGGCGGCACCGTGCTGACGGCGCTGTTCTTTTTGTTTATCGTCGGCGCCGCCGTGCGCGCCCAACTGCTCCCGGTTCGCGCCGGGCGCGAAACGTTGCTGGGAAAAGTGACGCCGGCCGCCGAGCATATCGATGCCAAAGGCGGACGGGTTTTTGTGGAGGGAGAATGGTGGAATGCGGTCAGCGAAACGCCCGTGGAAAGCGGTCAACCGGTGGAAATCGTGGGCATCGAGGGGCTGAAGTTGAAGGTGAAAGCAAAAACGGCCTGAGGTGCCTTCCCCCCATGAACCCGAACCCTCGCTCCCGCTCGCTTGGCCCTGTCGGGCCTTTGCTTCGCAAATTCCTTTCGCCGCTTCCCAGGCGGCTCAAGTCCCATCCGATGGGAGAGGGAGAAGTTGCTCCCGCGTCTCTCGTCGAATAGAGGCACTGATATGTCGTGGTTCAGGGGATCAATATGCGAACTCTTTTCGTGGAGTTCTCTCCCCCACTTCGTGGCGGAGAGGGAGACGAATCATCCGTTTGGAATCATTCTCGGTCTGGTCGCCGAATGCCGCGACCGGCGCGATCGGGATCCTTTCCGGAAATCTATTTCAGCAATCACTATAGGCTTTCAAAGCGGCCATATTGGAACCAAACTCAAATCGAACCTGACTAAAACCTATGGACCAACTCATTCACAATCTCACGCAGGCCGCGGTGGCCCTGGTGGTCGTCCTCATCATCCTGGCCATTGTGGTGCCGCAGATGTTGCGCATCATGCGCGAATACGAGCGCGGCGTCATTTTCCGCCTGGGCAAACTGATCGGCGCCAAAGGGCCGGGCGTGATTTTTCTTTTTCCCATGGTGGATCGCATGGTGAAAATGGATTTGCGCGTGGTGACCATTGATGTTGCCAAGCAGGAGATCATGACGCGCGATAACGTGCCAGTGACGGTCGATGCGGTGGTTTATTTTCGCGTGGTGGACCCGATGGCCGCGGTGGTGAAGGTGGAAAATTTCTGGAAAGCGACTTCGCTCATCGCGCAAACCACGTTGCGCAGCGTGCTGGGCCAGGCGCCGCTGGATGATTTGCTTTCACAGCGCGATTCCATCAACCAGAAATTGCAGGAAATCATCGATAAACAAACCGAGCCGTGGGGCATCAAAGTGACGTCCGTGGAAGTGAAGGAAGTGGCGCTGCCGGACAGCATGAAGCGCGCGATGGCCAAACAGGCCGAAGCCGAACGCGAACGCCGCGCCAAGGTGGTGAACGCGGAAGGCGAGTTTCAAGCCGCCGAAAAAATGGTCCAGGCCGCCGCCATGATCGCGAAGGAGCCGATTGCGTTGCAATTGCGTTATCTCCAGACCATGCGCGAAATGGCCAGCGAACACAACACCACGACATTTTTGCCGCTGCCGATCGATTTGTTCAGTGCATTTCTGAAAAAGTGATGCCGGCTGCCATGCCTGTCGTCCAATGCGAACCCGGGCGCCACGCGGCCGCCATCCTCGCCATCTTCAACGAGGCCATCCTGAATTCCACGGCGCTTTACGATTACAAGCCGCGCACGATGGAAATGATGGCCGGATGGTTTGAGGCGAAGGCGAAGGGAAAGTTTCCAGTCATCGGGATTGAGAATGACGCGGGCGAACTGATGGGGTTCGGCAGCTACGGCACGTTTCGGGCGTTTCCGGCGTACAAATACACCGTCGAGCATTCGGTTTACGTGGATGTGCGCTTTCGTGGCCAGGGAATTGGGAAGCGTCTGCTTCAAGAACTCATCAAGCTCGCGCAAGGGCAGGATTACCACGTGATGGTCGGCGCCATTGATTCGACGAACGCGGTCAGCATCCGCCTGCACGAGGCGCTGGGCTTCACGCATTCCGGGATCGTACGGCAAGCCGGGTTTAAGTTCGGCCGGTGGCTGGACCTTGTGTTTTATCAATTGATATTGGTGACGCCGGCTAAACCGATGGACGGTTGGGTGCCAAACCGATAAATCGAATTCAATAATTCACGAATTGATGTTAAATTTTCCTCATGCCGATTTACGAATACGAATTGACTGAAGGCGATTGCAAGGTGTGCGGCGGGAAGTTCACTCTGCGCCGGCCGTTGTCCGCGAAGCCGCTGACGAATTGCCCGGCCTGCAAGAAACCGGTGCGAAAAATCATCTCCACCTTCAATTCGCCCATCAAACTCAAGCCGCTCTCCGTGACAGACGCCAAAAAGGTCGGGTTTACGGTGTTGAAGCGGGTCAGCAAAGGGGAATACGAACGGCAATAGCAGCCTTTAAGTGCCCAGTTCGAATCCCGATGAAAAGGCATTGAAGGTTGCGGTGAATGCAACTTTCGCGCCTATCCCCCTGTTACTTGCAACGCACAGGCATAAAAAACATTGCGCCGCACCTCTTGATTTGGCTTCATCAGGGGCGTATTTGACCGGGCAGATGGGCGGATTTTCGTTCTGTCACGACTGGATATGCATGGTAGATTGGCGGGAGCCGGAAATGAAACGAAGCCGCATGCATATATTTTATTCAGGCACCGTGCAGGGCGTCGGCTTCCGTTACACGGTGAAAACCGTGGCGGCGGGGTTTGAAGTCGTCGGCACCGTGCGCAATTTGACCGACGGGCGCGTTGAACTGGTGGGCGAGGGCGCAAGGCAGGAACTGGAAGCCTTCCAAAAAGCGATTCGCGATGAGGGCCTGGAACATTTTATTAAGAAAGAAGACGTTAGTTGGAGCGAAGCCACTAACGAGTTTCGAGGATTTGACATAGTAAGATAATTTCGATGAAGTTTGCGATTATAGCCGATATCCACGCCAACCTTGAGGCGTTACAGGTGGTATTGGAGGATACTAAGGCTCAAAAATGCACGCACTACGCCTGCCTCGGCGACGTGGTGGGTTACAATGCCAATCCAAAGGAATGCCTGGACATCGTCCGGAGCATGGGAATGCCGTGCGTCAAGGGCAACCACGACGAGTATTGCTCGGCCGAAGTGGGCCTGGAGGGGTTCAACCCCGCCGCTGCCGAAGCGGTGGAATGGACCCGGCAACAGCTCAGTGAAGATGATCGCTCGTGGCTGCGCGACCTCAAATACATGCGGATGGTCACGAGCTTTTCGATCGTGCACGCCACGCTCGACGGTCCCCAGCGGTGGGGTTATGTCTTCGACAAGCTTGCCGCCGCCGCCAGCTTCACTTATCAGAACACGGCCGTTTGCTTTTTCGGGCACACCCATGTGCCGGTCGCGTTCATGCGCGACACGATGGTGCGCGGAGGGACTTATTCGAAGTTCAAGGTTGAGCCGGGCAAAAAATATTTCGTCAATGTGGGCGCCGTCGGCCAGCCGCGCGACAACAATCCCAAGGCGGCTTATGTCATCTACGACATGAACGAAGGCACGATCGAATTGCGGCGGCTGGAGTACGACATCCCGACCGCGCAAAAGAAAATCCTCGCTGCAGGTTTGCCCGAACGACTGGCGGAACGGCTCGCTTACGGAAGGTAGAAGGCGAGGGGAAAGGCAGAAGGATGAAAAGGACCTGGCTGCCCGCACGAAAAGTTTTGCCCGCCGGATCATTCGCCTCTGCCTCGCCTTGCCGAAGGAAACTCTCGCTCAAATCTTAGGAAAGCAGGTTTTGCGGTCGGGCACTTCTATTGGCGCCAATCACAGAGAAGCGAGGCGGTCGCGGTCCAAAGCCGAGTTCGTTTCCAAAATTGGTGATTGCCTCAAAGAAGCTGACGAAACCGCTTACTGGCTGGAGCTTTTAGCGGATGAAGCTATTATTCCTCAGGAACGGCTTGGACCTTTGCCAAAAGAAACTGATGAACTCATCGCGATCCTGGTTACCATTTCAAAGCGAGCGCGAGGCGAATGATTTTCTGCCTTTTGCCTTCTGCCTTCTGCCTTGAAGATCCTCATTCTCAAGCCCAGTTCGCTCGGCGACGTGGTGCAGGCGATGCCTGTGCTGCGGCTGCTCAAGCGGCATTGGCCGGAGAGCGATATTTTTTGGTGGATCGACGCCGGGCTGGCTTCATTGTTGGAGGGCGATCCCGATTTGGCGGGCATTGTGCGTTTCGAGCGGCGGCGGTGGACATCCCCGGCGAACTGGCCCGAAGTCTGGCACAGCGTTCGTTGGATGCGGCGGCAGGAGTTCGATCTCGTCATTGATCTGCAATGCCTTTTCCGCAGCGGCATGTTTGCCTGGCTGGCCAATGGGAAATTGCTGGTCGGCCTCGACACACCCCGCGAGGGCGCACGCGGCTTCTATGATCTCATCGTGCGCCGCGATTCCTTTTACACGCACGCGGCGGATTGGTACCTCGCGCTGCTGAAGGCGCTGAATGTGCCGACTCACTGGGATTTTGAATGGCTTCCCGAACGCCGCGCGGTCTCGGCGGAAATCAAACGCAAGTGGCAGCCGGATTCAGCGCGATGGATTGTCCTCCAACCGGGCGCGCGCTGGCTTAACAAGCGGTGGCCGGTCGAAAATTTCGCCGCGCTTGTGCGCCAACTCGCCGCCGCCCGGCCGGAGGTGCGGTTTGCCATTCTGGGCAGCGGCGATGACAAGGAAGCCGGCTCGATCATCGCGAGCGCGGAACCGGAACGCTGCCTCGATTTGACGGGCAAAATTTCGTTGCCGGAAATGATCGAGTGGATCCGGCTGGGCAAGCTGATGATTTCCAATGATACGGGGCCGATGCACGTGGCCGCCGCGATTGGCAAGCCGGTGCTGGCCATTTTCGGGCCCACGGAGCCGCGCCGGACTGGGCCGTATCGACAGTTGCAAAATGTCATTCGCGTGGAGCTGCCGTGCGCGCCGTGTCTAAAATCGCATTGCACGTATGAGAAACCGCTCGAATGTCTTAAGACCATTTCACCGGAAATGGTTTTCGAGCGGGCGATTCAACTCGTGTAGCCAATTGTCCGGCGGCGGTCACAGACCGCCGCTACAATAATTGAATAAGGGGACCGGAGGCAGCGTCAAAGTTCACGTTTTTGCGGCTTGCCACTTCGGTGCGCCTGCCTAAAGTAGTGTTGTGAAAATTGGCCGAATACTATTTTGTGTCCTGCTGTTCGCTTCGCTGGGCCGCGTGTCCGCGCAAGTGACCGTGCAGGTCTCGACCGAGCAGGATCAGTTCCTGCCGGGCGAGGCAATTCCCGCCGTAGTCCGCATCACGAATCGTTCGGGGCAAACCCTGACGTTCGGCCAGAGCCCTGATTGGCTGAAGTTTTCCATGGAGGCGCGTGATGGCTATCTCGTGATGAAAAACGGCGACGCGCCGGTGACGGGCGAATTCTCGCTCGAATCATCGGAGTTCGCGAATATCCGCGTGAACCTGGCGCCGTATTTTCAGTTGTCGAAACCAGGGCACTACACCATCACCGCCGCGGTTTCCATTCCGCAATGGAAACGCGAGGTGCTCAGCCACCCGAAAGGGTTCGATCTCATCCAGGGCGCGCGATTGTGGGAACAGGCGTTTGGCGTGCCGAAAAAAGCGGGCGATACGAATAGTCCGCCCGAAATGCGCCGCTATGCGTTGCAGGAAGTCAATTATCTCCGCAGCCGGATCACGCTTTATGCGCAGGTGATCAACAATGATGGCAAGGTCGACCACGTGCTGCCCATCGGCCCGATGATTTCTTTTGGCCAGCCGGAGCCGGAAGTGGACAAGTTCAGCAATCTGCACATCCTTTACCAGAATGGCCCGCGCAATTTCAGCTATGTCGTCATTAATCCGGACGGCGAATTGATCAAGCGGCAGAATTACGAATACACGACGCGTCCACGCATCATGGCCGACGCGGGTGGGAATTTAGCAGTAGTGGGCGGTACCCGGCGCATCAGTCGCGACGACGTGCCTCCACCCAACCTTTCCGCAGGCCAAAATGCTCCCGCGCCCACGACGATTCCTTAATTCATTACAACTTCATCCCGTTTGGGTAACAGTGTTCCTGGCCTGCGCGCTTCTCGGCTCGGCGCGGGCGGAGAACGTCGTCCTTTTTCTCAAGAATGGCGACAGGATCACGGGCTTCGTGGTTTCCGAATACACGAATCGTCTGGTGCTTTCCAATAGCTGGGCAAACGCCCTTTCCGTTCCGCTCAAGGAGATCGACCGGCGTGAAATCGCCTTTGCCGGCACGAATCACATGGCCCGCACCAACGTGTTGGCGGTAAAATTAAAGCCACCCACCGCGCCGCCGCCGCTGTTCAAACATTGGAAAGGCCAGGCGGAAGTCGGCTTGGATCTGATTTACAGCACGGTGGATCAGCGTAATTATCATGCCCGTCTGCAATTGGCTTACGAGAAGCCATACAAATCCAATCCGAAAAATTTCTTTCGCAATACGCTGGATTACAGCGTGCTCTACGGCAAGACCATCCAGCACGGCCGGGGCACCAATCTAACCACCACCTCTTCCGATCAAATGGGCGTGAGCGATAAAACCTCCGCCGACTTCGACGGACATTGGTACGGGTACAACCTAGTAGGCGCGGGTTTCGACCGCGTGCGGGGCATCGATCTGCATATCGAGGAAGGCCCCGGCCTGGGTTATCATCTGGTGACGCGCACAAATCTGACAGTGAACCTCGAAGGCGGCGCCAATTATCAAATCCAGGACCAATCTGACGGCACACACAATCGCGACTTCTTCTTTCGCCTCGCCGAAGACGTCAATTGGAAGCTAAGTCCCCGGACAATCTGGTCCGAAAAAGTGGAATTTTTCCCGCGGGTCAATTTTGGCGAATACCGCCTTCGCGCCGAGACGACGCTCTCCTACAATCTGTGGCGCTATGTTTACCTGAACACGACCGTGCAGGACGCTTACGATACGGAACCGGCCGTAGGCGCGCAGGCCAATGAGTTGCAAGTGCACTCGGCGCTGGGCGTTAAATTTTAGTGGCGAAACCACGAATAGACACGAATTATTGGTGTAACGCGAAATCAATCCGGAATGATGCAGTTGAAACCGCGGATGAATCCAGATGGACGCAGATTCGGAATGCGGAAAAATCAAAGTTCCCGTGATATGAACGCGCTCACCAAATGATGAGGGATAAAGGGGCGCAGATGCCGCCGTTGCGCTTCATCCGCGTTTATTTGCGTTCATCCGCGGTTTCAACTGCATCGTTACGGATGAGTTCCGCGCTCTGTTTACTGCAACAGGTCTTCCAACGAAGTGACCCGAGGTTGCATGTCCTTGAGCATCATGTGCGCTTTGAGCGCCGCCGTGTCCTCGGTTTCGCCCAGGAACGATTTCATCGTAAAAGCCACCGCGGCGATGGCATCGCCATTCCGGTCACGCAATGGCAGGGTGACGGTGACTGTGCCGGCTTTCTTGTCCCGGCTGAAATAACCCTTCCCATTTTGAATCACGTCCCGTTCCACCGTGCCGCCGGAATGGTTCATGTCTTGTTCATTTTTCGCAGCCACGACGACGGGGCCATTGCCGCCGGGGCGAACGGCGAACATTTTAAGCTCCTCCAGCCTTGAAAATTTTTGAACGGCATCGGAAACGAGGCTCTGGGCAAGCGTTTCGCGCGGCGTGTAAACCAGCTTCGGATCGACGAAATAACTGACCGAATCGGATTTGGTCCAAAAACCGACTTTGCCGGTGACAAATGAATTGTCGGTGATCAGTGGGATGACGGGTTTGCCGTCGAGCTGGCACTGGATGCGGTTGCCTTCGCATTTCACGGACATTTCGTGCCATTCATTTTTTGCAATCGTCACCGCCGGGCCGATGAGCCGCTCGGAACGCTGGCCGTTGACCACTTTAAAAAACCAAAAGTGCTGGTCCAGCACGCTGGCCATCAGCACGTAATAATTTTTCGGGTTCTGGTAGCGAAAGACAATGCCCGCCATTTGCGCCATGGCGCCGCCAACGATTTTGAAGCGCGTGCTGAACGTGAAATCGTTGAAGGTGTCGTCGTTGAGGATGAGGAGCGGGAAGTGCTGGTCCACTGCGTAGCGCGCGACTTGCGCGATGACGGCCTGATCGGTCATGCCGGGGGCGTTGGTGTCGCGCGCCGGCATGGCGGACGGGGTGGCGTCGAGGATGACTTTCCACTCGCCCGGTTTGCCTTGTCCGCTGACCGTGCTGACGAAATTGGAAGGCGTTTGATCGAGCGCGTAGTCGCCGAAATTAAAGGTACGCTCGGCGCCAAGCGCCGTAAACGCGAACAATGCCGCAGCTAAAACAATACAATATCGCATCAACGCGGAGCGTAACAAAAAAGAGGCCGGGCACAAGGACGAGACGTGGGCAAAAGAAAAGCGCCGGCGGATCGCCGGCGCTTCCAGATTTTTGACTAACGATTTTATGGCTTCCAGATCATGTCCGCCACGGTCCGTCCTGCCGGAATGAACGGCAGCACGTGTTCGGTGTAGGGCACGATCACGTCGAGCACATAAGGCTCCTTCGCATCCAGCATGCGCTGGATGGCGGGGCGCAGGTCCTTCTTGTACATCACGCGCTCGCATTTCACATTAAACGAATTGCACACGCGGACGTAATCCGGGTAAACCTGCGCGCGATCGTCGGGATTGCCGAGATACGTGTGGCCGCGGTTGCCGGCGTAAAACTTGTCTTCCCACTGCACCACCATGCCGAGGTGCTGATTGTTCAGAATGATGGCTTTGGCCGCGATTTTTTCGACGTGCGCAGTGGCCAATTCCTGAATGTTCATGAGGAACGAACCGTCGCCGTCGATATCCACCACTTCCTTGTCCGGCAGAGCGACTTTGATGCCGAGCGCGGCGGGATAGCCAAAGCCCATCGAGCCCAAGCCACCGCTGGTGATGAATTGGCGCGGATATTTGTATTTGTACCATTGCCCGGCCCACATCTGATGCTGGCCGACGCCGGTGGTAATATACGCCTCGCCCTTCGTGAGCTCGTAAAGCGCTTCCACCACCATCTGCTGGAGAATGATTTGATCCTCATGCCCCTCGAGATGGTCTTTCATGTGGTCGCTGTTGACGATCTCATTGGTTACGGCATACGCAAAGGGCGCCTTCTTTTTCCACTCCGCAATTTGCGCGAGCCATGGCTCGTGTTTCTTCGTAATCGGGCGCTTGGCGAGCATTGCATTCAGGCGGGTGAGCGCGTCTTTGATGTCGCCGACGACCGGCAATTGCACGCGCCGGTTCTTGTTCAATTCGGAAGAATCAATGTCCAAATGAACAATCGTGCCGTTTTTGCAGAATTCCTCAAACTTGCCGGTGACGCGATCATCGAATCGCACGCCGAATGCGAGCAGCAAGTCCGCGCCGTCTTTGATTTTGACCTGCGGGTCA
>DATNEA010000085.1:0-9624 GCA_035606845.1 Candidatus Angelobacter sp. | reverse complement strand
TGCCATGCGGCGCCTGGCCGTCAATCTGTTGCGGCGGGACAAACTGTGCAAACGCAGCATCAAAGGCAAACTCATGCGTGCAGCCATTGATCCCAATTACCTCCGCCATCTCCTCATAATTTAAGATGCGTCAGCCCTGGGGAGTCTCTCCAGCAGATCTGGAGGGTTTATTTATCGACTAAAGCCTCGCTTGAAGGGGACTATATTGCGGCTTTATTTTGATCAATTTCCCGACACTAAGGAAAAAATTGAACGGTTCAAAGGATTTTTGATTGGATTGCAAGAAAGCCGAAAGTTCCGCGAGGCAAGAATTTCCATCAACCGCGAAGATGTCGCGGAACCTTTTCATGCGATTGCGTTACGTCAGGGAGAACGGATTGCCGGGATTTTATTTCCCCGATTTCCTTGTCAGAACTGACATGGGAATCTGGCTTGCCGAAACAAAGGCGCAGGACCAATTGATTCAAGCCGACGTAATACGAAAGAAAATTGCCGCCGTCGCATGGTGCGAACGCGTGAACGAATTGCCGCCGGAACTGCGTGGCGGACGGGAGTGGAACAGTGGAACTATTGTTTGCTTGGAGAAAATCTGTTTTACGAATTCCGCGACAAAGGCGCGACGATGGAAGAAATTCTGCAATTCTCCCGCGTTCGCGTCAAGCCGTCGCACGGCAAAACCCTATTCGTCTAAAACTCCATTTGGCGCTATCAAGCTGGGCCGAGCCACCGCGATTCACGGGACGGGCCAAGCGCAGCAGATTAGGAAGGAGAAAGGGAATTTAATGGCACCTGACATGAGATGCACTTTTTAAAGGTGAGAAAAAATGGAAAAAAAGTGTTTTCCTCGGTTTAGTCAGGTGCCTTCGACCACTCAGCCACCCTTCCAGCCGAAATCGGTCAAACTATTTCGCACGTTTGAAGGCGCGGAGCAAGCCGCTTGTGGAATGTGACGGGCTGGCCACCGGTCCAGCGCACCATCGGCCCAGCGTTGTATGAAAGAAACAATTTCGGGAAAATTTCCGCTCCGCGCGGTTCGCACAAAAACCAGATGCGGCCACTCCGAGGAGAAGTCGCTCCTGCGATTCCAGGCCGAGCAAGCCTCCGGCCAGCCATCCGGATCCGGCGTTGAATCGGTCGCCGGCGCCCACGCTTTTGCGCGGATTGATACAAAGGCCCGCGGACAGCGACGGAACCTTCCCTGGTCGCGGCGGCGGCTAATTTCGCCAGGTGGATGCCCATCTCGGAAATTTGCGCGCGGTCGCGAAGTTCGCGAGCGAGGCGCTCAACGTCAGCCGGGTCCTGCAAGGCTTCGGCGAGCCCCAGGGCGCGGGCAACTTGATTTGCTTCATTGCCATTCAGGCTAAGCGTTGTCGGGCCAATTTTCTCGAAACCGGCCCGGGCATCGATCATTCCAATGAGTCCCTTCGGGTCGCGGCTTGCTGGGTCAGCCAGGTCCAGGAAAAATCGCGGGCGATGGACGAGGCTCGAAAAGATTTCTTCCTGCAGAAACTTCCAGCAGCGCGTCATGTGCGGGTAAACCGACCAACTGGTCAGCAAAATGGCCGAGGCCCGCTCACATGCTTTCCGGTAATTACCGTCCGCAAGCGTCTCCGCAAGGTAATCCGGAGTGAACCGCGCAAAATGGCTGAAGGAACAAAACATCAGTTTGCCATCCTGGAACTCGTGCACCAGCGTCCGGCCGGGTTCCATGCCCGTCGATTGGACCGATCGGCATCTGGCGGACGAAGTCATCGCCCAATTCCCAAATTCCTGGATCGTGGAAACAGGCGTATAACTCTCCGCCGATATGCGCGTGCCAACCACGTGAATCACTTCATCCACAAAGGCGTCAAAACCGGCGACAACCGGCAGCGCGGGCGCCAGGGCAACTTGCCCTTCAATTTTGCGACCAGTGCGGCGGAAACCGTCGGCTTGCCGCGCGAATCAAAAACCTGCCACGCGGATATGGACGTGATTTTCATTTTTCAAATCGGCGCATCCGGTTGAACCACAAATCGGCCAACTGGTGGAACGAGCACTCCGCGCGGGAAAGAATCGCTTTGGTAAATTCTCGGACGATTTGCTGCCGCGCCGTATCCAGATATTCCACCGGCGATTTGCCATCCACGCGCGCGAGCATCAGCATCGGCAAAAGCCGCCCCACGCGCGCGTCGAGTTCAGGCGCCGGACGCACGGACTGATAAGCCGCCCAAAATTCCTCAGTCATCTGGCGCAGCGCGGTCGCATTCGCAGGGCGGAGCAAAGCTTTGAGGAAAAAATGATTCAGCAAAAACGCGAGATCGAATGCCGGATCACCATACCAGGCCACTTCACAATCCAGCAGAACCATGCGCTCAGGGCTGATCAAAATGTTTTTGGGACTGAAATCCCCATGCACCAGGCATTCGCGCGTGGCGGCGAGGCGCTCAACCTCGGCTTCGAACAACCGCTGCAACTCCCGATGCCTGGCGCCGGTCGCGAGCAAATAAGGATCCAGGCGCAATTGAAAAAAATTCGAGGTCGTCTCGAACATCTGCTTCGCTTCAACATCACCGAATGATTGCCGGTGAATTCGCGCCAGCAAATTTCCTGCACTGCGCGCATGCGCGACATCCGCCTGTCCGGCCAGCAGCAATTGTTTCCAGTTCTCGAACGTGCCGTTCAAAAGCTCCATCGCGAAGTAATTGCCGGTCGTGGAACAATGCCGCAATCGCGGGACCGCCGAAGGCAAAAACCGCGCGACGTAACGGATGTATTCCCATTCGTGCCGGCTGCGGTTCACATCCGCAAACCAGTCTTGCTTTACCTTCAATTTGGCCAGCGCGCGTTTGACGACAAATTGCTCGCCGCCGTCTTCTACCAGATAAATCTCGCACGACACACCACCGGCCATCGGCGTCATCCGCGCATCGGCGCCGCGCACGACGCCGTCGCGGCGGAGCAATTCCAGAAGTGGGACGGATTCATCCATCTCAGAGGGGACGGGCAATAGTTTGCGGACTGTTCACTCCGCCGCCGAAACCGCTCAGATTGATGCGCACCGCTGGCGTCACGTCCCCCGCATCAAACAGCCGCTCCCAATGCGCCAAAAAGCTCATGGTGGAAATCGAAGCCAATATGATATCCACCATCCCCTGGCGCACCTCGGCGCGAATCTGGTCGTGAAATTCGGGCAATGTGCGCCGGCGTCCGCCTGCCGCTGGTGGCGGATGGATTTTTCCCAGGCTCGGCACTCCCCAAGCCATGTCCGCATCCCGAGCATCGGCGAGAATGAACTCGCGACTGGCTGGATTTTCACGGATGCGGTTTAGCTTGTTTATCAAACTCGGCTTCATCGCTGCTGGTCGTAAAAATTAAGGCATCAAGCCGCCAACGCCCGCTATCCATTTGCAAATGACACATACGCAGTTAACACGCACTGCTCGTTCCCGTCGCAGGTTAACTGCGCATGAATGATTTGCAAAGCACCAGAAGCGCAAAAACCGCTCGTTTGTTGCTGATATTAAAAAAACGCCCGCCAATGAAGGCGGGCGTCAAACACACCACAAGCAACAACCAACCTGAAATTTATTCAGCCATTCGCATCGCTTCGAACCCGTTGCCAACCACTGACGGCCGGGACAACGCCGCCTCGATGGAGTCGAAGAGCAGGTCTTTATTGATCGGCTTGGCCATGAAACCATCCGCGCCGAGCGCGGCGGCTTTTCGCTTATATTCGGCCCGGTCCGATCCACTGATGATAATCGTGGGGATCTTCTTCGCATTGGCGAGTTGCAGCCAGCGCGTGACCTGAAATCCATCCGAAAGGACCGCCCCGCCGCTGGCAATATCCGGCGGCAAACCGACGTCCACCAGCAGCACGTCCGGATTTTTATCGCGGATGATGCTGATGGCTTCCGCGCCGTCCAGCGCGGACAGCACCTTGTAACCCTTCGCGTGCAGCGTCAGGGTGAGAGCTTTGACGACGACGGGATCGTCGTCCACGACGAGGACCTTCTTGCACGGCGAACTCGTCTCTTCCGCCGCTTCAGCAGGAGCGGGCAGCACCACCGGCACGAACTCGCTCACAGCACGTTTCTTTTTCCAGAAGAACATGCCGGCATCATCGCTCCTTTACCCGAAGAAACAAAGTCGTTTTACTGCGGAATCTGACCCCGGGAAAGCCCGGGGAAACCGCCCCAGTGAATTTCTAAAGACGCTCATAATCAACAACTAACAACGGTCCGCCTGAACCAGCGCGAGGCGCCCCGCCAGCGCGCATCCAGCCGTGCGGTCTGAAACGCCGGCGAATACTACGTATCCCGGCCGAACTTCACGCATCCTAAACAGTTTTGGTGATGGATTTGCGGCGGAATAGCGTTGATTTCGCCCCACTGCCGGGCCTATTTTACGCGAAAGAATGCGGTAAGCGCCCCCTCGACCGCCGATAGGTTAAATCCTGGCCGCTTTACCCGGCCATTTATATATGAAAAATCGAAACGCGCGCCGTAACCCTCAGGGATTCACCCTCATCGAATTGCTGGTCGTCATCGCCATTATTGCCATTCTTGCCGCCATGCTTTTGCCCGCGCTGGCCAAAGCCAAGGCCCGGGCGCAGCAAGCCTATTGCATCAACAATGTCAAACAACTGGGGCTCGGCATGCACCTTTATTTGGGGGACAACAATGACGTTTATGCCGGCGCAGCTTCGGCCGATACCTATGGTCCGCACCTGGAAGATTGGATCTACTGGCGCCTGACACCAATACCCACGATCGGCGGCGTGAAAATGACGCTCGACAAAAGCCCGCTCATCAAGGAACTCGGCACAGCGGCCTCCACCAACATTTTCCGCTGCCCGATGGATCAGTTTGACAAAGACCGCATTGCGCAGGCCCAAGCCAATCAGCCCTATTTCTACAGCTACGAATTTACCAGCTACAACACGACTGGAAACACCAGCCCCGGAATCACCACGATTGTCGATACGGCGGGCAAGGCCTGGTACTTCAAGTCCTCTTACGTCAAGAATCCGTCCGGCAAGATGATGTGCGTGGAACCCGTGGCTACCTTGAACACCAAAACCGACGAGCCGCTTTTGGAACAGCAACTCGGCAAGCATTGGGTCGTCCAATGTGGGCGCTGGGAACCTTTTGGCTCAAGTGCGCCTTACACAACCCCAAATAATTTCCTGAGCATCCGCCACGGCAAACAGAAGAGCGATACCTGCTTCGCGGATGGCCACGTCGAAGCCGTGGGCCAGGACTACGCGGTCAATTACATGTATTCCCAGGCGAATTACTGATCGCGCGCAATTTGGTAAAAGCAATGCCACAAATTCGTAGCGGCAGCCCCGCCAACGGCACGGTAGGGCGCGTCGCTCCGCGCGCGCTGTCGCTGCGAAAACGGCAATGATCACTCTGCTTTCCCGGTGCGGCGCACAGCCCGCCCAGGGCGGGACGCCCCGCCAACCATCGCCGGCACATCACTGAACCGGCTTGCCATCC
Organism: Candidatus Angelobacter sp.; assembly: GCA_035606845.1. Lineage (GTDB taxonomy): Bacteria > Verrucomicrobiota > Verrucomicrobiia > Limisphaerales > DASXHY01 > DASXHY01. The sequence continues at coordinate 4,138 of DATNEA010000085.1, read as the reverse complement.
CAGCCCCAGTTCACATCACTGCGGCCAGAGTCGCCGATTCTTGTGCCATTGCGATAACACAGGTCGTCGTACTTGAAACGCCCGGCGTGGCCGTCCAGGAACGAGAGATTGGCGCCCGCATTGTGCCGCGAAGAAAGGTGATTCAGGCCGCCGCGCGGACAAGCGAGATCGCTGGTGGACACCGCGCCGTAATACGGAGTCTCACCGGAGTTTTCCCGGACATCCGATAAAACAACAAACGCGGAAGGATTCACCACCACGCCGGCTTTGAAGGGAGCGCCCGCTGGAAGCGCCAGGCCGTTCGTGCCCTTGAAATTAATTCCGTAGCTGAACGCCACGCGGTTCAACGGATCGATTTCACCCGGCATGGTCCGACCCGTCGGACAGTTGAAAATCGTGCGGCCATTGACGAATGGCGCCGGATCGGCGGCATATTCCCAGAGCGGCTTTTGGCCGGCATTCGGCGGCAGCACATTGAACCATGCCGTATTGCCCTCGCCGGCAGCGGCAAAGGCGGCCAGATCGCTCCAACGAGGCTTGTCCTGGCTGTATCCGGAGGGCGCGCCGGCTGTGCGGCTCGGAATGGAAAAATCCGGAAATGCCTGCGCATTGTCATCAAGATACATCGCCCCCGCCAGTCCCCATTGATGCAGGTTACTCAGGCAGCCAGTGGTCTGGGCCTTGTCCTTCGCGCGGGCCAGCACCGGCAACAACATCGCCGCAAGAATGGCGATGATCGCAATCACCACCAGTAACTCCAATAAGGTAAATCCCGCATTTTCATGGCCGATATGCGTTTCCGGAAAGAACCCGCGTGTGCCTTGTCGCGGCATTCGGCGCCCAGGCCAGAATGATTTCCGACGTTTGATTCGCCCCCCTCTCCGCCACGACGAAGTGGGGGAGAGGGCCGGAGTGAGGCGGCGCTCAGGGCTCAGGGGCGCGAAGCGTCCGCCTTCTATTCGGAAATGCCTTTTGGCAATCAATCTGGAATCCATGGTCGTTTTCATGTCATTTGATTTTTGCTCGCAATTGGCTGGTAAGTTTACGTGGCCGGCAGATCTCCGCTTTCGGACGGTTGCGTTTAATTGTCGGCGCCTTGCTGCGGTGAATAGCACATCTCTGCATGCCGGCCGTTTTCGTCATCGGATTTGACGAGCTGACGGAGGAAGACCGAACGACCCTCGAAAGTGCGGTGGCAATTTTCAAAAAGCCAGTGAACCCGACCACGTTGCTGGCCATTATCCATGAAGCCCTTGGCCAGGACCGCGAGGCTCGAAAAAGTTGCAACCCGGAGCGCCGAGCACCAGCTCGGCAAGGCTCAGTTTTGCGGAAAAGTTTTTCGAGGGTTGGACGGCTCTTGTCCCTCCCACTCAGCCAATCTTTCGCCATGAATGAAAAACTATCGCAATCTCGACACCATGGCGCGCCGAAGCGCAGCAAAGGCGGCTCGACACCGTCACTCACCGTTGACTTCGCCACAAAACTTTCCTACGGTGTTCGCTCCAAACTGGGAACCAAATAATTGAACCGTTATGCCTCCTAAAACCGCCGAAAAAGCCGAGAAATCTTCCCCCGTTGCCGATGCGAAAGCGGCGGAAGCAAAAATGTCCGCCGCCCGCCAGCGCGATCTCGACGCCGCGATTTCCACCATCACCAAAACCTACGGCGACGGCAGCATCATGCGTCTGGGCGACGCCCACGCGATGCGCAAAATCGAGGTGATCCCCACGGGCGCGCTGGCCATTGACCTGGCGCTCGGCGTGGGCGGCGTTCCGCGCGGCCGTGTCGTGGAAATTTTCGGCCCGGAATCCTCCGGCAAAACCACCCTCATGCTCCACGTCATCGCCAACGCCCAGGCCGCCGGCGGCCTCGCGGCATTCATCGACGCCGAGCACGCGCTGGATCCCGCTTACGCCAAGAAACTGGGCGTGAATCTGGATGACTTGCTCGTTTCCCAACCGGACAGCGGCGAAGAAGCCTTGACGATTTGCGAAACACTCGCGCGCTCGAATGCATTGGATGTGATTGTGGTCGATTCGGTGGCCGCGCTCGTGCCCAAGGCGGAACTCGAGGGCGAAATGGGCATGGCCACCATGGGCATGCAAGCGCGGCTCATGAGCCAGGCGCTGCGCAAGCTCACCGCCATTTTGAACAAATCCAAAACCACCTGCGTCTTCACCAATCAATTGCGCGAAAAAGTCGGCGTCATGTTCGGCAACCCGGAAACGACGCCGGGCGGCAAGGCGCTGAAATTTTACGCCAGCGTTCGCATGGATATTCGCCGCAAGGACACCATCAAGGACGCCGCCGGCAACGCCACGGGCAACCACGTGAAAGTGAAGATCGTCAAAAACAAGGTGGCGCCGCCGTTCGCCGAGGCGGAGTTCGACATCATTTACAACCATGGCATCGATAAGGAAGGGAGCATCCTGGACGTGGGCGTCGAGACCGGCGCGGTGGAAAAGAAGGGCGCGTGGCTGCAATTCAATGGCGAACTCGTCGGCCAAGGCAAGGAGGCCGCCCGTAGAGCACTCATTGAGAAGCCTGAATTGGCCCGGAAAATCGTGGAAGCCGTTGCGGCTAAACGAAATGGCAGAAGCGAAGACGTAAAAGAGGCGCTCTGAATGACGCCCGGGGTGAACACCCACCCACGAAGAAGGGCTGACAATCGATTATTTACTTGCACATTCGGCATTAGCGGTTTAAGTACCGGCCATACAATTGCTGATATGTCCGTTATCAATCTGCATGAATAAGTTTCAACCGGTGGGGGTTGCTTGAGCCGCCCTTTTCCTTCTCGTAATTTTCCTTCTTCCGCATCGTTCGTACGGGTCAACGGGAAAATCCGTGCCCGCGAAGTCCGGGTCATCGGCATCGATGGCAAACAGCTCGGTGTTCTTTCGCTCGGGGATGCGCTGAACCTGGCACGGTCGAACGGCGTGGACCTCGTCGAAATCGCGCCTACGGCCACACCGCCCGTGTGCCGCGTCGTGGATTACGGCAAATTCCGCTACGAACAGGCCAAGAAAGACAAAGAATCTAAAAAGCATCAGCACGCGAGCACGGTTAAGGAAGTTCAGCTCAGCCCGCGCATCGATCCGCATGATCTCGGCGTGAAAACCGATCACGCGATTGATTTCCTCTGCGAGGACATGAAGGTCAAGGTGACGCTGAAATTCCGCGGCCGCGAAATGCAGCACACGGAGTTCGGTTTCCAGGTCATCAAGAAATTCCTGGAAAACATCTCGCCCTATGGCCATCCGGATTTCCAGCCGAAGCTGATTGGCAAGGGCATCAACGTGATGATCAGCCCCCTGCCCCGCAACAAGCGGGCGAAAAATCCCCGGCAAGTCGAAGGCGGCGAAGTTGCGGAAGGCGACCATGCGGCGGAGCCGGCCCACGGCGAGTCCAACCATCAGCCGAACGCGGTGCCAATCGAGCGGAAAGCGAAGCCGGGCCAGCCGGAACAGAAAACCGGCAATTTCGCGAACAATCCCTTCGCTCAAATCGAGATCAAATAGCGCCCCGCCGCGCCTTTCCGCCTTTCAGCTCCATCGTTCCCGCCGCAAGACTGCCGCATCACAACGTGCTGCCGGCGTCCCGCCGGCAGAAAATTCCCCGGAAGTGTCCAGTCGTGCAGAAGACTGGGCCAGAACCGGTATCCGAAAGCCTTCTTCAGTTCCATGCCTCAGCCCCATTTCGATCTACCCTCAAAACAAAAAATTACCCAAACTCACTCATTCGTCATTTTATTATAAACCAGTTCACCCTCAGCAACTTGCGAATTTTTTCATACGCTTTTACCCACCCAGCGAACCCATGTTGATTTCCCGCATGACCCGCCATCATATAAATCTATGAGAGGACAGATTCGCGCCGCTATGGCATGTTTATCCTCAGTGAATCCCACCAGTTGCATGGTGCGCGAAGCGGCGCTCCATGCGCATTAAAAGCAATATCGTCAGACCCGGAAGAAAGACCTATTATAGATGCAACCCTCTGCAGTGCTCCGCCGGATGCGTGAACTCCTTTATTTTGCTCTGCTCGCCAGTTTGAGCGCCATGACAGCATCTGCATTGACCTTCGACGTGCCGCTGGTTTCGCTGACGAATCACAACACTTCGGCATACTCGGCTTA